>NZ_VSRV01000001.1:2400000-3000000 GCF_008122525.1 Marinomonas sp. IMCC 4694
TGATGAATCTCGAACATCCGTGTCTCAATCCAGAGCCAACCTCGCCGAATTTGAAGAAAACATAGCCATTGAAAGACGTCATTTACAGCTTTATCTTGGCCGTCACGAACCATTGAGTGTTACGACGACAGCCCCGTATCCTAACGTTGACCTGTTCTTTGACACCTTGCCCATACAAAGCCTACAGCGCCGCCCCGATTTAAAAGCAGCCTACTTAGCCATAGAAGCCGCCGATTTAAACACCTCGGTCGCCTATAAAGACATGTTGCCCAGCATCAATTTGAGTGCGGCATTAAATGAAACAGCAAGCTCCCCCAGTAGCGCGCTTTTTGGCTCTCCTATTTGGTCTTTACTGGCTCAAATTACTCAACCGCTCTATCAAGGCGAGCGTTTAAAAGCGGCCGCTGAAATCGCCAAGCTTAGCACCGCTCAAGCCTATCAAGATTACCGGGGAACATTGCTCACAGCCGTCAACGAAGTTGAAAATACCTTAGGGCAAGAACGCGTACTTTCTCAGCGGGTGCACCACATCCAAAACGCGCAACTCAGCGCGCAAACCAATCTAACGCACTATGAAAAAAAGTACCGCTCAGGGCTCGTGACCATCAGCGATCTAATCAGCGTACAAAAAATCGCCTTTGATCTAGAAGCACAATTGGACAATCTCATTTACCAACAGCTCGCTAATCGAGTTGATTTAGGGCTCGCACTGGGTCTTGGAGTAAAACCAGAATGAAGCAATACCTTTCACAGTGGATCACTATATTGGTCGCTATTGGCGCCCTCGCCGGTGTGTATTTTTATGTCAGCAACGCCGTCGAAGCGCAAAAAAATACAGTACAAGCCCCTCGCCCTATTGCCCCAGAGCAGGCGTTAGAAATCGCTACGTTAACAACAAATACCGGAAGCTATGCCGCTACGATTAGCGCTTCCGGCATCGTAAAACCACGCTATTCGCTCACATTATCGAACCAAGTAAGCGGTGAAATCATTGTACTTTCTGACCAATTCGAAAGCGGCCAAGTGATCAAAAAAGGCCAGGTTTTGCTGCAATTAGAAAACAGTGAACTAACCAGCGCGGTCGCCAACGCACAAAATACCCTAGCGGCGGCCCAATTGGCTTTAAAAGAAGAGCAACGCCAAGGGGAGCAAGCGAAAGCAGAATGGGCTGCAGCCGGATTCAACAGCACACCGGAGTCTGATTTAGTGCTAAGAACCCCGCAGCTAAAGGCGGCACAAGCGCAAGTGAGCGCGGCCAAAGCCTCTCTAACCAGTGCGCAAACCAAATTACAGCACACAAAAATAGCCGCGCCTTATGATGCCTTGGTCGTAGCTCGACAGGTGTCTTTAGGCTCGTATCTTGGAACAGGCAGTGACGTAGGAACACTGTACAGTGTTGATCGAGCCGACATTGAAGTGGATTTATCCAGCAGCGACTGGTTAAAACTGCCGGATTTTGAGCGCTTATTAGCGGAAAAATGGCCGGTTGATATTGCCAACATAGACGACGAAAGCCGATGGCAAGGCCATATTTCAAGCATCAACCAGCACATTGACGACACCACTCGTATGCGCCGGTTAACCGTGAGCGTGAACAGCCCCCTCAACCAAACACCGGCGCTGCTTCCAGGCGCATTTGTTACCCTGTTGGTGAAAGGAAAACCACTCAATAATCTGTGGCGTCTGCCAAGCACCGCGCTCAGCCAAAAAAGTGAAATTTGGTATATTGATCAAGACAGTCGTTTGGCGGCTTTTGAGACCACGCCTCGGTTTTTCGACGCCCAGTATGTCTACATTCAAGTCCCTGACAATATGATCAACCAGACCTATCAGGTGCTGGTGCAACCCTACAACAGCTACATAAAAGGCACGCTCGCTACGTCGTCGACCGCAACGAAAGAGAACCGTAAACCATGAGCCAAATTGACCAACCTAAAGGCATTATTCCGTGGTTTGCCAATAACCCTGTCGCAGCGAACTTATTATTGATTTTAGTGATCAGTTTAGGGGTGCTGAACATGGGATCCATTAATAAAGAGGCATTTCCGAGCCTTACCCCCAATCGAATTTCCATTTCTGTCAGCAATGACAGTGGCTCAGCCAAAGAAAACGAAGAAGGCATTGCGATTCCCTTAGAAGCGGCTCTACAAGGTGTGTCCGGTATCAAAACCCTCACCACATCGTCCACCGCCAGCGCCACCAGCACCAGCATTGAAATGCTCGATGGTTATGATATTGAGGCGCTTTTTAACGACGTAAAAGATAAGGTCGATCAAATATCGTCGTTTCCAGACGACGCAAAACCGGCCGTCGTCACCAAGGCCACTCGAGAAGAGCATTCGATCTGGATTCAGCTTTACGGTGAAGCAGATCGTCGCACCTTACAAAAGCTCACGAATGAGCTAGAAGCCGATTTATTAGCCAACGAAAACATCAGTGCTACTTCAATATCTGGGTGGTTAGATCCCACGATCATGATCGACATTGATAAAAATAAGCTGACCGCGTACGGGCTGACCTTATCCGATGTAGCAACCGCCATTAATGCCGAATCCACACCAGCGCAAGTCGCCACATTACGCGACGAAAACATTTACCTCACCATAAGCGCCGCAGAACAGGCTTACGTGAAAAGCCAGTTCGCCCTTATTCCCATTTTATCTAACAGCACAGGAGGCACACTGAGGCTGGGCGATCTTGCCAACATACGCGACACATTTAACGAAGATGACTATGTTTTGTCTCGATTTAATCGACAAAATAGCTTAGGCATTCAAGTACTCACGACCGGTGCCAGCGATATTTCTAACTCCGTGATTGGCGCTAAAGCCGTCATTCAAGAGTGGCAAGACAGCGGTCGATTGCCAGCGAATGTCACATTAGGCACCTGGTACGATCGCAGTGAATCGATTAACCAGCGCCTCGAATTAATGATCGGTAACGCCATCACAGGGGTGTTGTTGGTGTTTATTTTACTGGCGATTTTTCTGAATGTGACTGTGGCTTTTTGGGTCGCTATGGGGTTGCCGTTTATTTTCTTTGGCACCTTATTTTTCATGGGAACAGAGAGCGTCGGCCTTACATTAAACATGTTCACCACCTTTGGTTTTATTATGGCGCTGGGGATCGTGGTTGACGATGCGGTGGTGGTCGGTGAAAGTGTGTACACCGTTCGATCGAAAGAAGGTGACACCATTGGCAATACAATAAAAGGTACCATGATGGTCGCCATCCCAACGCTGTTTGGTGTGTTTACTACCGTCGCTGCTTTTTGGGCACTGTCCAACGTAGAAGGCCGATTAGGTCAGCTGTATGCCCAGTTTGCGACCGTTGTTGCGATCTGCTTGATTCTGTCGGTGATTGAATCAAAAATCATTCTTCCAGCTCATCTTGCTCATATTAATACGCAAAAATCGTCTCGTACTAACCCCATTTCAAGAGCGTGGGCCATGGTACAAGATGGGGCTGATTTTGGATTGCAGTGGTTCAGTGATCGCCTTTATCGGCCTGCGATTGAAAAAGCACTACATCACAGATATGCCATTTTCATAGCCTTTATTGCCGTGTTTGCTTTGGTTATATCCATGCCTTTCACCGGCGTTATCAGAGTGAGCTTTTTCCCGCAGATCCCAGGCGATACGGTGCGTGGCTCGCTGACCATGTACAACGACGTCAGTTACGGACAGACCAACAACGTTCTGTTGTTGCTAGAAAATACCGCCTATCAAGCCGACATTGCATTGCGCAGCGGCAGTGGCGAACGCCGCCGTCCGGCTTCTAATGCAGAGCAAAACACAACCGCTTCTTCTGCTAGACCCTCCTCCACTAATGCGCCGTCCACCCCTAAGGGGAAAGTGGCTATTCAAAATATACAAGTCACCTCCAATGGCGATCAGTCTGGCAGCCTTCGTATTGAACTGGCAGAAGATCGCCCCTATACATCGGCGCAATTTGCCAGCAAATGGCAACAACTGTCTGGCACGCCAGAAGGGGTCAAAAACCTGCGTATTCGTAGCGCTCGCGAAACCGTCGATGCGTTAAAAATCGAATTGCGTGGCAACGATACCAGCGTATTAAATGGTGCAATGGAAGAACTGCTCAAACAGTTAGAAACGTTGCCGGCGGTCACCGGTATTGAACAAAACAACGAACCTACCGAATCACGGCTCACCTTAGCATTGACGGATCAGGGCCGCCTTCTTGGCTTATCTACCAGCCAACTAGCCAGCCAAGTATCGCGTAATTTTGATGGTCAAGTAGTGCAGAAATTTCAACGGGATAATTCAGAAGTGGAAGTCCACTTGGGCTATTCTAATGACCAAAAGGAATCCCCCGCGGCGCTAATGAACAGCAAAATTATGCTCGACAACGGAACTCAAATTCCTCTTTCCAGCGTCGCATCGCTATCTCAACAAAACGCCGAAACGCGCATTATTCGCATCGACGGCAAACGCTCTCTTTACCTGTCTGCTGAAGTGGATAAGGACACAATGTCGTCCACTGAGTTGGTGGCTTACTTGGAAAGTGCGGTGGCGCCGCAAATGAAGCGGAAATTTGCCGGCGTGTCTATTTTCTTTTCTGGGGAAGCAGAGCAGCGCGAAAAAACACAGTCGTCCATGTCGGAAATGTTCCTAATTGCTTTATTGGTGATTTATGGTTTATTGGCAATTCCACTAAAATCTTACTCGCAACCTCTTATTATTATGATGGCGATCCCGTTTGGAATCATTGGGGCTTTGTTAGGCCACTGGATGAACAGCTTGGCGTTGGGTATTTTCTCTCTCAATGGGATTTTGGCGCTGAGTGGCGTTGTGGTCAACGACAGCTTATTGCTGGTGTCTCGATTCAATGATCTGCAAAAAGAAACCGGTCACGTTAAAAAGGCCATTAGCCTCGCCTGCACCAGCCGGTTGCGCGCGGTTCTCCTGACCTCATTCACCACGTTTGCAGGTCTGATTCCCATTTTGTGGGAAACCTCGCGACAAGCGCAAATGCTGATCCCGGCTGCGGTGTCTTTGGCTTATGGAATAATGTTCGCCACCGTGATTACCCTGATATTAATACCTGTATTATTGATGATCAAAGAAGATCTTCATGAATTGTTCACTCGGCTAAAAGGCTCAAAAGTACCTTTTCAAGAGCATTAACCCGGCTCAATAAAGCCCACACATTCGACTATAAAAGCGTATTTTGAAATAAATACGCTTTTTTTTGCTGTATTTTTCCCATTCGTGCACTTTCTTCATTCCCCTTTTACAGCAAACCGTAGGCCCCCATTGCATAGGTAGGCAAAAAAAACGACAATCTGGAATATAAAACCAAAAAAATAAACAAATAGAGAACAAAATGCACTTAGATGACATAGATTTGCAACTCCTTGCCTTAATTCAATCTGATGATAGTATTTCTACCGAGTCTATGGCGCAGCAAGTGGGCCTGTCTAAAACCCCGTGTTGGCGACGTGTTCAAAAACTTGAAAACGCAGGCTACATCAAGCGCCGCGTTGCACTCCTAGACGCAGACAAATTAGGCCTAGGCGTATCGGTTTTTGTGCAAGTCAAAACCAACCAGCACGACGCCAACTGGGCTGAACACTTTGCTCGTGTTGTGGCTGAATTCCCTGAAGTAGTGGAATTTTATCGCATGGCAGGAGAATACGATTACTTATTGCGCGTGTTGGTCAAAGACATTCCAGCGTATGACGCATTTTACAAACGATTAATCAGTGCCACCGCATTGACCGACGTAACCTCGAACTTTGCCATGGAACAAATCAAGTGGACCACACAGTTGCCCTTGCCCCATTTCACGCCATAACACGACACCGCATCGAGTCAAACGGTGGCTCAAAAAGGACATCAGATGACCATGACAACCGCTCCAAACAACCTTGATCAATCAGACAAAGACGCCCTGTTGGCACGCATCCGTGATGGCATTATTGGTCACACTACGCTTATTCAAACGCCTTTTGGCGAGCGAGCCTTAACGTATGCCGATTATACGGCATCAGGGCGCTGTGTAGACTTTATCGAAGACGCTATTCGTCAGCATGTCATGCCCCTTTACGCAAATACTCACACCGAAGCCAACGCCACTGGACAGCAAACGACGGCATTTCGTGAACAAGCTCGCCAACAAATTCGAGACGCGGTGCACGCCACAGACGAAGATTTGGTGATTTTTTGCGGCAGTGGCGCGACCTCAGCCGTTAACACATTGATCGGTCAACTGGGCTTGCGCGACATAACTACCAAGGAAAAAGGTAATATTTGCGTTTTAATTGGCCCTTATGAGCATCATTCTAATGAACTCCCATGGCGAGAACTGGGAGTGGAAGTGATACGTATTGCGGAGTCGAACAATGGCGGCGTGTGTCTCAAGATGTTGGAAAAAACACTGCAAGAAAATCAACTTAAAACCTGCATTGGCAGCTTCAGCGCGGCATCGAATGTCACAGGAATATTGTGCGATCAAGATACGGTTACCGCATTGTTGCATCGCTATAACGCCCTCGCTTTTTGGGACTTTGCCGCCGCGGCCCCTTATGTGGATTTGGTCATGAACCCCAAGACCGATCAGACATCAGCTCAGTCATTTGCAAAAGACGCGATGTTTTTCTCGACCCACAAGTTCATCGGTGGCCCAGGCACACCGGGTATTCTAGTGGTCAAAAAAGCGCTGATCCAAAACCAAAAGCCCAGCGTAATTGGCGGTGGTACGGTTTCCTTTGTCACGCCAGATGATCACACGTTTTTGCCCGTTGGCGAACGTCGTGAAGAAGGCGGAACCCCCGCCATTATTGAGTCGATTCGTGCAGGCCTTGTCTTTCAACTTAAACAAGCCGTTGGTGTCGACCTGATCGAAGCACGCGAACACGCGCTTGTTCAATTGATCGAACAACGCTGGCGCTTGCACCCAAATATTGAACGATTGGGACATGCTAACGCGCAACGTTTATCGATTACCGCTTTTCGTATTCGTACCGAGTTAGGCTATTTGCATCATGGTTTTGTAACAGCGGTTCTGAACGATGTGTTTGGTGTTCAAGTGCGCGGAGGCTGCTCCTGTGCGGGGCCTTACGGTCACGAACTATTAGGTATTGATAAATTCGAATCGGATCGCATTCAACTAGCATTAAAGCAGGGGGAGAAGCTGGTGAAGCCCGGCTGGGTACGTTTCAATTTGAATTACTTTTTAGACGACAAGGAAGCTCATTTCATCTTAGACGCCATCGACTTTGTAACTCAACATGGCATCACCTTACTGCCCTTTTATGCTTACGATCAAAGCACTGATTTGTGGCGTTTTCAGGCTAAATCCACCCAACCCATCGCCCTTAACACCCTACTCTTTGGATCGGTAGTAGCCGGACTCCATAGCCCAAAGCCAGTGGATAAAAGCATTTACTTTGATCAAGCCAACACCTTGGTAAAACGTTGTCTTGAGGGTAAATTTATTCGGCAAGATCAACCTTTCGATAACGCTTTTGCTGACATCAAGCACTTTGTATTGGCGCAAGACATCGTATAAAACCTTACTTTTTGGGTGCTGTCTGTATCAAATTAAACTGCATACCCACACGCAAAATGCCCGTACTTAATACGTTGGCGCGAAGACCACCACGACGCGCCCACGCTCTCACCACTTGCGACGATGACAAGGAATCATTTGCCAATGCCTTACCTAATGTTCCGCAGGGCTCGCACAGTTCCACACCATAAAAACGCACATCACCGATAGAAAACTCTTGTCCAACAAGTTGGTTTAATCGTACCCCTTGAGTCACAATGTTTCGGCGTGTTGAAGACAAACTGGCGCGTTGTCCAAAATTCGCATTAAAAGCGGCTATTTCTTCACTCTCAATAAACGTAATATTTGGTCCATCCGTGCCTTTTTTTCCGTAATACCGGTCGCCTACGATACCTTTCCCTGCATCGGCTTTAACGGCATCGATGCCCATTTGGGCCTGTTTGGGCTTTTTCGATACAAAAATTGCGTGAATCACCGGTAACTCCTATCAACATGACCTTACTTAAATAAAGAATAGCGCCTCTTTTTTTACACTTTTCATACCTTATGCGACTAAAGTCTGACTTCTTATTATACCACTGCCTGCTAGATTAGCGGGGCGTATAAAAATAATTATAAGGAGATCTCTAATGACAGATCGTACCACTAATGCAGAAAAATACTGGCAAGCAAACTTAAAGCTGATTCTAGGCAGCCTTGTAGTTTGGGCGCTGGCATCCTACGGTTGCGCTATCCTCTTCAGACCTTTACTTTCTGGAATCCATATCGGTGGTACCGATCTCGGATTTTGGTTTGCTCAGCAAGGTTCTATCATCGTATTCATCATTTTGACTTTCTTCTATGCGTGGAGAATGAACAAACTTGATGAAGAATTTGGCCTTCAGGAGTAAGAAGTATGGATCAGTTTACTATTAACCTACTTTTCGTCGGTGGCTCATTTGCGCTTTACTTCGGTATTGCATTTTGGGCTCGTGCGGGATCTACCAAAGAATTCTATGTGGCTGGCGGCGGTGTTCATCCAGTTCTAAACGGGATGGCGACGGCGGCTGATTGGATGTCGGCGGCTTCTTTTATCTCTATGGCGGGTCTTATCGCTGCAGGCGGTTACGCTAACTCAACTTTCCTTATGGGTTGGACAGGCGGCTACGTATTATTGGCTATGTTACTGGCGCCTTATTTACGTAAATTCGGTAAATTTACTGTGCCAGATTTCATTGGAGATCGCTTCTACAGCCAAACGGCTCGTTTGGTCGCGGTTGCCTGTTTGATTATCGCTTCTGTAACCTACGTTATCGGTCAAATGACTGGTGCTGGTGTCGCTTTCTCTCGCTTCTTAGAAGTTGATAGCAACACAGGCTTGGTGATCGCAGCGGTAGTGGTTTTCTTCTACGCTGTACTAGGTGGCATGAAAGGGATTACTTACACTCAGGTTGCCCAGTACGTTGTATTGATCATCGCTTATACTATTCCAGCGATCTTCATCTCATTACAACTCACTGATACCTTTATCCCTGCAATTGGGTTGTTCTCTACGCACACCGAATCTGGCTTGCCTTTGCTGCAAAAACTGGATGAAGTGGTACGTGAACTTGGATTCCAAGATTACACAGCCGATGTTGATAACAAATTAAACATGGTTCTGTTTACACTATCTCTCATGATAGGTACAGCCGGCCTACCTCACGTTATCATTCGCTTCTTCACCGTACCTAAAGTCGCTGACGCTCGTTGGTCTGCTGGTTGGGCATTGGTATTCATCGCTTTGTTGTACCTAACGGCGCCTGCTGTTGCGTCAATGGCTCGTCTTAATCTTTTGACGACTATTTACCCATCTGGCCCTACAGAACAACCGATTGAATACGCTGAACGTCCAGATTGGGTTCAGACTTGGGAAACAACCGGTCTAATCAAATTTGAAGATAAAAATGGCGATGGCCGTGTACAGTTCTATAACGATGTTCCTGCGTTTAAAGACGAAGCTACAGCACGTGGTTGGGAAGGTAATGAGCTCGTTGTTAACCGTGACATCCTTGTATTGGCTAACCCTGAGATTGCAAACCTTCCAGGTTGGGTCATTGGTTTGATTGCTGCGGGTGGTCTTGCCGCTGCACTGTCTACCGCGGCAGGCTTATTGTTGGCAATCTCGTCCGCCATCAGTCATGACTTAATAAAAGGATCGATCAATCCCAATATCAGTGATAAGGGGGAATTACGGGCAGCAAGGATCGCCATGTTTGTCGCCATCGTTGTGGCTACTTATCTCGGTATGAACCCGCCCGGATTCGCGGCTCAGGTAGTAGCATTGGCCTTCGGTATTGCCGCAGCGTCTATCTTCCCTGCGTTGATGATGGGTATCTTCTCCAAACGTGTAAACAGCACAGGTGCCGTTGCCGGTATGCTTGCTGGTTTGATCTCGACTTTGGTGTATATCTTCTTATTCCTAGGTTGGTTCTTCATTCCAGGTACAGCGTCTTTCGCAAACACACCTGACAACTGGTTGTTTGGTATTTCTCCACTGTCATTTGGTGCTATCGGTGCGATGATTAACTTCGCGGTTGCGTTCACAGTATCTTCTATGACGCCTCCACCACCGAAGGAAATCCAAGACCTTGTTGAAAGCGTGCGTTACCCTCAAGGTGCAGGCGGTGCTGTTGACCACTAAGGTTTAACCGTACTGACTTGTATTAAAACGGGCTTCACTATTTTGTGAGGCCCGTTTTGTTTATACTCACAACACTTAAATAAAATAAGAGAACGCGTATGTTTTGGGAACTCATTGCAACTGTTTTTGCTGGTATTGGCGGCGCAGGTATCGCACTGTTATTGAGAAAATTAACTAAGCAAACCGCGCCTAAGTGGTTAGTACCTGTTTTCGCTGGCACGGCCATGCTGGGTTTTCAAATTCAAGGTGAGTACGATTGGTACGATCATCAAACCAGCTTACTGCCCAAAGGGATTGTGGTTGTAAAGACCGTTCAAGAAGAAGCGCCATGGCGCCCTTGGAGCTACGCTTTTCCACAGACCATGCGTTTTATTGCTGCGGATGTTGCTAACTCGGCTAAAAACAAGCTCGACCCTAATCTGGTTTTAGTGGATTTGTATTTCTTTGAGCGTCGCAGCATGGCAAAACGCGTACCGCAAATAGTAGATTGTATTCAAGGTGCGAGAGCGGATTTCACTCAATCATTCAGCGCGTCACCTGACCCTACGATACCATCTGCCCCCACATGGTATCCATTAGAAGAAGATGATTTACTTTTAAAAGCCCTGTGTGATGCGCAAACGTAATATTCATAGCGAGATAACGGTCCAAATGGTTAGTTTTTCTCAACTATAGGCGTATTTTTTATCGTTTGTCTAAATGGTTCATCATTTCTATTATATAAGCATCAGAACGGAAAACGCTTTGATGCTTATAAACATTATGAACCCATGAGGAAACTACCATGAACAACACAAAATCTATCGTTGAATTATTAGACAATGTTAATATTGATTATCTTACTGATGCTGAAAAATACGAAATGATTGCACGCGCTGAACGATCTGAATACATAGTTGCAAGCATTGCGTCTGCTGTTGCCAGCGTTAAAAAAGCAGTGTTCAAAATGAAATCCGCTTTTGTTTCTTCCTCTGCTCAACACGCTTAATTGATATAAAAACTGACACCTTATTGGGTAAGCGTCTAAACACAACCTAGACATTTTGGCTTACTCCAACAGGCTTGTAGAAATAGGAAACGGCGCTAGAATAAAAACATAAAGCGCTTCCCTATTTACCCTTCTTGTTATCTGATCTGATTTTCATACCACGCAGAATTAATGATTTATCTAGGCTTATATTGAGCCCGACAATATCCTCGACTTACGGCGGGATCCCGAAGCTGTAAATGCTTTGTCTGACGACCGCTTACACGCTCCCTCCAGAGTTTAAAACTGCCTGACTTCAACGTTCTACGCATAAAACGAATCACCTGCTGCTCATTCATCCCAAACTGATCTTTAATGGCCTCAAACGGGGTTCTGTCTTCCCATGCCATTTCAATGACCCTCGACTCTTCACTCAAAGAAAGTGTCATTTCTTTATCTCCTTACTTAAACATTGGACGCTGCGCTGATTGTTTCAGTGCCATTTGAATTTTATACGTACAGAAAGCCAAAATAGATGACGACTCATGAGTTTATTAACAATTTTTTAACAGAGCTTAAATCTTACTGATTTTAACGTTAAAATAAGTGCAGCTTATCAATTTGTGCCATCAACTTTCGCAAAACCAACGTGAGAACCCAACCCAATGTCAGTCTTTATCAAACTCATACGCAATTTCTTAGGTCTATTCATAGCAACGATCGACGTGCTGACGCGCGGTTTTAAAACCAAACGACCTCAAGCACAACAGCAAGTCGTGAATACGGAAGCCAAAAACCTCGCTCTTTATCAGTTTTTTGCCTGCCCTTTTTGCATAAAGACCCGACGAGCCATATATAAACTTAACCTTCCTATCGAAATGCGCAGTGCATCAGAAGGGTCACCACACAGAGAAACACTATTGCAAGGCGGCGGTAAAATCAAAGTGCCGTGCCTTCGCATAGAAAAAAATGGTGAAGTTGAATGGCTATACGAATCATCCGAAATCATCCTCTACCTTAAAAAACATTTCAACTGAATAAGCCTAATTTAAAAATCGAAATGAAAAACGAAAAATTGCACTTTTGCAGAAACCATTCAACAGGCCAGTTTATTACTGGCCTCCATAATTACAGAGTATGCTGTTTTAATAATTAGCAGCACACGGGTCTACTGTTAATTCGTAATGACTGTTAATTCGTAATGACTTTTACCGTACTGCTTCTTATTAATTTTGCCGTGTTGTTGTCAACTTTGATCACATTCGGCATCATGTTACTGATCATACGATCATGTGTGGCTATTAATAAAATAGCCTGGGGTGATAACTTTGCAATGTACTTCCTGATAGCCATAATTTCTTCAGGCGATAAGTTAATCAAGGCTTCATCAAGAATAATTAGACTTTTGTATTCGTTAATCGTCATATATAACATTAATTTTCGACGCTGACCTGATGACATAGGAATCTGAGAAATATCTGTCTTAAAAAGAAACTCATAATCAATATTAACACTGGAAAATACTGATCTTACTAACTGTATAATTCGTTCTTTATGCCGTACTCCTCGAATATAAAAATTATGGAATACACTGCCTTTGATAAAAGTAGAGTTCATGTCTAAATAAACAACACAATCAGAAAAAGCATGTCTATCAATAGTTTTGGCATCGTATAAACTGTTATAAATGATACTACCGCGATAATCATCATGAAGGGTTACGAGTGTTTTTAATAGTGTGGACTTCCCAACACCAATACCGCCAATCACGGCGTAACTCTCTCCTCTGCGTAAACTTATATTAATATCACTGAGCAAAGGTTGTTCTGATACATTCACAGTCATGTTTTTAATGTCGATGGTATTAACTGCATTTATTTTTAAACCTCGCGTGTAACAGTTTTCACTAATGCTTTCTAATAAAGGGTCAATTGATTTCCTCAAATGGAATAAAGAAACCAGCATCTGAAACCCTTTACTGACTACTGAGGTCAATGCCGCAGACAATCGACCATTTAAAACGAGTAAAGCGATTAATACCGCCAATATACCAACGTCTATTTTAGACTGAGGTAATTGCAAAACTGTCGATATAAGCCATATCTATTCGTGGAATAACGAAAAAAGAGAAGACGTGGGCTGCCGTTTCCGGCGACGATAGCGTTCTCACACAACATCGACATACCCACTCTATGAATGCTACGACGCCCCAACAAATAATGCAACGCTGGCAAATCGTTCAAGGCCAATTGATTCCTGCTTTACACCAAGAAATAGGCTTGTTGACCCCAAAACTTGAAAAACTGATTCATATCTTGGAATGGTCTCGCATCGAAGAGTTTGTGACACGCTTTTCGTATCGGACGGGGCGTCCTCCCCATGAACTCGCTTGGTTAGCCAACGCGTTTGTTGCCAAGGTAGTGCTTGGGCTTACCACCACGGTGCATCTAATAGAACGCCTAAACATGGACAAAGCATTACAGCGAATCTGTGGATTTCCGCTTCATAAGAAACTGCCCTCAGCCTCGACTTTTTCTCGTGCGTTCGAGACGTTTGCCAAAGATAAGTTGGCCGAACGTGCCCACGAGGTGCTGATCAAAATGCACTTTGGAGATCGTCTCATTGGGCATATCAGCCGAGACGGGACGGCGATTAAGGTGAGAGAACGTCCACAAAAGATCGACAAAGTGGACACGGATAAACCTAAGCTTAAAGGGCGGCCCCGCAAGGACAAAGATGAAAACCGCCCGATCAAATTCAATGTGGCACGGCAACGTACCCAATGCCTAGAAGAGATGCTTAAAGAGATCCCGGTTGATTGCCGTCGTGGCACAAAATGCAATGCTCAAGGCTATAAAAACAGCTGGAATGGCTACAAACTGCATCTAGACATTGCAGACTGTGGCGTCCCCATCTCCGCTTTGCTGTCCTCAGCCTCCATGCATGACAGCCGTGCCGCCATCCCTCTGTCTCACATCAGTGCGGCGAGGGTGACCAACCTTTATGATCTGATGGACGCCGCCTACTGCAGTATTGACCTGCATGAGCACAGTAGAGAGTTAGGGCATGTGCCCCTGATAGATCACAACCCCAGAGGGGGCGAGAAAGAAGGATTTGAACCCGCCGATACGGTGCGTTATCGGGAACGTTCGGGCGCAGAACGAGCCAATGGCCGACTCAAGGATGAGTTCGGAGGTCGACACATCTGGGTACGTGGTGAGGTAAAAGTCATGAGTCACCTGATGTTTGGCATTTTAGTACTGAGTGTCGATCAACTGCTTCGACTGCGGCAATAAATCGCAGAAAAATAAGTCATGTATCGAGGATATTGTGCTTCTGGGGTGGTCACAGAACGAGCCGCTATGATCAAAAAAGAGAGAAAAGCGATGACGACCTAGTCAAAATAGAAAATGCATAGAAACACATGCTTAACTGAGTAAAAAAACAGCCTCTAAAAGGGCGATAAGTTATCCACAAATGGGTTGGCTATTAGTTTTGCAAGATGCTCGACTGATAAAACATAATAAGAAAAAGACAAAAACTGGCTAAAAAAGATGAGTATCGTACAAGCTCATCCCAATTAAAGTTAACGCGACTGATCCGTTTGTCTGAATGAAAAATTTTCTGACACGCTTGCTCAAATTGAGAAAATGACGATTCAAAATCATAAAAGCGTAACTGTTGAGCATTGCTACAAATTGAAATACGCTCAGTTAGCATTTCCTGCTGTGATGCTTCATGCTCCAAATACGCTTTGTAGTTTTTATAACGTATCCACACCAAAACACCTGCCACTGTCACATAAAATAACAAGAGATATAAAGAAGAAAAACCGATCACCATGGTGATTGCAATGTAAGAAATAATAAAAACGGCAACGTCCGTTATTAAACTAGCAAAATTATCCCAAACAATTCTGCGATTACTTTCAATTTGTCGTGTTTTTATCAAATTATCTGCCAAACGACTAAAGGATAATAATGAAAATAGATATTTTTCAATTTTTAGAGACTTTTCATCCACAACTTTAATATGCTGTAACTTAACCCATTTTTTAACAAAAAACTCAACCGACCAAAGCATTGAAAAACACAAGGTAATAAAAATCAAAGTGTAGGAAACGTCATTATAAATCATTCGTGTATTAAATAAATTTGCATAAAATGCTGGAATAAGAGCAAAAGGTGAAAGCAGAAGTAACAGACCGTTTACTTTTGGAAAATACTCCAGTAGTGTACGAATAACATCATTTGTTGTTAATTTCTTGGGGACTTCTTCGAGATAAACTATATCCAAATCATTCATTTTGGATTGAGAGAGTGGACTGTGTCCATCAATAACAAACTGATCGTCTGATCGATGAATAAGACACCACTTCTTTTCAATATTCACAAGAAACACATCTGGTAAATGGCGAAGCTGACTGAATATATTTTTGTGCAAAGAAATATTAAAAAATGGGTCTAAAAAGAGCGTATTTGTCTCACTCAGCGTTTTCTCAAGTGTTTGTTCACTGACGTATTTATACGCTTTCCAATCAAAATCTGCACCCGATTGTTCAATAAGAGATGATAAAATTTCTTTCATAAATTTTCCGACTTACCCTTAATACGACAATCTGGCTCGGGGAACAAAAACAGTATTTAATTAAAGACATCGATTAAAGAGCTGTATATTTCAACATCCGTATCAATCCATTTACATTCTAATCATGAAATACTGTTTTCTATATTATTTGATAACGATTGATTTTCAAAATCTATCGCTGATTGAGGTCGACCAATAAAATAACCTTGAAAAAGGCTGCACCCTACACTGGATAACAAATCTAACTGCTGCTGGGTTTCTATTCCCTCGGCTGAAACTTGGATATCTAGCTCGTCAGCTATATTCATAATTGAACGAATAATAGATTCTTTTTGATCTGAGTACTCTAACGCATCTTGAACAATATCCTTATCTATTTTTAACCGATCAATTTTGAAATTTTTCAAATTTACTAATGATGAATACCCTGTACCAAAATCATCAATATAGACCTTGATACCAAGCCGAGCAATCTGCCTCACTTTGTCTCTCGCCTCTTCAGGATAATTCATAATTGTATTTTCGGTTACTTCAAATGCAAAATGCGCAGCGTCCAACTCGTGATCTTCTAGTAAGGTTTCTACATAATTTAACAAACCAGGATCGACTAATGTTTTATGACTTAAATTAATAGCCATAACTTGATGCGGTTGCCATAATCCCGATTTTTTCCATGTACTCGCTTGTTCAAAAGCAGATTTCATTACCCAGCGATCAAGTTTTACCAACATGTCATATTTTTCAGCGACTTCAAATAAGACAGAATTAGGCACTAGTCCACGTACCGATTCGTTCCAGCGAACATACACTTCAGCCCCTTTAACACTGCCGTCAGCACTGGCTTGCACTTGATAAACCAAGTCTAAGCCATCTTCTCTCAATGCTGTCGCCAACGACTCTTCTAAAGGGATGGCCATTTGAATGCGCAAATCATGCAAAATACTGGCAACCGAAGAGAGCTGATGGGACGTCTCAGTAATAGTGTTATTGAGGGCTTCATAGCTTTTTTGAGTGGTGTCCACCATTAACAGCATCGCATTGCGCATTTCGCTCATCGCGGCGTTACTACTGTGCGTGTGCTCGGTGAGCTGATCGGCCATCTGACCAAAAACACGCTCTGTAGATCGCAAATGAGTTTGCTGGTCGTTACGAAGCCCATCAAATTCTTGCTGGACAGTCAGTATTGCTGATTTTAATGCGCTTTCAGTAGCTTGTCGGGTTTCTTGCTGATCAGAACGTAAGGTCACTATTTCGTCTTTTACGGCTGCCATGGTTTGGCTATTTGTTCGAATCGTATCGTTTAATGTTGTTGCTAATTCGGAGCCAGAATTTTTTTCTAGCATTAAATACAGATCAGACCAAACTTTCTCTTTATCGGCCGTTAGCTCAAACGTTTGCTCAAGATAGTGTTTTATATTATCCAAGCCCTCCTGTTGTTTATCATCAACCGCCACCATTGCATTGATTGAAGCTTCGCCAGAGCGCTTTCCTTCGTCTTTTTTTAATTGGTCGTTTTCTCTATAAAAAGACGCCAGATAGTTAGATGAAAATAAAATAGCGACAGACGCTCCTACCCCCAAAATAGACGTTAAAAACGCCAATGACATCGAATCTAACGCTGTACCAATAGCCCCCAACAATGACGCCATTTTAGTGGTAAAGTCACCTTCTGCGCCCATACCAGCGGCAATACCGGCAATCATTTGCGACAAGCCAATAAAGGTCCCTATCAGACCAAATGACACTGACAAGGTAGATGATAAGGTCACTTGTGAGCGAAAGTAAGTAATGTTTGCAAAGCCCTTATTCTTAAACGCCAATGACATCAAAAACACAGACAAAGGGTAAATATAAGCAATTCCAATTAATATGGTTATTTCAGGCGATAAGTGGAATGAAGTGATAATAAAATCGCGCGCAGACTCTAAATAATAAGCAAATAATGGAACGCCTATATAAAAAACCAATCCTAAAATGTACATGTATTTTCCTTTACTATGATCAAAATATTAACATATTACTTTAACTAAGAAACATCATTAAAATTAATTTAATAAATCACTACAATATTGTCCAAGACAAACTCGATAAAACAGATGTTGTAGGAAGAACCTCAGTATAAACCTTCACATTCTTTGAGAAATTCATATCACGTAAAAAATTCAACATATTTACTGTACTCTTTTTTTTATCGTCATTACTGTTTATTGTTATTCTCAATGATTCAGCACTTTTTAGTGAATTTGAGATAAGTATTTTGTGCATTTCATCTAGTTTAAAGTTGACTATATATCGTAAGCGATTTTCATCAAGGTTATATTCCACTACATCCCGATAAATAATAGGAGTAAATAATTCTCTTTGATCATGTAGATCCTTATCACTGATGGTGGTTAATTTTGCACTGGCAGTTAATGAGGTTGCAGTTTGAACAAGAAAAAATATTGCAACTAATACCATCATGATAAGTGCTGAAGCCAAGGCATCCACAAAAGGGGCTAAAGTATCATCATCCATTATTTTTTTCTCTTACTTCCAAAGGGTAAAAGTTAATATCCACATAGCAAGTATTAAGTACTTCAGTGGTTTCATAATTATTTGTTGTTTCAATTTTCATACTGTTTAAAAAATATTGATTCAATACAAGATAGTTGTATGTAGATATTTCTTGCATTTCTCGTTTTTTGGTATTGAAACCATAACTGCAACCCGTCTGATAAGATACCACCCGATGAGACAGTGCAGCATTTTCAATTTCAATAACAATAACTTCAAGCAGTTTATTTTCAATGAATTTTCCTTCCATCACATACCGATATTTTAAATCATTAATTTTTATCAAACCTTTTGCAGGCATAATAGACTGTACATAACCGATTAAGGCAGAAATAACCACTAATATAATAATCGCCAAGGACGCTGAAATCGCAGAAACAAAGCCAATCATAAATTACCAGACTTTAAAGTTAAAAACATCGGGAATAACGCTAAGCATGTATTCAAATGCTGTTATTTCACTTTCTACAACCATAACATTAACATCGATGCCTAAGTTTAATTTGAGTTTTAGAAACGCCTCATCAGGTTCAATAGCAACACGATAATAACGTTTACTGTTCTCTTGACCTGGTTCATATGGCAACGAGTCTGAACTGATGTCTTTAATAACACCTGTAAACGCTTTACTAAAACCCGTCGAATTGGTCATTACTTTTACATCACGACCAATTTCAAGAAAATATCGATAACGTGACTCAAACTTAGCCACGACTTCCTGTGAGGCCCCGCTTTTTTTCAGCGTATAAATGGGGTTACCTTCTTGGATGAAAGTGCCTATTGCAATTCCTTCTGTCAAATCAAGCACACTGCCTTCTAAAGGAGAGCGAATCATAGCGTTTTCTTTTTTCTCTTGTAAAAGCTCCTGTTGATATTTTTTTTGTATAATATCGGCACTGAGCTCATTAATTTTTTCATCTAATGTGAGAGCACGCTCTGAACGGCGAAGCTGAAAGGTCATAAACTTATCATTTAAGTTTTTTTGAGTGTCCAGCTTACTAATGTCAAAAGAGATAATGTCACTATTTAGGTCGCTTAACTCGGCATCCATATCAAAAAGGCGCAATGTTTCACCACCACCTCGGATAAGAATATTACGCTTTTTACCTAGTACTTCTTTTTTATTTAACAATTCTTCTTTGTGACGTTTTTTTTCTTTTTCCAGTTGCAATATATACCTTTGCTCTTGAAGATAGTCTTGATAAAAATTTAGTATATACTGCCCCCCGGAACCAATAGCATTATTACTTTCATCACAGTACTGTGAATTAAATGCCGTATCTTCTGCATTATTTCCCTGGTTGAATACGTCACTGGTTAAAAAGCATTTTTCCTCTTGGTATTGTTCTAAAAGAAGTTTATCGAGTACGAGACTTTCTGATACTTCTTGCAATTGATATTCATCTTGTAAGTTACGGAATTCTAATAATTTCTGGCCTTTTTTCACGTCATCACCAACAGACGCAAACATGTTAACAACATAGCTATTAGAAGGGCTTTTAAGAGAGACATTACTTTCGTGGATACCCGTTAGCCCTTGACCAGGCGCAACGACTTCGATTTTTCTAAAAAAAATCATATAGACAAATATCAATATAACGAAAACCACCACGGTAAAATACGGCTTTATTCTAATTTTTTTATTCATTTAAAAACTGTGTAGACTGAAGTGCCATTGTATCAACAATTGCATCAATTAAAGATAAATCATAATTTAAAAGAGTTCCGTAGGAAGCGCTCAGACCGGAAAGACTTTTAACAATATCGACGTATTCGAGTTTATCAATCAACAACTCTTTTTCTTGTGTAGACACAAGATCTTCGTTTAAAGTAATTTGCTCCATTAATGACATTCGTTTATCTTTAATATCAAGAAAATCTTTTTGCAAGGAGTTTAGCTGAGAAGACAGTTGCACTTGAAGTAAGTAAACGCGTTCCATTTCGGCATCATACAAATAATAGGCTGACTTTTGACTTTGATCATTCTGATAACTGAATAAATCATAGGTGGCTTTCAAACCAATATAAGAATCCGTTTTAATGTCTCCCGCACGCCATTCATCGCTACCGTATACTTCAAATTGAGTTTCATTTACCAAAGAAACCACTAATCTCTCGCGCTGAGCACTGGCTGTTTTGAGTTGATAATCCAGTAGCAAATTGCGATTTCGTAGTTCCATGTTGCTTTTTTTAATGTCTGCTTCCGTAATGTCAGCTATATTCACACTAAGCAATTGCTCTAGTAAATTAGGGTTTAATCCTACATTGGCGGGCGTGTCAGTTTGGTAATTCGTGTCTTCTCGTAAACTACGAAACATTTGGTCAATACTGGCTTTAATACGTGCAATAGAGTCTTTAAAACGACTCAGTTCAAGTTCCGCCTCTTTAAGGCTAGAAAGCGATGCTATACCTTCATTCGATGCGGTTCGCTGTTTTTCTACATAGTCTTTAAGACGTTGCTCAATGATCTCGTTATCGATGAGATAAAAACGTGTCCGTTCAATTTTCGCTAAATAGCGCAATACCGTATGATAAACAGACAACGCCTCGCTATTGACGACAAGACGAGAGGCTTCTAAATTGCTGTTTGCCGCTGAGATTTTATCAGCAACCCCCGTTCCCCACAGCTTCATGTCCACGTTAAATTTGAGCGCATCAGACCGTGAAGGGTCTGGCGTTTCAGAACCATAATATTGGTTCCACTCTCCGGTAAGCGTCGCTTTTGGCGTATAATATTGGCTTTCTATGTCAGCCAATGCCGTCGCAGATTGCACTTCTTTTTCTAATGCTCGGTACTCATTCGATGATGATAAAGCCGACTGATACACAGCATTTAAGTCAATGGGGTACATGTTTGCCTGTACTTGGCTTATTAACATCAATAAAAAAATACCAAAGAAACACGTCTTACTGCTCCTCACAGATTTCTCCTTTTGCCCAACAACACATCTAAATTTTGATGTAGGCATGCTTTATATAGCGTAAATATCGGCGGTGGTATCTTCATTGCCTGCGATATCACTAATAGTGGCTATTACTGTGTCCCCATGACTAAGTGCAGCGCCGCTAATCGACCACATGCCCGACTGAACGCTTGTCATACCGCCATCACCACCATAAGCCGCTCCATTCAAAGTCACCGCTATTATTGCGCCGTCTTCACCAGACACGTTACCGCTTATGCTCGTATCACCCACCAAAGGTTCCGCTGAGCCGCTGCTCACTGGCGCCTGAGTATCGATGGTTAAGTCATTGCTTGCTAACGTAGTTTTATTCCCAGCAACGTCTTCCGCGGTAACGGTATATTGGTAAACGCCGTCGTTTAGGGCGGAGTCTAATGTCGCCGTCCATTCACCATTTGCGTCAACCGTTGTGGTGGCTATAGCGCTGCTACCAAAGACAGTCACGGTTACACTATCGCCCACGCTACCTGTTCCTTCAAATGTTGGCTGATTACTGTTCGTTATACTATCGGACGGTGACAAGCCAGAGTCGGTATCTTCCGTCAAACCATTCTCACTGACTGTTGGCGCTGAGGTGTCAACACTGTAGTTGTTACTACTACCGCCTACCCCTACGTTCGCGTTGATGTCGGTAAAGCCATTTGCCAAAGTAATAACATTGGCGGTGTCTTCAACATCAGCACTTGGTGTCAATATCGCGGTCCAGACGCTGCTATCTTGCGAATCTTGTGCCAGTGCTGACAAAACGCCATGACCTATGATCAAATCAGACAATTCGAGATCATTCACTGCTTCGCTAAACTGCAATGTCACTGTGGCTGTGTCGCCTATTTTCAATTCAGTGTCGGACAAGGTAATCGAGGTAATTGTCGGTGCTTGGGTGTCGACAAGGTAAGATCCGCTGGTCGAAACCGTCCCTATATTGCCGACAGCATCGACATAATTCGCACTTAAGCGCACCGAATTGCCGCCGGCTTCCGTGTTTATTGATGGCGTTAAAGTGACGGTGTATTCCGTTTCGCTGAGCCTAACCAGATGACTCAAAACACCGTTGTCAGCAATTAAGTCTTCTAGCTCAAAATCGCTGACATTTTCTGAAAACAAGATATTCACCTGGGTACTTTCGCCCATCGACAACACGGTGTCACTAACGGTAATCGCGGCCGTTGGTGCGGTACTGTCTATTGTATAATTGGCGCTGGCGGCAAGGGTGCCTTGATTTCCAACCCAGTCCTCGTAGGTGGTCGCCAGCGAAATACTGTTTGTGCCTTGATCAACGCCCATATTAATGGCCAAGGTTGCTGTGTATTCGGTGTCACTCACTTTGATTAAATTACTTAATACACCATTGTTAGCCGTGATATCTTCTAACGCAAACGACGACACAGCCTCACTGAAAATCACCGTTACTAGGGTTGTATCGCCGCCTTTCAATGCGTCGCTGACCAGCTCGATGGTCGCGGTGGGGGTGCTGGTATCAACGACAACGGTAAAATTTTTGGATGAAGGGTTACCCGATAAATCTTCGTTCAATAGGGTGATATCGTGGCTGCCATCACCCAAACTGGATAAATTAAAACTCCAATAGCCAGAGGCGTCTAAAGTAATATCTTGGGCTGTATCGCCATCAATCGAAATGGTTAAAAAGGTATTCGGCTCAGCTCGACCAGAAAGCACTCGCGCCTCACTGTTCCATAAAATATCCTCGGTTGAGTCTTGATCCTCCGCCCCGCCATTGTAGTTAAAAGTGGGCGCGAAAGTATCTACGACAAACACCTGATTTACTGAATATCTGCTATTGCCCCACTGATCGCTCGCGCTCACACTGGCCTGAAAAACACCATCCGTTAAACCCGTTGCCGTGACACTCCAATCACCATTTGCATCGGCGGTCGTAGAATAATTAACGCCATTTAGCGTCACTCTGACTGTTGCACCCGCATCTGTCTGACCACTAAAAGTCGCACTGTCACTAGATCCATAGAAAAAGTCACCATCTCTGGTGAAGTCACTCACCGACCAATTAAAGGTATCGATCCCGTTATTAATGTCCACTGTGATGACCTGACTGTCCTCATTGCCGGCCCGATCGACCCATGAAATCGTTAATTGATGTTGGCCATCCGATAATGCTTCAGGCAGACGAATGGTAAAGACATCACTCAATTTATCACTGGTATAACGAGTCCAGTTACCGCTTAGGCTGCTATCTACAGGGGTAATGCGCATGTTGTAAATTTCATTTTCAACATGGCTGCGAATAGAGAACTGACTTATGTTGGTATAATAAATATCGTCGCCATCGTCATCAAGGGCTCCACGATAGCTGTTCTCATTGGAATAGTTAATCTGGACCGCAGATTGAACGTCGACTTGAGTATCGATAACAAATTTCAGATTGCCTGAAATCGCTTCGTTCGACGCGATGTCTGTCGCCGATACTTGAACATAATAATCCCCGTCAGGGTAAGTTTGCCCATTGGGTAATTGCCAATTAAACGAATTCGCTGTTGCCGTAAAAGCCTCTTGGTAAAACACCGTTCCATTTGCAGAGCCGCTGCGGACCACCACGGTAATTTCATTGTCTTTTTCAGTCAGAATGCCAAAGCCCGGATTTGTATTACTGGTAATTTCATCCAACTTGTACAGCGTATCATCACTTTCTTTCATCCAGATGCTGGCACTGATACCCGAGTCAAGAATGACGCTGTTATTGACAGTGGTAACATTACCCGCGACATCTTCCGCTTGTAACTGGAAGTTGTATAACAAATCCGACAGTTTAGGCGTGTCAATTAACCAAGTACCGTCATTAGCGACATCCGTTCTATACTCTTGACCTGAGATCGTCAAAGTAATTTTATCGCCCGCGTCTCCGGTGCCAGAAAAACGTACTTCCCCCGGGTTGTCAGAAGCCGCATATTCGGCTTCGTTAATGATCCCATCATTGTTGGTATCGTAATCCATTTGCCACGTTAAATTGGGGTCCGTTGTCTTAACGGTAAAAGACAGTTCGGCCGGAATTAAAGACAGATTACCTGCCACATCACTGGCCACCGCAGAAATAGTATAAGCGCCATCGTCCAATACTCCAGGGCTGTAATTCCAGTTTCCTGACAATCCAACATAGGCCGTGGTTTCTTTTACTACATTATCGTTAGCATCTTTTAAGGTAATTGTAATAATCGATTTTGGCTCGCCTTCACCCGAGAAAACAGGGTTTGACACATTGGTAATGCCATCGATAATCACGCCAGCGCCCCACACCTCGACGGTGCCGGTATCTGATGTACTATCAAAGCTCATGGTTAAATCGGCCACCGCGGTATCAACCACAACTTCCTCAATGGTCAATGAGTGATTGTTACCCGCGGCATCAGACACATTGAACACCACCTTGTAAGTGGCCGGATCGAAATTTTCTCCAAAGTCCGCCGTGTAATAACCTGAATTATTTGACGTCAAATTCAGTGTATTGAGTACTTCGTTGCTCGTATTGTACAAAATAGCTTCGATGGTATTTCCAGGCTCTGTTATACCCTTTAGAACCAAATGCGTTTCATTTGAGATGAAATCTGTGTCCGATTCACCCGAATCGTTTTCTAAATAGGTTGTAAATTCGATGTTTGTTTTAACACGAATCGAGTCTTGAATTTTGGCTTCATTGTTGGCCGCATCTGTCGCTACAATAATATAGTTGTGATAACCATCAGCCAAAGGCGTTGTTATAGGCAATTCCCAATTACCATTTTCATCCACTAGGTTTGTAGCAGCAACTCCATTGGCATCTTCTCGGTAAACATAAATTTTTTGCCCATTTAATTCGACATAAAGCTGGGTAAACTCACCTTCAATCGTACCGGCAAAACGCGGTGTATTATCTGAAGTGATGCCGTCGGAATCTGACATACCCGAATCATCATCTGGGTGCAGCCCCCCAGTAATGGTGGGTGGCACACGATTAATGGTAAACGCTCCCGTGTAACTTGCATCGCCCCCAACACGGTTATCCGCCTTATCGATAGAAGTGACAACGTAGGTATAGTCGCCTTCCGACAAACCCGGCACAGCCAGTAAATAGGTGCCATCACTTTTCGTTGTGGCACTGAGCGCAGACACCTGCTCGTTCCGGCCATCAAAAATAACCACAGAGACATTGGCACTGGGGTCTGAAGTACCGGTTATCTCTACTGACGAGGCATTAGTGATTGCCTCCCCGCCCGATGAATCTGTCGATGCACTTAAGCCAAATGTCAGGGTGTTTTGTGTGTCTATGATTACGGTGTGAGCGTCATCATCTGAATCGACCCCGACTTTTACCGACCTTGCCGAAAAAGTGTAGGCGTCATCAGGCAAGTCAATGTCCACGGCAATTTGCCAGTTCCCTGCCGAACTGGGCGTGGTTGTATAGACCTGAATGTCGGCATTAAGCGAATTAGTAATGGTCAGCGTGACAGTCGACCCTGGCGTGCCTCGTCCAATAATGGTGGGGTTATTTTCATTGGTTAAAAAGTCGAAACTACTGCCCGAGTTAGAATCGTCGGCTAAATTAAATTCTAACGGAATAAAATTAGGCTGAATGACCACCGTATCGACCACTTCGGTTTCATTGCCTGCGGCATCGGCCGCAATCACTCTAAAAGTATGGTCTGCGTAACTCAAGGTAGACGTGGTAATAGTAAAATCACCGTTCCCATCTGCTCGGCCAAAGAAGTCTTGCGAGTCAATTTTTAAGGTTATATAGGCATCAGGTTCACTCTCACCAACAATATTTAATACTCGATCGTTGGTTGTGTCGTCGGTGCCATCAACAAAGTCAGCTTGAACCGCAACATTGCTTAACATTGGCGCTTCGGTGTCTATCACCAACAAACCGGATAAATTTGTACCGAGCGCTGAGGTGCTGTTGCCTGCCGTGTCGACGGCAGAAATGCTCCAACCATAGTTACCATCAGAAATATCATTAAAAGGTGTGTAACTCCATACCCCAGCAATATCAGCGATCACCTCCTGTGAAACATTTCCTATTTGAATGGTCACTGTGGCTTCTGGATCGGTCGTACCAGAAAAAGTCGGTGTCGGATTAGAAGTATTACCATCGACATCAGACACACCAGAGTCGGACTCTTTTTCAAGCCCCCCCGTCAGCTCAATACTGCGGTCTACAACCAGCTGTTTGGTGAAGGCCGTGCTGAGGTTATCCGCATCATCTTTTGCCTGCACCTTGATGGCAAAAGTGCCTTCCACAAAAGTGTTGATATTGAACACGTATTCAAAATCACCCACTGTATCCGTTGTCGCATTGCCTAATACACTGCCATTTTTATAAAAATAAATGATCGCATTGGGCTCTGCCGTGCCCGTCAGCTTAAAATTGCCTGTGGCATCGTTAGTAAGCCACTCGTCGAGCTTAAGTGAGTTGCTGTTATACAGTTCAACATTGCTTACCACTGGTGGGGTTGTATCAACCGTGAGGCTGCCACTTGCCACGGTGCTCGACACATTACCGGCAAGGTCTTTGGTGGAAGCCGTATAACTAAAGCTGCCATCAGAAAAAGCCTCACTCACCGTTAAGGACCACACGCCCGACGCATTGGCAATGGCGGTCGCAGATTGCGTCACGCCATTGCCTAAATCAAACGTCATGGTGACTTCAGAGAAGGGCTCGGCGTTGCCTTGGAAAGAAGGCGTAGTGTCGTTGGTTTTATTGTCACCCTCTGTGCCAGAATCTGTGGTCAACACTATGTCCGTTGGTGCAGCAGGTTCTGTGGTATCAATCACTACCGCTTGCGTCACCGTACCGCTGGTGTTGCCGGCGATATCGGTGGCAAACACCTCAAACGTGTACTCATCAGCCACTAAATTCTCAGTCGGGCCATAGCGCCACTCACCCTCCGATACAGCAACATTCACGTCGCCGCTACCATTAAAGTTAATGGTCACAAATTCCACATTGCCAGAGGTAGTGCCTTCGAAAGTCAAAGACTGCTTGTTGGTAATAAAATCGGTCGTGCTCAAGCCTGTATCCTCGCCCGATACCAAGGCCACAGAGTCTACGGTTGGAGGTGTGGTAATGACCTGAATAATAGGGCTTTCCCATCTAGTACTTTCGTTACCGGCCTTATCGACTTGGTACACACGCACTTCACCAGAGGCATAACTGCCTTCTTCAAGAGTAAAGCTGGTGCCAGTTCCTGGCGTATAGTTTACGCCTCTATCGAGACTGTAATACCAGATAGCGCCCTCTTCTAGGGTCACGTTTAATTGACCATTACCGGTTATCCAGTCTGTGGCATCAGAGCCTGTGTCTGATGCAAGTACCACGGCAGGTGTAACAGGTGCCGTTACATCCACGACCACCTGCCCCAGACTTTTCACTGTGCCTTCGTTACCCGCAAGGTCGTACTGGCGTACTTGTATATCACCTGCGTCGTAAGTGGTGTTATCTGTCAATGAGAATATATTGGTGTCGCTGTCGCCCGCATTCCAAGTAGTACCGCCATCTAGGGAATATTTCCAAGTGGCGCCAACTTCAAGGTTAGACACACGAACCTCACCATCATTGGTGTACCAATCCGTACTCGATGAACCGGTATCCTTTACCAAGCCAACGGTCGGCGCTGCAGGGATGGTTGTATCTACCTCCAAGGCTTTAGTCGATGTCCACTTGGTGCTCACGTTACCTGACACATCGCTTTGGCGTACTTGAATCACGCCAATACTGTAGTTGCCTTCCGCCACATCAAAACTGGTGCCCACGCCCTGCGTCCAAGACGCACCATTGTTGGTGCTGTATTCCCAGGTGGCATTGGTTTCGATGTTCCCCACCACGAAGGTGCCGTCGTTGGTTACCCAATCGTCGTCCAGCGTACCCTCGTCATTTTCTAACACCACGGTTGGTGCAGCATAAGGTGTTTGATCAATGATAATCGACTGTTCGTTTGTCCAAACATCACTGTCATTGCCCGCCAAATCTCGTTGCTTCACTTGAACCGAACCCGCTTCATACACGCCTTCAGTTAATGTAAAGGAAGAACTGGCGGTCACTTCTGTCCAAACACCGTCCGCAGAGGTTCGATAGAACCAGCTGCCGTTCGCTTCAACGCCAGACACATTCAACTTGCCGTTGTTAGACGTCCAATCGGTGGCACTTTGGCCGGTATCGGCATCCAGAGTCACCGTCACAACAGCAGGCTTGGTGTTGTCGATGGTGATGGCCGGTGCTTTTACCGATAAGCTAACATTGCCCGCCACATCCGTTTGACGCACTTGCACCTGTTCATTGGAATAGATTTTATTGTCCGCCAGTGTAAAAGTGGTGCCTGTGCCCGTTGTCCAGGTGCTCCCATTGTCCAATGAATATTCCCAGCTCGACCCTGTCTCTAAGTCGTCAACATTGAGTTGACGATTTTGGGTCACCCAATCGCTGTTCTGAGCGCCAGTATCTTCTGACAAACGAAGTGATGGCGTTGCCACCTCATTATCAATCACGATGGCCGACGCGTTCGACCATGCCGCCGACTCATTTCCTGCCAAATCAAACTGTCTTACTCGAACGGTGCCTTGCACGTAGGTGGTATTGCTCGCTAAGGTAAAGCTATCTCCAGAACCTGCTAGCCAGTTCGTACCGCCATCTGTGCTGTATTGCCAGGTGGCATTTGTCTCTAAACCGCTAATGGTCAGCTCACCATTTTGGGTAATAAAATCTTCCGCACTAATACCAGAATCCGACGCTAAGCTTGCACTCAACGCATTTGGGTTAACTTTATCGACAATGAAGTTCTGCGTTGCGGTTTGGCTGTTGCCGGCCACATCGGACGCGGTGGCCGTGAGTGTATAGGTATCGCTGCCAAGATCTGTGGTGTACTCGTAGCTCCACACACCTTGTGAGTTCGCGGTTACGGTTGCGATTAGTTCACCATCAACGTTAAGACGGACACTCGCGCCAGCTTCTGCGGTCCCAGTGAAGGTCAAGGTGCCATCCGAGGTATAAAAATCACCCGCCACGTTGGTATCATCGCTGATGCTCGCTATGGCGACATCTGGCGCTTCGCTGTCTATGGTGAAACCTTTACTGTAGGAAGCGGTATTGCCTGCTACGTCGGTCAGCGTCATAGTCAAGCTATGACTGCCTTCAGACAGGGCATCAACACCTCCGATAAGGGCTTTATATTCATCAAAACTGATCGACCAGCTTGCCGATTCCGGCATCGCCGCGATGGTTTTCACTAACGTACCATCAACATAAAGCTGTACCTTGCTGCCCTGCTCAGCCGTACCATTAAAGGTTGGGGTAGTGTCTGAACTGATCCAATCATTGGTAATGTTTGAATCCGTAGACATGCTCACAAAACTGCCGATTGGGTTAGTGGTGTCTACTTCGAAAGCAAACTCCGCCGCGCTACTGGTATTACCCGCTTGGTCAACCGAGGTTGCCTTCAGCGTGTATTCCCCTTCTGCCAAAGTGGTGCCCGTGTAATCGAATGTCCAAACACCGCCTGTGTCGGCTTTTACTTGCCCAATCACACTGTCGTTTACTGATACCACCACCCAAGCGTTGGCTTCCGCCGTGCCGTTAAATTTCAATGTTTGAGAGTTGGTAATACCGTCGTCTGTAATGGCCCCTGAATCTGGGGAAATCCCCACAATAGACACCGTGGGTGCAGACGTATCAATGGTAATGGTGCGCTGTGCAACATCACGGCTGTTGCCCGCTGCATCGGTCGCGATCACGTTAAAAACATGACTGCCCTCTGCTAATGTGTTGGTATGCGCATACGACCAAGCACCATTGGCTTGAACGGTTGCCAAACCTAACAACTGATTTTCGCTGTCATAGACTCTAACGGTAGCGCCCGCTTCCGTTGTTCCCAATAACGTAAGAGACTGATCCGATGTATAAAAATCGGTTTCTGTTGTCTCATCGTAATCGTGTGACGTATCTTCAGAAATAGCATTGAAGCTCACCACAGGCACAGTGAAGTCGGTAGTGATAGCCAAGGTTGCCGACGGCGCTGGGTTTCCAGATGCATCCGACACATTGGCTTCTATGGTGTAAGGCGTCGCGTCATTCAGGGCACTTAGGCGCGTACTTGGCACAGTCACCGACCAGGTTCCATCACTGGCGACCGATCCGTAATAAGGTTGGTTATTAAAAGTAACCGTGACCTGCTGCCCTACTTCTGCGTCTCCTGTGGTGCCGGTAATCTCTAGTGCCTCACCACGTTCAGCAATGTTCAGAACATTGTCGCCAAGATCGTTAATCTCTATGGTCGGCGGGGTAAAGTCTGTTCTTAACGTCTCAGATTTGTTTCCGGTGTTACCTGCTAAATCACTGACTGACAAGGACACTGGATAGGTGGTGTTGTCGGTTAGATCATTCAAATCCGAAGCAACAACAGACACCGACCAAGCGTTATCGGCAATAATCGCCTCGTAGGTTTTGCTGTTCAGCGTGACAAGTACTTTTTGCCCATCGGCCACATCATCCGTAGTGCCCGTTATAGTTAAGCCAGCATCTCGTTCAACCGTGTTGAGCAATCCGTCTTGGGCAATTGTCGACACCGTAATCACTGGAACAGAAGTATCCACAGTGACGTTTCGTGTCGCTGTATCCGCTTCATTACCGGCTACATCAGTGACGTTAGCGACCACAAAGTAATCGCCATCGTTCAATCCGCTGATCACAGAATCAGGAATCGATTTAGACCACACGCCGTTTTGTACTGTCGTGGTCGTTGTGTAATCACCCAGTGTCAGTGTCACTGTTTGACCATTTTCGGCATCACTCGTACCAGACACCAACAGCGCTGTTGAGGACTCAGCCGCATTGATGTAGTCATTATTAGACAACAAATCAATGGTCAGATTTGGCTTAGTGTAATCGGTGATCAAGTTCGCCGTAGCTTCAACCGCCGCATTCCCCGCGATGTCTTTTACATTCGCCGTTACTGGGTAGGTTTGCCCATCCACAAGGTTGGCATCGGCTAAGGCAGACGCAGGAATCGTCCAGGTATTATTGGTCACCGTGGTTGAATAGGAAACGTAATTGAGTAAAACAGTCACAGACTGACCATTTTCCACGCCTACAGTTGAGCCAGAAATCACCAATGCTTGACCTGCTTCAATAGCATTTAAATAGCCATCACCGGAAAGAGTATTGATGCTGACTTCAGGAATCGTTTTATCCACACTAAGGGTCTTGGACTGCGTGGTAATATTGCCGGCCACATCCGATACCGATACCACAACACTGTGAGGTTTAGCATCGGCTAACGCACCAACATCAGTACTGTTGATCTCAGCCAACCAATTGCCATTGCTGATCTCCGCCGTGTAGGTTTTGCCATTTAATTCCACCGAGACATCACGCCCATCCGCCACGCCAGATACCGTGCCCGATATCGTCACCACACTCTGTGATTCTTGCAAGTTAACCACATTATCTTCGGCGATATCATTGATGATCAGCGTCGGCGGCGTGATGTCTTTATAAATATCGCGGCTTGCTTGATTAGAAACGTTACCTGCTTCATCTGTCGTTTGTGCATAAACAACGGTGGTGGCGTTATTTTGTAATAAAGCCACTTGCTCAAGAGTCAGACTTAACGACCAGTTTTGGTTTTCATCCACGGTTGTTTCGTAGGTATTCGAACCCAATGTCACTTCTACTGTACGACCCGACTCGGCTCCAGAGGCTGTGCCAGAAACAATCACCGCCTGACCAGATTCGCTAAGGTTAATATAATCATCTGTTGCAACTATATTGATGGTCACCACGGGCGCCGATAAGTCGGTGGTGAAGCTCGCGTTTTTCGTGGCGCTGTTGCCCGCCACATCACTTACACTCGCCGTGACCGTGTAATCTTCTGCCGTTAACGCCGCTACGTCATCGGCTGGAACCACGATAGAAAACACATTACCGATAACGGTAGCGGTGTAGCTCTTATCATTTAAAGACAGAGACAATATCTGATTGTTCTCAACATCCGTGGTTGTCCCCGTGATCGTCAGACTCTTACCAGACTCAACGATGTTCAACACACCGTCCGCCGCAATCTGATCAAAACTGATTGTCGGTGACAATAAGTCCACTAAAACAGTGCCTTCTGCTGTCGCTTCATTGCCCGCTACATCGGTTGCCGTCACTTTATAGTCATAAGAATCACTGTCCAAAGCATCCACCGCAGGCACAGCAATGCTCCAAGTACCCTCTGAGCCAACCGTACTCGTATGTGTTTTACCGTTAATGAGCAAAGCAATAGAAGCGCCCACTTCACCCGACCCTGAAAAAATCGGTGTCGCGATATTGGTAATACTGTCTGTGCTCAAATTACCCTTATCAGAATCGGCGTCCAAACGCGCGGTAACGGTCGTCGCCGTGTCCAGAGTAAACACATAATCAGGCATCGCCGCCTCGTTTCCGGCGACATCGGTAACAGAAACAGTGACGGTATTTTTTCCGTCCGCTAATTCGGGATAAGTCACGCTCCATGTCCCGGTATCTGACACCTGGACAGTGCGTACGACATTATCAATCGATAAAGCGACTGTCGCTCCCGCTTCAGCCGTCCCGGTTAGTGTCGGCGTCTTGTCGTTGGTGATTTTGTCCGTATTGCTTGATCCCGTATCACTTGATGACAAAAGCCCAATACTGAAGTCTTCAGTCGGTGCTTGAGTGTCTACTGTGATACTGCCCGACAAGACTTGCTCGTTACCCGCCACATCCACGGCGGTTAAGCTGTAAGCATGAGTGGCGTCGGTCAGTGCGTCGCCCACTTGTGCGGTCCAGTTACCGCTGGCGTCGACGGTGGCATTGTAACTTTGGCCGTTGATGCTCAGGATCACCACAGAACCCGCTTCCACGTTGCCTGCGAAGGTCGGTTGGGTGGTTTTGGTGAGATCGTCTGCGTTGCTGTCGCCCGTGTCCGAGGCCGCTTGTAAGCGACCGGTAAAGCTGGCGATTTGTGTGTCGATGGTGAACGAATCGGTCTCGGCAGCCGTGCTGTTGCCCGCCACATCGGTGGCCACCACACGGTAATTGTAAGTACCTTGAGGCAAGTCAGCAGTCGGTGTGTAGCTCCAGGTGGTGCCGATCACTACCGCATCGAACGTGTTGTTGTTTATAGTAATTTGTACCGTCGAGCCAGCTTCCACCGTGCCCGTTAAGGTCGGTGTGGTGTCATTCGTGATGCCATCGCTGTTGGTGCCCGTGGTGTTGCGTGGATCACGGCTGTCGCTGGCCGTGGCCAAGTCAGTCGTTAGGGTCGTAGGGGCCGTGGTGTCGACGGTAAAGGTGTCGCCATTGAGCGTGGTGGTGTTGCCCGCCACGTCGGTCGCTTTGACGGTGTAATTTTGCTCGCCTTCGCTCAGCGCTTCACCCGCTGGTACGGTGATGCTCCAGTTACCATCGCTGTCCGCTTGGGTTGTATAGACCTTATCTGTGCTGCCTGTGCTTGAGATCGTCACCACGATGTCTGCATTGGCGTCCGAGGTGCCTTTCAAGGTCGGTGTGGTGTCATTGGTCAAATCGTCACTGTTCGACACGCCGCTGTCGCTCTCCACCGCTAAAGCGCTGGTCACCTCTGGATTCGTCGTGTCCACCGTAATAGCGCGACTGAGTGTGCTGATGTTACCGGCTTTGTCTTCGGCTTCAATGGTGTAATTGAGCGTGCCATTGGCTGGCAGGGTTTCGCCAGTCTGTAAGGTGTAAGTCCAAGTGGTGCCGGTCACGGTCGCTTGGTATTCGCCACCGTTGATCTTCAGGGTAACTTTGGCGCCCTCTTCAACCGTGCCTTCAAACGTCGGTAAGCGATTATTAGTGATGGTGTCGTCTGATTCACGACCTGTGTCGTTGTCCGCATCGGCTTTTAAACCACCGGTTAATGGCGTTGGATTGCTTGTATCCAGCGTCAATTTACCGGTCACTGGCGTGGCGGTGTTGCCCGCGTAATCCACGGCGCTGATGGTGTAGTCGTAATCCGTGCCGCTCTCTGTATCACCGCTCGTGTCGGTTAAAGCGTCGGACTCAGGAACCGTGATCGACCAGGTGGTTTGACCTGCAGCCACCGTGGTGCTGTAGGTTTTTTCATTGATCAACACAGACACGACCGTGCCCGCTTCCGCTGCACCGGTGAAGGTCGGCGTGGTCACGTTGGTGAGGTTGTCGCTGTCACTGAAGCCGTTGTCGCTGTCGGCGTCCAGACGACCACTTAACGTCGCCACCAAGTCCAAGGTAAAGGTATCGGTAATTTGTTTCGTGTTACCCGCCACATCCTGTGCGGTCAGGGCGTAAGGATAATTGCCCGCCGTGGTCAGAGCCGTGTCAGGCGTGATGCTCCATTTGCCATCGCCATCCACGGTGACGGTTGTGTTTTGGTTATCTAACGTTAGGGTCACTTTAGACCCCACTTCGCCCGTTCCGGTGAAGGTCGGCGTGGTGTCGTTGGTTAACGCGTCGTTGTCGAGTGTGCCGGTATCGCTGTCCGCGTCCAAGCCACCGGTGAAGTTGTCAGGATCGGTGAGATCGATTGTCGCCGTGCCGCTGTCGCTCGCTACGTTACCCGCCACGTCAGTCGCCGTGATGGTGTAGTCATGATTGCCTTCTGGCAAGACCTCGGTGACTTGTACCGACCAATTACCGTCGGTACCGATGGTGGTTTCGTAGTCTTCGCTGTTGATCGTCAACACCAGCGTCGCGCCCGCTTCGCCTGTGCCGTTAAAGGTCGGCGTGGTGACGTGGGTGATTTCGTCGGTGTTCAAAAAGCCTTTGTCGCTGTCCGCGCTCATGGCACCAGCGACAGTGGTGGTCGTGTCGACGGTGAAGGCGAAATCTGTCATGTTGGCGATGTTACCCGCCACATCAGTCACATAAACCGCCACGGCTTTTACGCCATCGGCTAGTTCTGGGTAAGTCACGCTCCAAGTGCCGGCGTCAGACACATCAACAGCACGAACTGTATTATCTACTTTTAAAGTAACCGTTGAGCCAGCTTCCGCTGTGCCCTCAAATGTAGGGGTTTTATCGTATGTAATCTTATCGGTTAAACTCGATCCCGTGTCACTACCAGATGCCAAACGAATGGTAAAATCCTGCGTCGGCGCAACATTGTCTATTTCGATGCTGCCGGTTGCCGTCGCTGTGTTGCCCGCTAGATCCGTCGAGCTAACGGTGTAGGGTTTTGTGCCATTGCTCAGCGCATCCGTGACAGTCGCCGTCCAGTTGCCAGACTCATCTACAATCGCGGCATAAGTATTACCACCAATAGCTAAACTGACCGTCGCACCAATCTCTGCGGTGCCGTTAAAAATTGGCTTGGTTGCATTGGTAATGTCGTCGTCGTTTTCACGGCCACTGTCACTAGCGCTGCTTAATCCACCTGTCACACTAGTTTCTGTGTCAACCGTAAAAGACCCTATAACAGGGACCGTACTATTGCCCGCCGCATCCGTAGCGATCGCTGAAAATGTTTGCTCACCTTGAGACAGTGACGACGTTAACGCCACCGACCAAACGCCACTAGAGTCGACGTCCGTGACATATTGACCACCAGCAATGGTTACTCGAACATGGCTGCCCACTTCGCCCGTGCCGGAAAGGGTGGGTTGAGTTACATTAGTAAGCTTGTCAGTGTCTGAATTACCCGAGTCCGACGTCTGAGACAGACTGGCTGTAAAGGGCTGTGGCGCTTGTATATCGACTTTTATATCGCCTGATATCGCCTGATATCGTACTTATATTACCAGCCAAATCTGAGGCCGTGACCACATAATGATAATCATCCTGTGCAAGCGCATTGGTAACCTGTGCCGTCCAATTACCGTTATCTTGCATAGATGCCAAATATGAAACGCCATTAATGGTGAGTTCAACCAATGCACCAGGCTGAGTGGTGCCATTAAAACTGGGGGTGGTGATGTTCGTAAGACCGTCGTTATTCGCATCACCAGAATCAGAAGCGGTAGATAAGGTGGCCGTAAGAGCGGGAGCTAGGGTATCAATCGTCAACGTGTCTTCAATGGTTGATTCATTGCCCGCTTTGTCTGTCGCGATTAATCGATAAACGTGGGTTCCATCCGACAGTTTGTTGGCAAAGGGAACACTGACAGACCAGTTACCTGACTCCGTTACGGTGGCATTAAAGGTAGCGCCGTCGATCTCAATTTTTACTGAAGACCCAGTTTCAGCAATGCCTGTGAACGTCGGCGTGCTGTCGCTGGTAACCCCATCTGGTGCCCCTGTATCCGAGTTCGCGGCAAGCGCTCCCTGAAAAGGCGTAGGGTTACCAAGATCTAGCGTGAAGTTTTTATGAATTTGCGTTGCTTGGTTACCGGCCGCATCCGTTGCATCGATGGTGTAAGGGTATGTTGTACCGTTAATGTCATCGGTTAATGGCTGCTCAACCGTTAGGCTCCATCGTCCATTTGACGTGGCGGTAGTGACATACTCCTGACCTGAAACCGTCACCATCACTGTTGCGTTCGCATCGGCAGAGCCGCTGAATGTTGGCGTGGTATCACGAGTTAAACCATCACTAAATGAGAGGCCTGTATCACTGGTGTAATCTAAGCCTCCCGTTAAATTAATAGTGGTGTCTAGGGTAAAGCTGCCGGATAGGCTCTTGCTGTTACCAGCGACGTCCGTGGCGAGTAAAGCATAAGGATAGTTTCCTGACGTGGTCAGCGCTGAATCTATTGTTATTGACCAATTACCCTCTTCGTCAACGCTCACTGTTTTTGATTGATTATCAAGCGTTAGGCGAACACGAGATCCTACTTCCCCCGTACCACTAAAGGTGGGTTGAGTAACGTTGGTTAACTTGTCGCTATTGCTGATACCTGAATCGCTGGCAGAATCCAAGCCACCAGTAAAGGGAGTTGGCGCTGTGGTATCAACCGTCACTTGTCCATTCGCTTCGACGCTGTTACCCGCCTTGTCGGTTACCGTTGCGCGATAGCTATGGTCACCTTCGGGCAGGTTATCGGAAACCGTAATGCGCCAATTACCTTGATTGTCTACCGTCGTCGTATAAGTTTCATCGTTGATCGTTAGGGCAATAGTGGCGTTAACTTCCGCGGTGCCAATAAAAGTAGGCTGGGTTTGCGATGTTATGCCATCATTATTTTCAAAGCCTAAATCTGACCCAGACGATAAACCCACAGTCAGTTGCGTGGTGGTATCAACCGTAATATCGAGCGAGGTGGTGGACTCGTTCCCTGCGTCATCAATGGCTTTTGCTGCTATTGTTACTAGGCCATCATCTAATGAGTCTAAGATGACTGACCAGGTTCCACTGTCGTTGACCGTGGTATTTTTCACTTGGTTACCGGCGGTTACCTCGATACGGGCCCCTGGCTCACCGGTTCCGACAATCGTAGGGGTATTGTCGTTGGTTAAACTGTCCCCTTTTTCTGCGCTGTCGCTGGCCTGTGCGAGCGTTAAGGTGAAAGGCGTTGGCGACGTGGTATCAACCACTACCGTATTGGTCGTCACGGCGGCATTACCCGCCAGATCGGTCGCTGTCATAGTATAACTATGCCCACCCTCGGATAACGGTTGAGCGGCGGGAATCTCAACTTGCCAATTGCCTTGAGTGTCAACCATGGCCTCATAAGAATAACCATTAATCACCAACACCACACTGGCACCAACTTCTGTGGTTCCAACAAACGTTGGCGTGTCTATTTGGGTTAAGTTATCGCTATTGCTGATCCCCGTATCCGAGCTGGCCAACAAACCACCAGTAACAAAGGTACTAGTGTCGACAATAAAAGAACCGGTTACTGGCTGAGTTTGATTACCGGCGGCATCGGTCGCAACCACGCTATAAATGTGTTCGCCGTCGGATAAAGACTCAGAGACTTGTACACGCCAAACGCCGCTACTCGCGGTGGCACTGTATTGCTGCCCATTGAGGGTCAAAACCACTTGCGCTCCCGTTTCTGCCGTACCGGCGATGAAAGGCATGGTGGCTTTGGTTAGGTTATCGTCGAAGGAAGCGCCTGTATCACTGCTTTGCTCCAACACAGCGGTTACGTTTAACGGAGAGATTGTATCCACGGTCATCGCGCCATTAATCGAAGCACTGTTCCCCGCGACATCCTCTGCCGAAATCACATAATCAAAATCGCCATCGGGCAAAGCCTCCGTCACTTGCACCGACCAGTTACCGTTACTGTCTGCGGTAGTAGGATACTCCGTTGCGTTTATTAACAAGGATATATTGGCGCTCGGCTCTGCAATGCCCTTAAAAGTTGGGGTATTAACATTAGTCATACTATCGCTGTTGGAACGCCCCGAGTCGTCTTGCTGAACAAGCCCACCTTGAATAGTGGGTGCCGTCGTGTCTAACACGAAAGAGCGCGTCAGCAATGAAACATTACCCGCAAGATCTGTTTGCGTCACTTGGTAGGCGTAGGTGCCATTCATGGTTCGCTCTGGCAATGACAATGACCAGTTGCCCGTACTGGATACGGTGGTGGTAAACGACGTATTATCCATTACCACGACAATGCGGGCATTCGCTTCGCCCGTCCCTTGCAGTGTTGGCGTCGTTTCTTTGGTGATGTTATCGGTGCTGGATTGTCCGCTGTCCGATGCACCGGCTAAATTCGCCGTAAGCGGCGTGGGTGCTTGCGTATCAATGGTTATGTCCGCGCTGACTTGCGCGCTATTACCAGCCACATCGGTAGCGATGGCCGTGTAAGAATAGTCGCCATCCCCTAACGCTTGCGAAACTTGAAGACTCCACTTTCCCGCATCGTCTACCGTTGTTTCGTAACTCTCATCGCCGATGTCTAAGCGAATGCTCGCCCCGTTCTCCCCTGTGCCATTGAACGTCGGCTTGTTACTATTTGTGACGCCGTCTGTATTTGACTCACCGGTGTCACTGCTGCTTTTTAGACGTGCGGTGACAGCGGTTGTAGAGTCTACTTCGATGTTGCCCGATATTGTGGCTTGGTTGCCTGCGATGTCTGTTGAAGTGACCGTATAATCATGCCCACCATCGGTTAACGCATTGGTCACTTTTACCAACCAAGTACCCGCCTCAGTAACCGTTGTTGAATACGTTTGATTAGCAATGGTTAATGCAATTTGAGCGCCGGTCTCTGCGTTACCAGAAAATTCAGGCTGCACCAATTTAGTTAGCTTGTCAGTGTTGCTGTCACCTGTATCGGAGTTAGCCTCTAAACCTCCCGATAACGTAGTTTTGGTATCGATGGTAAGTCCTTGGTTTAAAACACGTTGGTTTCCAGCGGCATCCACTGCACTAATTTGATAGTCATATTGACCATCAGGAAGCGCACTTACCGTGTCGACTCGCCATGAGCCTTGATCATCAACAACGGTGTCGTAAAGCACACCGTTGAGCGTCATTGTAACTTGAGCACCCTGCTCAACCGTTCCTAAAAAAGAGGGGGTTGTGTTTGACGTAACACCGTCTTGATAAGAAATGCCCGTGTCAGAGGAAACAGACAAGCCGCCTGTTAATAATAAAGGGCTTGTTGTATCAATCGTAACGCTGCTGTTAATAATCTTTTGATTTCCTGCCGCATCCGTACTAATCAGTCGATAAGCATGTATCGCGTCGGCCAGAGATTGATCGACGGCCACCGCCCACGTGCCGTTGCTTTGCACTGTGGTAAGGTACGTTGCGCCATCAATCTCAAGTGAGACTTGAGCGCCGCGTTCACCGGTTCCTGAGAATGTAGGTTTAGTGGCTTGAGTAATCGCATCCGAGCTTGAAGACCCCGTATCTGAACCTGCATCTAATCCACCGGTAAAGTTGATGAGTGTATCAATAACCACCCGCCCACTGAGTGTACTGGTGTTTCCTGCTGCATCGATGGAGGTCGCGTTATAATCGTATTCCCCATCGTCCATGACGGCTTCTATTGCGATACGCCACTCTCCGTTAGCGTCGACCACAACCTGATAGTCATTGTCCGCAATAGTGAGTGACACCGTCGCCCCTACTTCGCTCATGCCAGAAAACACCGGCCTTGTGTCATTCGTAACACCATCCAGACTGGACGAGCCCGAATCAGATCCGACACTTAGCCCACCACTAAACAAAGGCGCTTGGGTGTCTACGGTGAGCCCATTGTCAACCGATACGGTGTTTCCCGCTTTATCCGTGGCTTGAACCGTGTAGACAATATCGCCATCTGCCAGTGGGCTGGTGACATCAATAGACCAAGACTGATCACTGTTTGCGATAACGCTGTAAGACGCACCCGCAATAGACAGGTTTATCACAGCGCCAGCTTCTGCTGTACCGCTAATAGTTGGGGTATTTACCTTAGTTAATGCATCACTCGACGACTCACCAGAATCACTGGCAGAGTCCAGTTTTGCGGTCACAAACAGTGAGGTATCTATGGTGATAGAGCCTGTTTTTTGGGCTGTATTGCCTGCTTTGTCCGTCGCGACTACTGTGTAATCAAACTCGCCTTCTGGCAAAACATCACTCACAGTAATCGCCCACCCCCCTGAAAGAGGCACCACAGTAGAGTAATTTTGACTGTTAATAGTGAGCACCACAGAGGCACCCGGCTCGGCGGTTCCTCCAAACACAGGCGTGGTATTTTTGGTTAAATTATCGCTATCGCTCTCACCGGAATCACTGGTGGCCAATAATCCACCCGTTATCTGCGTGTCGGTATCAAGGGTAAATTCGCCCGTTAAAAGCGAGGCATTGCCAGCAGCATCTTCGGCGGTTAATGAATATTGGTACACCGCATCGGATAACTCGAGTGGCACATTCACGTGCCAATTTCCTGCGTCATCTACCGTCGCGGCTGCAGAAACGTTTTGACCCGCAATGTCAAGTGTTACAGTCGAACCTGGCTCAACCGTTCCCGTAAAATCAGGTTGTGTGTTATTCGTCAGTTGATCATTTGAATCGCTACCTGAGTCTGATTGCGCATCAAGACGGCCCGTAAAAGATTCCGGTGGTAACGTATCGATCTCAATACGACCTGTTAACCGTTGATCGTCCGATAAGGTATTACCGGCTAAATCGACGGTGTTGAGCTGATAATCATAAGCGCCATCAACCAATGTCACAGGTACCAAAATAGACCAGTCACGGCCTGCGTTGACCGTTGTGGTGTAAGTTTCACCCCCAATCGTTAAACTTACCGAAGCCCCAGCTTCACCGGTACCGCTAAAGGTAGGCGCCGCATCTTTGGTCAAATTATCCGTACTAGATTGACCAAGATCAGAAAAAGACGCTAAGCCTCCAGTCAACTCAGCAACGGTATCAATCGTCAATGCGTGACTAACCGAGTCGGTTTGGTTACCCGCTGCGTCTTTTGCCGATACCTCAAAACGATACACACCATCGGCCAGCGAATCGGTAACCGCTAATGTCCAGCTCTCAGAGCTGGTGACTCGCACACTGTCACTAGAGACCAGATTATCGCCCTGATAAATCGCCAATGTCACATCACTGTCTGCTTCTGATGTCCCTGAAAAAATGGGGTTAGTCGCATTCGTAATGTAGTCACTTGAAGAAGCACCTGAATCGCTTGCATTCTCCATCGCCGCTGTAAAAGAGGCCGGGATTAAGGTATCGATAACAAAGGCTTGACCAGTTGTCGCAGAGTTACCAGCGGAGTCTACGGCATCCACTTGGTAAGAATAACGGCCGTCAACTAAATCATCCACAAAGGCAAACTGCCACTCGCCATTTTCGTCGACAACAATGTTGTCGCTGATAACGTCCCCCTCTACGGTCAACGTTAACCTTGCTCCTGCTTCACCGGTTCCCGATAAAGTCGGCTTAGTTAACCTCGTTACGGCGTCATCATCAGATCGACCTGAATCACTCAATGTATCTAACTGAGCAGTGACAGCAGTACTGATATCGACCGTCATAGTGTGTTCAATAAGCGGAGACTGGTTACCCGCTAGATCCGTGGCCAGAATACGGTAAGTGTATTCACCCGGCTCAAGCAAATCTGTGATCTGTAAAGACCAGAGACCATTCATACCCACTTGAGTGCTGTATTCCGTATCGTTTATTGTTACCACGACCGTGGCTTGGGCTTCCCCTGAACCTGAAAAAAGCGGAGTTTGTACGTTGGTTAGATAATCATCTGCCGAGACACCGCTGTCTGACGCTGAATCTAAACCGCCACTTAATGACGTCACGGTATCAATGGTAATTTCATGGGTCACTAGCGTTTGATTGCCGGCCAAATCCATCGCGATTACCGTGTATTCATAGTTGCCAGGGGACAGGCTGTCCGACATCTGAATGTACCAGTCACCATTACTATCAGACGTGGTTTGATAACTTTTACCATCAATTGACAGATTGATTGATATTGCCGCTTCCGTAACACCAGAAAATTTGGGCTGAACATCCTTAGTTAAACTGTCTGAATCGCTGTTACCCGTGTCACTTTCGGCGTCCAGTCGAGCCGTGAGCACAGGAGGCTGCGTGTCAATGACTAAAGTGCTCGCCAAGGTTTTGGTATTTCCAGCGAGGTCTTTAGAGGTTAATGAGTATTCATAACGACCATCTTCTAACTGCATTTCTGGGTCAATAAACCAAGCACCATCACGGCCAACATTAGTCTGCCATTCAAGCCCATTCAGCACCAAAACAACCGCCGCCGCGTCATCACCCGTTCCTGAAAACGTCGGATTAACTTGATTCGTAATATCATCACCCACAACATTACTGTCTAACAGCGCAGTGAGCCTCCCGTCAAAATTCAGCTGCGTATCGACCGTGAGCGTTGCTGTCAATTCAGCCGATCGATTGCCCGCCACGTCGACAGAAACCACTTGATATTCTTTATCAATCTCATCAAACAAGGCCGTGGTCACTGTCATCGACCATTGTCCATCTGCACCGACTTTTTCTTTATAAACACGCCCATCGATGGTTAACTCAATGGTCGTGTTGGCTTCGCCTTGACCAATAAAAGTGGCCTTCGAATCAAAGGTAATTGTGTCTGTATCGCTGTCACCGGTATCACTGGAGGCACTTAACCTAGCATCCGGTTGTACAGGGGATTGAGTATCAATAACGAGCGTTTTATTTGTCGTCGCGGTGCCACCCAAAAGCGTCGTTGTGGTCACCAAAGCAGTGTAAGTGCCATCCGGCAGCGTACTAACGATAGTAACAGACCAAGCACCGGCGTTATCAGCGGTAGCCAGCTCAACGGCACCATTTAAAGACATGGATATTGACGCCCCAGGATTAGACGTTCCGACGAACGTTAATCCCTGCGCGACGTTGGTAATAAAGTCACCTGTCACACCAGAATCAGTGTCTGCGCTCAATGTAACGGTTAGCTTTACCTCTTCCTTTTTTTCTTCGACGTTACTGCTTTTAGAAGAAGGTGCACTCGAAGAAGACACCACCACTTGTTGTATTTGTGGTTGTGGTAGGATTTTTTTGAAACCAGAGCCGCTCTCAGTGCTTTTTTGTGTTGTATCGCCTTGCGCTTCTGCCAATTCAGGGTTAGGCAAAACGCCCCCCTCTTCCGAGGTCTCTTCGGCAATGGCGTCGACATTCAAAGCCCCATCCAATCGATTGCTCGCGGTGCTTGCATTCTCAGCCGCCACCTCCTCATCTTCGTCAAGTTGCTTTTCTCGCGCGGCTAAGGCCTCTTCTTTAGCCTCAATGTCTTCCTTCAGTGCTTCAAGACGAGCGGCTTCTTCCGCAAGCTGCTGTAACCGTAACTCGGTTTCATCTGGCAACGCGTCTTTTTGTTCCGCTTCCTTCTGCGTAGATTGAGTACCCTCACCCGAGCCGGAACCGCTTTCTGTGAGTATGTTTTCTAAAAAAACGTTCTCAACCTGATCAAGACTTAAGTTGGATGCCGACATGATGTCAGTAATAGAAACAGGCTCGCCGCCTGAAAAGACTTCCATTTCTCCTGAGGCAATTTTCACAAGCGCGTCTGGTATAACCACATCTTGCCCATCAGCGCCCTTGGTGAGTAAATCAAACCCAACGACTCTGATATTCTGCAAACCCTCAACGAGAATCCTTTCCATTTACCCTAACCCCTGAATCAAAAAAACAGCCATAAACCACTAAGAAACAACACGGTATGACACAATAAAACACAATTGAATACATTTAATAACAATAACAGTACAACAAAGAACATGCACGCCCTGCCATACAAAGAACAAGCAAAAAAACACTGCGAATATCACTTTAAAAGGGGCGTTATTACATAAGGTAATCAGGAAAAGGAGGCGCCATTCGTTTGCAGAATAAACACAAGCCATAACTGAACAAAACAGCATGGCAAAAATATACTTAACATAAAAAGAGGGGCAACTCAGTGCAAGGACATGAGTGTTTTTTAATCAACTTCGTGAATTGACTGGCATAAAAAGCCCAATGACTAATTTAAGACGCACAAAAAAAGACTCAGTAACCCTATAAAAACGACCCGTTGTGGAAAGTCACACTACAAAATATGAATGTGACTCGTCACGCGATTACGACCTGTATTTTTGGATTCATACATGGCTATGTCCGCCTGCCTAAACGTGTCAGAGCAATCCACCGTCTGTACCCAATTAGATACGCCAAGGGAAATGGTAATAGGCCGTGAGATCTGAGTTATAACAAAACGAGAGACAAGCTCACGCACTTCTTCCGCAAACGCCGTGGCAAACGAAGAGGACTTACTGGGCAAAATAATCACAAATTCTTCTCCCCCTGAACGGATCAAAGACCCATGACTCGCTATTTTTTGCCGCACCAACTCCGCCAATGATTTTAACACCAGATCCCCTACCTCGTGACCAAACTCATCATTGACTTGTTTGAAATGATCAATATCAAAAAATATCACATAAAAAGGCGTGGATGAGGCCGTCAATCTCTTCACCATTTCATCCATGGCTCTGCGATTCATCAGCCCCGTCAGCGGATCTGTTTTTCTGTCGTCGTCGAACCGCAACACCTTCTCATTTAAAGAATCTATTTCTTTTCGAATGGCCCCTTCTAACAAATACGCCTCATAAAACCACGCGCTCACTTTCGTAAATGGGTCATGATTTTTTGTATTTTGAGCCAGTAAACGCAGTGGTTTAGCAATTAAATAGGCGCAAGTAATAACACATAACAAAATAAACACTTGCACAGGAAGCGCTTGCTTAGAAATCAACCAAATTTGCTTATCCAACTCTTTAAGCACAGAGGCACGTGGGGTTTGCACAACAATCCCCCAGCCTGATTCCTTAACGTAAGCATAACCCGCTACCATTTCAATGCCTTTGGAGTTGACGACCTCATGTGCACCGCTCTGCCCCTCGACAACATCATTAATCACATCATTTGACGTTACGTTTTCACCCATTCTGTTTTTTTCAGGATGATAAATAAGCTCTTTATCAGAGGACACCACATAAATATACGAACCATCAAGATAGCCATGTCGCGACAGCAGATGCTCTAAAAATACGTTATCGTGGAGATACATGGTGCCGATAAGATTACCAATGTATTGACCCGATTTATTCACGACAGGGTGAGAAAAAAAAGAAAGGTATGTACCTGTAGGCCCGATAACAGGGCCAATGAACGCCGCACGAGGTTCAACAAACTGATCTGCTAGCGAATCCCTAAGATGATACCCTCGTAACCCTGTTGACTTGGGAGAAATGGCTAAAATATGACCTTCTCGATTCATAAAGGATACCGAGTTAAAGCTCTCACTCATCTTTTTTACAAGATCTAACTCGGCCTGCAATCCTTCCACATCACTGACACCAAGCGGCGCAATACTGGCCACAAGATTGGCACTGATCGCTAACTGAGACGTTGCATTTTTCAAAAAAATGTCTGTCATAATCGCCAATTTTTCAGCGTAAATGCGATTTGACTCCAGTGACATATTGATCAACAGATTTTTTTGAAATTGATAAATGGCGTAATAACCATTTCCAACCGTGAGCAAAATACCCGCGATTGAAAGGGAAACAATCAGAAACCTGAGCGACAAAATAATGCGTAACGAGAATGTCTTTTTCATTGAAAAATAACGATAATCCTTGCTGATATGACAAGCCTATTTATGAAGAAATACCTTAGCACCAAAGCAACAAGCTATTTCTTATAAAGTACGACATTATACCCTCTCGGTAAACAGCAATGAAACACAACCCAACGGGTGAGTTGGTGAATATTTCGGCGGCCACTTGATCACCATAAGGTAATTCAAACACCGCCAGTAGCCAAACTGGTGATACACCAGCCCCTCTTGTTCACAGAAGCCGTTGGCCGATAACCCAGATAACCGCCATTTTTCGATACGCGCTGCCCAAGTTTGGTTTAATGCTGTGTTCCTTTTAATTGCTCCATGAGTATTGATAATGAAACACAGTGTGGTTGGAGTTAAATGTGAAAACTAGAGACTGATACAGTGACGCTTACCGCTTACGATTAGAATTGATCAATATATACAACCAAATACATCAAGAGAAATTACTGGCGTTGCCCACCAGCAATCATTTCGAACACTAACTTACCGAATCTCGCCGATTTAGCAGGGTCTGATAGCAGTTGCATCATTTGGTTCTGGTGTGCTGAGCCGCTACTCATAATCGCGTCGCCTAGGGCTCGGGAGAAGTCACCTAACATAGCCTGCTCTGCGCTATTTTCTTTAATTTGTCTCATCACCAATTCGTTTTCCATCACCTATCCAGGTGCTAAAAGAAACGGGCAAAACCGCCCAAAGTGATAAATGGATGTGGGTGACTCGGGGCGGCCCTCCGGACAAACCTTCCGTGCTGTTTGAGTATGATCCGACCCGAGCGTGTCACGTACCCACACGTCTATTAAAAGGGTTTAGGGGGGTATTACAAGTGGACGGCTACAGCGGCTATGGCCAAGTTTGCCGTGATCTTGGTATCGCCCGAATCGGGTGCTGGGATCATGCGCGTCGCAAGTTTGTTGACGCCGCACGCGGTGCCGCGCCTCAAAAAGGGAAAAGCCACAAAGCCAAGCCGTCAAAAGCGGATGTGGCCATCAGTAAAATCCGTGCTCTCTATGCCATCGAAAGTAAAATAGGCAAATTGAGCGAAAAGGAAAAATACACCGTTCGCCAAGAACTGGCCCTACCTGTGCTGCAGGACCTCAAAACGTGGTTAGAAACCAACCATCCGAAGGTTCCCAAAGACTCACTGACCTTCAAAGCGATCCAATATGCCCTAAACCAGTGGGAATCCTTGATCGGTTACTGTGATCATGGCTTCATCCACATCAGTAACGCCTTAGCGGAAAACGCCATCCGCCCCTTCGCTGTCGGCCGACGCAACGGGCTGTTTGCTGATTCAACGCGTGGCGCAAACGCCAGTGCCACCTGCTACTCACTGATAGAAACCGCCAAAGCCAATGGCCTTGAACCCTCAAGCTACCTCCAATACCTACTCGACCACATCGCCGACGCTAATACCCTAGACAAACTCGAAGCTCTCTTGCCATGGAATAGACCGAAAGCGGATTAGGTTAACAGAGCGGATTGTGTTGTTTTAGGGGTGGATACAGTGACGCTTACATTTTATTACGATGCCGATTGGTAAAAGCATACAACGCGCCCGAAAACGGATTGTGCCCCAGCTCTTGTTCAGTGATCACCGCCAACCCATGGGCCTGTTTTCGAAAATCCACGGGGTCTCGATACAAAAAGATCTGTGGCAAATTTAAAGCGGGACGTAAATAACGCGGCTTCATAAAGCGGCCACTAGGCTGGTCACCAAGGCGAGATTACTCCCATCAATACCACGGATCACCACCCCATTGGGGAGTAGAATTTCCAGCTCATTAGTCTGGTGAGAAGGCGTCACCAGGGCTACCGACACCAATTTTGATTCGTGTGGTGCATCATTTGTAGAAGCAAATTTCTGCCGCCAATAGCCAAACTGGTGATACACCAGCCCTTCTTGTTCACAGAAGACTTTGGCCGATAACCCAGATAACCGCCATTTTTCGATATGTGCTGCCCAAGTTTGGTTTAATGCTGTGTTTGTGTTCATGTTGTTCGCTCCGTCGTTGATTGGGACGAAACACAGTGTGGTTGGAGTTAAATGTGAAAACTAGAGGCTGATACAGTGACGCTTACCTTTAAAGTCGAAAATAACCGTAATTACACGCTTTCAATTGCTTTGAATCAAAGGGTAATTTTGGACATTTTTGCTACTTTGATTCGAAGCAAAACAGACTTTTATACAATTAAAGGCCAATCCCATCTATAAAAGGTCTACAAAAAAGCACCTATTAGGTAATATTTTGTAGACCTAAATATTGTCAACCTAACCTTATAGGTCTACACTTTAATACCTATAAGGTAATAATACGTAGACTATAATGAGTAAAAAAGAAAAATTACTGTCCGCACTATCTCATGCTACCAAAGCTGGTGGAGGTGTTCATACGGCGACAGAAATAGCATTTATGCTCGGCGAAAAGTATACCCCAGCTTTTACAAAGTTCCTCACAGATTGCGTAAAAAACGGTGTCTTACGAAGGGTCGCAACTGGTATTTTTGAAAGTACAATTACTCCGCCTGATGGATCAACGGCCATTTACAAGATTGTAAATAAGCTCAGAGGAGATGTATTTAACTATATCAGCCTAGAGAGCCAACTTAGCTATACAGGCGATATTTCGCAAATTGTTATGGGCAGACTCACTGTAATGACAAAAGGCAGAAGTGGCATGTTTTCTACACCTTACGGCGTTATTGAGTTTACACATACAAAAAAAACGATCGAGGCAATCGCTCCTAATGTTTATTTCGATTCAGATATCAAAATGTATCGGGCCAAAACAACCCTAGCCCTTATTGATTTAAAAAACTGTAATCGAAATCTGCACATGCTGGAGGCATAACATGCTCAAAGAAGTCATAAAGCAAATTGTTAACACCAACCCTGAGTATGCAAGGATAACACCTGTTATAGAAAAAGAAATATTGCACCATGATATTATGGCGGTCATGGTAAAACAGGGGGTGATGCACTCACTGACGTTTATTGGCGGCACATCACTTCGCCTATGTCACAACAGCTCTCGATTGTCTGAAGATTTAGACTTTAATGGTGGCCATGACTTTAAGCCTGGTCATTTTGATGGTTTAGAAATCGAGATTCAAAAGTACATACAAAAAAAATATGAAACAGAAGTCTGGGTAAATAAGCCGAACCAAGACAAACAAGGAGACACCGCTTCGTGGAAAATCAGTATCGAAAAAGAAGCCAACCGCCCAGACCTACCACGTCAAAAAATGCATATCGACATATGTGCTATCCCTTCTTTCGACATTGAGAGAAGACCACTGATCAATCATTACGATGTCGTCGTTCCAACAGAAGGACTTTTGATACCAGTACAGTCGTTAGAAGAAACCTTGGCAGATAAATTCATTGCTCTAGCATACCGTTCCAGACGTATTAAACCTCGTGATGTTTGGGATATTCTTTGGATCAAGCAAAGAGGTATTGACGTATCCATAGAGCTGATCAACCAAAAACTTGCAGCAAGAGAAAAAACAAACGCTAACTTCATAGAGTCGCTTTCCCTTCAGGTCGAAAAATTACTGAACGAAAAAGAGGTAAAAGCTGACTTCAACAATGAAATGAGCCGTTTCATTCCAAGCCAAATTAAACAGCGAACAATTGATAATCCAGAATATTGGCAATACGTACAACTCGAAATTAAAAGCATGACAGACCCGATACTCAAACCTGATTCACAGACAAAGAAATTTGATATGGGCTTTTAAACAATAACTTATTAGCGATGTTAAGCTATTCATCTACGGAATATGCGAATAAGTCCTAGCCATGCGATAATCACGCTTTAAGCCTTCGAGTCTTAACCATGTCACACCAACTCACTTTTGCCGACAGCGAGTTCAACAACAAACGCCGTAAAACACGTAAGGAAATTTTCCTTTCTCGCATGAATGAGTTGATGCCTTGGGATCAACTAGAAGCGGTTATTGAGCCTTTTTATCCTAAAGCAGGCAATGGCAGAAGACCTTACCCACTTTCAACCATGTTCCGTATTCACTGCATGCAACATTGGTACAACATGAGTGATCCTGCCATGGAAGACGCTCTGTATGAAGTTACGTCAATGCGCTTGTTTGCTGCGTTGTCGTTAGATAATCCGATTCCTGACCACACAACCATCATGAACTGTTCTGGTCAAGTCCAACCGGACACTTTCCTAAAGGAGTTTTCATACTCAATGGGTGATTGGTCGCCATTCGACGAATGTAATCGCTCCAGATTGTAATATTTCACATAGGCCGCAACATCTTGCTTCATATGCTCTCTTGTTGGTTGTGCTACCTTGAACAACCAATCATGTTTTAAACTGCCGAAGAACCTTTCAACCACGGCATTATCCCAACACGCACCGACGTCACCCATGCTAGAGCGGCAATCAAGCCGTTTTAATAGGCTTCTAAAGCGTTTACTCGTGTATTGCGAACCTCTATCGCTATGAAATACTAAGCCCTTTGGCGGCTGTCGTAAGCGATGTGCTTTTAAAAATGCTTGCTCAATTAAGTCTGTCGTCATACGTTTTGACGTGTGCCAACCCACTATGCGACGACCAAACAAATCCATTACAATAGCAAGGTATAGCCAGCCTTCGCCTGTTTTTAAATATGACACATCCCCAGCCCACACCTGGTTCTGGCCTAACGGGTTAAAATTCATGTTCAATAAATTATCAGCTACAGCATCACTGTCTTTGCGCTTTGTTGTGACTTTGTAAGGGATACGCTGCTTAACGACTAACCCCAATCGTTTCATCAAGCCAATGACACTATGCCGGCTAACATCAAAGCCTTCTTTGCGAAGCTTTTTCCCAAGCTCACGGCTACCCAAACTGTCTCGACTATCTTCAAAAAGCGCCTTCGCCCTACGATGTAAATTCAGTGTTTGTGCACTGATAATTATCGCGGGACGTTTTCGCCAAGCATAGTATGCAGATTTGCTAACGCGCATCACTTTACACGATATGACAACTGGGTACTGCTTACCTAAACTTTTGATAAATGAATATTTTATTTCATTTCTTTTGCGAAAAACGCTGAAGCCTTTTTTAATATTTCGCGCTCCATTAGCAAGCGCTTATTGTCTTTTCTGAGCTGAGCGAGTTCAGCCCGCTCATCCTTCGACAACTCTGAATCTTCATTTTGTTGTTTAAACTTCGCTACCCAGTTATAAAGTAGCTTGTCAGTGATATTCAGTGAAGCGGCAGCCTCAACAACTGAGTAACCTTGCTCAATCACCAGCGCCACCGCTTCTTGCTTAAAATCGTTTGGATATTGTTTGTTAGTACGTTTAGTCATTTTACACCTCAATAATTGGATATTATCCTTTATTGAAGTGTCCGGCTAATTCAACCACAACAGCATCTCCACTTACTTCAAAACCACTGGACATCAAAAGTGTTTCAAACGCAGAACCATCTCGACGAGTCAGGTTGGGGACATAGCGCGAATACACGGTAAATAACATTTGGGTGGTTGTATGGCCCATTTGTCTAGCGATCCACTCAGGGTTCTCCCCTGCTGCTAACCATAATGTCGCGGCGGTATGTCTTGTTTGGTATGGCTTTCTACTTTTGATGCCAATTTTTTCAAGTGTTGGATACCAAATGCGCTGAGTAACATTTCGGTGTTCATAACTACCACCTGCACGATTACAAAACACGAACTTAGAATGCCCAAACGAAACTTTCTTTTGTTCTAATAATGCTTCATACACAGGTGGAGACATTTCAACTTCACGGCGTGATTCAAGTGTCTTAGTCGTATCAATACGTCCCTGAACGACGGTTTCTCTCACCAAAATCTGTCGGTTTTCAAAATCAACGTACTGCCATTGCAGCCCATCTATCTCCCCAGTACGTAAACCCGTAAAAAAGCGCACAATATAGTAATTACGAAAATCTGGACGTACATAGCGAATAATCTTCTTCACTTCATCCAGCGTAAAAGGCTCAATATCCACTCTAGGCACTTTTAGGGGTTTTAATCCAATAGCTGGCGACGTAAACTCATATCGGTCGGCGGCATCATCTAAAATCATTCTTAGTGGCGTCATAATGTGGTTAATCCTATCGTTAGAAAGCTCACTGTCCCCTGTTTCGTGACTCACTTTGGCGAGGGATGCACGAAATTTCAGGATCATGGCTTTGGTTATGTTGCCGACTCTTTCTTCCCCAAAATATGGGATGAGACGGGTATCTAAAGTTCCTTTGATAGAAGTCCGGTAAGACCGTTTCCATCGTAAAATATTCTCTTCAAGCCACTCTTGTGAGAATTCAGAAAACAACGGTGTATCCGGTCGTTTTTGAACCTCAGTGACAACGTGTTGAACCACCTCCTTTTTTACTTTCGGTACTTTTTTACTGCCTGGAAAGAACTTCTCGTAATCGAACTCTCCAGTTTTCAGTGCTAGTTCAATCTTCTTAACCGCTGCCTCCATACGCTTCATATTGGCAGGCGTATTTTCTAACTTGGTGTATTCTTTAAAACGCTTCCCCTCATAACGAAAGTTGAAATACAACTTTCCATCTTGCCGAATCCCTATACTAGCCACGGTAAACACCTCCTGAGGCCATTGGGATCAAATCATCCACTTCATTTTCTCTTGCACTTGTCATCATCTGCTCTTCGATTGCCTCCCATAAATAAAGAACCTTTCTTGCGTTGAAAGGGCGAATATAGTGCTTGCCTTCAATGAAAACGTTATCTCTAAGAACGTCATTGATGTACTTAGGGTGGTACTTAATACGGTTTCCTAACTCTTGTGCTGTAAGGTATGTAGACATATTTCCTCCAGTGAATTTTATTGCTCATGAGGAAACTATATAGCAAATAAGTTTCCTGACAAGCACTTTTTAAACTTTTTTGCTTTTTAAACAGCATAAACGGTATTATTGCTGAAAATTAAAGAGACTATGCAGATGCTAAGATTCAGGCTGAAAGAGCTAATTCAGGATCAATCCTTCAAAGAAGGCAGAAGAGTGACACTAGGGGAAGTTTCTGAGGCTACAGGCATCCATAAGACTACCTTGTCGCGGTTGCAAAACCCAACAGGCTACAACACGACAACAGAGACGATAAATTTACTTTGTAAGTATTTTCAATGTGAGGTTGGAGATTTGGTTGTATATATTAATGATTAGAGTTGTTTAATATATACAACCAAATATATCGATAGAAATTACTAGCGTTGCCCACCAGTAATCATTTCAAACACTAACTTACCGAATCTAGCCGATTTGGCAGGGTCTGATAGTAGTTGCATCATTTGGTTCTGGTGTGCAGAACCACTACTCATAATCGCGTCGTCCATGGCTCGAGAGAAGTCGCCTAACATAGCCTGCTGTGCACTATTTTCTTTAATTTGTCTCATCACCAATTCGTTTTCCATCACCTTGTCTTTTACCGTATTGGCATAATTCACCATGTCCGCATCAGTCAGTTCATCGGTGATAAACAGTTCATTTAAGCGAGTGATGATTTGTGATAAAAACTCTTCTTTAGGATCTTTGGCTTTTGCCGTGCCCATAGAGTCGCCTGGCTCTAGCTCATAGCCCGCAGCGTCTTCTTTCAGTTGAATATCCTGTTGGCGTATTTTTGATAATCGGTAATGGCTAAGCACAACATGCTTTAAGTCTATTTGATCTTCTTCAACTGCTGCCTCACGCAGCATGGGACGCAAATTACGGGCGTATAAGCTCAGCTTTTCTAACCCTTTATCATCGTAATCGACAATCTGAGACATGAATTCATAGAAGCGAACAAAAGTACCTAAGTCCTTTTTAAAGATTTCTAGGGCATCTTTTTCTTGCTTACAGTCTTTAAAGGTATTCTCAGCATTTGCCATGAGTACCGCGTCACCTGTTTTCTTGGTTCGCTCGAACATGTCTTTTGCTTTTTTATATTCGTCTAGCGCCGATTTATATTTAAGAGTCCAGCGCTCAACCGCTGGCTTACAGATATTCGCAATGGCGGCGTTGCTTTTAGATTTTACGTAAAAGGCATCACAGAACTGATCAACTTCACGAGTAGTGAAGATGCCCGCTGATCGTAGCTTTTCAGACAACTCAAAAATCAAGTTAGGGTCAGAGACATCAGCTAATTCGGCGGTTTGATAATAAGGCTGGAATGCACTCAAAATATCATCTGGCTCATTAAAGAAGTCGAGTACAAATGTTCCTGTCTCTGCTTTGCTAGGAAAGATACGGTTTAAACGAGATAGCGTTTGTACGCATTCCACGCCACCTAGCTTTTTATCCACGTACATGGCACAAAGCTTAGGTTGATCAAAACCCGTTTGAAATTTATTGGCAACAATCATGACTTGATAATCATCACTATCAAAGGCTTTACGCATGTCTCGGCCTTTAAGACCTGGGTTCATATTACTCTCTGTAAACTTTTCACCAATCAGCGCTGTACTGTTAGGGTCTGTTTCTGAAAATTCCACCTCACCAGAAAACGCAACCATTGCCTGTAGCTGGCTATAGCCTTTTTCACCCTTCTTAGAGGTAATGTACTTATCGAACCCTAATTTATAGCGCACAGCTTCTTTACGAGAGCTAGTCACCACCATCGCTTTGGCTTGGCCGCCTAATAACCCCATCACATTGTCTTTAAAGTGCTCAACAATAACCTGAACCTTTTGGCTAATGTTGTAATCGTGCAAACGCACCCATTGATTCAGTTTTACCTTGGCTTTTTTACTTTCAACTTCTTGATCGCTACCTTCTATCTTCATGGCGAGGTTATAAGCCACCTTATAGTTGGTGTAGTTTTTTAGCACATCAAGAATAAAACCTTCTTCAATTGCCTGACGCATGCTGTACACATGATAAGCCTTGGGCAGGTTGTCGGTTTTATTCGCGGGTTCGTCAGGCTTAGGTAGGCGCCCAAATAGCTGTAGTGTTTTATCTTTAGGGGTCGCTGTAAAAGCAAGATAACTTAAGTTCTTAGAGGCTCTACGTGACGCCACCGCAGCGTCTAAAATATCGTCGGTAGTTAACTCCTCATCCTCCGTTTTATCCGAAGCATTACCATCAATCATAAGCACTTCTTTCAGCTGACGAGCAGTACTGCCTGTTTGCGAGCTATGCGCTTCATCAGCAATAACCACATAGTTGCGCTCTTTCAAGTTAACGTTGTTTTCAATCGCCTTTAGAACAAACGGAAAAGTTTGAATGGTGACAATAATAATGGGTTGCGAATCCACTAAGGCATTCGCCAGCTTCTCTGATTTAGAACCATCCCCTTCATTTCGATTAATACGGCCAACCAAACCGTCCACTGCGGTGAACTGAGAGATCGTTTCTTGCAACTGATCATCCAGCACTGTTCTATCTGTTACGACGATGACTGAGTCAAACAGCTTTTTGCCTTCTGGCGTATGAATTGCCGATAACTGGTGCGCCGACCACGCAATGGAATTCGACTTACCCGAACCCGCACTGTGCTGAATTAAATACTTTTGCCCTGGGCCTTCTTCTTTGGCCGCATTCACCAGTTTATTTACCACATCCCACTGGTGATAACGTGGAAAGATTAACGTTTCTTTCTTGTATTTACGGCCTTCCCAGTCTTCTTTGTCTTCAATTTCTAAATGCACAAAGCGAGCAAGAATATTCAGCAGGTTGTCTGGCAGTAACACCTCATTCCACAAATAATCGGTCGCGTACTGATTAACATCTTCGGGAACGTCGTTACCCGCACCACCTTCTTTAGTGCCTTTGTTAAAAGGTAAAAAGAAGGTGTCGTTACCGTCTAAACGAGTCGCCATATACACTTCGTATTGGCTAACAGCGAAATGCACTAAAGCACCGCGCTTAAAGGTTAATAGCGGCTCTGGCTTTTTGGTTTCAGGGTCTGTCGGTGGACGAGTGGTTTTATACTGGGTAATCGCATTTTGAACGGCTTGTTTGAATTCAGATTTCAGCTCTAACGTTGCAACAGGCAAACCATTTACAAACAACACCAAATCAATACGCCATGCCTTGGCTTTTTTACCCGTCGTTGCTAATTCTTCTTCGGTTGCCCAAGGCGAATACACCAACTCAGGCACAACACGTAAACGGTTTTGCTTGTAACGTACTAGCGTATCTGGGTTTAAGTCATGCTCGGGTTTAAACTGGCACAAGTTGAAGCGCGTTCCACGGTCTCGTAACTCATGGCGCAGCACTCCTAATGTTCCGAAGGTGCGCATGTCTTTCGACGTTGCATTGGGGTCAGCTTTGTTAAGCTGTGAAGCCACACGCGCTATGAACTTACGCTCGGTATCATGAGGGTATAAGGCACAGAATTTTTGCCATTGCTCGTCTTGAGTGTCTTGCACAAAACCAAGCACATCTTCTTCATACAGCGCCAGTTCACGGTTGTATTTTTTAGGATCGCCCAACAACCAGCCGTTGCTTAAAAGCTGTTGGATCATTTCATTTTGAAACGCGAACTCACTGGCGCTGGCCATCTAAAATTTCCTTTTATTTAACTCTCATTTAACTGGCGGCAATGCCTTTACCAACATTTGAATCTCTTTGGTAATACTCATTAACTCTTTAAGCAATTGGGGGTTCACATCTAAGTGACCTTCATACTCCGCTAAATTACGAGCCTGATGACATTTATCCAGCACTCGCCACTTAGCTTTATCCATATCCAAAGTATGTTGCAAGCATTGAAAAACCAAATAACGACTTTCTGAACGATAACCATACCAACGTAACGCGGCCAAAGAAAACGCATGAGCAGCCGCATACGCTAAAGAAAATTGGCTATCCTCACTTAAACCACTAATCAAAGAATCTTTTAACTTGGCATCACCCGCACGTAACATTCCTAAAAATTCTTTCGCATCTGCGTATTCTCATGCATCGCGATCACCTAATACTATCTAAGCCGATCACCTAATACCATCCATCAAGATCACTCAATACCATCGATGCCGATCACTTTTCGGTCAAAATGGTATTGAGTGATCGGCTTGAATGGTATCGTTCAATTTGTACACGTTTTTGTCTAGCCAGTAGGTGTTTTTAACCGTTATTCTTTTCATTTTTGATGATGAGAATGACCATGCCAACGGCACCTATTTCAATGCGTAAACTTAAAGAGATTTTAAGACTAAAATACAGCTGTAAACTCAGTCATCGTCAGATAGCAACAAGCTTATCTGTTTCACCCTCAATCGTGTCTAAATATGCCTGTAAATCAGCAGAGTTAGATATTACTTACTGGCCGCTTGATGAGAAGTGGGATGATCACGCTCTGCAACAAGCGTTCTTCAAAACAAAGCCTCGATTAAAGGGCTTTACCATTCCTGACTGGTCGTTAGTTCAGCAAGAGCTTCGGCCTAAAACCATGACGTTGTTGCTGCTTTGGGAAGAATACAAAGAGCGGCACGCGGAAGGTTTTTACAGTTACACTCACTTCTGCCGTCAGTACAAGGCATGGCTTAAATGCCAAAAACCCTCCATGCGACAAAATCATAAAGCAGGTGAAAAACTGTTTGTGGATTACTGTGGCCCAACCATGAGTATTGTTGATACAAGTACAGGCGAATGTCGTACTGCACAAGTGTTCGTTGCGGTCATGGGTGCATCAAATTATACCTATGCCGAAGCGACTTACAGCCAGAAACTCGAAGATTGGGTGATGAGTCACGCCCGTTGTTTTGAGTTTCTTGGCGGTGTTCCTGAGCTAATAATTCCTGACAACCTTAAAAGTGCCGTCACCAAACCGTGTCGATATGAGCCTGACTTAAATCCAACCTACCAACAACTAGCGACACATTACGATACGGTCATTGTGCCCGCTAGACCCTATAAACCAAAGGATAAGGCTAAGGCTGAAGTGGGTGTGCAAATTGTTGAACGTTGGATAATGGCGCGCCTTCGCAATGAAACCTTCTTTAGCTTGCGTCAATTGAACCTGAAAATACAAGCATTACTGGTCGATTTAAATCAACGTAAAATGAAAAAGCATCCTGGCTCACGGCTCAGTCAGTTTGATGCTATCGACAGACCTGCACTCAAACCACTGCCTACACAGCCTTACAGCTATACCTTAGTAAAACAGGTGAGCGTGCATATTGATTATCATGTGGAAATTGAAAAGCACTACTACTCAGTGCCACATACCTTAATTAAACAAAAGCTTGAAGCCCATGCCTCCGGGAAGTTGGTGACACTCTACCATCAAGGCATACAAGTCGCTGTTCACCCCAGATCATACCGAGAAGGTGCGCACACCACGCTTGATCTGCATATGCCTATCGCTCATCAAAAGCAGCAACAATGGGCACCACAGCGGTTCGAACGCTGGGCGAGTAAATTTGGCACATCAACTGAGCAGTTTGTTATGCAATTGATGCAAGCTAAAAAACATCCAGAGCAAAGCTACCGTGCTTGTATGGGGTTATTAAGCCTAGGTAAAAAGTTTAGTGATCAACGTCTTGAAGCCGCCTGTCATCGCGCATTAACCACAGGTGTTACTCGCGTTAAACAAGTAAAGACTATCTTAGAAAAAGGCTTGGATAAACAACCCTTGCCACAAGCTCAAGGTGATTTACTACAAGATATTGATCATAAAAATATCCGTGGCAACCACTATTACCATTAATAAAAATTAACAAACCATAGGAAGACTTATGCAAAATATCAATCAACAAGTTAATAATCAGTTAAGTAATTTAAAGCTAAGCGGCATACGTGATGCGCTATTGCAGCAATACGAGCAACCCAATTTATACGTTGAACAAAGCTTCGAAGAGCGGCTAAGTTTATTGCTTGAACATGAAATAACGCAGCGTGATCAGCGTAAAATAGATCGCCTAACGCGACAAGCAAAGTTCAGAGTTGGCGGCACACTTGCCCAACTCAACTATGGCGCAGCACGACAACTCGATAAAGCTCAGATCCGTTCATTAGCACAAGGTGAATGGCTTCGTCTTCACCAAAACATCTTGATCACAGGAGCAACAGGTTGTGGCAAAACTTACCTCGCTTGCGCGCTTGGTCAAAACCACTGCCAACAAGGGAGTAGCGTTTATTATTTTAGGCTCAAAGAGCTATTAGAAAAGATGTTTCTAGCGCAAGCCGATGGTAGTTATCGAAAACTGATCAACAAGCTTAGCTCTGCCAATTTACTGATCTTAGATGATTGGGGATTAGAGCCATTAACGGCTCAACAACGGAGTGATTTACTGGAATTAATTGATGCAAGATATGATACAAAATCGACCTTAATAGCGAGTCAATTACCGATAGAAAATTGGTATGAAATGATCGGAGAATCGACACACGCGGATGCGATTCTAGATAGGCTTGTGCACGGGGCGATAAAGTTGAAATTAAAAGGCGAGTCGATGCGAAAAAAACTAAATTTCTTGACTGATGCCGATCACTCAAGTTAGATTTTACTGAGGTCTACTGACAGACAAAAAAGTGATCGGCTTGAATGGTATTGAGCGATCGGCATCATGGTATTACGCAGCATCGGCAGGCTCTACTTTTAATTGATTAACCTTTACTAAATTATCCAGTGCTTTCACTCGCCTTCCCCCGAATGTAATAAATCAATACGCGGTTGCTCCATAACCTTACTTAAGAAGTTCTGCCCTTGTGCCATACGTTCTTCAAATTCAACGGGGGAATACAACGTCGGGTTAATCGGCCTTTGCAGTTTTTCTTCCACTGAATCAAGCATCTGCATAATTTCGCTGTAGCTTAAGTCGTTTCCCACCAGCATCACATCCACATCACTGCCAGCATGTTCTTCACCTTTAGCAACCGAGCCATAAATAAAGGCCTGCTCTAATTGAGGAAGCAAAGGCGCAATAGCTTCTTTCAACAATCCCTTAATACCAAACGTTTTTCTAACGATTGCTTGTAGTTCGTTAAAAATAGGCGAACGCTTGTTCGCTTGGTAATGGTTTTGATTCCCCTGCTTACTTTCCACCAGCAGCCCCGCATCGGCTAATTTGGCTAGCTCTCGGCTAATCACACCAATGCCCATATCTGCTCGCCGCACGACTTCTCGCAAATAGAAGCTTTTATCTGGCTGGTCAAAAAATAGCGCTAATACTTTTTGTTGCCCCTTGGTAAAAAGAGCATCGCCTATGCTTGTAGTCATCACTACCTCAACTGCACCCAAAATGGGTACATTTGTTCCCAATTTGGGTACTATACATTTCAGATAACTCACTGTCTACGTCATGCTTAGCAATAAATACGCTTTGATAATCTTCAATCTTCTGAAAAAGCTAAGCGGGTGGCTAAACACTCTTGCATAGCAAAAATGGTCTCTAGGTTAAAATACTCAATCTGCCGCTCAACCTCGCGTATTCCCTCGGTTTGAACTGTTGCATATTTTGCAACAGTTGCTTCATGCAACATCATTGTTTTCTTCTGGAGCCTGCCAATTACGAACGTCGATGACGTGCAAGGATGCACTAATGCCGCGAGCGCATGGATGCGCAAGAGCGGCGTTACCGGTGACGACTTTATTCAACATTAAGCTGGAGTCCATTCTCTTACGTCGATCTTACCGGTAACGGCAGCGGAGATTAGAGCCGTGCGGCGTTCTTGAAGCAACTCAATTTGCTCTAACCCTAGTGCATCTACATTCCTAATTCTTACCATTAGAGCATCAAGCATTTCAACAATAGCTAATTGCTCTTCCATTTTAGGTAAAGAAATTCTTATTGAACCGATTATTTCACAGTTTAATGCTGCTTGATTCCCCCCTCGACCCAGCTCCCTTAAATCCTCATACATCGCTTGGAAAAGATAATATAGAAACCTAACATTAACTTTTTCACTTGGTATTATTGCAGCCATGTTCTGATTAATACATGAGTCAATCGCGAGAATAGCTGAAGTTCCACGAGTTTTTCCCTGACCAACCATACCAACTAAAAGAGAGTTATTTGGTATCAATTCTATCGAACAGCTTTGGTATGCACTTTCTGAAATCAACTGACTTGGTTCATCAACTATTTCCGAATTTAAACAGCCTGAAGCTAACCAAGGAATTGTTCCATTTTCCCAATAAGACAAATTAGTTTTATCGGGTGTGCTTCCATTAAGGACTCTACTGATGTGTGCTATTTTTGGCATCATCCAATGCTCCGGCACTTCACCTAACCACTCAACACCTGAATCGCGCATTGGGGCATTTGGATTCAGTCCTTTGGTAACGGCGTGACTGATAACGGCTTGGCGTTTTTCTTTTAGCAGTGCGATGAGTTGTTGCTGCTTTTCGATCAGGGTGTCGATTTTTGCGGTTTCGTGGTCGAGGAAGTTGGCGATTTTTTGTTGTTCTTCTAACGATGGTAGAACAATAGGCAAACGTCTCATTTCTTCAAATTTCATAGATTGACGCAAACCACCACCCATTCCATAAAAAACTTTTGTAGTGTCGTATGAGTGTAATAATCGATATAAATAGCGATCATCAAGCTCGCATTTTTTAGCAACTAACTTTAGATAAGCAGAAGTAATAATACCTCTTTCTTTCGCGTGCCCGACCCGTAAGCTTCGCTTGTCATTTTGCAGGTCAGTTAATCTGAGTATTAGCTCATCAGGATTCACCAGTTGGTACGTATTAAATGATTCAGGAAGTAAACCAAAGTTTTTCTCTACATCTCGACGAATGATATTACCGTAACTCAGGGATAAAACGTTTGTTTCTTTACCGTCTTCATTCTTTACGGATTCTGTAGTTGCAACACCGAATAAGGGCTTTACCTCCCAGTGCTTTGGTACACTTCCAACCCACTCAATATTAGATTCCTTGTTATCGGAATATGGTCGAAATGTTCCCATTATGAATGCACCTCTTGAAGCAGCCCCATAATTTCAGCACTAACTAAGTCAAGTTCTTTGTCAATCTCCACCAAGTCTCTTGGTGGCTGGTACTGGTAAAAATGGCGATTAAAGGGTATTTCATAACCCACGATGCCGATTTTACCATCTATTGCATCGCGTTTAGTTGCATCTATCCAAGCGTCTGGCACGTGTGGTTGTACTTCTTTTTTAAAGTAGGCTTCGTTTAGCTCATTCACCGTTTGAGTTGGGTCTAATGCTACGTTTTCGTTATCGCGCAAGTCGCCGTCTGGCTTGTACTCAATAACTTGAGTTTTTCCATCTAGTTCAACTTCAAACAGACCATAAAATGGATTGGCTTCGCCAGACTTGTGAATTTTTTTGATGACCTTTTCCGCTGCTGGGTTTTTCCAGCTCACTGCTGCGGTAATGGCTTTGAGTTCTTTAGTGTCTAGTTTGATACCTTGTGCTTTCGCCGCGGCTTTTACAATGGCGTCGAATTGGTTCATGTCGTTGTACTGCTGAGTACCAATATGGGCTTGCAGCTTTTTGGCTTTTAGTAGAATGGCTTTTTGTGCCAGCCACATTTTTCTGTCTAACAACTCTTTTATCTTGGCTTCTTTTACATCGCTGAAGTTGGCTTTTAGATGAACGCGTATTTCAACTTCGTTCTCTGCTAGTAAGCCATAGTTTCCACAGTTTTTATCATCGCTCCAAGGCTGCTCTGAAGAGTGGCCGAAGGTTTCATAAATCCACTTCATTGGTGCTTCTAGTGGTTTATTAGCAAAACGTAGTTCTTCTAAGCGCTCATCACTGAACTGAAAGCTTTCACGCAAAGGGCGTTCGATACTGATACGGCGATAACCAAACTCATGGGTATCGAATATTTTAGCGGCAAAGGTTTTGGGGGCTTCGACTTTGGGGCTGCTTGCTTGGCGGCCACGGCTTGATTTTTGTTCAGCAGGTTTCTGTAAGTCAGTTGCGTCTATCACTTCAAACGCGCCAAAGGTGCGGGTGATTAACGCGATGTCGTCGATGCTCATTTCATTACGTTTAGAGCCTAAGGATTTACGCATTTTACTGCTTAGGTTGACGCCGTTAATCAGCTGCACCTTTCCACGTCGCTCTGGCAGTCCTTTACACTCGGCTTGCTTGTTGTTGCTAAGAATCCAAACATAGGTAGCAATACCTGTGTTGTAGAACATGTCGGTTGGTAGCGCGACGTAAGCGTTCATTCCACGCCGTTATTTCATCTCATCTTTTCTCACTCTAAACTGGGCTCCGTTTTCATCTCATAACCGATAACGGAGTCCTGCTCATGACCAAGCCTTATACCCGTCGTTCTTCTTCTGAATGGCAACAAATCATTGATGATCAAGCCGAGTCTGGCTTGTCCGCCCCTCAATACTGCAAACAACATCAAGTGCGTTACGCCAGTTTTAGCAAATGGCGTCAGCATTTTTCGGGAACGAAAACCTCGCCAGATTCTAGTCAATCAGACTTTATCGATCTCAGTCAGATGCCTGCTCTCTCAGGTACTGGACGTTGGAATATTACCTTGTGCTTAGGTGATGGTATTGAACTCCGATTGAGTCGTGACTGATGTTCCTGCCCGATCCCAATGCTAAAATTTGGCTCTACGCTAAACCTACCGATATGCGTAAGTCTTATTGTGGTTTGTTAGGGCTGATCAAACAGCACCTCAAGGAAAGCCCACTCATCGGGTATTTTGTGTTCATTAACCGCCGTAAAACGCAGATGAAAATCCTTTATTTTGAAGCCTCGGGTTACTGCATCTGGTGCAAACGACTGTCTCAGGGGCAGTTCAACTATGCGCCATCAGAAAACGATAAACACGCTCTCAGCACACTGGAATTACAGCATCTGTTGGCGGGCATAAAAGTCGAAAAATATCGTCAATTTAAGCGCTACAAACGCGCATCTTAAAGGGTTGGATGGTATAATCCAACCCCATGAACGACGCCACTTATCGACCTATTTTACCCTTTAAAAACACCGATTTGCTTCACACGAATGAGGTCGAAAAGCTGCGCGCTGAAGTTGAGGCGATGTCTTTTAGAATCCGTCAATACGAAGCCGAAGTGTGGGCACTAAAACGCGAGTTGTTCGGACCGAAAAGTGAACGTCGAGGCTTACTCACGCCAGACCAACAAGCCCTCGCCGATATCGTGGGTCCGATGCCAGCTGAGCTAACCCGCTTAGAAGACGCGTCCACCGTTGAGAAGGACAAGCCTGAGTCGGTCAGTGTTCGGGGCAAAGCCCCCAAGTCTCGTAACGGCAATGAAATCAACCTCACCGGACTGCGTTTTGACGAAACCATCCCCGTTCGTGAAAAGGTGATTCTAGCGGACGAACTGCAAGGCCCCAATGCGCACGAATACGAAGCCGTGGGCTTCAAAGAAGTCAGCTGCATCGTACAAAAAACCAGTGCTTACGAAATCGTGATTACCAAGCGCCAAGTGGTCAAACACAAAGCCAGCAAACAGCTTATTACCGCGCCACAGCCGGATAGGATTTTTGACAGCTCTGTCGCGGATGTCAGCTTTATCGTTGGCTTACTGATCAACAAGTTCCTGTATCATTTACCGCTTTATCGTCAACACCAACAACTGAGTGCCGCTGGCATCACCCTCAGCCGTGCGACGCTGACGAACCTCACCAAACGCGGGATCGAACTGCTACGACCGATTGTCATAGAACAGCTCATCAGCGTACTGGACAGCAACACACTCGCCATGGACGAAACGCCTATCAAAGTCACCCGACAGCCTGGGGTAGGCAATAAACCCGGCAAAATGAAACAAGCCTATTTTTGGCCAGTGTATGGTGACAAAGACGAAGTGGTGTTTACCTTCTCCCAAAGTCGCGGCATGAAACACATCCAAGACTTGTTGGATCATGTTTGGCAAGGCACCTTGCTGACCGATGGCTATGCGGCGTATAGCCGCTACGAAGCCAAATCGCCAGACATCACCCATGCCCAGTGCTGGGTGCACATGCGTCGTCAGCTGCTAAAAGCTGAAAGGGAAGAAACCGACGCCGTCACGCACGCGCTGAACCTGATTGCGGCCTTATATAAACAGGAAAGCCATATCCAACAAAAAGGCTGGACGGGTGAGAAAAAACAAGACTACCGAGCGCAACACAGCAAGCCTTTAGTGGATCAATTTTTTGCCTTCTGCGAAGAGCAAAGTCAACGGGCCGACCTGCTGCCAGACGATAGCTGGATGAAAGCGTTGAACTACACCTTAAAGCGCAAACGCCAACTGATGGTCTTCTTAGAAAATCCCGATGTTGCCATGGACACTAACCACCTAGAGCGAGAGATAAGACCCATCCCGATGGGTAAGAAAAACTGGCTTTTCTGTTGGACAGAACTGGGCGCCGAACACGTTGGCATCATCCAAAGCCTAATCAGCACCTGCAAGCTGCACGACATCGACCCTAACGTCTACCTGACGGATGTCTTGCAACGAGTCAGCCAACACCCAGCAAAAGACACCGCCGACCTGACCCCAAGACGATGGAAACACCTGTTTGCAGACAACCCGTTAAAATCGCCATTGCTCTGAGTCAGTGGCTGTCAATGACTCCCTAGAATGAACGCTTACAGCGCGACGATGGTTTCGAGTAGATCAGCTTCTAAAATGTAGCGACGGATTTCCGATTCGCCTGAACCAGCGCCGCCAGTAAACAAAGGGGAGCCGTTAAGAATAATACCAATGCGGCCACCGCCATCTTTGCTGTCCCGCAACTTACTAATTAGGTGTAATAAGAATAATAATGAACCATCGCTAACACGCGGTAAGCCTGGGCCAAAACGCCCATCAAAGCCTTTCAGGGTGTGTTCATCTTTAATGCTGGATTCGATCTTTTTCCAATCCACGCCAAATGGAGGGTTAGAAAGCATGTAGTCGAATTTTTCTGCGTAAAGCTGATCATTCGATAAGGTGTTACCCAGCTTAATATTGTTGACCTCTTGACCTTTGATCAGCATGTCAGCTTTACATATGGCGTAGCTTTCTGGGTTTAACTCTTGGCCAAAGGCTTTCATGATGCCTTGTGGGTTGAGCTCATGCAGATATTCCATACCCGACGATAAGAACCCGCCTGTCCCGGCCGTTGGGTCATAAATGGTGCGAATGATACCCGGTTTGGTGAGCGCATCGTCATCTTCCATGAATACTAAGGCAGTGGTAAGGCGAACGATGTCGCGCGGGGTAAAGTGCTCCCCTGCGGTTTCGTTTGAACCTTCGGCAAAACGACGGATCAGTTCTTCAAACACCAAGCCCATGTCATGGTTCGAAATCCCGTTAGGGTTAGAAGGTGACTGTGGGCTTAGATCGGTACTTTTTACTTTTTGAACCACTTTATACAGCAAATCAACATCGTTGAGCTGAGCGATAAATTCAGAAAATTTGAAGTGCTCGAATATTTCACGGGCATCTTTGGAAAAGCCTTGAATATAGCTTTCAAGGTTATCTTTAATTCCACTTGCGCCCAACTTAGATAAATCCATTTTGGAGGTGTTGAAGAAACTTAAACCATTTGGATTACCGGGTGTTTGCGTGGCACGTAATAGAAACTTTTCTTGCGCTTCTTCTGGTAGGTTAAGTGCTTGAATCTCATCATACTTAGCCAGAACCGCTTCTTTAGACTCTTCTAATACACCTTCTAAACGGCGCAATAGAGTAAAAGGTAAGATAATGCGCCCGTATTGGCTTTGTTTGAAATCTCCGCGAAGTAAGTCGGCAATCGACCAGCAAAAAGCGGCTAAATTTGTAGGTGTAGGTAAATCTGTGTTGCTCATAGAATGTCAGCTTTTAAAAATTCGTATTAATGGATACAAGAGCGTAGGAAGGAAAAAAGAATAACATTAATAGACCGAGGCATAAGCGCTCTGGGTTATCCTTAATCTGCTGTATTTTTGATCAGCAATAATGATATTTTTTATATTCAATATTTATACCGTTTTAGCGCTGTTTGAGCAATGTTGAAGGGAGAGGATTCGTGCAATAAAAAAATTAACGCGCTTACGACCATTCATAAAGTTTGTACTAAACATTAAGAAAACTTATTTACACCAGATATAGGGTTTGAGGCGATACAAACGCCACACCACTGCAAACACATTTGAATTTTGTAAATGCTGAGATTAGAAAGATTTCTAAGAGTCACACACAAGTAATGGTTGAGGGTAAAGGTCACTGTTTTCACCAGTGTTAAGTCGCATGGGACACAAATGGGCCAAAGGTGGGACAAAAATGGGCCAAAATCAGATACAAAAAAGCCGAACACTAGATTCGGCTTTCGTAACTTACTGAGTAGTAAGTATAAATTTTGGTAGGACTAAGCAGATTCGAACTGCTGACCTCTACCATGTCAAGGTAGCGCTCTAACCAACTGAGCTATAGTCCTAAAAAGTGTTGGCTATTATAATGACAGAATTGGCTTTGACAAGCCTTACTTCATTTTTTATGACTTTATTTTTAAACGATTATTCGTCGACGGGAACGAGCAGTTCGTGTCCTATGACTTCGTCGATTAAGTCGTAAGGCACCTTGTATTTTTTACCTTTAAATTTCACTAATGCGAAGTCATAACACATTTCCATCACGGTGCAATTGACGATAACGCCGTTGTCGATAACACGCACTATGTTGTAGTTTCTTAGTGTGATTGCCATTTCTGCTTCCTTTTTATGACTCGCCAACGTCTTTTAATTTTCTCTGTAGCTGGCGAATTTGATCACGATACCCTGCTGCCAGTTCAAATTTGAGTTCTTCCGAGGCTTGCATCATTTCTTTTTGCAATTGAATCATGGCTTTACGAACCTGCGCCACGTCTTCCATGCTTTCTACTTGGTAGTCTTTGGCGGTCTCGGCAACTTTTTTGGTTTTGCTGCCTCGTTTACCTGCGCCTGGGTTGTAAGCCCCTTCCAGGATGTCTTCGACCGATTTGATGATACCCATCGGGGTAATACCGTGCTCTTCGTTGTGCGCTTTTTGTTTTTCTCGACGACGATCGGTTTCATTAATGGCGCGCTCCATGGAGCCCGTTATACGGTCGGCGTATAATATGGCTTTGCCGTTGACGTTTCGCGCGGCGCGACCAATCGTTTGAATCAGCGATTTTTCAGAGCGTAAAAAACCCTCTTTATCGGCATCCAGTATTGCCACAAGGCTGACTTCTGGAATGTCCAACCCTTCTCGCAGCAAGTTAATACCCACTAACACATCAAACTCACCGAGACGAAGGTCTCGAATGATTTCAACCCGTTCAACGGTGTCTATGTCTGAGTGCAAATATCGCACTCTTACCCCGTGCTCATTCAAGTAATCACTGAGATCTTCGGCCATACGTTTGGTCAACGTCGTCACCAAGATACGCTCACCAATTGGCACTCTTAGATTAATTTCCGACAACAAATCGTCTACCTGAGTACCAACAGGACGCACTTCTAAAATAGGGTCGATGAGCCCAGTCGGCCGCACGATCTGCTCCACTACCCAATCTTGATGTTCTTCTTCGTATTTGCCCGGTGTGGCCGACACAAAGATGGTTTGCGGTTTAATCTGCTCCCACTCTTCAAATCGCATTGGCCTGTTATCAAGTGCCGAGGGCAAACGAAAACCATATTCAACAAGGTTCTCTTTGCGTGATCGGTCGCCTTTATACATGGCGCCAATTTGCGACACGGTAACGTGAGATTCATCAATCACCAACAAGGCGTTGGCCGGTAAATAATCAAATAGCGTAGGAGGAGGAGAACCCTCTTCCCGCCCCGATAAATAGCGAGAGTAATTTTCGATTCCTGAGCAATAGCCCAGCTCTTGCATCATTTCCAAATCGTATCGAGTGCGTTGCTCCAGTCGCTGTAGTTCGACCAGTTTATTCATCGATTTTAATTGTTCAAGGCGTTGATCTAATTCCACTTTGATGCGTTCAATCGCGGCTTGAACCGTCTCTTTAGGCGTAACGTAGTGCGTCTTTGGGTAAATGGTGACCCGAGGCACTTTGCGAATGGTTTTGTTGGTCAAAGGGTCGATCATTGATAAAGTTTCGACTTCGTCATCAAAGAGTTCAATCCGAATCGCTGTGTCTTCAGAGTCAGCAGGGAACACTTCAATCACATCGCCACGCACACGAAAGTTACCGCGCTCAAGCACAAGGTCATTACGGCTGTATTGCAATTCGGCTAAGCGGCGCAGCACATCACGCTGATCGATGCGTTCGCCACGGTCGAGGTGCAGCATCATTTTCAAATACGATTGAGGATCGCCCAAACCGTAAATCGCTGATACGGTCGCAACAATGATAACGTCGTCGCGCTCCAATAAGGCTTTGGTCGCAGACAAACGCATTTGCTCGATGTGTTCGTTCACCGAAGCGTCTTTTTCAATAAACGTATCGGAAGCGGCAACATAGGCTTCGGGCTGATAGTAGTCGTAATAGGAAACGAAATATTCAACGGCATTGTTTGGGAAGAATTCCTTGAATTCACCGTATAATTGAGCCGCGAGTGTTTTGTTGTGCGCCATAACAATGGTAGGACGCTTTACCTGAGAAATGACGTTGGCGATCGTGTAGGTTTTACCCGAACCGGTCACACCCAGTAACGTTTGATGCGCCAACCCAGCCTCGACACCACGAACCAATTTCTCGATGGCTTTTGGCTGATCACCAGCCGGAGAATACGGTGAAACTACTTGAAACTCTTGCGACACGGATCGTTTTCCTATTCTTTACAGGCGGCCTAATACAGTATCAAACTTTACTCAATTCGTCCGATATTTAATATTCAATTTCATAGGATGTCGCGCTCTAGGCGGTTGAAAAGAAACAGACAAACATTCGACTTTCATCACGCAGCCGTCATACTATTGTCAATTAATGAAACGTAACAAAATACAACAAGATATTATTGCAAGACGTGGCGGGCGTAGGCAATTTTCTTACCAGCCCTCTTGCCTGAGAACATGACATGAGCAAATTGGAAAAGTACTTTCCGGCAATGACTTGGCTCAAGGGTTATTCACGAGCTGATCTGCAAATCGACGCGGTCGCCAGTTTCATCGCGACGATTTTATTAATTCCACAGAGTATGGGTTACGCTCTACTGGTCGGCTTGCCTGCTGTAGTGGGGCTTTATGCCAGCATAATACCTTCGATTGCCTATTCACTGTTTGGCACAAGCCGAACCCTAGCGGTTGGCCCAGTCGCGATTACTTCAATGATGACGGCAACCGTGGCTTTGCCGTTTGCCCTTCCCAGCAATGAAAATTATGCAGCCATTGCGATCATGTTGGCGTTTTTGTCGGGTATATTTTTACTTCTCATGAGTCTATTAAAAATGGGCTTTTTGGCGAATTTATTGAGTCATCCGGTTATTTCGGGGTTCATCAGTGCATCGGCTCTTTTGATCGTAATTGGCCAAGTTAAACATTTGCTTGGCATTGACGCTCAAGGCAATAATTTCATTGAATTAACTCAAAGCATGCTACAAAACATAGGGAATGCGAATAAACCAACCCTCTTACTCAGTATTATTGCGATCACCTGCTTGGTATTGCTGAAGCGCTATTTAACCCCTGCATTGATCACATTAGGTTTACCCGCTGCCCTAGCCAAAACACTCGGCCGAGCGGGACCTGTTTTGGTGGTGGGTGGCACAACATTGTGTATGGCGACATTTTCACTTGATACGATGGGCATAAAGATTGTCGGCGATGTTTCTAATCATTTGCCGTCCATTCCTTTTGAACGCTTTACCCTAGACACCATGATTGAACTGCTACCTGGCGCGTTTTTAATCAGTATCGTCGGATTTGTCGGCTCGGTGTCAGTGGCGCAATCGTTCGCAGCCAAACGCAAAGAAGACATAAAACCCAACCAAGAGCTCGTTGGGTTAGGGCTGGCCAACCTAGGCGCCGCGTTCAGCGGGTCTTTCCCAGTTACCGGGGGGTTTTCACGGTCAGTCGTAAACGTGAGTGCCGGTGCACAAACTCCGATGACGGGGATTATTACGGCGCTGTTGATGCTGGTCACCTTGTTGTTTCTCACTCCAATTTTCTACTATTTACCCACAGCCGTACTGGCCGCGAGCATCACCGTTTCTATTTTGCAACTCATTGATGTTAAGGACCTGATTCGACTCTATCGCTTTTCGAAACAAGAAGCTTTGGCCTTGGTAGCGACGTTTCTAGTCGTACTTTTTGTTGGCATGGAAGCAGGGATTATAACTGGCGTCGCGTTGTCTTTGCTGTTTTTCCTTTGGCATACGAGCCACCCTCATATTGCTGTAGTGGGGCGCCTACCTGGTACTGAGCATTTTCGTAATGTAAAACGCTATGAGGTAGAAACCGATCCCCAAATAGCCACCATTCGCATTGATGAAAACCTCTTTTTTGCCAATGCTAGGGTGCTCGAAGATTATATTTTGTCTCTCGTGGCACAGCACCAAGACATTAAACATTTGATCTTGATGTGCACCGCCATCAACATGATAGACGCCAGTGCACTAGACAGTTTAGAAACCATTGATGATCGATTAAAGTCTGCTGGTATCATGCTGCATTTATCAGAAATAAAAGGCCCCGTCATGGACAAACTAACCGACTCGACGCTGATCAATCAGCTCAGCGGCCAAGTCTTTTTAACCCAACATCAGGCCATCAACGCATTAACCATAAAACCCGAACAAGTTTAATTGACCGAATTTAGTGGGAATACTGAAACGCAAGTGATTCACATGGCTTAATTCATTGGCTGCACTGAGTTAGCGTCAGAGATGGTGGCGTCAGTGCTTATAGTGTCAGGCGTTAATACTCTCAATACTCCCTTGTTTCGCAAGATAAGAGCATCGCCGATTCCTTTCACTTGGGACAATTGCGCAATCGTCTTAAACGGCCCGTTGGTCTCCCTAAAGTCAATAATAGCTTGCGCTTTTTTGACTCCAACACCTGACATTACTGCAGACAACTCACTGGCGGTTGCTGTATTAATATCCAAAGGCGTGGCGGAAAATATCGAAAATGGCGTAAAAGCCAGAGAAATAAGCACAAGAGTACGCAAAACGCAGACGTGAAAAACACGGTGTAGATTCATCATCATAAAATCCTTTTAAATGATTTTTCTGTAAAAAGAATGGCTTCTTGCCAATAAAAAACCCTCTACTCTTTTGGCATTTTAACATGCTAATCGATGTAGAGGGTTTTAGAGTAAAAGCTTTTCAGACAGACTTCAATACCTTACCAAGGTAATTTACGCAGGTAAGGCTAATTCTTGATTCGCTTGCCTCAAGGCGGCAATAGGGTCAGCAGCCTGTGTGATTGGACGGCCCATGACCAAGTAATGACTGCCTGCCGCCATCGCTTGCGCTGGGGTCATGATGCGTTTTTGATCTCCCTGTGCCGAACCCAACGGACGAATACCCGGTGTAACAAGAACAAAGTCTTTGCCAAGGTCAGCTGATAGCATGGCCGATTCTTGCGCAGAACACACTACCCCATTCATACCAGACGATTTTGCCAGCGCAGCCAAACGTTTTACCTGCTGCTCAGGCGTCGCATTAATGCCAATTTCGATCAGATCAGATTGATCCATACTGGTCAATACCGTCACAGCAATCAGCACAGTTTTGTTGTCCGCTATGTTTTGTAGCGCGTTGGCAGAGGCTTCCATCATTCGACGACCACCAGAAGCATGAACATTGACCATCCATACCCCCGCTCTTGCCGCTACACTCACTGCATTGGCGACAGTATTTGGAATATCGTGAAATTTAAGATCCAGAAAAACATCAAAACCTAATGAATGCAATTCATCCAAAATAACAGGCCCTGATGTCGTAAACAGCTCTTTGCCAACTTTCACCCGACATTGAGTAGGGTCGAGGCGTTTTGCCATCTCTAAAGATTGCGTCATAGTTGGATAATCTAAAGCAACCACGATGGGGGATTGACAACTCATTCAGTGTCCTCTTTTTTCTATGCTGGTGTTCATTATAAATAATGGCTGGCTATTCGCCCTCTAAACCATGAATAGGTTTTACGACACCCCAATTTTTACAACTGGGGCATTGCCAATGTAATTGATGCCCGGGAAAGCCGCATTGGCGGCATTGGTATTTGTGTTTGGCCTGAACTAATTGATCAATCAACTCGAACAATACCGCCAAATGTTGTTGGTTATAACCTTGCGAATCCGTTAACTGAAGACTGATGAGCTCTTTGAACCCCTTAATCGTTGGGTGAAGCCTAAGTTGCTCGACTAAAAACATCTCTGCATAGTCTTTGTCGGTTTCCAGATAATGCTGCACCAAGGCCACAATCAGTGCTGTTGACGGTTTCTTTTGATTGTATTCTTGTAAAAATTTAATGTAGCCGTTGCTACCCCACACTTTCTGATAAGATTCTTTAAGTTTAGGAATAATAATGGAAATAAATTCTGGGTCTTGCTCAGCCGCATGCTTAAGTTCTTTAATTGCATCTCGGTATCGGCCCTGACCGCTTAGTACATCCGCCGCACCGATACTCGCCCGAACGCAGCTGGAATCAACCTCTAACGCCTCTTTGTAACACTGGAGTGCGTTTTTCCATTGCTCTTTTTTGTGCCAATCTTGCGCCATTTCACAATAGAAATGCGCAAGTCGTTTGATGTCTTTTTTACTTTTCGTTTCTTTAATTAATTCGGAACCAATCTGAATCGCTTTATCCCAGCTCTGTTCAAATTCGTAAAGATCCACCAATAGAGACAAAATTTTTGGTTGGAATTCACTTTTACGGGAGGTTGAGGCCATGTTAAGCAGCAAACGTCCAGCTCGGTCTAACAACCCCGCCGACATGAAGTCACTGGCCAATTCAAGTTGAACCATGCGCATTTCACGCTCCAAAATTTCAGGACGCGCTAATAAGTTTTGATGTATATTAATGGCTTTTTGGATCTCCCCTTTTTTGCGAAATAAGTTTCCCAAAGTAAGATGGATATCGAAGGTATCAGAATTAACTTCTAACGAATCAACAAAGGCATCAATGGCTTCAGAATGCTGATCGTTAAGTAAATGATTAAGACCACGGAAGTAATCATTAGGAATACTTTTTTTAAGTGGCTTATTTTTCTTAGTCGGATTCTTACGCCCCATTGCCCAGCCAACAAAGAGCGCGACAAACAGAACCAAAAACAACCCAATTTCGGTCAACTCAATTACTCCTTCCCAACAGAAAGCTCTTTAGTAATCGAGGCTTTACGTAAGCCATCTACTTCGTCTCGGGCTTTTTCATATCGACGCGTTAATACTCTTATTTGACGCTCATTACGCAAAAGCGCAACAGAGCTAACCAGGAGCGCGACACAAGCGCCTATAGAGAACGACAAAATAATGTAAAGTGCCACACTTAGTTTAGGACCTCGCCATAAAACAAGGTCTAGTGTGATTATTTGTGGATTACGGATGGCAAAAAACACACCCAAGGCGAGAAAAAAAACGATGAAAACCGTATAAACAATTCTTTTCAGCCATTTAATCATAAGGCAACCTACCAAAAATAGAATGGCGACATTATGCCGTGATCGCTCAGAAATTTCGAGGCATAAGATGCAGATTAATTAAGTTCGTTTATCTCATTTTCAGGCAAATTGACCAACTCACGTAACTCTTTGCCCGGTTTGAAGTGAGGCACGTATTTAGCGTTTAGCTCAACAGACTCACCTGTCTTAGGATTGCGACCTATTCTTGGCGCCCGATAATGCAATGAAAAACTCCCAAAACCTCTTATCTCTATCCGCTCACCATTCGCCAAAGAATCAGACATATGCTCAAGCATCGCTTTGATGGCTTCTTCAACTTCCCTGACTGGCAAATGGGATTGCTGGTCTATTAGCAGCTCTATCAGCTCAGATTTTGTCATTCCTGTCCTCGCGATTATAATGTGATCACTCTCTAAGACTAGCTAAATTCAGAAAGAAAGCAATAAGTTAACGCATTTTAGGGGCGTTTTTAATCATTTAATTCAGCCGCCATAGTGAATATTCTGAATCGTTACCTTCTACCGCTAGCGTAGAAGCAATCTAGCTTTTATAATAATCCACATATTTAACACATCGGAAGAAATAATAATGAGCTACCACACAATCCCTGCAGGCAAAGACGCACCAAACGACATTTATGTCATCATCGAAATTCCCGCACACGCCAATCCAGTAAAGTATGAAGTAGACCACGATTTGGACGCACTCGTAGTTGACCGTTTCATGACGGCACCTATGTTTTACCCAGCAAACTACGGCTATGTAAACAACACATTAGCGGATGACGGCGACCCAGTTGATGTACTGGTTATTACGCCTTATCCAGTAGTACCAGGATCCGTGATTCGCTGCCGTCCTGTTGGCGTATTAAACATGTCAGACGAAGCAGGCATGGACGCAAAATTGGTCGCCGTACCCCATGAAAAACTGAGCAAAGAATACGGTCATATTCAAGACGTAAACGACATTCCTCAGTTGCTACGTGATCAAATTGAACACTTCTTCGAAAACTACAAAACCCTTGAAAAAGGCAAATGGGTTAAAGTAGAAGGCTGGGCAAACGCAGAAGAAGCGAAAAAAGCGATTGTTGAAGGTATTGAAGCCTACAACGCAAAATAATTTGCTTTCAATGTTTAATAACAAAAAACCGATCTTAAGATCGGTTTTTTTGTTTTATGACATACGTGAAGCTCAGATCACTAAACGCCCCAGCCTTTCAATCTAAAAAATATCATTAAGAATCTAAGAAACGCTCTGCATCTAACGCAGCCATGCAACCCGTTCCCGCGGAGGTAATCGCCTGACGATAAATATGATCCGACACATCACCCGCTGCAAATACACCTTCAATGCTCGTTTGTGTCGCATTGCCATGCGACCCTGATTGAACGGTTAAATAGCCATCTTTCATTTCAAGCTGACCTTGGAAAATATCGGTATTTGGTTTATGGCCTATTGCTACAAACACGCCCGCAACCGAAAGCTCTTTGGTGTCACCAGTTTGCGTGTTTTTAATACGCAATCCTGTCACACCCGCGTCATCACCAAGCACTTCGTCAAGTTCTGAAAACCATTCAATTTTCACATTGGCATTTTTCGCTTTTTCCAACAACTTATCCGACAAAATCTTTTCAGAGCGGAACTTATCACGACGATGTATCACCGTGACCGTCTTAGCAATGTTAGCCAAATACAAGGCTTCTTCAACAGCGGTATTACCTCCACCAATCACGGCAACATCTTGATTGCGATAAAAAAAGCCATCACACGTTGCGCAAGCGGAAACACCCTGCCCCATGAATTTAGTTTCACTTTCCAGGCCAAGATACTGCGCACTCGCCCCAGTTGAAATAATCAAAGCATCGCAGGTATAGATACCGCTGTCGCCTTCTAAACGAAATGGACGATTTTGCAAATCCACTTTATTGACATGGTCAAAAATAATCTCTGTTTCAAAACGTTCCGCGTGCTTGCGCATACGCTCCATTAATTCTGGACCTTGAACACCCTGGTCATCGCCTGGCCAGTTGTCAACGTCTGTGGTGGTAGTAAGCTGCCCACCCATCTGCATACCTGTAATCATCACAGGATTTAAATTAGCGCGAGCCGCATACACGGCGGCGGTGTAACCCGCAGGGCCTGAACCTAAAATCATTAATTTAGCGTGTTTTACATCGCTCATGCTGTTGCTCCTGTCGATAAAAGTGTGCCTAACCCTATACAAAGTTGGCCAAAAAGACTGTGATGGATTCTAACGAAAATACGATGAGATTCTTAAAGAATTATATTCATTAGTAAGATAGGGGCTATCTATGACTTTTCAAGCATGGGCGCAAAAACATAAGTGCCCCAAAAAATGATTGTTCAGATACACCCCCCAAAAGGTAAGGCCTCAAGCCTAGACCTAAATATGTATGATCATCTTAAGCAGGCTACACACTCAGGATCTTGCGTCAGACGCATGTCACGCCAGCGACCTTCAAACCCATCAAACAATCGTAATGTGGCATGCTTTACTTCACCACAGCCACTGGCTAATTTAATGGCTTCTAAAGCCTGAAATACCCCTAACATGCCGACAACAGGTGCAATAATTCCGCTTTCATTGCAACTAAGTTGTTGATCAGACAACTCAGGATACAAGCATTCATAACAGGGAGACGCTTGCTGGTGATATAAAAAACTCACCAACTGTCCTTCCCAACGAATGGCAGCGGCACTCACTAAGGGCTTTTTATACGTTAAGCAAGCGCGATTAATGCTTTGTCGCGCCGCAAAATTATCAGTGCAATCTAATACCACATCCGCAGATTCGACCGCCCGATGTAACGCCTCTGCTTCTAACTTATGCGGCATGGGGTAAATTCGTATGCGCGGATTTCTCGTTACAAGCTGCTCAGCCGCCGCCACGGCTTTGTTGAGACCAATCTGGCTTTCGTCGTACAACACTTGCCGAGGCAGATTACTGCTTTCTAACTGATCGCCATCGGCCAAGGTCAGAATACCTACTCCAGAGGTCGCCAAATAGGTTGCGGCGATATTACCAAGCCCGCCCAAACCTATGACCAAAATATGGGACGAGGCGAGCTTTAACTGCCCAGCAACATCAAAATTGGGCAGCAACAACTGCCGACTGTAGCGATCTAACTCGGATTCATTCATTTTACGTCACTTCCTTACGGTCTATATCTGCCCGACTGGTCCATTTTTTGCTAAACTCATGGCACTACTTACTCCATGAGCATCACGATGAAATTTCCTGGCAGACGCAAACTTAAACATTATTTTCCTGTTTCTCAATCCAAACCCGTTCTGCCCACTTCTGAGGTGCGCCCCGATAAAGACACTTATATTGTCGGCCTCGACGAGACCATTGTGGACGTGGTTGCCAATGTGTCTGATGATTTTTTGAACAAGTTCAACATTAAAAAAGGCTTATCAAATTTAGTCGATGCCAATACAGCAGCATCGATTTTTCTTGAGCTTACAGCCCAAGAGTGTATTTCAGATCACTTTGCTGGTGGCACGATCGGCAACACGATTCATAACTATTCGGTACTGGCAGACGACAAATCGGTTTTGCTCGGTGTGATGTCCGCCAACATTCCTCTTGGTTCACCAGCTTACCATTATATCTGTCATACCAGCAGCAAAGTCGACATGAATCATTTACAAGGGGTACCCGGGGATATTGGTCGTGGTATTACTTTAATCACACCGGACGGCGAGCGTACGTTTGCTATCGCCCCTGGAGACATGGACGAACTGAATGTTGAGCACATACCTGAAAACATCATTGCAGGTGCCGCGGCGTTAGTGACGTGCGCTTATCCACTGCGTCATCAGGGCAAACCCATCAAATCAGCCATGCTAAAAGCCTTGGAATACGCACACCAACATCAGGTCCCTACCGTACTGACGCTTGGTACTTCTCACCTAGTGGAAGAACATCGCGATGAACTGCTCGCATTAATCAAACAATACGTTGATGTGCTTGCAATGAATGAACTAGAAGCCGAAGCACTAACGGGCTTTTCCGATCCATTAGAAGCCGCCAGTGCAATTTTAGACCATGTTGACATTGTTTTACTCACCGTCGGTCCAGATGGCATGTATCTTTGTGGTCATACAGAAGCGGCATTAAAACGTGAAACCACGAACCCAATCAAATCGGCCAGTTTAGCCGACTTTAACCGTTGGGAGTTTAGCCGCCCGATGTCACGCAAAGCGTGCCAACACCCGGTGAAAGTATATTCCCATATCGATCCTTACTTGGGCGGACCAGACAAAATCCGTAACACAAATGGTGCGGGGGATGGGGCTTTATCAGCCTTGCTGCACGATATTTCAGCCAATCATTTTCACAAAGACGCCCTGCCTAATTCCAGCAAACACATTGCGGCCTATCTGGCATATTCGTCTTTCGCACAAATTTGCAAATACGCGAACCGCGTCAGTTATGAAATTCTGGTACAAAATGCGTCCCGCTTATCGAAAGGTCTACCAGAACGAGAAGACAGTCTAGAAGAAGCCTACTGGGGGCAATAATCGCTCAAGTCCATATGACCGGTGTTCAGAAAAAGACACAAGAAAAAGACATAAAAAAACCATCGTTAAAGATGGTTTTTTTGATGGCTTGCATGCTAGAGGAATCAAAGCATCAACTCATGGCTTCAATGCCAAGCGCATCGTTGCGTTCAAACATACGATCCAATTCAAGCAAAATAACCAACTCTTCTTCTTTTTGGTACACACCTTGAATAAACATCAGGGCTTCATCATTGCCTACGCTTGGGCTTTGCTCAATTTCACCGTGATACAAATAAAATACTTCCTGTACCGCATCTACTAACAAGCCGACTTGCTCGCCGTCATGCTCGATGATAATAATTCGAGTATCATCAGAAATAGTACACTCTGGGAGGCTAAATCGGACTCGAGTATCCACCACAGTTACCACGTTACCACGCAAATTAACAATACCTAAAACATAAGAAGGCGCACCGGGTACCGGGGCTATTTCGCTATAACGCAATACTTCTTTAATCTGCATGACATTGATACCGTAGGTTTCGTCAATCAGTTTAAACGTTAAGTACTGCAACAACTCGCCTTTCTTATTCTCAGATAGGGCTTTCCCATTTTTTATAGGCGCTAATTCAGACATGGCTTGCATCCATATTCAATTTATTAAACATGATGTAGAACTCATCACAATATGCACTTAGTTTACAACACATCGTGACAAGTCTACGAGCAAAATTAAGTAACAATTAGTTGTCTTGTTCAATACCAACAATTGTCCAATTTGCCTTTGGGTCAGACATATTTTTCTCTAAATGCCAAATTTCTTTAGTATCAGACGTTTCATCGCCCTCTTTGATCCAACCAGAAAACTGCAGTGAAATCGACGCTACTGAGCCAATGTATTCACCACGAACTAATTCAGCCATCAAGGAAATCACTTCAGTACGAGGTTTATCATCGCCATATGTAGCACGTTCTGCAACCAGCATGTTGTAAAGCTCAGGAGTAACGTAATCTAGAATTTCATCAAAATTGTTGTCATCCCATGCTTTTTGCAGCGTAACGTAGTGATTTTTTGCTTCTTCAACAAACGCTTGCTCATTAAAACCAGGCGGAAGCTTGATGGCTGGCTCCGCACCAAAACCACTCATGCCAGACATTGGCGATGGTTGAACACTGTCACGCGTTGAATCGGGCATTTCACGGAACATACTGTTCGCACCAGCGGCATTCGCTTGCGCTGCAGCACGACGTTTTGGCGCAATAAAGAACTTGTAAACCAAGAAGCCAATCACAGCAAACAACAAGATGTCGCCGAATGAAATACCTTCAAAAGCGCCACCACCAAGCAAGGTCGCAAACAAACCACCGAGCAGAAGTCCGCCTAACAACCCGCCGCCTAAGCCACCCAAAAATCCAGGTTTCTTCGCACCCGCTGCGGCGCTGCTTGCACCGCTTGTATTGGCCGCTGCAGGCGCTTTAGGTTTCGCGACAGAAAAGCTCTTACCGAAACTTTTACCACCGCCAAATTTTTTGGCTTGCACATCCGCACTGTAACCGCCGGCACCTATTGCTAAAACAAATGCCATAAACATGGCAAATACTGTCGTTTTCACAAACACTCTCCTTTATTTAAAATTCACTAGACCTACGGCTTGGCGTAAATCGGCAATCAAACCACGCGCTCGAGTGCGCGCTTTTTCGGCCCCAGCTTGTAAAATGTCTTCTACATGCGCGGGGGTTGCTATTAGTTCAAGGTACTTTTCACGAGACTCACTTAGTTGACCATTCACTAAGGTAAAAAGTTCCTTCTTAGCTTCGCCCCATGCAATCCCTTCTGCAAATTTCTGACGCATGTCTGCAGTTTGCTCTGGTGTGGCGAACGCTCGATAGATATCGAACACGGTGGAGTCGTTCGGGTCTTTTGCTTCACCAGGCTCCAGTAGGTTCGTTTTGATCTTATTAAGGCCTTTTTGTAATTTCTTTTCGGTGTCGAATAAGGGAATCGTATTGTTGTAGCTCTTGCTCATTTTGCGGCCATCTAGGCCTTTCAAAATGGAGCCTTCTTCGCCGACAACCGCTTGAGGCAACACAAAATGTTCACCAAATAAATGATTAAAACGACCTGCAATATCACGCGCCATTTCAATGTGTTGGATTTGATCACGACCTACGGGCACTTTGTGCGCATTAAATGCCAGAATATCCGCTGCCATCAACACGGGGTAACAAAATAAGCCCATGGTGATACCAAAGTCAGGATCTTGCTCTTTGGCTAGATTTTCATCCACAGCGCCTTTGTAAGCGTGCGCGCGATTCATCAGGCCCTTGGCTGTCACGCATGTCAGCAGCCAATTGAGTTCAGCAATTTCTGGAATATCGGATTGGCGGTAAAAAGTCGCCTTATCTGTGTCTAATCCACACGCCAGCCAGGTCGCCGCGATTTCCAATCGAGATTGTTTAACACGCTCTGGGTCTTGGCATTTAATGAGCGCATGATAATCCGCTAAAAAGAAGTAAGACTCGGTATTGTCTTGACGACTGGCTTCGATCGCAGGACGAATGGCGCCCACATAATTTCCCAAATGAGGCGTGCCTGTGGTGGTAACACCCGTTAAAACAATGTCTTTTGCCATTACTGCTGCTCTTTCCTACTGAATATTGGGTCAAAATAAATATAAAAATAAAAGGCTAACTGCCTAAAATAACGCTTTAAAAAGGCCGCTTACCGTATCACAAAAAAACGCCATCACGAATTCTCATGGCGGTTTATTTTATAATGGCACTGAATACGCAGATATCAATGCCACAGCGCATCCAACAAACCTGAGTCGCGTTGAATTCGAGTTTTCGTCGCACTGCGAATTAAAGCGCTGGCGCCCCACAAGGTAAATGTCTTTTTCGCCCGTGTAATGCCCGTATACAAGAGTTCTTTGCTCAATACCGGTGATGAGATCAATGGCAACAGCAACGCCACCTGATCAAATTCAGAGCCTTGCGACTTGTGTACCGTCATCGCAAACACGGTTTCATACTCACTCAAACGACTGGGTAATAAACCTGAAAACGTACCGTCAGACTGCATAAACCACACCCTAAGGCGCTGACATTCGTCTGGCATACACAGCCCTATGTCTCCATTGAACAAACCTAAAGAAGCATCGTTTCTTGTCAACATAACGGCTTTACCTGGGTACCAAACATGGGGATCTTTCACCCGTCCTCGTTGATAAAAATACCCTTCCAGCTGCGCATTGATTTTTTCGACCCCAAACTCGCCTTGTCGCACCGCGGTTAAGATCTGATAACGAGAAAACACCTGATACAAGTCGGCAATGGGCTTGGTATGACGTACCGCCTCCCAGTAATCATCGTAGCCTTTTGCCAAGGTCGCAATGTCCGCTTTGGTTTGCCCCTCTTCGGGCACACACCAGCGAACATCAGCGTAATCGGCTTGCAAGCACCGCAACACCGCTGAGGGATCGCCCGCATTCATGGCTTTTGCCAAATGCCCAATACCGCTGTTTTGATCAAATCGGTAACTGGTCCGCAACAGGGTCAATGCTCGACTGATCGCAGGCGCCGCTGCATTGCCTAACGAGCCCAATGGCTCTCCCGTGAGATGGGCCAAACGCTGGGCCCACTCGGGTTGAAAATACGCACGATCAATACCAAACGTAATATCCCCCAACACACTACCGGCTTCCACCGACGCCAATTGATCTTTGTCGCCCAATAAAATGAGCCGTGCATGGGCTGGCATCGCATCGATCAACTTTGCCATCATCGGCAAATCCACCATGGACACTTCGTCCACCAACAAAACATCTAAATGCAACGGATTATCTTTGTGGTGTTTAAAGCGGCTGCGACCAAACTCACTGCCCAATAATCGGTGCAAGGTGCTGGCTTGCTCTGGGATAGCAGACCGGATGCCGTCATCGAGTGGCAAGCTGGCCTTCGCATTGGCGATGGATTCGGTTAAGCGCGCTGCGGCTTTACCTGTCGGAGCGGCCAACTCAATGCGCAATAAACGCCCTTGCGCCAAAGACTGAGCCACCAGCAAGGCCAACAATTTGGTCACTGTGGTGGTTTTCCCCGTCCCTGGCCCACCGCTGATAACGGAAAATGGCAGACTCGCTGCATTCGCTACGGCCACTTTTTGCCAATCAATCACTTGGTTTGATGACGGAAAAAGAGCCGACAGTATCGACGCATCGAGGTCAAAAGGAGCAACCTGACATTGGCGACGCAAGTACCTCAGCACCTGCTGCTCATAATCAAAATAACGAAACAGGTACAATCGAGTGCCCGATAGCACCATCGGCTTGTCGCTCAAATCGGCCGCCATGGCCACCAAACGACTGTCTTGCAAAGTACGACACCAGCTTTCAACACTTTCAATCTGATAATGCACAAGTGCGCTTTGCCATACGGGCGCTTTAATGTCCTTTGGCGGTGTATGCCACAAGGTCGCCAAATCAATACAAATATGCCCTGCACCCAAATACGCGCTGCATAAAGCGCCCGCAAGATGTACCGCATCACGACGCTCTCCCACATGCTGACAAAGTTGCTCTATCCATTGACGGTCGATCGCACGCAATACGCCTTTTTCTTGCCAATGCAGTAAGCTGGGCGGTGCTGATGCGCCGGGGGAGCTCGATGCCTCCAATACATCCCGTTGTTTAGAAAAGTCCATATTGCTGCCCTTCCTTATTGTCGTCTGGCGTTTGGCGGGATTTTTTGCCTACTTGACCGTGAAATACTGGACCTTGAAAAAGCCCATCCAATGCCATTACATGCTCAAGCGATAAACGCGACTGAAACACGCCCGTTTTTTGCCCTACCTGCATACCGCGTAAAAACAGATACACGACGCCACCCACATGTTTCTCGTAGTCGTAGTCGGGCAAACGCTGTTTTAATAAGCGATGTAAGGCCAAGGTGTACAATTGATATTGCAGATCATAGCGGTGCTCTGCCATCGCATGCACTAATTTGTCTGGCTCATAGTCCGTCAAAGCAGCGCCTAAATAATTCGACTTATAATCCAGTACGTAATAGCGCCCTTGCCATTCAAATAACAAGTCGATAAAACCTTTTAACATGCCTTTTAACGGCCGATGTTGAATAGCGGGAGCCGCTCGTGATACGCCATCAAATTGTCGGGAAATCCGATCCAATTCCAGTGCATTCATCCCACCGACGGGAATAAAAAACTCCATTTCTTTACGGCATGCCGACGCAGACAAAGCCCCTAAGCTCATGCCCGCCACCAGCTCAGTATTCACCATGTCTGGCAACCAATTCTCTAATACCGTTTGCCAACCAGCGTATCCTTGACGCTCATAAAACGCTCCCATCAGATTGTGGTGACTGTTTTTTAGCAAATCATTAAAGCTAGGTTTTGCTATCGTGCTGTGTAATGCCTTCCCTTCCAACGTATCGTGCAAAAAAGTGCCAGGCTTTGCGCCTTTGGGAAACGTAAAGCGATTTTGTACAGGCTCCATCAATTCATTGGACACTTCAACGTCTTCTATTATTGGATCAATCACACGAGTGGCCTCATCGAAGCCCGGCACGCTCTCGTCGACCTTTGCCTTGTCCTCCACCACCAACGATGAGTAACTGCCTACCCACCAATTCCGCTCAACATAACCACGAAAACGGCGTGCAACGGGGTCGATTTTCTCCGTATGCGTCATCGTATAACGCGGCAAAAACGGTGGCTCTGAGGGCAATGCCAAGAGACTCATTTGCTCGGCATCATACCTCGCACAAAGGCGCTCTAAACTGGGAAGAAGATCGCCAGCGTCAAGCGGCTCCCCTTCTGCGATTAAAGAGCCGACGCCACTCAAATGCACTTCTAGCCTAGCGTTTTTTTGTTTCGTTGCTTTACTTCCTACCTCCATTGCACCAACAAAACACGCCTCTTTTGAGCGCGTCAGCGCCACATACGCCAAACGAATTTCTGTCGCGTAGAGCTCTTCTTTGTGTTGTTCAAGTTGAGTTTCATTAGGGTCTATGGCGATCCACAACGCCTGCTGATCATCGTGAAATAAAGCGGATTTATCGCGATTTTTATAGGGCGTCAAAGCAAACGGCAGATACACAATCGGGTACTCTAACCCCTTACTTTTGTGAATGGTGATAATGCGCACCAGCTCAGCGTCGGTTTCAAGACGAATTTTTTGCTCATCACTGTTGCCGTTCGGGTTCTGAATCGCCAAGCGCAAGTAGCGCAATACGCCTTCTTTCGATTCTAATTCCAACGATTTTTGCTGGAGTTTTTCAGTTAAATGCAAAAAATCGGTTAGCCGACGTTCGCCGCCGATCCGGCTAAGCATTTTTGCGGCCAAACCGACCTCTTGCATAAACTGGCGCAGCATGGGCAATAAGCCTTGCGTGTCCCACATGTCAAAATAGCGCCGAAACGCTTCGACCCATTTTTCATACGCCACGTCGTCGTGGTTCAACGTATCCAAGTCAACCAGCGACCAATCCACCAATCGCGTCGCCAACGCCGATCGCAATTTACTTTCTTGCCCGTTGGATAAGACCGCTGTGAGCACAATCAATAATTCATGGGCTTCGACGGTTTCAAACACTGAGCCTTTATCACTCAAATACACACTGGCGATGCCACGCTGGCGCAATGCGGTTTTTAGCGCGCTGGCTTGGTTAAAATTGGTCACCAATAAAGCCACGTCTTTTGGACGTATACCTTTGTTTTCGATCATGGCCGTTTGTTGCTGGCCTTCTAGCAACAAAGCATGAAGGTGCGCTGCGCATGATTCCGCCATCGTTTGACAATAAACCGTGGCCGACACCGGCTCATCCGACGCTTGATACAAAAATTGCAACGCCGCTTGGCGCTGACCCTGTCGGATAAACTGCCCCACGTTGGCGCGATCCTGAACCTCAACAAAAGGAATCCCCGCCACGCGAAATGGCTCAGTTTGGGTGGTAAACAACCCATTCACGGACTGAATCATGGCCGCCGACGAACGGTAATTGGTCGCTAATGAATACAGGCTATCTACATGCTGTTTGGCCGCTAGATACGTATAAATGTCGGCACCGCGAAACGCGTATATCGCTTGTTTAGGATCGCCGATCATAATCAAACCCAGTGTCGACTGATCGACAGTGGCCGGCTGATAAATGTTTGAAAAGATTCGATACTGCACCGCATCCGTGTCTTGGAATTCGTCTATTAACGCAATCGGATACAAATGACGAATGCGCTGCGCAAGCTTACCTGCTTCGTCTTGCGCTAACGCCGTATCGAGTGAGGTGAGTAGATCGGTAAACGTCAGCGATTGCGTACTGCGCTTCCAACGCTTTAAGCGAACTTGCGCTTGCTCCCAAAGCTGCGTCAACAACACGGCTTTGAGTCGGCCTGCATCGGGAAATGTCGCACGTAGCCTGTGCACCAGATCAAAAAACTCATGAACCGGCGCGGCACCGCCTTTCTTTAATTGGCTGGCATGCTGATCCGCGTCAAATTTGTCTAAAGATTTGATCCACTCAAAGCGCGATGCGTGCGCCCAATGATTCATCGCCGAAATGTCTTTAGACGGATCGTTTTTCCAAAACGTTCGCTTAATACCGCTTTGATTGAGTGCATCAATAATCTCTTGCGACTGTGCCAGCCACATGGCTCGCACCGACGCCATGATGGCCTGAGCGTCCACTAAGGCCTGCTCCCAATCGTAATTGGGCGACACAATACGCGCATCGGGTTGATTATTGAGTAGAGCCAAGTCTTTCAGTAAGGCGTCTGGATTCGACCAAATGGGCTTAATTAACGAGGCTTTGATGTCATCCATGGGATAAAACAAGCTTCGCCACACATCTTTGACGGCTTGAGCAAGGGGGGCTTGTTCGTCCGTTTCAATGGTTTGCTGAAATAACATGCGACTTTCAAACGCGTTTTGGCTCAACATACGCTGACAAAAACCGTGGATGGTAAACACCGCCGCTTCGTCCATTTGTTTCTCGGCATACAGCAGTTTTTCAATCCCGTCGGCACGCTGCACCTCGGACATCTGAGCCATCCAAGCGGCCAAAAACACGTCGTCACTGGCGCCTTGCAATAGCGCTTTTCGAGCAACACGAATACGGCTACGAATACGTGCTTTTAGTTCTGCGGTGGCGGCTTCGGTAAAGGTCACCACCAAAATCTGGTCGACCGTCAGCGGCTTGCTTAACTCTTCTCTTTGACCGGTCGGCACCAACAACCGTAAATACAAGTTAGCAATGGTGTAGGTTTTACCCGTCCCCGCGCTGGCTTCGATTAAACGCTTGCCAAACAAGGGGAACGTCAGCGCGTTTAACGGTTCAGGGATAATCGATAACATGGGTGCATTAAGGCTCATTCGATCACCTCCAAGTGGCGCTGCATGGGCAACCAAATGTGCTCGCAAAGGTCGACAAAGGCCGTTTTTTGATCATTCAGATTGGGGTAATAGCGCTGCCAGTAGGCGTCATTTACTTCACTACTAGAATACTGACTGTTGTTTTCTTGGTAGCATTTTAGGGCTTTTTCCCATGCGGCATCTGGGTCGTCTTTGGTTTTCGTGGCGCAATAGCTGTCGCACCACGCATCCGCACTGTTCGCAGGCAATAATATAGGCTGACACATGCCCTGAAACATCAAAGCCAGCATATCTGACAAATAAGCGTGTGCCGCTTTAGGGGGCAACACAACAAAACGATATGACCGCGTTGTCCCTTTTTTATCGATATTAACAAGATGATGTTCCTTTGGCGTGCCTTGAGCACATAAAGCCAAATGTTCTATCCACATTTGCATTTTTTGGTTGGCTGACACATCACCAATACGGTACGACAAGCGCGTGGTAATCGAAGGCTGATCTAACCAGCCTTGCAACACGACGTTACCGACGGTTACCGACACTTCAAGCGGGGCACAATCCGATAAACCATAGCCTTGCAGCAATACAAATAACTGTCGGCACTGATCGTAATTGTGCTGCAACGACAAGCGCCCAAAAGCCCCATAAGGCAAGGTACCGGTCAGAGACAACCGCTCCAAAAATGAGGCCTCATCGCCTTTTATCATGGCGTGCAATAAGCGCTCTCGAAGCTGATAACCAGGAATGCCCTCCAGCGCAAAGGGCTCGTCTTCTTTCTCTTCTTCTTCACGCAAACTTAAGTAGGCTTTTAAACGTCGCTGAGTAAAGTGGCGCGTTGGGTGTCGAATGAAGCGCGACAACTCGTCCAAAGCCAAGGTTAAACGCGGTTGTTCCATGGCATCCAGGGGCTGAAAATGAGCGGGCGCCTCGTCCACTTGCTCGGCTAATAATGCCGGCAACCATTGCGTATCGTAACTGTATAATCGCGTATCAAACGCTTCTGTAAAGTACGCGGTATTGAAGGGCTGCAAGGGGTGTTCGAGAATCAGACGCGCAAACAGTGCCGCTTGCGCATCGTCTGGAGCCAGCGCCTCATCGCCCTCAAAAACGCAACTCTGGCCGATGTATTCAAGCAATTCACTGACCAAAATAGAGGGATTTTTTTCACTATTGTCTTGAATGCTACGCCCCACATAACTCAGATAAAGTGCGCTTCGCGCCGACATTAAGGCTTCTAAGAATAAATACTTGTCGTCTTCTCGTCGGCTTCGGTCACCGCTGCGGTATTGCCCTACCATTAAATCAAAGCCCATCGGCGCGACACTTCGCGGGTAGTCGCCTTCGTTGAGTCCCAAGACGCAAATCGCTTTAAATGGCACGGAACGCATTGGCATAAGAGTGCAGAAATTGACTCGTCCGGCTAAAAAGCGCTGCCCTCCCTGAGATTCTTGCAACAAGGGCGACAGCAGCTGGCGCAACACTTGCTGATCCAGCGGCGCCGCAAAATGCGCCTGCTGCCACTGCAAGGTCAATGCATCAAGCTGTTTACTGAGCAGCACAGAAAAGGCATCGTCATCTTCGAGCAAAAAGAAACGCTGTGACACATAATACAAGGTAGACACCCAGTCTTTGGGTAACAGCGGCTGCATGAGCTTGCCTTGAGCCTCATCAATTGCTACGAGAAACTCGGCCAATTTACCTGCTACTGACGCTTCCAAGCCTTCGACATCACCATAACTTAACGTATTTTCCCAAACATGCTCGTGACCCATGGCGTAGCCCAACAACATTCGGCGCATACCGTGCAACCAAGTATGTGACTCTTGCGATGGCAAGTCATGCTGCTGGGCGGTATCCGCATTTAATCCCCAACGAATACCCACCTCGGTCGACCATTGACGAATGCGTTCCAGTTCATTGGAAGACAGCTCGAAACGCGCCAATACCGCTGGCACTTCAAGCACACTGACCAATTCGGATAACGTAAATCGACTTTCACTTAATCCCAGTAAATACAGATACGCATCGACAATTGGGTTCTCCAATCCGCCGGACTGATCGATCAAGGCAAAAGGAATCTGCTTTGTGCTGCCGAACACCGCCCTCACAAATGGGCTGTAAGTATTCACGTCGGGCAACATCACAATAATGTCTTTGGGCGTTAGGCTTGAGTCTTTTTCAAACATGTCCAGTAACTGATCATGCAGCACTTCGACTTCACGCAGTGGGCTGTGGCAACGATGAACACGAATGCTCTGATCGTCCAATGCAATGCGATGACGATACCCCGAATGACTTAGGTGGATGTCTCGCTCTTCGGCGGCTCCGTGGTTTTCTAACGTGAGAACGTCTTGCTGAACCCATTGCAATAAACCACTCGAATGGTCGTGGCGATAGTCTTCGAACACTTCAATTTCGTGGTCGGCCATCTCTTGTAATTGCGCAATATAATCTCGACCTAAACGTCCCCAGCTTGCCAACAGCGGGTTCGCATCAAGGTGCAAGGTATCGATGCTAAGCCCAGGTTTGAGGGTTTGCCGTTTTATTTCGCGCCCCAAATAATGCTTATCCACCACATCGCCCCAATAAAAACGACACGGGTTTTGCAAAAACAAATGCACGTCAATCCAACCCGACGCAGCGAGCACTCGCAACGATTCCAAAGTATTAGGCGGTAAGGAAGACACACCAAAAATAAAAATTCGCTCAGGTACCGCCGTAGGTCGAGAAGACGACCGTGCGGCGTCGCGCAAGGCTTCGATTAAATTGCCACGGTGGTACAAAGAAGTGCCTTGTTCGCTTACATCGGCCACCAGGTCTCGCCATAAAATCGCTTGCCAAGGCTGCTGATCAAATACCTCGCTCAAGTGTTTATCCAATGGCACGTTATGATGAGGTGCGCTGTCTTGATCACCGGCTTCCCAGAGTTTGATCCAATCAGGTCGGTACACAAGGTATTGATCGTAAATATCGGCAATGCTGCTGCACAGCTGAAACCGCCGTACCTGAGTATCGTCTTCTTCAAGATACCAGCGCAACGCCTCAAATTCTGGGTCTGCGAGGCGAGCCTGAAGCAAACGCATTAATCGCCACACCAAAAAAGGCTTATTGAATTCACTCTGCGCGGGAATATCACTGAGCGTATGAGAGAATGTTTGCCAAACAAACGTCGAAGGCAAAGGAAAAACTAAGCCCGCCGCAATGGAATGAGACTCGGCTAAAAACATTTTTAACCACTGGGCCATACCGGGGTTTTGCACCAAGATGGCGTCATCGTCAAACGGGTTCTCTGGGGGAGATACCGCCAAGATTTTTGCCAACAACACGGCCAAATCTTCTAGCCGATTCCCTGTATACAGTTGAAACATGCGTTCTTCCTTCTCATTGACTGTCTGGCCGAATTAATTTGCGATCCTAAAAAACAAGAGTAGCGCAAAAGACGCATTCAAAAAATACAAGAAGCAACGCTAGACCCAACAAAACTGACAAAATGAGTCAGTGCGACAAGATGAGACAAATAGATCGGCCGTAAAACTGAAGGAAGTAAAAACAGTAGAGTAAAATAATGACTTTGAGAAAACGTTGGACAAATAAACTAAGTGGTGGAGCTAAGCGGGATCGAACCGCTGACCTCTTGCATGCCATGCAAGCGCTCTCCCAGCTGAGCTATAGCCCCACAAAACGCGATGCGTAAGTGGACAAAATGTCCTGGGAATGTTCATACTTATTTAACAGCGCTGGATATTACGGATACCTCTTAAACCTGTCAACCTTTTTGAAACAATTCACTCAGCAATGTGTAAATTCGACCACAAATTCACCACAGCATACGCATTGAGCGGATAACAACTTTCTAGGGTTTTATTACGCTAGGTATTAAGAATATAATGCTGAAGAATTTTGTAAAATCGCTAATGTTAAGAGATGACTATGATCGAATTTCCAACGGTATTAGACGATCTAATGATGGCACAGCAACCTATCCTAAAAAGAAGCAAAGATATTTTTGGGTATGAACTGCTGTTTCGTGGGAAAAACTCACTATTCGCTGACTTTACTGATGGCGAAGCAGCCACGAGTCAAGTATTGGTTAATTTGTGCATCGGCATCACAAAAATGGAATCGCAACTACGAAAACCGTTTTTCATTAATATGACGACAGAACTCATGCTGTCGGATGCGTTTTTTCCCATTGCACCCGATACGGTTTACATTGAGATCCTTGAAAATCAAAAACTCACACCTGAGTTTATTTTAGCGGTCAAAAACTGGTGCGATGCAGGCTATCGCTTTGCCCTGGACGATTACCAGTTTGGCGCCGATTACAAGGCTTTACTGCCCTGGGTATCCATTATAAAAATAGATGTGCTTGCGACTCCTCCTCAAGTTCATCAAGCTGACATTGCCGAGCTAAAATCGAAAGGTCTCATTTTGTTGGCCGAAAAAGTCGAAGATGCTGCCATGTTTGAACAATGCAAAGCACTCGGTTTTGACTTATTTCAGGGCTACTTTCTGCAACGTCCTGAGCTTATTAAGGGCAAAAAAATTGATTCAGCAACACACAGTGCCATTGAACTGGTGAACGCACTACAAGACACCAAAATAAGCATTGATGCGGTAACCGACTTAGTCGCTAAAAACCCTAAATTGTCTTATCAGCTGTTACGCATCCTTAACAGTCCTGTGTGCGGCGTCACTAAAACAGTGACATCCATCAAAGAAGCTGTGGTTTTTTTGGGGCTAACGCAATTGAAGAAATGGGCACTGCTCATCACTCTAACGTCCTCTACGAATCAACCAAAGTCCTTATTAAAAGTATTACTCACAAGAGCAAGGTGCTGCCAACTGCTTGCTGAAAGCAAACATTCACACCAGGCTGATTCCGCTTTTATGATCGGCCTGATGTCTGGGATTGACGCCGTATTCAATGTCGAGCGGTCCGTGGTCTTAGAGCAGATCGCCTTAGATCAAAATTTACGACATGCTATTTTATCGTATTCAGGAGAGCTTGGCGGTTATTTAAAGCAAACGCTAAACTGTGAAGAGCAAAACTGGACCAACATTGAATCCATGACTTCGGAAGAAAGAGCCGTACTCAACAGAGCATTTTTAGACGCCATGCTGTGGTCAGAAGACGTCATGCTTTCCGTAAATTAAAAAAACATACTATTTTTCTTTAAAAGATTGACACCAATACAAAAAAACATAGAATACGTCTCACCTTTTTCAAGGCCAGTATGGTGGAATTGGTAGACACGACGGATTCAAAATCCGTTGCCTTCGGGTGTGGCGGTTCGAGTCCGCCTACTGGTACCAACAAGAAAAAAGCGCTTACTTAGGTAGGCGCTTTTTTTTGCTTTGTTTTTTGATCTGTTTACCTCACTTCTTATTTTTTTATGCTGTTACATTGAATCAATGGTCATCAAAGCCGTTTAATACATAGTCTGGTAGGTCTTCTTCTTTTGGTATCGGCATTGAGGCGCCAGTTTCGTCGATGGCGACAAATTTAAACATGCCTTCTGTGACTTTTTCACGCTGGCCGATGCGACCGCGGCGTACCCACGCTTCCACTAGAATGTTCATTGAGGTGCGCCCAACCGAATCCACTTTGGTGTATACCCCCAAAATATCACCGACTTTAACAGGACGAATAAAGCTCATTCCGTCCAGTGCGACGGTCACGACACGAGATTGGGCTCGCTGCCCAGCACAAATCCCCGCCGCGATATCCATTTGTGACACGACCCAACCACCGAATATGTCACCCGCCGGGTTGGTGTCTCCTGGCATGGCAACGGTTCTCGTCGTAAGACGACCTTTTGTCTTTTCTTCTGATCCTGACATAGCGCCCTCTTATTGATGCTGTCACTTTGTATCTTGTGCTGTTCAATTGAATGTCTGATCACCATCGGTTCGATATCTGATCAATGTCTAGCCAATACTGAATCAATAGCCACAATGATTAAGAAACCGACATGAAAAATACTATCATAGGTGTTCAGGCATGGCGTATCTGTTCTCACTAACAGGCTGTTTTTTTAAAGATGAGTATCTCAGCTTTACTCTGTGATATATCGCTAGGAACCCAAACGCATTTTATAAGTCACAAGTGAATACCACTACTCATCGAAACACAAACAAGGCTACAATGTCGCCATGAGAATCACACTTAGACAATTACAAATATTCGAAGCCGTTGTTCATACGGGCTCGGTGACGGCGGCCGCTGAAATGGTGTCCATTAGCCAACCCGCGGCCAGCCAGGCATTACGCGAATTAGAAGCCCTACTCGGGCGCCCTCTGTTTCGTCGGCATGGCAAGCGCTTGCAAATTACACCTCAAGCAAGACATTTGCTCCCTCAAGCGCGCGCGGTATTAAGCCAAATAGAACAAATTGAAAGCATGGGCAGCGAAGACGAACTCAGCGGTTCCTTGCATCTTGCGGCCAGCGTAAGTGTGGGTAATTATTTACTACCCAAGCAAATGTCTTTGTTCAAACACCAACACCCCAACATTCGTTTCAATCTGGATATTGGCAATACGCAAAGTGTGATCCAGCAGTTATTAACCGGTAAAGCTGAAGTGGGCTTTATTGAAGGCTACTGCCAACACGCAGAACTGATGACGCAAGTGTGGCTAAAAGATGAGCTGGTGGTATTTGGCTCGACTCAAGAAGAACGCCAAGAAGACTTGTCATGGGAGGACCTGGAAAAAGCCAATTGGATAATGCGTGAAGCAGGCTCAGGGACTCGTAACATTTTAGAGCAAGCAACGGCGTCACGTATTCCGCAGCTGAATGTGGTGTTATCGTTGGCACACATGGAGGCGGTTAAACAAGCGGTTATTCATCAGATGGGATTGGGCTGTTTGTCGCGTATGGCCATTTCTCAGGAATTAGATTCAGGCCTTATTAAGTTGTATACGACCCCACTTGAGCTGCATCGAAATTTATTAATTGTTACCCCTAAAAATACGGCCTTAACGCAAAATGCTCAGCGCTTTATTGACCTTTGCTGTGCGGCGCCGGTACTAGAGAATATTTAGTCCGCTCATTGCGGTTTGTACATAACATTAGAGCGACGTCACTTTACACAAATAATTCGAATCGCGTGAACCTTATGAATATCAATAAGATTGATCTGAACTTACTTATTTACCTCGATGTACTCTTAAGGGAGTGTAATGTCACTCGCTCAGCCAGCAAGCTAAACATCACCCAACCCGCTATGAGCAACGGGCTAAAACGGTTAAGAGACTTACTAAATGATCCATTATTAGTAAGAACCAGTGAGGGCATGAAACCCACTGAAAAAGCACTTCGCCTTCAACCCATTGTGCGCAAGGTACTCCTTGAACTCGAAGAAGCCCTGCAACCTGAAGCCGATTTCAACGAGAGCACCAGTACGCGCGTATTTCGCATCATGGCCAGTGATTATGCGGCATCGACGGTCATTCCTCGTTTATTAAATCGCCTTCGAGAATTTGCTCCTGGCATCACCTTGGACATAATGACACCGAGCGATGTAACCTTCCACGATGTAGAGGCCGGCAAGATAGACATGGCCATTAACCGCTTTGAAGAATTACCGCAATCGTTTCATCAGAAAAGCGTTTGGCTGGATACTTTTGTGTGCATGATGAGCTCAAAAAATCCGATCAAAGAGCACTTTGATATTAATGCATACCTACAAGCACAACATATTTGGGTCAGCAAAACCGGCTTTGGCGTCGGAGTGGGTATGGACCCTAATGATGTTCAGAAACTGGGTTGGGTGGATGAGGCCCTTCAGGCACTGGGCCACAAACGCAGTATCCGAGTATTTACCCGCAGTTACCACACCGCCATGCACCTAGCGTTAGAGCAAGACCTGATCGCGACCTTGCCTAAAAAAGTTGCCATGGTAAATAAGAAGAATCCAGAGTTAGTGATTCTCGACCCACCGTTTGATATCCCCAAAATTGAGTTAAAAATGATCTGGAGCCCTTTATTGCATCACGACGCCAGTCATATATGGTTTAGAAGACAAGTGATTGATGTGGCTAACGAACTGACATACCAAACCAAATAATAAGAGTGCCGCCTATGTTTAACGTGTCTCACATTCATCACATTGCCATCATTTGCTCAGATTACCGAGTATCCAAACATTTTTACAGTGAGATATTAGGTTTTCAGATAATTGCCGAAACCTATCGCGACGCTCGACAGTCATATAAATTAGACTTGGCCATTAATAATCATCAACAAATTGAACTCTTTTCCTTTCCTACTCCGCCACGTCGACCTTCCCAACCGGAAGCTCAAGGATTACGCCATCTTGCGTTTGCTGTGCCAAATTTAGCACATTGCATCGAGCATCTTCACCAACAAGGCGTTGCGACGGAAGCGATTAGAATTGACGAGTTAACAGGGAAAAAGTTTACCTTCTTTGCTGATCCCGATGGCTTACCCCTTGAACTTTACGAACACGCTTGATTGCCTTCATAAAAAAAGCACCTTACCGCTCAGTAAAGTGCTTTTTTACTCTTAATCCGCTCCTATCGCGCTTACACAACGTGAACCGATAACGTTCGCTCTGCTGAAAAACTATGCTTCAGAACTTCCCACCGCTTCGTTGATCAAGGTTTGCAACTCGCCGTTGCCTGCCATCTCAACAATGATGTCACAACCACCAACCAACTCACCTTTAATCCAAAGCTGAGGAAAAGTAGGCCAATTTGCAAACTTTGGTAATTCAGCACGAATATCTGGGTTATCCAAAATATTCACAAACGCGAAACGCTCACCACAGGACATGAGCGCCTGCACAGCCTGAGAAGAAAAACCGCATTGTGGTGCACGCGGATTGCCTTTCATGTACAACAAAATATCATTACTGCTGATTTGTTCTTTAATCGTATCGATTGTATTGCTCATTATGAAACCTCATTCTGGGTCGCTTCATGTGTGACAACAATTACGGCATCGCTATTATGGCAACGTCGCTCTTATTGTGAAAAAGACAACCATTATAAACCATGGAAAGTTGACTCATTTTATTGGGTCGGAAGGGCATTTTACAACCCCAACAACAGGCTTTCCTTTGCACTTTCTATTGATAAATGCTCTTTACTCGCTTACCTGAGTGTATTAAATTGGTCGATTATTTTTTCTAAAGACAACTTAAAGGAGCTATAGCGTGTCGCCTAGACATTTTCTTACTTTGAAGGACCTCACTTCTGATGAATTAAAACAACTTTTACATCGAGCTTCTGAGCTTAAGAAAATTCATCATGAAGGCACTCTGTTTCAACCATTAAAAGGCCGAGTATTGGCGATGATTTTTGAAAAGTCATCCACCAGAACCCGCGTTTCTTTTGAAGCGGGCATGGCGCAATTGGGTGGTCATGCACTGTTTCTTTCATCTCGTGATACTCAGCTTGGCCGCGGCGAGCCAGTCGAAGACAGTGCACGAGTCATTTCCAGCATGGTTGATGCCGTGATGATACGAACTTTTGACCATAAGACCGTCGAGACATTTGCACAATACTCTTCTGTTCCCGTGATCAATGCACTCACGGACGATTATCATCCCTGCCAGCTATTGGCTGACATGCAAACTTACCAAGAATACCGCGGTTCAATTGAAGGTAAAAAAGTCGTTTGGGTGGGTGATGGCAATAACATGTGCAACTCTTACATAAACGCAGCGGCGCTGCTGGACTTCCATCTGGTGGTTGCTTGCCCAGAAGGGTATGAACCAAACGCTGAGTTAGTTGCAGAGCACAGCGACAGAGTGACCGTACTCCATAACACTCATGATGCGGCGAAAGGCGCTGACCTGATTGTCACCGACGTATTTGCTTCAATGGGCCAAGAAGACGAGCAGGAACAACGCTTGAAGGACTTCGACGGTTTTCAAGTCAACCGTGAGTTAATGGCTCTCGCCAACCCTGATGCTTTGTTTATGCACTGCCTTCCCGCTCACCGAGGCGAAGAGGTGGCAACCGATGTGATTGATCGTCCTGACAGTGTTGTTTGGGACGAAGCGGAAAATCGTCTACACGCCCAAAAAGCGTTGCTTGAATTCTTGCTGTGCCGATAAGCACACTACGCAGCCTGCTCAACACACCATTTTGCAGGCTTTTTTGCTTTTTAATCATTGAAAAAAACTCACGTATTACACATCATTATGAGTATTATTGAAGTTAGGCATTTAAAAACATTATCTGCCTTGAGAGAAACAGGGAGCCTGGTTGATGCCGCCGAGCGCGTTCATTTAACCCAGTCTGCTTTGTCTCATCAGCTCAAGGACTTAGAAGAGAAACTGGGCTGTGCGCTTTTTATTCGTAAAACCAAGCCGGTTCGCTTTACCAGTGCCGGGCTGCGTGTATTGCAATTAGCGGACGATGTATTGCTGTCTTTTCGATCGGCTCAACGCGACATCCAGCGCTTCGCAGAAGGCGAAAGTGGGCGCCTGCACATCGCCATCGAATGCCATAGCTGCTATGAGTGGCTAATGCCCACCATTGATCACTTTCGCGAACATTGGCCTGATGTCGAACTCGACCTATCAACCGCCTTTGGTTTTATGCCACTGCCCGCTTTGGCCAGAGGAGATTTGGACTTAGTGGTCACATCAGACCCACAAGACATTCCCAATATTGATTACATTCCGTTGTTTCAATATGAGTCTCAGGTAGCCCTTTCACGTCACCATGAATTGGCAAAAAAAGAATATCTCACACCAGAAGACTTTAAGAAAGAAACGCTCATCACCTACCCCGTCGAAATAGAACGCTTGGATATTTTTAAGCATTTTTTAGGTCCAGCGGATGTGTCACCCGCAAAAATTCGTCATAGCGAGCTCACCTTGATGATGATGCAGCTCGTAGCAAGTGGACGCGGGGTTTGCTGTCTACCAAATTGGGCATTAACAGAATACACGAACAGACAATATGTCATAACAAAATCACTGGGGGAAGAAGGCGTTTGGTGCAAACTGTATCTGGCCATTCGAAAAGATCAACGAGATAACGCCTATATGGAAGATTTAATGTCAACGGCGTCTAAAACGTGTTTTAAAAATTTAAAAGGGATTTTAGCACCAGAGCTTTAGACCCACGAACCGACATTAAGACAAGGCGTTTTGGTGTCGTACTCGCGACCAGATCAAGCTAAATTTGGCTCCACCTGTCTCACTTTCATCAATAAGCACCGCACCACCATGCCAAAAAGCAATGCGCTGAACAATTGCTAACCCCAAACCATAGCCGCCAGAAGCACGAGTTCGACTGTTATCTAGGCGCTGAAAAGGGATAAAAACCTTATCTCTGTCTTCAATCGGTATACCAGGACCATCGTCTTCTATATCAAGCTGCCAGCGTTCGGCATCACTAGAAAAGGTCAGCACAATACGACTAGACGCGTATTTTGCCGCATTAAGTATCAGGTTTTGTAACGCACGACTTAAATGATGTTCGTCCGCTAACACAAGATGATCTTGTGCCTCTATTTTCACCGTCACTGTTAAGTGCTGCAAAAGCAAATGATTATTCTCTAGAATAGCGTCCACAAGCTGGATAATAGACAACTCTTCAAAACTTAACTCTAATGAGCCGTCCTCAAGCTTTCCATAGGTTAACACCTCGTCGACTAAGGTATTCAGCTCTTCAACATCGCCTTCGAGCGCCTCTATTGATTTACCCGCTTGCGCATTCACTTCGTCTTTCATGACCTCCAAACCAAAGCGCAGACGAGCGATAGGAGTTCTGAGCTCATGGGAAATAGCATTAATCATTTCACGCTGGACTTTCAATAGCCGCTGTATATGAGAAGACATAGAGTCAAACGAATACGCTAACTCCTTTAACGTCCCACTGCTGTCGGGAACACCTTTTGGTAATCCACTTCGGCCACGAGCAATTTGACGCGTGATACTTTCGAACGCCTCACGCTTAACATCCAAAGAGAGTAACTCTCTCCAAATAAGCAAAAGCATAATGCAAATACCCACCCCTACGACCACAACGACCATCAGCGCCGACGAGAAAGTATTTTCTTGGACAATCGAAAGGTAAACAGGCATAGATGAAGGTGAATCCTTCCAAATAAACCCATATTCACTGTGTGCGCTGTACACTAAGGTGATGCCTGTCTTTAAACCAATGATTTGTTGGGCCACTTCCACCATCGACAAACAAGACATATGTTCAATTAGGTTATATTTTTCTTCATAGCTCAGTTTATCTGTTAAAAGAAATACTTCTAACAAAGACTCTAATTGAAATAAGGGGTTATCTTGATTGGCATAACCCGATAAAACAGGCGTTTGCTGGGTGCCAATGTTAATTTGATAGCGAGTATCCACTCGTTTAGACCATTGAGCGTTTGCTAATAAAGTGGCGATTTCAGAGGCGGGCAAAGCTTGATTTGTACGAAGAGTCCAATCGAATTGTGAACCAACAACTTGCCCATCAATATGAGCAAGTAGAAGAGCCGCGCTAATTTCGGCATCAATGCACAGCAACTGTTCAGATCTTGATAAAGCAAGGCGAGTTTGCGCCAACGACACAACGAAGTAGCAGCATATCATGATGGCGATGCCACCTATTATAAGGTGTCTATACAATCGCCACATTTCTGATCGCATTACTTCGCTACACTTCTTTCACAAACAAATAGCCTTTGCTATGTATGGTTTTTATACGCCGTGGATGAATAGGGTCATCGCCTATTTTAGAGCGAATACGTGAAATCCTGACATCGACAGATCGGTCTTGGCCGTCGTATTCAATGCCTCGTAATTCACCAAATATTTCTTTACGGCTCAGAATACGACCGGCGTTGCTCGACAGCAACCACAACAGGTCAAATTCAGCACTGGTCAGCTCGACCTCCTCTTCCACTAACCACGCTTCTCTGCGCGAGTTATCAATAGTTAACGGACCAAACGTTAAATTTTGTTCTACTGAAGAGAGCTCTATCTCAAGCTCGACATCTTGTGTGCTCCGTCGTAATAAAGACTGAATTCTAGCCAGCAACACTCTCGGTTTGGCAGGCTTAGAGACATAATCGTCGGCACCAATTTCCAGCCCTAAAATCTGATCCACGTCATCACTGCGCGCCGTCAGCATTAAAATTGGCCCTTTGTATTCAGCCCGAACATTTCGGCATACAGTGAAACCATCGGCACCGGGCAGCATAAGATCCAGTATCACCAAAGAAGGTTGCTCCGAAATAATACGTGAAATAGCTTTACGTCCATCTGATTCAATATCGACATGAAATCCATTTTTTTGTAAATATTCCTGAGTAAGTAACGCTAAACGCTCGTCATCCTCAACAATTAAAATGGTTTTATTCTCATCCACGCTCATGTGCGATCCTCGTCCAATTGTTGTCACTTTAAGTTTATTATTAGGCTGTAAAGCGCTGCATTAGGTATTAATCTGCTAACAGATTTTGAACTTGTTGGACCCGATCACGATTGACACCAAGGTCAGAGTATCCCACCCGAGAAGCGGAACGAGCGTGCACAACACTGTCAGCTTCAGGTAAGTAAAACTCTACATCGTCGACGTAGCCAATCAGTCGGCTCGTCACTTCAAAATGAACATACCCCAAAGAGTGACTCACTATGCGGGCATTATCCTTTTCCAACATAAAAGACTCTATGGCGAGCTGAGTGTCTTTACGATTGCCTCGGTACACGATAGGGTCAATATAATGATTCACATCGTCAACTAACGCTTGAGTTGAAACGCAATTTGGTGAAGCGGGACAGGCTTTTAACAAACCTTCCTCGGTAACCCCAAGCCCTTCCGGCAAATGATTATTTACATTGACGTAAATAAAAAAACCGACAATGAAAACAATAAACAATGCGATTACCCAACGACCCATACGTTTACAACTCCTAAGCGTTTTTTAAAATTAGCGGAACGATCTCTTACCCGGTTTTTTCGGTTTAAATTCAGGCTTATCATTGCTCTGCCAATCAAACCCTTTGGGTCCTCGGCGAGCGCCGCCCGCTGTTGCTTTGTTTTTGTGACGCTTTAATTCTGTTTTTTGTTGCTGTGTTTTCGGTTTCAGCTCAGACAATTTAAGGTCAACCATGGCGCACAAAGAATTCACTTCTTTTTCTTCCATCTCTACCCAACGCCCTACCTTAGCTTTAGACGGCAAGAAAACTGGACCAAAACGAACTCGCTTCAGACGGTTAACTTTTAAACCTTGAGACTCCCAAAGACGACGAACTTCTCGGTTACGCCCTTCCATTAAGCAAACATAGAACCAACGGTTTATACCTTCTCCGCCACCATCAACGATATCGGTGAACTTGGCCACCCCTTCATCTAATATGACGCCTTTTTTGAGGGTAGTAAGATTCTCTTCTGTCACTTCCCCCATAACGCGAACCAGGTATTCACGGTCAATTTCGGTAGAAGGGTGCATCAACCTGTTTGCTAATTCCCCATCCGTAGTAAAAAGCAGCAAACCAGAAGTGTTAATGTCTAAACGCCCGACAGCAATCCAACGCTCACCGCGCAATTTAGGCAGCTGATCAAACACCGTAGGGCGACCTTCTGGGTCTTTACGAGTACAGACCTGCCCTTCGGGCTTGTTGTAAATGATCACACGACGATTTTCACCGGCTTCTGTGGCGACAATGGCATAGCCATCTATGGTGATCGTATCTTTTAAACTGACACGATCCCCTAATGTAGCGACCTCGCCATTGACTAATACACGACCTTCACGAATGCGGGTTTCCATTTCACGGCGTGAACCTTGACCTGCACGTGCTAAAACTTTTTGTAACTTCTCGTCCATTACGAACCTCTTAGAGGGAATGCTTCTCAGCAACCCAGTGTTGATTACATTAATTTACTATTTCGCACCATTATAAGCTAGACAGTATTAGCCTTGACAGCTCATTGTTAAAGATTTTATTCAAAAGGGGCTGGATCGCCCGCCCCAATTCGAATCACTTCCACGTTATCCGCGTCCATCTTGACGACGGTGGTTGGCTGCACGCCACAAAAGCCGCCATCGATAACCAAATCAAGCGCATGCTCAAGCGTGTCTCGAATGTCGTAAGGATCTGTCATTGGGTCTGTCTCACCGGGCAAGATAAGAGACACGCTCATCAATGGCTCACCCAATTCCTCTAACAAGACAGACACAATATTATTCTTAGGAATACGAATACCAATGGTTTTTCGCTTGGGATGCATGAGCCGTCTTGGCACTTCCGAAGTGGCATTAAAAATAAAAGTATAAGGTCCTGGCGTATTATTTTTTAACAAACGATAGAGGCGGTTATCAAAACGCGCATAAGTCGAAATTTCTGACAAATCTCGACAGACTAAAGTAAAGTTATGCTTATCATCTAAACGTCGAATTGCTCTGATTCTGTCTTGAGCGGCTTTGTCGCCTAAGTGACATCCTAGTGAATAGCCACAGTCGGTTGGATAAGCAATTACCCCACCATTACGGATTACCTCCGCTGCTTGTTTGATCAAACGTACCTGGGGGGTTTCCGTGTGTATCTGAAAAAATTGACTCAATCTCTTCTCCGAAAATCATATTGATATCAAAATGAAAAGCTTAAATCGAGACCTTCTGTCAGTCCCAACTTTGCCAAACTAAATTTACTTTACTTTCTTGTATTTGGGTAAACTTCCCGAGCTGCATCCAAGGCCCAAAAGGCCCATGATAATCACTGCCCACTGACGCTTTAAGATCAAACTCAATCGATAAACGCTCTAGCAAGCGAACGCTGTCGGGGCGCTCATTACCTGATGCGATCTCTATACCTGTACCGCCCCACTTTTTAAAATCGCTCAACAAACGCTTTAATTTAGTCACCGTAAGGGGGTATCTTTTGGGGTGCGCCAAGACGAGCTCCATGCCTTGACCAGCAAGGCGTGCTAACACTTCCTCTAGTTCTGGCCAGACATCTCGCAACTGTCCGAGTTTTTTGTTACCAAGATATCGATCGAAGGCTTTATTAGTATCTTTTACGAACCCTTTTTCAACGAGCAATGCCGCAAAATGAGGCCGACCAAGCTGACTTTCACCTGCCAAGGTAACCGCTTCATCGAATAAATTTGGCAAACCCTGCTTAACCAAAAGCTCTGCGATTCGCTGTGCTCGATCCAAGCGTATACGCTGATTCGCCTCAACAATGGAAAGCAGTGCGGAGTCATCCGCCGAAAAATTTAACGCCACCATGTGCAAAGGAATCCCATTCCATTGTGTCGATAATTCAACGCCATTAATAAAGCTCAGACCGTGCTCAAATGCTCTTTCTCGGGCTTCAGCAAGCCCATCAAGGGTGTCGTGATCGGTTAAAGAAAACAACGTAACGCCCTGCTCTACCGCTAAATCAACCAACTCAAGGGGTGAAAAACGACCGTCGGAACGATTGGAATGAGAGTGTAAATCAACTTTTCGGTAACGCGCGGCTTCAGGCATACTGTGGTTTTTCTTTAAAAGGAAAGGGAGTTATCATGTCACCAGCATACCTACATTGGATTTTTTATGACAATATTATTCGACTTTCTTCCAATACCGTTTAAAGAGAGACGTTGAACAGAGTGACACAAACGCCTCTTTAGCTCATGACTTGCTATTAAGTTAACTTTATTATGTCACTCCGCAATTCTTCTTATTACACAAAAAAGGAACCACCATGCTTTACTCAATTGTTGGCAACGACGTTTTAAACAGCCTTAGCGGTCGTTTGGCTGCGCGCCCTGCACACTTAGCACGTTTAGAAACGCTGCAAAATGAAGGCCGGTTGGTACTTGCTGGACCAAATCCCGCCATTGACTCAAACAATCCGGGTGAAGCTGGTTTCACTGGCAGTATCATTGTTGCGGAATTTGCCGATCTTGACGCCGCTAAAGCGTGGGCCGATGCCGACCCATACGTTGCAGCGGGTGTGTATGACAGCGTGACAATCAAACCCTTTAAACAGGTTTTTCCTTCCGCTTAAAGTTCGATATCGTATTCATTTTAGCCTCTTTTGACTTATACCAGACTCTTCTTTTACGTATCTTGTCACGATAAAAGAGGCTAACCTTACTTTTTTACATCGGAATGACCAAGATCGCGAGCAGGGTCAATCACGTCTCTCATTCTCTGTTTTAGTACTTTAGCTTCTGGAAAACCCTCTTCTTCCTTTCGACACCAAATCTCTTCACCATTGACCCGTATCTTAAAAATACCGCCCTGGGTTGGAAGTAAAGTAATACTTTTCACATCCTCATCAAACGTGGTTAATAGCTCTTGCGCTAACCAAGTTGCACGCAACATCCAGCGACATAAGGTACAATATTCTATTTCCACAATGGCCGTTCGCATTGTCTTTCTCTCCAGTAAATACACAAAACATTTGGCATGATATACCAACATCAATAATATTAGGCTCATCTTCAATAGTTTTAAGACTTAATTCAACAAGGAAATAACAGTATGCGTCACACTTTCATCACAGGGTTGGCTCTGTTGGCTTTTTGCTCACACATCCACGCCACAGAAGTCGATATTGTCACCAATCAAGGCACTATTCGAGTCGATTTAAAAGACGAAGCGGCCCCAAAGACCGTTGCTAATTTTTTACGTTATGTTGACGATGGATTCTATGAAGGAACCATTTTCCATCGTGTTATTCGTGGTTTCATGGTGCAAGGCGGCGGCTTTACAGAAGACTTAGAACGCAAAGACACTCACAAGGCGGTTGCCTATGAAGGTGACAATGGCTTGGCGAACAATCGCGGTACACTTGCCATGGCTCGCACACAAGATCCGAACAGTGCGACATCACAGTTTTTTATCAATCATGTAGACAATGCTTTTTTAAATCATGGCGCGAGGGGCGGTGCAGGCTACGCCGTGTTTGCTGAAGTTATTACTGGTATGGAAATCGTTGACAGTATTTCAGCGGTAGACACAGCAACAGTTGGGCCCTACCAAAATGTCCCGACCACCGCGGTGGTTATTGAGAGCATCCAACGTGTTAACTAGCTACCAATTAGAAGCTCCTATTTTAAGCTGGGGAGAAGACGGTGCGCCGCACTCCAGCCAATTTGATGATGTGTATTTTGATAAAGAATCTGGACTCGAAGAAACTCGCTTCGTGTTTATCAAACACAATCAGTTGCTAGAACGTTGGCATAATATACAAAACAAGGCGTTTGTCATCGCAGAAACGGGCTTTGGTACGGGGCTCAATTTTCTTTGCACGTGGCAAGCATTTTTGCAGAATGCGCCCAAAGATAAGCAATTGCACTTTATTTCCGTTGAAAAATACCCGTTCAGCAAAGCCATGCTCGCTCAGGCGCTGTCTATGTGGCCGTCGCTTAACGAGTTTACTCGGCCATTGATCGACGCTTACCCAGAAGTGTGTCATGGCTTTCATCGTATTGAGTTAGAAAACGGCCGTGTTCAGCTGACACTCTGGTTTGGCGAAGCAGAAGACGGCTTTGCTGCGCTAAATGCCGACGTCGACGCCTGGTTTTTAGACGGCTTTGCCCCGAGCAAAAACCCTGAAATGTGGAGTGATACGCTATTTCATCATATCCATCGGCTGAGCCACCAAGGCACAACATGCTCAACCTTTACAGCGGCTGGCATTGTTCGTCGTGGCTTGCAAAAAGTGGGATTTGAGGTGAAAAAAGTCAAAGGATTTGGCATAAAAAGAGACATGACTGTAGGGAAATTTAACCCGCCTAGTGCCCCCCTGACAGAACGCATGGCGCAAGGTCAGGCTTGGTTTAACCTTCGCCAAAATACATCGTCACCAATAAGTCATGTTTTGGTTGTCGGAGCGGGGCTCGCTGGGGCCAATACCGCATATGCGTTGGCTTGTCAGGGCGTTAAAGTCACTGTTTGGGATAAGGCCGATCATATTGCAAGCGGCGCCTCTGGCAATCCGCAAGGCATGCTGTACCCAAAACTCGCGTCTCAAGACACTCTTGTAAATCGTTTTTATTTATCTGCCTACTTGCACGCTTCTCGTCTTTATTCGACATTGGACCAAAATAACGCGTTTTGGGGGCCATGTGGTTTAACCCAAATACCCAAAAACGCCAAAGAAGCGGAACGCTTTCAAAAACTGTTACACGACAACCTCTATCCGCAGCACATCCTGCGCGCCTCAACGGATAAACCAGATTGTATTTTCTTACCGCTCTCAGGCTGGGTTGTATTGACCGAGCTCTGCAAAAAGCTTTTGTCCCATGAAAACATCAAGGTTCAGCTAAATACACCATTGAATGAGCTTTCACCACGCTTGATAAACGAACAAGCTGATGGATGGACAGCGCGTTCACATGACGAAACAGCAGATTTTTCCCATGTGGTGCTGTGCATGGCAAACGATACCAAAACACTCGACGCAGCCCCTGACACGCCAGATTACCCCATTCGCGGACAAGTCTCTTTTATGACTGTAGACAGCGCCAAAGCAGCGTGTGCTGTTACCCAAGAATCGCAAAAAAAAATAGATATTGATAAAGTACTTTGTGAATTTGGTTACGTCTCACCGGCCATAAATGGGCTTTTACACTTTGGCTCCACTTACGATCTAAAAGACTCAGATCAAACCGTGCGACAAGAAGGACATGAACGCAACGTAAAAATACTCGAGCGCTTACTCGAATTACCAGAAAGCACGTTCGATACTCATGCGTGCGGTGGGAGAGTCTCGTTTCGATGCGCTGTGCCAGACTACGCACCGATTGTCGGGCCAGTGCAATCAGAGCTAGAGTACAAACATGCCTTTGCAGCATTAAGTAAAAACGCAAAATGGCGCTCTAATGATTTAGCACAGCCCATTAACCAGCTTTACTTAAACATAGGTCATGGTTCGCGAGGTTTGATATCTGCCCCGTTGAGCGGTAATTTTATTGCCAGTTTAATATTGGCGACCCCCTCCCCACTCGAACAAGAAGTAAGCCACAGGCTTCATCCGAGCCGATTTGTGATTAGAGCGCTAAAACGTAGCCAAACGATTTGATAATCAGCAACCCATTTAGTCTAAGTCGACTGAATGGGTTGCTGACAAAAAAAACGATTAGAGTTCAAACAACTCACAAGCGCTTGGGATCAAGTCGGCAAAACGTTGAGAAGTTTGTGGACGATAAACATAAGCATTCAATTCGGTTAGCAACATACGCAATTTATCACTCAGTTGCAGCAAGTTGGGATTAATAGGCTCATATGGGTAAACATGATCCTGTACACTCAGCTTATGCAGTTCATCTAATTCGTCTTGCAATATACTTTTCATTGCAAAGAAACGGTCTTTTTGATCGATATCATTGGTTTCCCAATACGCATCCGAAAGCGCAGCATTTAACTCATAAAACACATGCAGTGCATCCGCAACATTTTTTTTAGACATGTTATCTCCAACTTTTTGGGCAATCTTAACCTTGCCCCTTGTAATGTTTAACCCTAACCTTATAACCTATATTCTAAACGTGAATCGATATAGGTGAATACCCCTTGAGTACAACAATGCCGCATGCCGTGACTTCAAACAACTTATGGCAGTCTTTACAAGCTGAAGCAGACAAGCTTGCCCAAGATGAGCCTATTCTGGCCAGTTATTTTAATACGACGATTTTACGCCACGACTCACTGTGCTCTGCGTTAAGCTTTTTACTCGCCAGTAAATTAGACAGCATATCCATTCCTGCCATGGTGTTACGAGAAGTCTTCGAAGAAGCGATGGCGGATACTCACTCTGGCATCGTTAGATGCATCGAGCAAGACATTTTAGCGATTAAAGAACGCGACGCCGCTTGCGACACACTCACGACGCCGCTGCTGTTTTTTAAAGGGTTTCATGCGCTGCAAACCTACCGCGTTGCCAACTGGCTGTGGAAAAACAACCGTAAGAGTTTGGCCTTGTATCTTCAAGGTCAAATGTCCATGGTGTTTAGCGTTGACATTCACCCTGCGGCCACCATTGGCTGTGGCGTCATGCTTGACCACGCCACAGGGCTAGTCGTCGGTGAAACCTGTATCATCGAAGACAATGTGTCAATTTTGCAATCGGTGACTCTGGGTGGAACCGGTAAAGAGCACGGCGATCGTCATCCTAAGATACGCTCCGGCGTGTTGATCGGCGCAGGGGCGAAAATTCTCGGTAACATCGAAGTCGGTGAAGGTGCCAAGATTGGTGCAGGAAGCGTGGTACTAGAAGCAGTAGAACATCACACTACCGTTGCCGGTGTCCCTGCCAAAGTAGTGGGACGTAACACAGAGGAAGAACCGGCACTTATTATGGATCACAACATCAATCACTGTCTGCGTGATTGCCCTGAGTAACCATAAAAACCCGCTCGTGCTTTCTGTGTTTCTTCTACGACCACAATGCTATGACCACAGTGCCGCTACGACCACAACACTATGACCTCACATGAGGTCATAGTGTGTTAATGCTTCTTTGAGCACCATTTTGATGGTTTCACTTTCGGTGTCGAATAAAAGTACGGCATCGCCACATTTGAGGTAGCGTAACGCCTGTTCGCGTTTCTGCTCGACCGTCAAATCATAGTCTCCATAATCCGTACCCTCACGGGAGACAATGTCATCTAAAATCGCTTCCAACGTCTCGGCCGCCAAAGAATCATAAGGGATTAGCGTATCCATTTAGATTGCCCCCCATTCGGCTAATAAGGCGATCACGCCCGCTTCATCGATGACGGGCACATCCAACGCTTGCGCCTTGGTCAATTTTGACCCCGCTTTCTCGCCGGCGACCAAACAGTCCGTTTTCGTAGATACAGAACCGCTCACTTTGGCACCTAAAGCTTGCAGCTTGTCTTTTATCTGGTCTCGGCTCAATTGGCTTAAAGACCCTGTCACTACATAAGTTTTGCCTAACAAGGGCAAATTATCAGAAGATACGGCTTGTTTTGTTTCCCACATCACGCCGGCATCAAGCAATCCCTGAACTGTGTCACGGTTTATCGTTTGATCAAAAAACCGTTTTACGTGTTGTGCGACAATAGGCCCTACATCGTCCACCTCTACCAAGGTCTCTTGATCCGCCGCCATTACACTGTCCAGATCGTTAAAATAGCCCGTAAGGGCGCGGGCCGTCGCCTCACCTACTTCACGAATACCCAGTGCATAGATAAAACGATTAAATTGAGTCGACTTAGCCTGCTCGATCGAGGCGAGCAGTTTATCAACGGATTTTTGTCCCATTCGCTCCATGGATAACAGCCTGTCTTTTTTCAAGAAAAGGGTAAAAATATCAACAGGCGTTTTCACCAACTCTTGATCCACCAGCTGCTCAATCAGCTTGTCACCCAAGCCATCAATGTCCAGCGCTTTACGAGACACAAAATGTTTTAACGACTCTTTAAGCTGCGCGCCACACACCAAACCACCAGTACAACGAATAACGGCTTCGCCTTCGACTTGCTCAAGGTCAGAACCACATACCGGACAAGCTTCTGGGAAAGCCACTTCAATGGCGTTATCTGGGCGTTTTTCCATCACTACTTGAACAACTTTAGGAATGACGTCGCCAGCACGGTGTACAACCACATAATCGTTTACCATCACCCCCAAACGGGCAATTTCATCTTTGTTATGCAAGGTCGCATTCGATACCGTCACACCGCCCACAAATACGGGTTCCAAACGTGCCACCGGGGTAATCGCGCCAGTGCGACCCACCTGAAAATCCACACCAAGTATGCGCGTCATCTCTTCTTGAGCAGGAAATTTCCTTGCGATGGCCCAACGCGGTGCTCGAGCAATAAAGCCCAGCTTTTGCTGTAGGGCAATGTCGTCTACCTTATAAACAATGCCGTCAATATCGTAAGACAATTCGGCGCGCTGTTCGTTGAGCATGTCGTAATAGTTAATACACCCTTTGGCGCCTTGTGCTCGTGCCATGAGATCGTTGGTACGAAAACCCCATTCACTCAATTGCATCAAACCGTCATAATGACTGTCTGGTTGCTCCCAACCTTCCACATACCCTATCGAGTAAGCGCACATGACCAAGGGTCTTGTGGCGGTAATTTTAGGGTCCAGCTGCCTTAAGCTTCCCGCTGCCGCGTTGCGTGGATTCACAAAGGCTTTCTCGCCTTTTGCTTCTGCTAACCCATTGAGCTTTTCGAATCCCTCTTTGGGCATGTAGATTTCACCACGAACTTCTAAAACTGCAGGCGGGGTGGTGGTTCTGAGTGTCAATGGCACCGAATACAATGTCTTAATGTTGGACGTGATGTCTTCACCCGACAACCCATCACCACGCGTCACGCCGCGTATTAAGCGCCCCTTCTCATAGCGCAAACTGATCGCCAAACCGTCTAATTTTGGCTCACAACAATACGTTATGTCTTTTTCAACACTCATGTTTAACAACTTACGAAGGCGCTGATCAAAGTCGGCCAACGACGCATTATCGAATGCATTATCCAACGACAACATGGGCACGGTATGCGCAACATTAGCAAAGCCACTGTCGGGTTTCTCACCTACCCGCTGCGTCGGAGAATCCACTTGTATCCATTCAGGGTACTGGCTTTCAACAGCTTGGAGTAACTGATAATCACGATCGTAAACCGCATCTGGCACAATCGGCGAATCTTTCACATGATAGGCGTAGCTGTAATCGTTGAGTTGCTGGATAAGATCCAACATTTGCTGATGTGTCAGAGAGGTCTCTTGGGTCATAAATAGCTCGGAGTGATCGCTTAAAAAATCGTCTAAATAACCAAGGCCCCTAAGGGCCCTGATGATTTGACGATGATATTTTTTAGGTTAATTGGTTTAAGGCTAGGCTATTGCTTGTGACGCATAAGTCGGCGGCGCTCAAAATCCCGTATTCTCTGGCGACAATGGGCAATAGTTTGCTCACTCATCGGTGTGCGGCGCTCATCGCAGAGCTCACCACCCAAATTGCGTACCAAAGTCTGTGCCGTTTCTAGCATAAAGTCGAAGGCTTTCATGCTGTTTTTGGGCCCTGGTAATCCCATAAAGAAGCTCACACCAGGGCATTCATTTTCACCCATGGTGTCCAAATCAAATGTTCCCGGCTCGATGGCGTTCGCCATACTGAACTGCACTCGCCCTCGATCGAAACCGTCTTCATGACGATGGAAAATATCCATCTCACCGTAACGCATTCCACAGTTCAGAATGAGTTGAAGCAATTCGATACCTGAGAAATTTTGGTCTTTTGGTGCCAGAATATTGATAACAATGACTTCTTCAATTTCAACCATGGCTTGGCCTTCTAGGTCAAGCTCAGCAGACCCATCAAATCCTTTTTGATCAACATCAATTTCCGAATAGCTTCGCTCATAATCTTCAAAATCTTCAGTATTGTTATAATCACTGTTGCCATCATTTACGACGGTGTCTTTAGTATCGACATCGGCTTGGGTGTCAGCAGGCAAACGATCTTGCTCATAATAATCATTGTCAGAATAGTTCTGATCCGACATAGACGAGTCGACAAAGTCACGTTCTGGGACCAAAGAAGCCAATTCATCGAGGTGCATTTCTTCACCGCGATGCAGTTCTGGTCCAGAATCTACCTTGTGCGGCACATCGGCTAAAGGCGATTTTGAGGTTTTTCTGGCGTTTTCAAAGGCGCTAATAATCGGATCTTGAGGAACGGGAGAAACGTCTCTTTGAGAGGGTTTTGCTCGACCAACAACGGTATCGCCTCCTACTAATATATCGTCAGAGTCCACATCAGAATCACGACCAGATTGAGCGTATTTTTGTCCTTTCTTGTATCGACGAAATCCATCTATGAGGATAACGACAATAATGACGACCCCAATCAAGATTAGCCACTCACGTAAGCTGAATTCCATTACATATTCCGCATAACATCAATTAATATTGGCTCTATTATCAAGCGAAGCGCCTTAGGATTCAATTACAAGGCTACATTGATTCTAAAAATCTCATTATAATTTATCAGTAAACCACGTTTTGACCCAATAATTTGACCTTTTGTCAGATCCTTATCATTAATATTGGCTAACTTGACCACCACATCAACAGATTCAGCGTCTGCCAACGTGATGGTTGGCATGAGCGCATCCAGATTTGTGAGCAAAATAGGCTGCGACAAATCCCTAGGAAAGACTCGTTGAATGGCTACGGGCATTTTTTGCTCCTTTATCACAGCATAAACCAACAGTACATCGTCTGGCTGCCACTTAAGCGTTGTCTCGTCCCACTCTATCTGCACCGCCAGCTGGTCTGTGATGATAGGTGGCACTTGCTGGTAACCAATATTACCTCTCTGTCTTGCGGCGTTAATCGCCGATAACAACGCCAAACGCTCACCGGACCCAGCGCTATAACGGATCGCTTCTTGCCATGCCAATATGGCGCCAAGATAGCGTTGTTCTGTAAACTCAGCGACGCCTTTTAGATCTAAGGCGGTCGCTTGATGCGGTGCGATCTGCAGCACTGCGTCCACGACCTGACGCATTTTTGCAGAGCTCTTATTGCCATTGGCATAAAAAATCGCTTGAGCGTATTCAACCAGTAACTTCACCCGTCCTTCGGCCTGCTCGGGCAGCGTTTCTATGGCCCGCTCAAAAGCGATAACGGCGTCTTGATAACGACCCGCATTTAGATGATCGGACGCTAAATAGTACCAGTCTTCCGCGCCATCATAACGCTTGCTACGATACTGCAAAAATTCAGTGATTTTTTCTGGCGTCAGCTGTTGAACTTGCAACTGCTGAGTAAACACGACTTCTTTTGCATACCCAAGCCAGTGATACAGGCTCACACTGCCCAAAACCACCACAATACTGCCTGATAACATTACCCAGCGTGCCAAAACAATCTGGTTGCTAAAACGTCGATGACGATGTTGATCAGACGATCTAACTTCGTGTTCCAGATCTTGTAATAGCTGCGAAGCTTCAGCCAGCGTAAGTCGACCGGCGGTTTCTTCTTGTGCGATTTCGTTACGTCGAATGGTCGCGAAGGCGTGACGATCTCGGTCGGTGTTGTGAATGAATCGTGAAGAAACGTACCAATACAAATACACCACACTCAGCACAATAAGGAGCACCATGACACAGTAAGCCATTATCATCGGGGTTGCCCTTTTCGTTTACGGTTAGTAATCACCACCACAAAGAAAGTTATCAACCCTATGGCCAACAGAATAAAAGGACCATACCAGAGTAAAAAAGTCGCGGACGAATGCGGTGGACGGTACAACACAAACGTACCGTATCGCGCCACCATATAATCTACGACTTCTTGATCCGTTTTACCCTCTTCAATCATAAAATGCACCTGCTGTCTAAGATCCAGCGCAATACTCGACTCTGAATCGGCAAGGTTCTGGTTCTGACATTTAGGACAACGTAATTCCGCGACTAAACTCTGGTATCGCGTCTGATGCAATTCGGAACGGAACGTCATGTGTTGCTCGGCGGCCACAGGTAAAACACTAAAACAGGCCCACAGCAAGAAGACGAGGCTCATTTGCTTTATGGCAACTGATTTCAGAACAGCTAGTGTCACAAGAGCTATTATTATAAGAACGAACATCATCGCAAATAGCCTCGTATGATGGGCCAATTCTGCGCATTAATCGCACCTTGATGTCGATAAACCACACTACCTTGACTGTCTATCACAAAGGTTTCTGGCGCTCCGGTGACGCCCATATCAAGACCAAAATGGCCTAATTCGTCCATCAACACCTGCTGATAAGGGTTACCTTTTTCTTGTAGCCATTGCTGTGCCAAAATCTTTTGATCTTTATAATCAATGCCGATAATCGCAATACCCGACTGCGCCAGAATATTCAAAAAAGGGTGTTCAATGTGACAAGCAGGACACCATGTCCCCCAGAAATTGAGTAAGTAAGGGCCATTAGGCAAATTATCGTGGGTAACTAACTCATCACTTTCTAACGAAACTAGGGTAAAGCTGGGCACTTTTTGACCGATTAACGCTGATGGCATCGCGTTGACATCTTTACCCAGTTGCGAATAAAACATCACACCGAGCGCCAAAAAAGCCACCAATGGAAGAAACAAAACAACCCGGCGCATCATTGACCTCCCACGCGTTTACGATACCGTTTGTCCAACGCCGCCAATAACCCGCCCGCCATCATCAACAAACCACCAAGCCAAATCCAACGCACAAAGGACTTCACGTAAATACGTACGCTCCACGCTGTGTCGTCGATACGCTCACCCAAAGACACGTACAAATCACGGGTAAAGCCGGCGTCTAAAGCCGCTTCAGTCATAACTTGTTGGCGAGTGGTAAAAAAGCGTTTTTCAGGGTGCAGAACAGCAACGGCATCGCCTGCTTGAAAAGCCGTAAAGTGCGCCTTACTGGACACATAATTCGGCCCTTTAACCTGCTCAACGCGATCAAAGCGAAATTCGTACCCGGCCACCTCAGCACGATCGCCTGGCGCCAGACGCAACATGGATTCCTCACTGTTGATGCTGACCAAAACAATACCGACTAACGTGACCGCCATACCAAGGTGTGCCAAGAGCATGCCGTAATAATTTCTTGGCAGTTGGCGCGCCCGTACAACCCAGCCTCTCGAACCCGATGAAACCTTGCTAAACCAGTCAAAAAAAGACAACGCAACCACCCAAAATACCACCACAAAACTCACCAAGGCGCTGTGCTCAAGGCCATACCCGTACACGACCCCAACCGACAGCAAGATGGACAAAACCAACGCAATAACACAAGGTGCTATGAGAGATTTTAATGGGGTTTGATACCACTTCGACAGCGGCCCAACCGCCATAAACACCATCAACAACAAGGCAATGGGCGTGAAGACAGCATTAAAATAAGGCGCCCCTACCGATATTTTCCCCAACCCCAACGCATCGAAAATCAATGGATATAAGGTGCCCAATAACACGGTCAAGGTAAGCACGGTAAGAAAAATATTATTTAACAACAGCCAAGCTTCTCGCCCCGTTAAACCAAAAGACACCGTAGACCTAACCTGTACCGCACGAATCCCATAAAGCAGTAAGCTGCCCCCCACAAGAATCACCAACAAGGCCAGAATAAATACGCCACGAGTTGGGTCGGCCGCAAACGAGTGCACCGAAGTCAAAACGCCAGAGCGCACTAAAAACGCCCCCAATAGCGACAAACTAAAGGTGAAAATCGCCAACAATACCGTCCAGCTTTTAAAAACACCTCGCTTTTCCGTCACCGCCAAGGAATGTAATAACGCCGTTCCAGCCAACCAGGGCATGAAGGACGCATTTTCGACAGGATCCCAAAACCACCAGCTCCCCCAACCTAATTCGTAATACGCCCACCAGCTACCAAGTGTAATGCCCAAGGTTAAAAACGCCCAAGCCGCAGCAGTCCATGGCCTTGCCCAACGTGCCCACGACGCGTTCAAGTTGCCGGTAATTAATGCCGTAACCGCGAAAGCAAAGGCCACGGCAAAGCCCACATAGCCCATATAAAGCACAGGAGGATGCAGGATCAAACCAATGTCTTGCAACAACGGATTAAGATCGCCGCCATCGACTGGCACATCGGGCAATAAGCGTACAAAAGGTGAGGAAGTAAACAGTAAAAAAGACAAGAAACCGACGCAGACACTGCCTAGCACCGCCAACACAATAGGGCCAATGTCCTCTGGCAAAGTACGGATTTTTAAAGCAACCGACGAGCACCAACCACACAAAATCAGCACCCAAAGCAACAAAGACCCTTCATGACCGCCCCATACCGCGCTGAATTTATACCACACCGGCAATTGGCTGTTGGCGTTTTGTGTCACGTACACAAGAGAAAAATCGTCGTTTAAAAATGAGTAGCATAAGATCGAAAAACTGAGCATCACCAATGAAGACATAATGAACGTCAATGGCCGCGCTGTCTCTAGCAGCAAACGATGGCCCTTCCAATACCCAAGCAGTGGCATTACCACCAACAAGAGCGCAAAAAACAGCGACAAAATTAAGGAAAACTGACCTACTTCAGGAAGCATAAAGCACCTAGATTAATACAGTGACGGGGCAGGCTTGGCAGAAGATGCCCCCATGACGCCCTTAGTCGGGGCATTTTTGAGCGCAGCAGACACTTCTGGCGGCATGTATTCTTCATCATGCTTTGCAAGGACTTGAGTAGCCTCAAATACCCCATCCGCTCGCATTTTGCCTTGTGCAACAATACCCTGACCCTCTCGAAATAAATCTGGCAAAATACCCTTGTATTCAATGGTGATGGCGTATTGATAATCGGTGACATCAAACGATACCGCCAAAGTCTGTGTATCACGTTTAACACTGCCATTCACTACCACCCCACCCGCACGTATAACGGCATGTTGAGGCGCTTCGCCCGCCGCTATCTGGGTCGGTGAAAAAAACAGATTAATATTTTGCTGCAAGGCATACAGGACTAACCCTGTGGCGGCACTAAGAATCATCAAAATCACGATCACCACTAATAGACGTTTCTTTCTGGCAGAGTGCATTAACGAACGGCCTGTTTTGAGATGCGCTTACGTAGTCGCGCTTGAGCGTGTCGACGTGCAGACAGGGTGTTCCAGACTAACCAGAGCAAGACTAAGGCACTGACGCCATAAGCCGACCAAACAAACGAACCGTGTTTGCCCATCAATAAAAACGCTGACATACTCTCAAAGGCCACGATTCATCACCTCTTCTTTCACCCAGTTTGTTCTGTGCTCGCGCAGCAAAATCTCAGTTTGCATTCGCCACATTAACACCCCCCCAACCATACTGTAGAGCCCTATAACGGTAAACAGCAACGGCAGCCACATTTCAATGGGCATGGCTGGCTTTTCTGTCAACGTGAAGGTCGCGCCCTGATGCAAGGTGTTCCACCAGACTACAGAATATTTAATGATAGGAAGATTGATCAAACCCACCACGCTAATAATTGCTGTCGCTTTATTCGCCAGCGCCATGTCGTCTAAGGAATGTTGCAGGGCAATGACGCCCATATATAAAAAAAACAAGACAAGAACCGAGGTCAATCTCGCGTCCCACACCCACCAAGTTCCCCATGTTGCCTTGCCCCAAATCGCGCCAGTCACTAAAGCAATAAAGGCCATGACGGCCCCAATAGGCGCTAAAGATGCTATCACCATTGGCGCTATTTTCATCTGCCAAACCAAAAAAATCGCCCCTGAAATACCAAGCGTCAAATACGCACTTTGAGCAAGCATCGCTGCAGGCACATGCATATAAATAATGCGTACACTATCGCCTTGCTGATAATCCGGTGGCGCAAAAGCCAACCCCCATATCAACCCCATCACCAAGCACACTAAGCCAAAAACAAACGCCGGCAACGCCCACGCTTTTGACCAAAAGAAAAACCATTTTGGTGAACCTAACTTATGAAACCACACCCAACGCATTAATTTACACTCGCTTTCACTGCAATCGCCGTCATAAAAGGCGACACCACTAAAGACAACAAAGACATTGCTAACAACAAAGCTAAAAAGCCGTGATAAGGCAACCCCGATTGCGATGCTTGCACCGCCGATGTAGCAAAAATAATCACCGGTAAATAAAAAGGTAATATCACCAACATGACCAACATCGCACCTTGTTTTAGAGATACCGTCAGCGCGGCACCAATCGCCCCCATCAGAAACACACTGGGCGTGCCCACTAATAAGCTGAGTATCAACACCCAAAAACTCTCGTCAGGCAAGGCGACCATTTGGCTAATCAAGGGCATTATCAGCAGCAAGGGCAATATAACAGCCAGCCACTGCACACCTATTTTCAACAGCATTAAAATAGGCAAGAACAAACCACTCACGACCCACTGCTCTAAAGAACCATCATGAAAATCGTCTTTGAATACGCTCTCAATGGTCATCAAGATCGCCAGTAGCGCGGCACACCAGACAATCCCTCCCGCCGCGGGTGCTAAAAAATCCACCGAGGGATTAATACCTAGTGGAAATAAAGCGACGACAAGGGTAAAAAACAAAAGAACATTCACGATGTCTTGTTTGCGACGCCACACCACACGACACTCGGCAGTAAAAAAAGAGAAATACGTCATGGCGTTAATACCAACTCACGATGCGCCAAAGAAGACAAGGCTTGGTGCGTGGTAAACACGACCATGCCACCCGATCTCAAATGGTCTTGAATGTGCGCTTCCAATATTTGAACTCCGCTGACATCTAGTACAGCAAAAGGCTCATCCAGCAACCAAACAGCTTTGTGGCTAAGCCACAAACGCGCCAACGCCACTCGTCGCGCTTGGCCTGCCGACAATGCTTTTACATAGGAGTCCTGATGATCGGTTAAACCTAATGTCACTAAAGCCGAATGCAAGGTTTTAGCCGATATTTTTGGACAGTAACAGCGTAGATTTTCTTCGACCGTTAACGTACTTTTTAAGCCTGAAGAATGACCAATGTATATCATCGACTGTTGCAATAAAGTGCGGTCTACCGTGATATCTTGATCGGCAAAATACAGACGTCCTTCCAAAGGGGCCATTGCACCAGCGATCACTTTTAATAAAGAGCTCTTACCCGCTCCATTTTCACCCAAGATACGCACAGCTTCTCCTGCGCGCACCTTGTAAGAAAGCGCACGACACAGTATTTTGTCAGATCGCTCAATCCAAAGGTCTGATATTGTTAAAGAAGCAGAAAAATCCACAAGATTTACTCATCGCAGCCGATATAAAAAGGGATATAAAGTCACAGTGGTGACACCACACTACATTTAACGTCCGACATTATATGAGAATTCTTCTTAAATGACGAATAGGGAGGCAGGCCAAATGATCTCTGATGTATCATCAAAAGTGAACACAGCAACGAACACGCAAAGCGCGGCCAATACGGCCAACCAGTCGCTTAATGATACTGGCGTATTGGCAAAACTAAGCAGCGAAATAAAGCTCATTGGCCACCTCAAAACAGCAACACTACTGGGCAGTGAATCGCTCAATTTTCAAGGCAAACCCGCTCAGCTACTGCATGCTAGCAGCGCACAACGCCCATTTAGTTTGATCAATACCGGCACGCCTATTGACGTTAACAATCCTAAGACGTCTCAGTTTAACAACATGACAGTCGCATCTCGTGTACTGAACTTAACTGTCACCGCAGTCGGAGGCACCTCATCCAATGGAACACAAACCGCAACGGTCAGCGACGGGGACAATTCATTCTCTATTCTCAGTCAAACCACACTGAAAAAAGGCGATAACATACGAGTGTTAATTGATTCCAGCAATAATTTGCAGGTTTTACCTAGTAAGCTTAGCGCAAACGCGACATCGACCCAGCTTGACGCGATTAAACACAGTTTGCCAAGGCAACTTTCGCTCATGGACATGTCGCAGCTCATCAAACAACTGCAATCCCTGAATAACAATCCAGCTGGATTGCCAGAGCAAACACAAGCCGCGCTCAAACAGCTAACACAACATCTGCCTAACTTAGCGGCCCTCACCGCCTCACCCGAAGCAATGAAAAACGCCATTCAAAACAGCGGTTTATTTTCTGAGTCATTGCTTGCCCAAGACACGAAAACCCAACTCCCTGCCGATTTAAAACTCAACCTAATTCGGCTCAAAGATGCACAAGAAAGCATGAGCACCATTAAACTTGGTGGCGTTCAAACAGAGCAGATCGCCAACGCGGTTGAGCGCATTACCACCAACCAGTTACGTCATTTCACGGATTTAAGTCCAGCGTCTCTTCCCACTTACCCACTACAGATTGAACTGCCCATCAAAGATGGCCAAAACTCACACTTCGTACAGCTCGAAATAGACCAAGATGCCAGCACTCAAGATCATGAAAAACAAGATAGACGCTGGTTGGTGAAGCTGAAATTTGATTTCGAAGAAACAGGGCGATTTGATGCTAGAGCCAGCATTCAAAACAATACAGTGGGGGTGTTGTTTGCAGCGGAGAACCCTGACACGGTTCAAGCGTTACAAAAAAACATTCCTTCACTTAAAGAACGACTCGAAGAAAAAGACATCAGTATCAATCGTCTTGATGCATTCCAAACAGCATTACCAAACCAAGAAACTAAGCCGACCAAAACATCGTCTTTAATCGATGTGAGAACCTAATGCAGCAAGCCATCGCACTGAAATATGACTACAGCACCGCCCCCACTGTAACCGCAAAAGGCAGTGGGTTATTGGCAGAAAAGATCATGGAAGTTGCAAAGGAAAACAATGTACTATTACACCAAAGCCCCGAGCTTGTCGAGATGCTCAGTACTTTGGAATTAGGGGAAGAAATACCTGAAGCCTTGTATCTGGCCGTTGCGGAAATCATTGCGTTTGCACACAACATTAAAAACCATCAGTGGTAATCGGAGTTACGTCGAGACTCTTGCTTAAGAAGACTGATTAATTCAGCTTCAGCACGAATAAGGCCACATTTAGAAACCAAATCATCAATAGTAGCGCCCATTTCCAACAACTCCATCGCCCGGTTATAAGAAACTCCTCCTTCTTTTGAGAGTAATTCAGACTGTTTCTCAACCGCAAGATTGAGTTTTTTCTCAATAGCCACCAAGCGTCGACCCATGCCGATAGAACCCGACGCCAAAACTTGAACATGCTTTTTTTGATTCAGTTCCACTTCTGAGTGGTGGCGTTTCATTCGAGCTAGACGCTTTGATAACGTCAGCGCCCAAACCACCAATGCAATCAGCGCCAAAAATTGCAGCACTAGCAGCAGATTAAATATCCATTGAGATTCCATTTAATACAACAGCCCTATCGCTACATGGACCCTACTTCAGACCATTCATTTTTTGATAACAATTTATCTAAATCGACCAAAATCAATAAAATATCATTTTTGTGGCACACACCTTGAATAAATTTAGAAGATTCGTCGTTGCCGACATTCGGTGAAGGCTCTATCTCAGATTGACGAAGGTAAACCACTTCTGACACCGCATCGACTAATATGCCGATCACATGTCCTTCTACTTCAAGGATCATGATACGTGTCGAATCGGTTATCTCACCGGACGGCAAATCAAATCGCTGACAAGTATCAATGACCGTCACCACGGTGCCACGCAAATGAATAATACCCAAAACAAAACTAGGTGCCCCAGGAACAGGCGCGACTTCACAATAACGTAACACCTCTTTAACCTGCATAACATTGACGCCGTAGATTTCGTTTTCTAAACGAAAAGTCACCCACTGCAACATTGGATCATCCGCTTGACCCACACTTTTTAACGCGATACTGGTTGTCATTATTTATCTCCTAAGGCCACAGTGTGACCCATAGTATTATTTGAGGCCATTTTTAAACCCGTTACGAGGGTCATCCAACAATTCTATAAAACCTTGCACATCAAGTATCGCGCACATGTGATCAATCACAGTGCCAGCCAACCACGGCCTTTTACTTCTATCACTTCGCCACTTTACCTGTGAGGGCTGCAAAGTAATTGCTTCAGCAACGACTTCACATGCAATCCCCCAATTTGATCTGTCTAACTGAATAACGAATTTAAAATGGTCTTTGAGCTCTCCATCATAATGATCTGGCATCACCCAACGAGCGGTATCAACGGTTCTTAAGTTAAAATCTCCAACATTCGCAACGCCCATAAACCAATCTGGCTGGCCAAAAATGGAGGTTAATTTTTCATCATTGCTTTGAAATATCCCCCCTAATTCAACCAAAGGGACGGCCATTTTCAACTTACCCACGTAAAACAGGAGGCACTCAAATCGGCTGGTCGCCCAAGGAAGTGGGTCTGTTTTGGACACACCAAAAAAACGCTCTGGCTCTGGCTCTGGCTCTGGCTCTGGCTCTGGCTCTGGCTCTGGCTCTGGCTCTGGCTCTGGCTCTGGCTCTGGCTCTGGCTCTGGCTCAACAGTGTTTAACACAGCAGCTTCAAATGACAACGAATTATCATGTAGTAATGCGTCTTCAAAATGTTTAAACGATAGATCCAATGAAGAACACTCTTCTTCACTAAAACTCGCATCAGAGCTCACACCCAATACTTGAGAAGATACCTCAACAACATCAGAGGTTGCTTCGTGCAATAAATCATCAAGATAGCGTTGAAGCGCCACTTGAGGCTTTACTAACGCTTGATCTTTATCTTTTGTCTCTTTCATAAACGTCTACTGTGCCGTGGGTGCCGTCAAAGAATCAATTAGGCTGGCATAAGCCTTAATACCTCTAGCATTACGATCTAGGGCTGACGGTGCGATGCCAGCGGTACTGGCATCTCTTAATTTCGTATCCACTGGAATAACAGAATGCCACACCAGCTCTTCATAAGTCTCTTTTAAACTGCGCAAACTTTTATTTGACGCCTGCGTACGTCGGTCAAATAAGGTGGGCACTATCATAAAGGGCACTGGACGTTTTCGAGCGCGGTTGATCATCGTTAAGGTTCTGACCATTCTTTCTAAGCCTTTGATGGCTAAAAATTCTGTCTGAACAGGAATGATCAATTGCTGACATGCCGCTAAAGCATTAATCATCAACACACCGAGCACAGGAGGACTATCAATCAACACATAGTCGTAGTCATCCCATAAAATGGCCAGTGTTTTCGAAATCACTAACCCCATGCCGCCTTGAGCTTGCGCGTGTCGCTCAAGTGTCGCCAATGCAGTGGACGCAGGTAAAAGCGATAACTCAGGATGTCCTGTTTCTAAAATTAAAGAGGAAGGCAAATCTTGAGGGATTTTGCCGATCACTTGAAACAAACTGTAAGCACTTTTTTCGATGGAATCTGGATCAAAACGAAAATAACTGGTTAATGAACCATGAGGGTCAAGATCAATCATTAGCACACGATTACCAGCGTCAGCCAACAAACCTCCTAACGAGACCACTGTCGTCGTTTTACCGACACCGCCTTTCTGATTCGCCACCGCCCAAATGTGCACTCCGACTCCCCTAGTTTCTATGCTGTTATATTGCTTACTATTTCTGTGCAATCATATACAGTAATACATTAATTAAACAAGTAATCGTGAAGATTATCAGCGTTGCGCTTACTGATACGTAAAATAACACGACGATTTTGCTGACGAGCAGCCTCATTATTATTTCTTACTTTAGGGTGTTCACTTGAAAAACCAATAGGCGCAATCATTTTAGGGTTCACCCCATGATACACTAACTCGTCAACCACGGACGCAGCCCGCAAACTGGATAAATGCCAATTCGAGACTAAACGGCTCGACACCACCGATAAATCATCTGTATTACCATCCACTAAAATAGCAGAGGGATACGACTTTAATACATTGGCCACCGCCATTAACAAAGCGACCGCTTCATTTGTTAAATCATACTCACCTTGTCCAAACAACAAGCCAGATTTTAGCTCGAGATTGACCCAATTAGCCGACTCTGTTACCGAGATACCTCCTGTTGATTGAACACCAGAAAATTGACTATCGACCATTTTGCTTAGCATTGAAAACACTTCAGAAAAATGACTCTCCTCTGTGGCGGGTGGAGCGGCGGGAATAGGCTTCGCATCAACCACTTCAATGTCTTGAGGTTTACCAACAATAGGCTCGCCAATATTAATAGGTTTAATGGATTTTTGAACCGCATCAAAAACACCCTCTAATGTCTCTTTCAATCGCTTTTCATCACCAGCATTGGTTAGCGCAAGAGAGTAGAGCGCCACAAAAGTAAGCGTCCGGCAAACCACACATTTTAATCCCTTTACAACTCCTTAAAGTCTGTTGTCTTTTAAATAGGAGCAACAGACTCATGTTTACCGCGTCATCTCAACTCAACGTCACCCTTATTTGTGGCCCTACCGATATGCGAAAAGCCATTGATGGACTCTGTAATATTGTCGCCTACAATCTTGAAAAAGAGCCTTGTAGCGAACAATTGTTTGTCTTCTGTGGACGAGCACGTGACAAGATCAAAATCCTGCAATGGTCAAACAATGGTTTTTGGTTACATTACAAACGATTGGAAAAAGGCCACTTCCAATGGCCGGGGATTGATGATGAACTCTTGTCCCTTCAGGTTTCCTCCAGACAACTCAATTGGTTGCTGGACGGCCTACCGATTCATTCTTCACAAGCTCATCCGCATTTAACCTACCGATATCATGACGAATAGCCCATTTGGTTGGTATAATCCAACCCATGAAAATACGCTCAGAAGACTTACCCAATGACATTGACTCGCTTAAGGCCAAATTGCTTGAGCAAGCTTTGCTATTGGATGAAAAAGACAGTCTTCTGGGTAAAAAGGATATTCTGCTTGCCCAATGGCAATCCAAGTATCAGCTTATTTTGGAACAGTGGCGTTTGGCGCAGCAAAAGCAGTTTGGCAAAAGCTCGGAAGTCTCGCCCGGCCAAGGAGAGTTGTTTGATGAAAGTGCGATTGAGGCAGCAGAGGCATTAACCGATGCCGAGCCTGAAACGCAAACCATCTCTTACACTCGTGCCAAGCCTAAGCGCAAACCCTTGCCCAAAGACCTGCCGCGCGAAATCGTTGTGCTGGACGCTGCCGAGTCTGATAAAGTCTGTTCCTGCTGCCAAGGGGCGCTTCATTGTATTGGTGAAGACCGTTCTGAAAAGTTAGAGTTTATCCCAGCCCAACTCAAGGTCATCGAAACAGTCCGCCCTAAATACGCGTGCCGTGAGTGTGAAAAGACAGGCACGCAGAACGCCATCAAACAAGCGGCTATGCCACCGAGTATTATCCCAAAAGGCATCGCCACACCGAGTTTGCTGAGTCAGATTATCACCGGTAAATTCCAATACAGCTTACCGCTCTATCGACAAGAAACCTTATTTAAACAATACGGTATTGAGTTAAGCCGACGAACCATGTCAGATTGGATGAAAAAATGTGCTGATGCCTTAGAGCCGCTTTATGAACGGCTACATCAAGAATTACTGAAACAGTCCGTCATCCAAGCCGATGAAACCACGCTTAATGTGATTAAAGAAGCTCGTTCAAAATGCTACATGTGGGTGTATTGCACTGGCAATGATGCCCCAGACAAACACAACCCGATCCCGAATATTGTCTTATACGATTACCAACCGACTCGAAGTGGGCAATGCGCCGTTGATTTTTTACAAGGCTTCGATGGCTATCTCAATGTGGATGGTTATCAAGCGTACGAATCGACCCAAGCCACGCTGGCAGGCTGCTGGGCACACGCACGTCGAAAATTCATTGAAGCCGAAAAAGGCATGCCAAAGGGCAAATCAGGAAAAGCGACCATCGCCATCAGCTACATCAAAAAACTGTACGCCATCGAAACGCTGGCCCAACAGGCCGACAATGCAGAAGCCGCATTTAAAATCCGTCAGGAACAAGTCCCCGAAGTCTTAGCGAACTACAAAGCATGGCTTGAAAAATCGGCTCAACAGGTGCCACCTAAATCCTTATTAGGCAAAGCCATCCAATACAATCTCAATCAATGGGACAAACTCAGTGTTTACTTGACTGATTGGCGCATCAACATCGACAACAATCGTGCTGAACGCGCCATTAAACCCTTCGTTATTGGACGTAAAAATTGGTTGTTTGCTAACACAGGAAGTGGCGCAAAATCCAGTGCCATGCTTTACAGCATCATCGAAACAGCGAAAGCCAATGGGCTTATCCCGTATGATTACTTAGTCAGATTGTTTGAAGAACTGCCGAGAAGAAAGGAAAATGATGACATGGACGATTTATTGCCGTGGAATATCAGGCTAACTTAAGTTTGAGAATAAAGAGAAAAACCTTCCCGCTGCATCCATGCAGCCTTGAATCTTCCTGAAAAGAGACAGAACCTCCATCCTGGAGGCGTGGGCAAATCCGTTCGCCCTCTGTCTAATAATTAATTTACCGATATAATCCCTTCCATGCAAGCCTGATGATAAAGAAACTCTTTTTCAAGGTGGTGATTACCGGACGCTTACTCAGAAAACACTTTAAACGCGGTTTTTAACTCCGCTATTTCTTCATCTTTTGTCACTAAAACTCCGATTTATCAATATTATAGCGACGCATTTTTTCAATCAGCGTAGTTCGTTGAATTTGTAAATTTTGAGCGGCTTTAGACACTACACCTTGAGTAGACACTAGGGCCTGTCGAATCAACAACGCTTCTAAATGGCGCACATGCAAATTTAAATTCACGCCAGACAACTGAGGAAAAGTGTGCAATTGTTTGATTTCTTTCAACACCGTAGAGAGTGCTTGAGAGCGCCATGGCAAAGGACAAAGCCAGACATTGTAATCACCAATCACATCAACTTGATGGCTTAACGAAATAACTGGGATCATCTCATCTAATTCAAAAGACTGTACCGCTGCCCCTAATATCACAAAATCGGGTAACGCAAACGCGGTCAATGAAGGGCTGTGCTCAACCCCAATAAAAGTAAGAATACTGGCCACGCTCGACTCTTCTTTGTCATCCAAACCGCATAACCAAGCCTTCACACCACTACCCCAATCTAAAAATATTGTGTCTCTATAATGCGGTGTTAACGATGATTTTCAAGACATATCGCACACACTAAGCCAGTAAAAACTTTATTTTAATGCCAAAAACAGGGCATCAAACACCTCATAAGAATCCCTCTCACTAGAGCACCATGGCAACTCACCCAATAATGGTGATGAGATCATGGCCTGTAAACTGGCAAGGTTTTCCTCATAGCAGGGCATGCGCTCAGCACACGTATTAGCAATCCAACCGGCTAAAGACAGTCCGTCCCTTGCAATGGCCTCTACGGTAAGCATCGCGTGGTTTAAGCATCCCAATTTCATGTTCACCACCACTATCACAGGCAACCCAAGTGATTTCGCCACATCCGATACCATTTCTCTGTCGTTAAGCGGCACACGCCAACCACCAGCGCCCTCGACCAAGGCAAAATCATGGGGCGTTAACAACGCTCCCTTTATAAACCCGTCTAAACGCGACGCCGTCACCAGACGGCCTTCTTGCAGCGCCGCAATATGAGGGGCAATGGCGGCCTCAAGTAGAATAGGGTTAACTTGCTCATACACCAAAGCAACATTGCTGGCCGCTTGAATCTGCAGGGCGTCGTCATTTCGCAGAGCGCCATTGACAAGATCGGCACCCGCCGCAATGGGCTTTAACCCCATAGACTTAAGGCCGGCGCGTTGAGCGGCTTTTAATAACCCCACCGTTACGTAGGTCTTACCAGCATCCGTGTCGGTTCCAGTAACAAAAAAACGTTTTTTCACTTATTGCTCCTAACGGTTAATCGGTCGTTGAACCACAACATAAGCCACCTGGTAACTCAACGGAATGCCCAGCGACGTTCGCTGTGTTTCATAGGCTCGTAAAAACGCTTTCCAAGTACTCGGTGCCAAAGTTTGACCGCCGTCTGGTGCAATAAAGCTGGCACCTACTTTCTTTAAAGAGTGTATGGCGCTTTCAGGACAATCGAAAGGCATCTTGATGTCGGATAACTCAGACGCCAAAAGGTTCCATCCTGCACGTTTAACACACGCCAATAATTCCGTCATAGGTAAATATCGATGTACATGCTCTTGGTCATCTAACGTACGCCAAGCCTGACGAATTTCTGGCATTGAACCTTCCGCCAAAGTAGAAAAAACAAGATACCCCCCAGGCTTAGTCACCTCATAAAGCGCCTCGAACAACCCCTTAGGATGCAAACACCACTGAACAGCGAGACTAGAAAAAACCAGATCGCACGACATAGAGCGAAAAGGTAACTGCTCGGCGTCAGCGCAAACATAATGCGTAGCATGGCGCGCTGAAGAAGAACGGCGGGCCACGTCCAACATTTTTGGGGACAAATCGAGCGCCAGCAAACAAGAAGGTGAAAGCTGATCGGATAAACGGCTAAGCGCCTGGCCTGTGCCTGTCCCCAAGTCTAATACCACCTCAGCCGCGCCTACTGGCAACATAGTAAAAAGGCGCCTAAGCACTATTTTTTGAAAGTCAGCGTAAGCATCGTAAGACACAGCAGCACGATCAAAACGCTTGGCTAATTGCTGTTTGTAAGCAAGCGCTGGGGAATCAAGAGGGGTTAGCATCGATAAAATTTTCTACGTGACGCGCGCAAGCCTCTTCCTCTTCAACAAAAGGCTGATGGGCACAATGGGACAAAACAAGACATTGCTGCAATGGATTAGGGTCTGTTTGTTGTGTCATAGCCTCGGCGGAAATCAGTCCATCTTGACCACCGAATACATGTAAATTAGGCACATCCAACAATCGCCACTCGCGACGAACGTCTAATGATTTTAACAACCTAAGACCACCCACTAACGCCGAACGGTTTACCGTATTCAAAGGCAAAAAAGCCTGCAACTGCTTGATAAGCCCCCGCTCGTTTTGAGCACCCCTAGCTTGTAATCGGACAAAACGCTTAAGACCTTCCTCCGGGGTTTCTTTTACTAAAGCGGCAAAGGCATCAAAATCATCAACCGACATACCCTGTGGCCAGTCTGCTCGCTGAATAAAGCTGGCCGAGGCTGACAAGGTCACCAAGCCCAACACTTGACTAGAACGACGCGCCGCAACATACACAGATACCATACCACCAAGGGACCAACCGACCCACCACGCTTGGCTAGGGGCAACATCGATCAGCTGTTCAGACAAGGCATCGATATCGTAGTTAGGCCCAATTCGAGAACGAGAGATCCATTGCTCATCTACAGAAATTCCGGGTAAATTGGCGACCACCACATAAAAACGCTGGCTCAAACGCAAAGCAAAAGAGCGCATTACTTCTTTTGGCATCGCCCAACCTGAGACCATAAAAATAGCCTGATGAGAGGCGTCTCCAAAAGCTTCAGTTTCAATACGTGATCGCATGCTATCTCTCTATTACTGTGCGTTTAAAAACGTCGCGGTGAAAACCTGTTCAAGTGAATCGCATAATAACACTAAATCTGCTTCAGAGTGGGCAGCGCTTAAGGTAATTCTCAGTCGTGCTCGACCAGCCGGAACGGTGGGTGGCCGAATCGCAGTACACCAAACACCCAATGCTTTTAATTCGGCACTCATACGCAACGCTGACGCACTATCACCCACGACAATGGGCTGTATCGCCGTATTCGATGCCATCAATTCAACTGGTAGGGCTTGAACCCTTTGACGAAAATACGCAATGTGCCGAGCCAAACGCTCACGCCTTTCCTGACCTTCATTTGATTGAATCAATCGTAACGATGCCAAAGTCGCGCCTGCCATCGCCGGCGACATAGACGTGGTGTACACATAAGGCCGGGCAAACTGCGTAAGGTAATCGGCAATATCATGGGAAGTCGCCACAAATGCCCCTGCTGTACCAAAAGCCTTACCGAAAGTACCCACCAAAATCGGCAGGCGCCGTGCATCCAAGCCCTCGAGTGATAAACACCCACGCCCATCCTCTCCTAAACAACCTAGACCATGAGCATCATCAACCATGAATAACCAATCGTGCCGAGCCGCCAACGAAGACAAATCCGCAAGCGGTGCCACATCGCCATCCATACTGAACACCCCGTCGGTGACCAGCAACCCGGTATCCGATGATTTAACCAGTAACTTTTCCGCACTTTGCACATCATTGTGCAAATAGCGCCGCAACGGCGCTTGCGCTAACCGTGCACCATCAATTAAAGACGCATGATTTAACTTATCTTGCACAACAGGACGGTGACGATCCGCGAGTGCAGAAATCACCCCTAGGTTTGCCATATAACCGGCACTGAATAACATGACACGCTCATAACCCAGCCAGTCGGCCAGCGCTTCTTCTAGAACCTGATGAGGACTGAGATGCCCACACACTAGATGAGAAGAACCACCGCCCACGCCGTATTGAGCGGCCGTATCACTCATCGCTTTAATCAGTATCGGATGATTCGCCAACCCCAAATAATCGTTCGAACAAAAAGCGGTGTAGGCGTGCTGTTGAATGTGAGTATGGGGGATTTGAGGGCTGTTTAATGTGACAGTGTGGCGCATTAAGTCCAATTGGCGACGCTCTTGGAGCGCCGCCACAATCCAGCCTGGCGTATTAGACACTGGCTTCATAAAATAACTTAGATTCCGCTTGTTTCACCGCTTGCGCGGCAATGGCTTCAGCGACCACGGCATCAGAATGGGCCTCACGCTGTTCGGGTTTGATGCCTAGATTGGCAAACAAAGCCATGTCTTTATCGGCTTCGGGATTACCTGTAGTAAGTAACTTTTCGCCGTAAAAAATTGAATTAGCGCCCGCCATAAAACACAAAGCCTGAGTTTGCTCATTCATACCTTGGCGGCCTGCCGACAAACGCACATGGGATTGTGGCATCAAAATACGCGCTACAGCAATGGTGCGAATAAATTCAAACGTGTCTAAATCATCTACATTTTCGAGCGGCGTACCCTCAACTTTAACCAGCATATTGATAGGGACACTTTCAGGGTGTGGCGCCATCTGAGACAACTGACGCAATAAGCCAACGCGATCCTTTTGCTCTTCGCCCATTCCCATAATACCGCCGCAACACAGCTTAATCCCAGAATTGCGCACTTTTGACAGGGTGTCTAAGCGATCTTGATAAGTACGCGTTGTAATGATGCTGTCGTAAAATTCCGCCGAGGTATCAAGATTGTGATTGTAATAGTCCAAGCCCACTTCGGATAAACGCTGCGCTTGTTCATCGTTCAAAGTGCCCAAAGTTACACAAGACTCCAGCCCTAGGGACTTAACACCCTTGATCATTTCCAACACATAGGGGAAATCTTTCTCGGAAGGATGCTTCCAAGCCGCACCCATACAAAATCGACTCGCGCCTTTTTCTTTCGCCAACGCGGCCTCTTCCAGCACTTTTTGTACTTCCATCAGCTTTTCTTTCTCAAGCTCGGTATTATAATGACCACTTTGTGGGCAATATTTGCAATCTTCGGGACAGGCGCCCGTTTTGATCGACAATAAAGTACTCACTTGCACTTGGTTCGGGGCAAAATTTTCACGATGAACGGTTTGAGCACGGAACATCAAATCCATAAAAGGTAAGTCAAAGAGCGCTTTAACTTCGGCCTGAGTCCAGTCAAAACGTGGCTCAGCGGCATTTGTAACAGGCATAACATTTGACGTACTTAAAGACATGACACCCTCAATTCAATCGGTTTAATGGAGCAATACTAATGGACTGGAAAAAACTGTCAACCGAAAAAATAATGCAGGTTTACAACAGATTATTTTTAAGCCGATGTTATTTGTGCGACCTCCTCTGCAAAACCCCCCTTTGCCACTACTGTCAACATGGCTTTGCTGACAACGTACAGCATTGCCTGAAATGCAAGCGCCCCACCCACACCACCGGCCTTCTTTGTGGCCATTGCCAAACGCGACCGCCAACCTACCAGCACTGCATCGCACCGTATCGCTTTGAAGGCATTGTTAAAACCCTGATTCACCAGCTTAAATTTCATCAGGGCCATCACTACAGTCGCCCATTAACGTATTTGTTAAGTGAACACTTACTACAACACTACGCCACACAAGTCTGGCCAGAGCAGCTTATTTACGTCCCCAGTCACCCTAAACGAATAAAAGAACGGGGCTTTTGCCAAACTCGCACACTCTCACGACAACTGATCCGCTACCTAAAACCTAAAATTGGTAGCGCTTGCCCGTCATGGCCCGCACACAATCCACTCAAAAAAATCGTACACACCCAAGCCCAACACTCCCTAACACGCAAAGCGCGACTTAAAACACCCAAAAACGCGTATCAAGTAAAGGGCAACATCGCAAAACACGTTGCCTTATTTGATGACGTTATGACCACCGGCAGCACCATAGAACATTGCGTCCAATTATTGCGTCAAGCGGGAGCTGAACGGGTCGATGTCTGGGTCATTGCCCGCACGCCCGACAAAACATTTTAAACCATAACGATAAGCCCATTCTGGTCATTCAGGCACGCATTGTTTAGTATGCCGAGCACCGTAGCGTTGCTTATGTCGTGAACACACAAAAAGCAATACCATGAATGAACAAGAGCTAACACCATGAAAACGTCCGATGACTACCTCGCACTAGACAAACAATTGCTCTGGCATCCTTATACTTCCATGAGCCATCCAAGCCCCCATTATTTGGTCGAAAGCGCTGCTGGCTGCAGCATCACCCTCAGCGATGGGCGCACGCTGATTGATGGTATGTCTTCTTGGTGGAGCGTGGTTCATGGCTATAATCACCCAGACATGAATCAGGCCATTCAAACGCAATTAACGCAATTCTCACACGTGATGTTTGGTGGATTCACCCACAAACCCGCTATTGAGCTGGCCGAAAAGCTCATTGCGATGACACCTAACATGCTACAGCGAGTTTTCTTTTCCGATTCTGGCTCCGTCTCTGTTGAAGTCGCTTTAAAAATGGCCATTCAATACTGGAACACGCAAGGCAAACCCACCAAGCAATTCTTTGTCAGCCCCAAAAGTGGTTATCATGGAGATACCTTTGCTGCTATGTCCGTATGCGACCCCGACAACGGAATGCACAGTTTATTCAGCCATGCCTTAATTCAGCAGCTCTTTGTTTCGCCGCCGCCCGCTGGCTTTAATGAGCCCATTAACACCGACTACCTCGATGAAATCCGTACTGTCTTTGAACAACATCATGACAGCATTGCCGGATTTATCATCGAACCTGTCGTACAAAATGCAGGCGGCATGCGATTCTATAATCCCGAGTATTTAAATCAGCTACGAGTCTTATGCGACGAGTTTGATGTTCTGTTGATTTTTGATGAAATCGCCACAGGGTTTGGTCGAACGGGCAAACCCTTCGCCACCGACCACACGACTATTTGCCCAGACATTCTGTGTCTAGGCAAAGCACTTACAGGGGGCTACATGACCCTAGCGGCGACACTCACCAATGATAAAGTAGCGCTGGGCATTAGCCACGATGGCGGTGTTTTTATGCATGGCCCAACGTTTATGGGCAACCCGCTTGCCTGCGCCGCAGCCAATGCCAGCCTAACTTTGTTAGACGGTTATGATATTCCAGAAAAAATCACCCAATTGGAAACATGGATGAAAAACGCTTTAATGCCGTGCCAACAGCTCGAACAAGTAAAAGACGTGCGCTGCTTGGGAGGAATTGGGGTGGTTGAACTGAAAAAACCGGTGGACTTGCAAACTATTCAGCCAAAATTCGTTGATTTGGGCGTATGGGTACGACCTTTTGGAAAATTGATATATCTGATGCCCCCTTACATCATAAGTCAGGAGCACATTCAACTCCTTGGCAAAGCCATTTACCAAGTCGTGAGCGAAGAAGCCATTTAGACATAAAATCAAACCATCACAATAAACGCACAACACAACCAAGGAAAAACAATACATAAGTTGATTTTAGGAGCACGCACGAAATCAAACCCGGTGAGGCTACTTGTTTAGACCTATGTCCACTGTCGGATTAAGCCTAATGTCTCGCCTAATCCGACCACAAAGACCGCGACAAACATGTTGTCGAGATGAACGCAAAACGCTTAGAAAGCCCTTTAATTCGTTGGAGACCTACTGTTTCATGCGCTCTGCGAGATTGCCTTGTTCGTAGGCCTCTTCTTCGATATGACTGATGTTGATAACAATATTTTCAGCACGTTCAATGCTGTTAATACTCAAGGCATCCACTTCTTGCATTTTGTCATTCAGATCACGGGCAACACCCGCTTGCTCTTCAGAAGACACATTAATTTGTGCTGTCATTTCCACCACTTTCTTGATCGCTTCTTCAATATCACTCATTTTCTGTGCGACTTTGTGCACGCTGTCAACGCCTTCCTGAGCCACCATGGTGCCTTTATCGATGGTGTTTGTCACATCCAAGGTATTCTTCTTTAGCTCTTCGGTCATACTATGAATACTTTGCGTCGCATTTTGCGTACGAATAGCCAAGGCTCGCACCTCATCGGCCACTACCGCAAAACCACGACCCGCTTCACCCGCTCGAGCAGACTCTATTGCCGCGTTTAACGCCAATAAATTGGTTTGCTCTGCGATGCCACTGATAGAATTAACGACTTCATTGATGCTGTCGCTGCGTTCTGCCAAGATCGCCACTACTTTTTTGGCGTCGGAAATATCTTGGTAAACTTCACGCATCGTCTCACCGGTTTGCTGCGCCATCAAACGGCTCTCGCGAGACAAGTCACCGACCGATTGCGTCGCTTGCACCGCCACATGAACATGATCTGCAACATGCGTCACACTGGACAACAATTGCGAGCTTGCAGCGACCACTTCCTGAAAAGTATGGCGCTGTTTATTAAAGTTAGCCAAGTTTGTGGTCACACTCGCTTTTGCGCTCGATGCGCGAAGACGTAATTGCTGCGCACCTTCTTTTAAACGATAACGAAATGTATTGCCTGCGGCATCTTGGTGAATTTTGGCAAACTTGATCGCCGCTTTCATACCCACAGCGTTGCAATAGAGATATTGACCAATAGGATTATGAGACTCGTCTGCTAACCCCTCAACAACATGCTTTAGCGATTGGGCCTGATAATAATTAAGCCACATGCCTGACAGCGCTAAAATTGGCCCCGCCACCTGTAGCGCCAATACGTTAGACATCAACCCCATCACGGCAAGCAATGCAAAACACACAAAAAGAGGCCACGACGCGTTACTTAAATAAGAAGCGATTTTTGTGCCTGCAGGCACCGGTGCTTTCCCTGCATTAATGCGATCATAAACCGATTGCGCATGTTGAATTTCTTCCCGTGTGGCCTTACGACGAACCGACTCATAACCCACAACACGACTTCCATCAAGCAAAGGGCTGACGTGCGCACTTACCCAATAATGATCACCATTTTCACAACGGTTTTTCACTAAGCCCATCCAGCTTTTACCTTGCTTAAGGTTCACCCACATGTCGGCAAACACCGCAGAAGGTACATCAGGGTGACGAATTACGTTGTGTGGCGCTCCTATCAAGGCATCGCTTTTGTAGCCTGCCACTTCACAAAAGTGATCATTGACAAAAGTAATACGCCCTTTAACATCCGTGCTAGAAACAAGAGAATAATGGCTTGGGAAATCATTCTCTTTGTTGGTGACTGGCATTTTTCGCATAAACGGCTCTCAATTCTAATTATTATGCCACCGATTTTAAAGTGACACCTTTTCATTCCCTATGTCTTAAATCAATAATAAGTCACAAAGGGCACTTGTTATTATGATTAACAAAATACACCAATTAAACACTAGTCGTCATCAAAATCTCGGTAAGCGTCAGGAGCAAGATCTTCAAAACGCGTATATTTACCAACAAAGGCCAATCGACAAGTACCTATTGGACCGTTACGCTGCTTACCAATGATAATTTCCGCGATACCCTTATGAGGTGTATCTTCATGGTACACCTCATCGCGATACACGAAGGAAATCACATCCGCATCCTGCTCGATCGCACCTGATTCACGTAAATCTGAGTTTACCGGACGCTTGTTCGGACGGTTTTCTAAGCTACGGTTAAGCTGAGACAGAGCAACAACGGGGCACTCCATCTCTTTCGCTAGTGCTTTAAGAGAACGTGAAATTTCCGAGATTTCATTAGTACGACCTTCGGTAAAACCTGGAATCTGCATCAACTGAAGATAATCGACCATGATCATAGCAACACCACCATGCTCACGCACAATACGCCGCACGCGAGAGCGCATCTCGGTCGGACTGATGCCACCCGTATCATCAATAAAAAGCTTACGATCTTTCAGCATTTTTACCGCTGACATCAGCTTGTCCCAGTCCTCTTGAACCAATTGACCCGAACGCATTCGAGTTTGATCAATTCGCCCCAAAGACGACAGCATACGCATCATGAGCTGTTCAGAAGGCATTTCCAGACTGAACACAATCACCGGCTTGTCACTAATCATGGTGGCATTTTCTACCAAATTCATTGCAAACGTGGTTTTACCCATCGAAGGACGACCCGCCACAATGATAAGATCGGATTTCTGCATCCCCGCCGTCATGGCATCCAAATCTGTAAACCCCGTACTCAGGCCGGTAATCGCACCATCTTGATGATACAACTCATCGATTTTATCCACCGTCGCACTGAGAATGTCAGCCGCAATTCTAGGACCGCCTTTTTTGCTACCGCCCTCAGCGATTTGAAAGATTTTTCGTTCAGCCTCATCCAATACTTCCGCCGCGGTTAATCCTTCTGGATAAAAAGCACGGGCAGAAATATCGTTTGTGGTAGAAATGAGACGACGTAGAATAGATCGCTCACGAACAATATCAGCGTAAGAGCCTATGTTTGAGGCGCTAGGAGTGGCTTGCGCTACCTCAATTAAATAGGCCATTCCACCGATGGATTCCAAATCACCGCGTTTGTCTAATCGCTCACCAATGGTCACCACATCGATCGGCTCAGATTCATCGGCAAGTCGAGCGATAACCGTAAAGATGAGTTTGTGCTCAGGACGATAAAAGTCATCCGCGATAACCAACTCAGAGACTTTTTCCCATGCCTCTGGGTCGAGCATCAAGCCACCCACAACAGAGCGCTCAGCCTCAATTGAATAAGGCGGCAATTTAATAGAAGCGACTTCGGAATCATGTAGTTGCACGCAAAATACCCACAGAAAAACAATAAAAACACAGAAATATTAGCTTATCATGCTAATAAAAAAAGGGCATCTCACAAAGCAAGATACCCTTTTCATATGCGTGAAAGACTTGCGTCTTTCTTAAGCAATTTGCGAAAGCAAATTACTCAGCGATTACAGACAAAGTCACCGTTACAACCACTTCAGAATGAAGCTGAACGTCTACTTCGAAAGAACCTGTGTGACGAATCGCACCTTCTGGAAGGCGGATTTCTGCTTTTTCTACCGCAACTTGCGCAGAGATAGCATCAGCAATATCACGAGTACCGATTGAACCAAAAAGCTTACCTTCATCACCTGCGTTGGCCGCGATAGTGAAAGTTTTACCTTCTAATGTCAAAGCACGAGCTTCTGCAGCGTTTTTACGCTCTGCCGCTTGCGCTTCTAGTTCAACACGACGCTCTTCAAAGCTAGCCAAGTTAGCTTTAGTCGCCATTACAGCTTTTTTATTCGGAATCAAAAAGTTACGAGCATAACCTGGTTTGACAACTGCAAGGTCACCAATACCGCCTAGCTTGTTTACTTTGTCGAGTAGAATAACTTCCATCTCGATCACCTCTAATTAATCATTCGCTATCACTTGAGTTGGACGCTTTACCTCGGATCCTCGAACGAATATCCACAAAACTGTCAATCACGCAAAGCATGACCAAAATATTTGCAAAGTACACGTTTAGTACAAAGAACCCCACAAGATAAAATGCAATCAGTCCAACAACCCCAATTTCTTTTTTTGCTAGAACACCGTGTATCAGAGCAAGCCCCGGCAACACCAACGCAGGAATTGCCGCTTGGGAAAACACAGAAAAGGATCCACCAAGGCTTTCACCAATAAGAACCATTCCACCCAAAACCAAACTAAACGCTATTGGTAATCTTAACTGATGAAACTCAGTGCGTAATCCACCTGGATTGTAGAGTCCTGCTTGCCATTTCCTTGCCAAAAACAAGGATACAATCGCAATCACCACTTGGAAAATGGATATCGCCACCACCGCCTGGCTGAAAATTAATTCTCTATCAGGGCTTTCAACGTCTTCAGATAGTAAGACTTTTTGAACTAACGTTACCGCCATATCCAAAACATCTGCCATTAGAATGGGTTGAAACAAAGTATTAAAAACGGCCAGAAAACTGCCCGCTAACAACACCCAACTCCACGATGTAGTTGACCTGAGCAAGCAACCCAACAACATCACATTAAACAAGACCATCAGTGCCGTTGCATCACCTTGGATTATCCACAGCACAAGTGCTGGCAAACAACCCCAAACTAATACCGGTATTCCTTCTTTTACACCTTGACGAAGCACCACCAATCCTAAGATCGCAGCGGCTAACCAAAACATCATAGGGATAAGACCAAACACCATCACACCAATAATGGCATTCAGACGTTTTTTCATTACCCATTTAGCTAAACCGCTCATAAATGTGCTTCTTCCAACCTATTAATTAAAATGGCTGTCAGTGTAAGGAAGTAAAGCAATATAACGAGCGCGTTTGATCGCAGTCGCTAGCTGACGCTGGTAACGTGCCTTAGTGCCAGTAATACGGCTAGGAACGATTTTACCCGTTTCAGTGATGTAACCTTTTAGTGTGTCTAGATCTTTGTAATCGATCTGTTTAACGCCTTCTGCTGTAAAGCGGCAGAATTTACGACGACGGAAAAAACGAGCCATGAGTGTCTCCTAATAAAAATAAATTAATCTTCAGATTCTTCAGATACGTCTTCAGAATTATCGTTATTACGCTCTTCACGCTGAGGAGCTGGACGACGATCTTCACGACCTTCAGAAGCTTTAATAGGAGATACGTCAGTCACCGCATCTTTGCAACGAATCACCAAGTTACGAATGATGGCATCGTTGTAGCGGAAAGTGTCGTTTAATTCAGACAAAACACTATCAGAACACTCAATGTTCATAAGAACATAGTGTGCTTTGTGAATTTTGTTAATTGGGTAAGCTAGTTGACGACGGCCCCAATCTTCAAGACGGTGAACTTGACCACCATCTTCAGTGATAAGATTCGTGTAACGCTCTACCATTGCTGGTACTTGTTCGCTTTGATCTGGGTGAACCAGAAAGACGATTTCATAATGACGCATTTAAGCTCTCCTTATGGATTCTAGTCTCTACGCTCCCCCTGTTACGAAGCCTTGAGACAAGGAGTATAGATTTACAGGGAGGCGCATTATATAGCACGAATGAACATCAAGTAAACGAATTCAATCGTCCAAGCCGCAATCTATTCAACAAACGCCATTCATTGAACGGTATCTTGCTAAACAGCAGCATCCAAATGACATTGTCGATAAAATATTTTACAGGTCCATTTTTAGTCAATAGAATCGGGACCCATGGCTACCCCCTAATAATTTACGGATACGGACATCATGAAAAAAACCCTTTCTCTTCTGCTTCTGTCCACCCCCTTTATAGCGCAAGCCGATGTCACTATTGGTGTGCTTGGCATGACATCACAGTCCATCTACTCAGGGGTGGACACAAGCACAAAATGGCTTCCAAATATCAGCTATGAAGGTGAGCATTTATACTTTCGCTATCCTGATATTGGCTACCGCCTAACGCCAAAACGCGCTGTGCAAAGCTTCGCAATAGGTTTGTCTTACGACCCGGCAGCGTTTGATCCAAGTGACTCTGATAATTCAGACATACAAGCACTAGAAGAAAGAGACGACGCGGCTCTTGCCTTTGCCAGCTATCGCTTAGGGCCCATCTCAGCCAAGTTGGCACAAGATGTCAGCGGTGCACATAATGGCTTTACTGCGCAAATCGGGGTCGGTTATCCAATCCCAGCGGGGAACTGGAAATTCATCCCAACGATTTCATACCACTATGTAGACGCTAATATGAGTCAGCATTTGTATGGCGTCTCTCAAAGCGAATCCACCAGCACTGGCGGTGCAATAGCGGCTTACACACCAGGGTCAACATCCCATATAAAATATGGCGTCAGAGGCTTTTACCCCTTTTCAGAGCGCTTACAATTAATTATTAATGTGAGCCATACTCGATACAACAAGGACATAGTAAGCAGCCCCATCGCGGAAAACGACCGGGTTACCTCAGTCTTGGCAGGCATTAATTTTTCTTTTTGATCATCATCCGCGATTACGCTTATAAAGCGATTAGGAACTGGCAATATGAATACGCTTTCTAGCAACACTCAAGCCATGCTGTACGGGCTTGGTGCGGTTTTATTATGGTCCACCGTCGCTACCGCGTTCACTCTTTCTTTGCGGCACTTTTCGCCAACGCAGTTATTGCTTGTGGCCAATATTGTTTCGCTACTTTTTTTAACATCCCTGATTGTGATGAAGGGCGAATGCAAAGCACTGCTCTGTGAGATCAAGCTTTCTTGGAAAGCGTCCTTCTTGTTGGGTGCGATCAACCCTTTTTTATATTATTTGATTCTGTTGCAAGCCTACAACACCTTGCCAGCACAAGAGGCACAAGCCATTAATTACACTTGGGCGATCATGCTGAGCTTTATGGCCGTGCCCATCTTAAAGCAACGCTTAAAACCTGCCGATTACCTCGCGGCGGGGGCCTGTTATTTTGGCGTTTTGTATATATCGACTCGTGGCAACATCGATACATTGGAGTTTTCTAATGTGACGGGGGTCGGATTCGCGCTCTTCAGTACTATTATTTGGGCGATGTATTGGCTACTCAACACCAAAGACACACGCCCTAGCATTATTGGCCTCACGCTCAATTTTGCTTTCGCCTTACCTATCGTGTTGACCTATGCCGCCATCACGGGCGAACTAAGCCATTGGGACCAAGGCGGGCTATGGGGTGCGGTGTACATTGGGTTATTTGAAATGGGGCTCAGCTTTGTGCTCTGGAATAGAGCCATGAAATTGACAACCAACGCAAGCCAAGTCGCTAACTTGATTTTCTTGTCGCCTCTACTGTCTATTATCTGGTTGTCGCAGTTTGCCGGTGAGCCTATTTTACGCTCCACACTCATTGGATTAGCTTTCATTCTTGCTGGGCTTTTTGTTCAAAACTGGTCAAAAAGAACAAAAAAAACTACTCTATAGGACACATCATGCCAGCTTTTGCTTATTTACTCCTGCCCATTTTCTTCTGGTCTGGCAATTACATTTTAGGACGAATGACACTCTCCAGTGGTATTGACCCATTTTCGATTTCTTTTTTACGCTGGAGCCTCGCTTGCTTACTTATCTTGCCTTTTGCCTATAAAAAACTCTGGTTAGAAAAGCAGATCATCGCCAAAAACTGGCCTTTACTCATGCTATTTGGTTGGCTGGGCATCTGTAATTACAACCTATTCTTATACATAGGCCTGTCTTCCACCACCGTCACCAACGCCGTGCTATTAAATTCCATTATGCCGATGATGATACTGATTACCGCGCGGTTATTATTGGGCAATAAAACGTCTTGGCTACAAAATGCTGGCATTATCATATCAACTGCGGGCGCGGTCACCATTGTCAGCCGAGGCAGTTTAGATACTTTTTTACACCTTAGCTTTTCTCGCGGTGACCTATGGATTATTGCCGCGGCCGTAAGCTGGGCAATTTACTCGGTGATGATTATTAAACGGCCTAAAGGTATGTCGTTACTCGGCTTTTTTGCCTGTACCGCTTTAATTGGCACGGCTTTTCAAGCACCGCTTTTCTTTCTTTTTGGTACCAGCACCCTGTCAGAGTTTACCTTCAGTAACTGGGCCGCAATTATCTACATGGGAATTTTTGCGTCCATTGGCGCCTTTTTATGCTGGAACATTGGCATTCAGAAACTCGGGGCTCCCACCGCTGGGCATTTTATTCACTTATTACCGGTGTTTAGTATTGGCTTGTCTGTCGTGTTTTTAGAAGAGCAATTACTCAGCTTTCATTACCGTGGTATCGCGCTGATTTTTACCGGAATTTTTGTGGCAACCGTACTGAACAAGCGCCAAAAAAGAGGCTTTTAATCGGCGTAGAGATCCCTTACCTGCTGGCACCACCGAGATAACGTGAAAAATGCCCATGATCCTCGCCTGACAAAACAGACACTGGCTCATGTGCAACAATCTGCCCATGCTCAATCAAAATAACATGCCCGCCAACGAGGCTTGCCTCTTGCGGCAAATGCGACACCAGCAACGTAGTCAACCCTAATTCCAGCGTCACTTGATTGACCAAATGCAACATCTCTTCCCTTAACGACGGATCAAGGGCGCTAAAAGGCTCATCCAACAATAAAATCGGTTTTTGACGAACCAAAACACGGGCAATCGCTACGCGCTGCGCTTGGCCGCCAGACAAAGCGTGTGGAAAACGCGTTTTTTTATCCACAAGCTGAGTTTTTTCTAACGCCCACTGCACTTTCTCTTGCTGTTTGCGAGTTAACTTAAGGGACGGTGATAAGCCAATCGCGACATTTTGCCAGACGGTCAATTGCGGAAATAAATTATCACTTTGAAACAAAGTAGAAACAGGACGTTGGTAGGCAGGTAAAACCAACAATGATTCGCCTCGAAATTCCAGCCCTCCTCGCCCAGTTAAAAAACCACCCAGCAAAGACAACAGCGTACTTTTCCCCTCGCCACTCCCCCCCAACAAAGTGGTGACACCGGGAGCAATGTCCACACAGTAACGAGCGTGAAAATTATCCCAATCGTATTGCAGATCAATGTTTAACACGAGTTCCTCCACCAACAAGACGCGTCGAACCATAAAACAACAGCAAACATAGGCTAATCAACACCACAGCAACACACGCCCCTTCTTCGAGCCGATACGCGCCGATCAACTGAAATAAGTACAAAGGTAACGACACCAAACCTTGACTACCAAACAGCGCGATCACTCCCATGTCGCCCAACGACAATAACAGCGCATACCCCAAAGCTTGCGCGACACCCATGCGGATAAGTGGCCATTCCAATCGCCAACGCGCCCAAGACCGCACCCCCAAACTCACATACAAATGACGAAAGCGCTTTTCTTGCTGATACATCACCGGCATGAGAGCTCGCAAAACAAACGGCAGCGCCATCACCGCATTCACCCACACCACAATCCAATAGCTTGACGGCAACCCCCAGCCTAAATCCCGCAAAAGCAAAAATAAACCGGTCGCAATCACCAGCCCTGGCACCATCAAAATCATGTTACCAAGGTGCTCTATCTTGGTAGGCAACTTAGAAAGATAGGCTCGATCCATGCAAAACCGCGCCAATACAGCAAAGCACACCCCAAGCAACACACTAATGAAAGCCGCTGGCAAAGCGATTTTCAATGAGACGAATACCGCGTTCCATAACACCAAAGACCGCACCGTTTCTAAAAATACAGGCGAAAAAATCGGATCAAAAATCGCCAAAAAAGGCGGAATCACTAGAATAAAAGCACACAACAATGCGACAGCATCCCCCCCTTTTGCCCAATTAGAATCTCGTACAAGGTAATGGGAATCCGTCACCAAACTGGCGTCTTGTCGATTGATCGGTGCCATTCGATACACTAGCAACGCAAAAGCGCTGCAAATCAGTACTTGTAGCAGGGCTAAAAAACTGGCCTTGTTGAGGTCAAATTCAAAACGAAGCGCCTGATAAATGGCGACTTCTAAGGTGCTCGACTTAGGTCCACCCCCCAAACTCAACACCACAGCAAAACTGGAAAAGCACAGCATAAAAATCAGTACAAACGCGCCCGGCAACGTTTTTTTAATGTAATGCCATTCAATCCATCGAAACGCGGCCCAGCGCGAAAAACCTAATTGAGACGCCTGACGCCACTGCCCCGCAGGAATCAAATCATACCCTTGCAACAACAGCCGAACAGCCAAAGGCATATTAAAAAATACGTGAGCGAGTAAAATCCCGCTCAAACCGTACAAGGGAACCTCCACACCAAACAGCTGATTCAACCAACCGCGTCGGCCATACACCACCACCAGCCCCAAAATCGCCACAATCGTTGGCACCACCATAGAGACCGAAAACAGCTGCAACAATAAAGACCGACCGACAAAACGTCGGTGCATCAAACAAGATGCCACCGGAATCGCAATCAATAAACTCATGCCACTACTTAACAGCGCTTGCCACAACGAAAAACGCACCACTCGCCACAAGTACGGCTGCTGCACGTACTCATACCAAGTGGCAAAATCACTGTAACGCAAAAGAGCCGCCAAACTGGCGGCTCCTATTAATAAGAAAACGCCAACGCCCAACAGCGCAGGCGTCAGTCCTCTTATTGTGCGTAAAAAAAACACGTTCCGTGACCTTATCGGGTGGTCGCTTCAAGCCACTCATTGACCCAAAGATTACGATATTGTGCAACGTCTTTGGCAGGTAAGACTAGATTTTTGGTGGGTGCCAATGCACTGTCAAATGCCGCGGGTAAAGCTTGATCTAGCGCCACTACAGGCAGCATCCAGTTACCCGTTGCAATGGTCGATTGAAAACCTGGCTGCAAAATAAACTGCATAAAACGCGTTGCCAGTGCCGCGTTTGGTGCGTTTTTCATCATCGCGGCCACTTCTACTTGAGGGTAATGGCCTTCACTGGCTGGCGCAGCTTGGTATTTATTTTCGCCTTCCGCTACCATGTGATACGCCGGCGATGTGGTGTAACTCAATACCACATCAGCCTCGCCTTTCAGAAACAAACCATAAGCATCGGACCAGCCTTTAGTTACCGTCACCGTATGACTCGCTAAACGCTCCCAAGCCTCCGCCGCGTTATCACCATAGACGGATTTCATCCACAACAACAAACCCAAACCAGGCGTGCTAGTACGTGGATCTTGATAGATAACGCGTAAATCTTGATTATCCACGACATCTTTTAAACTGGTTGGCGGATTGAGTAACGTTTCTGTGTTGTAAATAAACGCAAAATGACCTTGATCAAATGGCAAAAAAGTCTTATCCGACCAACCACCAGGTACCGTCACAGCGGATGTATCGACGCTGTGATTGACTAACAATCCGGTCTTTTTCGCCGCTTCCATTAAGTTAAGGTCCAACCCCAACAAGATATCCGCTTGAGACGCTTGTCCTTCTAATTGCACACGGGACAAAATGCCAACCGACGAATCAAGCGCCACAAAATTCACTACACAATCACAGTCTTGTTCAAAATTGGCTTTGATTTTAGGGCCAGGGCCCCAATCGGATGAAAACGAATCGTAGGTGTATACGTTCAGCGTATCGACCGCCAGCACAATAGGCGACAAGGCGATGCCAAAAGTGACCAACGAGGCAGAAAAAAAAGGGCTAAAAGAAGTAGTCAAGGTGTCGCTCCTAGAGTAATTGAGCGGCGTACTCGGAAATAACAAGAATGGAATCAGAACACCCCAATAACAGGCGTTTTGATTTGCTATCTCGATTCCTACGCCAGCATGATCTGGATCAGGTTCGGTGGGTTAGTGGACAATCCACTTCTCAGCTTCGGTTTAAAAACACAACCAAAACACCCCATGAGATATTGAGCGCTTATTGTAAGGAGTCGGCTAACGGAAGTCTATTTCTGAACACACTCTGGCCACCGCGCCTTGGTTTTTTTGTGCAAATTGCAAAGCTGATCGGCCCAATTGGCTTCGTCGAGTCGAGTCGGCAGCCAACTCCACGATACATTGCGTCAAAGCGGCGTCGTTTTGACAACGCAACGCACCGTTCGCATGGATAAGCTGCTCGGTAATGTCTAAAAAATTGAACGTATGCGGACCCACAATAATAGTCTTACCAAGCAATGCCGGTTCAATCGGGTTATGTCCGCCTCGTTCGATCAAACTGCCACCCACAAACGCTACGTCTGACGCTTGGTAGTAGTGCATCAATTCCCCCATAGAATCACCTATCACCACGCTTGCTTGGGACCAATCCGCTGGCGAGGTCTGACTACGACGCAGCACGTCAAACGAGGCTTGTACAGCCAACGCGGCAACGGCATCAAAGCGCTCAGGATGACGCGGTACCAAAATAAGCAGCGCATCCGGGTAGGTTTGCCGCAACACCTTATGTGCACGCAGCACTGAGTCATCTTCACCCTGATGCGTACTCGCACCAATCCAAACAAACCGATTTCCTAGACTCTGGCGCCAGTTGTCTTGCCGTACTCGTTCTGGAACGGCAAGATCAAATTTAATATTTCCTACCACTTTCACCTTCTTTGCCCCAAGCGCACTAAAACGCTCTGCATCAGCTTGAGCATGAGCCAAAAAACAATCGGGCAACGCCAGTAAAGGTTTAGAAACAATGGGGATTTTTTGATAGCGCCGAAAAGAACGCTCACTTAACCGCGCGTTTACTATGTCAATTTGAATGCCTTGACGTTTTGCTAACTGTAAAAGATTTGGCCAGAGTTCCGTCTCGACAATCATTAAATGGGAACACCGCAGTTGCTTAAGCGCCCTTTTTACGGCACATCGCCAATCCATAGGTAAATATCGATGTTCTGCAAAAGGAAACGACTTGGCCACCTGCTCGGCACCCGTTGGCGTCATAGTGGTCATCAATAATCGTTTCTCAGGAAATTTTTCCCGCCACACATCAACCAAAGGACGAACAGCCAACACCTCGCCTACAGACGCACAATGGATCCACAAATCCGCTTCCACCTTGGGCCAAAAGCCCAACGCTTCTTTCGCTCGATAACTCGAATAATGGGTTTTAAACTGTCGTATTTTCCATAAAACAAACGGCGAAAAAATGACGAATAACACACGGTAAAGCCACATAACTAGGCAATCGTATCGCTGAATTGCTGATTATGCAGCAAGGCGTAGGCGCCATTTAATGCTAATAACTCATGGTGAGAACCCTGCTCGATGATCTCACCATGGTCTACCACAGCAATGATGTCGGCGTTCTCAATGGTGGACAATCGATGGGCAATGGCAATCGTGGTGCGATTCGCCATTAGACCATCCAATGCCGTTTGAATGGCGCGCTCAGATTCGGTATCCAGCGCCGATGTCGCTTCGTCTAAAATAAGAATGGGCGCATTTTTCAAAATAGCGCGAGCAATAGCGATTCTCTGACGCTGGCCGCCCGACAACAACACGCCGTTTTCGCCAACCATAGTATCCAATCCATGATCCAACTCTTGGATAAAGTCCCACGCGTTTGCGGCTTTAGCGGCGTTAACCACCTCCTCTTCATCGGCTTCTTTTAAGAATCCGTAGGCGATGTTGTCTCGAATCGTGCCGTTAAAAAGCACCACCTGCTGATTGACTAGGGCAATGTTCGAACGCAAATCCGTCAGTGTATAGTCACTAATGGACACACCGTCTATGCTGATTTGACCTTCATTGATGTTATAAAACCGTGGCAACAAGTTTGCCATGGTCGATTTACCGCTGCCAGAGCGACCGACCAAGGCCAATGTTTTGCCCGCAGGCAAAGACAAGTTGATATTTTTGAGCGCATATTTCTCGGCGCCAGTGTATTTAAATGACATGTTTCGCCACTCAATATCGCCTTTGAACATTGTCGCCGTCGTTTTACCGTCATCGACCTCTTCTTTTAAGTCGATAAAATCAAAAATACTGTACGACGCGGCAATGCCTTTTTGCAAAATGCTGTTCACCTCGGTTAACTGACGAATGGGTTTGCCCAACATACCTGCCGCGGTCAAAAATGCGATAAAATCCCCTGGCGACATATGCGAGCTGATTGACGGGCTCAGAGCAAACCAAATAAGAATCGCCATCATGACCGCTAAAATAAACTGCACAAGAGGGATGTTTAAGGATTTGGTCATTTCCATTTTTAGCTGAGAGCGTCGATTCTCTCCAGCCGCTTGCCGAAAGCGCTCAATTTCATAGTCGCTACCGCCAAAAATTTTCACCACCTCGTGGCCTTTAATGGCTTCAGACGCTACATCGGTCACGCCGCCCATGGCATTCTGGATGCGCGTACTCAGCTTACGAAAACGCTTTGAGGCGTAAGCGACAATTAAACCAATCAGCGGCACCACTAATAAAAACAACAATGACAAACGCCAGTTCATGTAAATCATGTAACCCAGTAAGCCGACCACTGTTAAGCCTTCTCGCAGCAGCACGCGAATGGCTTGAGTAATGGAGCCGATGACCTGCTCGGTGTCATACGTTAACTTGGCCAACAAGCGCCCGGTTGGAATAGAGTGATAATAATCGGATGGCAGGCGCACCAGTTTGTTAAACATATGAGTGCGCAGATCAAACACCACATTATTCGCAACTTTGGCCATAAAATAGTTGCCCAAAAAGGTGCCTATTCCGCGCGCAATAAATACCGCCAAAATTGCCAACGGGATCAAGGTGCGACTGTCTGAGATGGTCCCAAGAGACACCACATCAACAATGTGCTTTAGCAAAGCCGCCAACGCCGGTTCCATTGCCGCGTAAATCACATACCCCAACACACTGAGCAACAGATAGCCCCATGAGGAACGTACATACCCCAATAAACGGAAATAGGTTTTCATACCGGACGCAGGAGTTGGCACGGTATTTCCCTTATCCGTAACCGTTTCTTCAATGATAACGTCTTCAACAGTTGTTTTGTCGACCGTGCTTTTGTTGTTTTTATCTTGCATTTACAGGTTCGCTTTTTCGATGATCGCCGTGGTCGAATACCCATCCACAAAAGTCAGCACTCTTACTTCGCCGCCATTTGCTAGCGTATGTTCCGCGCCGACAATGGTGTCGATCGTATAATCGCCCCCTTTTACCAGAACATCTGGCGTTAAAAACTCAACAATCTCTTTTGGCGTGTCTTCATCGAACCAAGTCACCCAATCAATCGCGCCCAAGCCTTCTAATACCGACATGCGATGGATAAGATTATTGATGGGGCGCTTTTCACCTTTTAAACGCTTCACTGACGCATCCGTATTCACGGCGACAATTAAGCGATCACCTAAGGCTTTCGCTTGCTTCATATAAGCGATGTGCCCAGGGTGAAGAATATCAAAACACCCATTGGTAAAGACGATCTTTTCGCCGTTAATCTGAGACAGCTTAATTTGCTCAAGCAAGTCTTCTGGGGATAAAACACCAAAATTCGTACCGTGTGAACGCTGAAACATAATACCTTCTAACTGATCGGCACTGATCGATGCCGTGCCCAGCTTTCCAACCACATAACCCGCGGCTTGGTTGGCGTATTCCACCGCATCAATCAAGCGTTTGCTGGTCACATACACCGCAGCTAACACAGCCACCACCGTATCGCCCGCACCCGTCACATCGAACACCTCTTTCGCTGCGGTCGCCAATGAAAACGGCGGTTTATCCTCGCTTAATAATATTAACCCCTCTTCACCACGCGTTACTAAGAGCGCTTTCCAGCCAAACTCTTCACGTAACGCCTTGGCTTTTTCTTCTAACTCTTTGGTTGAATGGCATTTGCCAACAATGGTTTCAAACTCCAATAAATTGGGTTTCACCAAGGTGGCACCTTGATAAATAGAGAAATCATTGCCTTTCGGATCGACAAAACTCGGCACGTTCGCCACATTAGATAAGCGAATCAAGGTTTGCACATCGGCCAGACAGCCTTTGGCATAATCGGAAAAAATGACGGCATCGGCGTCAGGTAAGCAGCGCTCTACGGCACTGGCCAGTGCCTCATTCTGGGAAAGACTGTCTTCGCGCTCTTCAAAATCTAAGCGGATAAGCTGTTGGTGTCGGCTCATCACTCGTAATTTGGTAATTGTCGGGAGCGTTTCTGAGCGCACAAAATGACAAATCACCCCTTCTTTTTCGAGGCAACGGGTCAACACATCGGCGTTTTCATCATTACCGACCACGCCAATCAAGGTTACCGACATGCCTAATTTGGCCAAACCCAACGCCACATTCGCCGCGCCGCCAGGGCGATCTTCAATGGTCGATACCTTCACCACTTGGACCGGCGCTTCAGGAGAAATACGCGAAGTACCACCATGCCAATAGCGATCCAACATCACATCCCCAACCACAAGAATGTGTTTATCTTTAAAATTCAAATACGAAGAGTTCATAGGCACATAATAATCGATTTTTAGAGTCGGTCATCTTATCATACTCCCAAGCTAAGTTGGACCTACCCAAAACACACGAATTAAGGCTTTTGCATGATGCTGAACTCCGCTCTCTCCGCCAGTCAATCCTTTCTATTTGATGAACTGTTAACGCGCTGGTCTGTTCAGGGCATCGATGCAAAACAAGGGTTTAGCTACGAAAGCATGACCCACGACTGGCGTCGTAACGACGTGGGACGAGTGCGTTTGCTCACACAATGTCGACAGCTTTACACCTTTAGTCACGCTTGCCAATTGCAACCTAACCCAGAATGGCAGGCTAAGCTTACGCCCTTATTTGAGTTTATCGTTTCGCATTATTTTATTAATGATCGTTGGATATTCTCGCTCAATGACGACTTATCCATAAAAGACACACAATCAGACGCCTATGCACTGGCGTTTGTTTTGTTGTCTTTTAGCCATTACTTCATGGCAACAAAAGACGAACACGCCCTAACCTACATGAAACAAACCCACCGCTTTTTGTTAGATAACATGCAAGCGGAGTCTGGCGGCTTCTTTGAATCTTATCCAGTTGATGTTTCACAAATTCGTCGCCAAAATCCGCACATGCACCTGTTAGAAGGTTATATAGCCGCCTTCAATGTGACTCAGGACGACGCCTACAAGCAGACCGTACAGTCCTTACTCGATCTGACCTTTGCGCATTTTTACGACAAAAAAAGCAAAACACTGCGTGAATTTTTCACCTCGGACTGGCAACTTGACCCCGACACGGGCAATCAAGTCGAACCAGGGCACCACTTCGAATGGGTCTGGTTGCTGTACCAAGCCAACGCCATTTTGCCTAATACCGATTATACGGATTTGGCCCAACAATTATGGCTGACCGCAAGCCGTCATGGTATGGCAAAGAACGGCGGCATTTTCAATCAAATAGACGGCAATACCTATCAAGCCATCGACCAAAACAAGCGTATTTGGCCAATCACTGAATACTTAAAAGCCATTACCGTCATGCCTATTGGCAAAGAAGAAAAAATTGACCGTTTAGAAAAAGCCCTCGATTTTATGCAGTGTTACTATTTTTTACCCGATGGCCGTTGGAATGAATACCTTAATGCAGACAACAGTCCAAAAGGTTTCCCTCTTCCTGGTACAAGCAGTTATCATATTTTTCTCGGCTTGGCAGAAGTGATAACATGGACAAAATCAAACATGAGCACTTAATACTTCACGCTTCATTGGCCTAAAATTGACAAGGCCTCGGCCTGAATAACGACTTCCACATTAGGACTTTAAATATGTACATAGTCACTGGCGGTGCCGGCTTTATCGGCAGCAATATCATCAAATTATTGAACCAAAAAGGCATCAAAAATATTTTATTAGTCGACGATTTAACCGACGGAAAAAAATGCCTTAACTTATCAGATCTTGATATTGCCGATTACATGGACATGTACGACTTTTTAGACGCCATTAAAAACGACACCTTAGGCATCACACCGACGGCGGTTTTCCACGAAGGTGCCTGTTCGGCCACTACGGAGTGGAACGGTAAATTCGTCATGGACGTCAATTACCAATACTCAAAAGCCGTGTTACATTTTTGCTTAAAATACGCGGCCCCGTTTTCTTACGCTTCTTCGGCGTCTGTGTATGGTTCTGGTCCAATTTTCGAAGAATCTCGTGAAAACGAAAAGCCGTTAAATATGTACGCCTATTCTAAATTTCAATTTGATCAGTACGTTCGCAACCTCTTGCCAGAAGCGAAAAGCCAAATTGTTGGCTTTCGTTATTTCAATGTATATGGCCCTCGTGAACAGCACAAAGGCAGCATGGCCAGCGTAGCATTTCATCTTCGTAATCAAGTACTTGCAGGCGAAAATCCAAAATTATTTGGTGCCTACGATGGCTATGAAGCCGGTGGTCAAAGCCGTGATTTTATCTATGTAGAAGACCTGGTCAACACCAAACTCTGGTTCCTTGATAGCCCTGAAAAATCCGGGATTTTCAACCTTGGAACCGGCAAAGCGGAGCCTTTTAAAACCATCGCCGACACCGTGATCAACCAATACGGCAAAGGCGAAATCGAATACATTCCTTTCCCCGAACATTTAAAAGGCGCTTACCAAAGCTTCACCCAAGCGGATATCACGAAACTGCGCGAGACAGGTTACGAAGGAAGTTTTCGCGGCTTAGCACAAGGCGTCACCGACTACCTAGGTTGGCTTGATTCTAATGGCTAAGTATTTGATTGTTGGCCCTTCTTGGGTGGGCGATATGGTCATGGCACAAAGCCTTTTTATGACGGTTAAACAGCGCGATAAAGACGCGGTTATAGACGTCATTGGGCCCAAATGGTCTGTGCCTATTATTGCCAGAATGCCCGAGGTCCGTAACGCCATCACCCTGCCTACTGGGCATGGTGAATGGGGCATCAGTATACGTCGTAAACTGGGTCACTCACTGCGCTCAGAACACTACGATCATGCGATTGTAATGCCGCGCTCGTGGAAATCGGCTCTGGTGCCGTTTTTCGCCAAAGTACCACACCGAATCGGCTTTACGGGCGAGCAGCGCTATTTTCTTTTAAATGAACGTCGAACTTTAGATAAAAATATTCTGAACCAAACGGTGAAACGCTTCACTTCATTAGGGCTACCGGCTGAGGAAGCTTATCCACCGAAAGACATTCCTTTCCCTAAGCTAACAGTAGATAAAACTAATCAAGCGCGTTTGTATCAGCAATTCAATCTATCCAATCGACCCGCTATTGCTTTGATGGCGGGAGCAGAATTTGGCCCGTCTAAACAATGGCCAATCCCCCATTTTCATCAATTAGCAAAAAGTGCCATCGCCTCAGGCTACCAAATTTGGGTACTTGGCGGACCAAAAGACCAAATGGACGGTGATAATATCGTCGACACTCTTGGCGAATTTGCCATCAACTTATGTGGTAAAACACAATTAGTTGATGCCATTGATTTATTGGCCGCAGCTGAAAAAGCCGTCAGTAACGACTCGGGGCTCATGCACATCGCCGCCGCCGTTGGCACCGAAGTGCATGGTATTTACGGCTCCACCAGCGAATTATTTACACCACCGCTGACCGACAAAAAAACCATTCATAACCTACACCTTGAATGCTCACCTTGCTTTAAACGAACCTGCCCTTTGGGGCATACCCACTGTCAGAATCAACTGATTCCAGATCAAATTATTCGCACCCTAAATCTGTCTATGCTGGAAACCACACCATGACACGCTCTAACACTAAAGCGACATTATCCGCTGCGCTGATTGTTAAAAACGAGGCCAAAAACTTAGCGGCGTGTCTCGACAGCCTAACGGGTTGGGTGGATGATATTGTTATTTTGGATTCAGGCAGTACCGATGACACTCAAGCCATAGCGGAAAAGTACACCAGCCATTTTTATATCAAGAGTGACTGGCAAGGCTTTGGCTTACAACGACAAGCAGCACAAAATTATGTCACTACGGATTATGTACTGTGGATTGATGCTGACGAAGTGGTTACGGAAGAGCTCAGAGCCAGTATTTTAAACGCTGTAAAACAAAAAAAAGACCAAACAGCGTACCGTCTTAATCGAAAAAGCTGGGTATTCGGACGCTTTATTGAACATTCTGGCTGGTATCCAGATCGAGTAACTCGCTTGCATAAAGTCAATGAAGGTCGTTATTCTGATGATTTGGTGCACGAGAAAGTACTTTTAAACGAGGCTATCACGCTAGAAAACCTAAATGGCGACTTAACCCATTACACCTACAATGACCTGCAACACTACCTAGTTAAATCCGCTTCTTATGCGAAATTATCCGCAGACCAAAAAGAACAAAGAGGGAAAAAAACCTCATTAAGCAATGCCTCACTTCATGCCTTTGCCTGCTTCGTGAAGATGTACCTAGTTAAACGTGGATTCTTAGACGGCAAGCAGGGTTTTTTATTGGCGGTATTATCTGCGCATTCCACTTTTGTGAAATATGCGGACTTATGGATTCGCTCCCAGCCAAAACGCCCAAAATAAGGTTAGAACGTTAAGTTAAGCATCTTGATAGAGCGACAACAGGGCATCTACATGCTTCTCTTGATCGAAGCACTCACACGCTCGTTTCTTCGCCATAATAGACATGCATTGTCTTTTTTCTTGATCTCCACTCAATTTTTGAATGATTTCGATAAACTTAAACGTATCAAAAGGGTCAACCAACTCACCAGACTGTTCTAGAATTTCTGGAATAGCACCGTGGCTGGAACCAATAATAGCCTTTCCAGCAGCCATGGCTTCAATGACGGTTAAGCCAAACGCTTCGTTATGAGAAGGAATAACCACCACATCGATGGCTTTTAGTACATTGTCGGGCTGTTCTGAAAAACCATAAAAAATAACCTTGTTTGTTAAATCCTGCTCGATAACATAAGCTTGTAGTGTTTTTACATAGGCCGCATCCCCCCCCGTATCCGCCGTTAAACCTCCGACTATGATCAAGTAAATTGGCTTAGATTTTAGTCCAGCAAACGCTCTTAACAGTTCTAAATGCCCTTTCCCATTCGATAACCGTCCAACAATGCCTATCAATATGGCATCGGGAGGTAAGGAAAAGTGCTGCTTTAGATCCAACGGCGCGCTTTCTACAGCCCCTTCTTGGTGAATTTGAGTGCCTAACCACAAGGTTTTCACTTTATTTTCTGCGATAGGCAACGCCTTGATGTTTCGTGCTCGAGTAAAGTGACTAATCGACAACACCAAATCCACATTGCGATAAATAAAGCGGTGAATGACGTCTTTTTTCGGGCGTTTTGCGCCCATATGATCGGTGTAAATTAATTTAAAACCACACAGTTTCTTTAGCAATACCGCCAACATCAGGTCACTGGATTTGTGACAATGCACATACTGAATCTGCTGAAATTTGATCCACTTTACCAAACTTAGTATGTGACGATAACCATCACCACGACTTTGCAGGGTGTAATTTGTATCAAATGTATCCTGCATACGAGCATGTATCGGAGTCTGGGCTTGTGAAAGGCCAAACACTTTATGTCCTTTGCCTTTCATCGTTAACCCTACTCGAATAGGGTACATCTCTAAACCACCAAAGCCTTTCGACAAACATATATGCAATATATTCAAAGAGTTTGACATGGCTCAACCTTCCTTTGCTAAATTCGTATACCAGCTTGTGATATCAGAAAAGGTATTGGCAATGTCTAAGTTAGCCAAACTGTCTTCTTCTCCACTAGGGGAAAATGGCAACCATCGCCCTTCACTGTTTAAGGTTTTCCAGCGCAGTGGCGTGGCAGAACGGCGACTAGGGTAAAAGCCTATTGTCGGCACATCCATCGCACCGGCAATATGTAAAGGCCCTGTCGAACCAGCAATAAATAAGTCTGCCGTGGCGATAGAACACATAAAGTCCGCAACGCCATCGTTCTTGTCGTACAAAGTGACGTGCTTTACCACACCTTGTAACGCATCAACCAAAGATTGCGATATAGGCGCTTCGCCAGGGCCTGCGGTAACCACAAAATGAAAAGTATCCAGTGTGTTTAAACATTGAATCAGCGCAACCCATTGTTTAATCACCAAGGTATTGGATGATCCACCAGTGACGGGATGAACAAAACACAGCTTACGTTGTGTGTCGATACCCAGTGATTGCAAAGTATCTCGTTGCAGGTTGAGTGTCTGAGGGGAATACACAAAGAAGGGCGTTTCTGTTTTTTGAACCTCGCCCCCTAACACTGCAATAAAATAACGAGCCAAATCAAGATTGTATTCAAACTCAGGCTTACTCGAAGTCGAACGACGCTGGCGAAGTGTGTGTGTATACAAAAACTGCACCAGTTTAGTGGCTGGGGCTACCCGAATAGGAATGTGAGCCTGACGCACTAAAGTCGCATTGTAGGTATCTGAAAACAGACAAATCACCGCATCAAAGCGATGCTCTTTTAGTGTTCTGGCAAAGGCTTTTTTAGTATTAGTGTTTTTAGGGTCAATAATAACCTCATCAATCCATTGAAAAGACTGAGCGATCTCTTTAGTGTAATTCGGCACTAACGCCGTCACCGTCGCGCTCGGAAAGGCTTTTTTAATGATTTGAATCGCCGGCAATGCAAGCACAAAATCGCCAATTTTATCGTTACGCACCACTAAAATTTTTTTTATCATCACCATGTTTCATCTCTTTCCTGTTTACTCATAGGGATAACCTTTTCAATCTGTGCATCCTTTGCTTAAAAGATAGAATTTGCATTGAAAAAACGTTATTTTACAGAGGCACTCTAATTAAAAATACCTAATTGTGCTTTTTTACACATCACACAGAACAACACAGAAAACCTCAATAAAAAAAATAAGGAGTTATCTATGAAGTTTGAATTGGTCGATCGTCAAGGCTATGTCCCTGATCTGAATTATGGCGAATCAGGACAAGAGCTTTCCTGTTTTATTCCTAGCGATTACTCTTTCCAGCAAGTCAGCTACAACAACGGCGAAGGCGAAGCCATCATCGATAAACACACATGGTATTTTTTCTTTACGCAAGAAGGCATTGGCATCAAGCTAATGGACGGCATTGTCAGCCTAAAAGAAGCGGAACACTTTTTATTAGCCATGAAATCCCATATCTGGGGTGACACTCATCAGCAAGTGCAAATTTTTATGGCAGGTGCCCTGCCTAAATAATTTTCTCCTTAGCCCTGCTTATGGCAGGGCTAACTGACATCATGTTACCCCTTCATAGCTCTAAGCATGCGTTTTGACCATTGACTCCAAGAGCCCACGTACACTTTTTTCGCAGCTATTCCAGCGTAATTTAATGCCAGTACGTTGTGGCATGCCGTAACACCTGAGCCGCAATAGTAAACCTGTTCAGCGCTGCCTCCAGCCAAACAAGCTTGCCATTCTGTTTGTAATAACGCCGATGGTTTAAAGCGGCCAGTAACATCAAGATTCTGCGAAAAAGGGCGATTAATCGCGCCTGGAATGTGTCCCGCAACTGGGTCCATGGTTTCATTTTCACCTTGAAAACGATCGGCGGCTCTCGCATCCACCAGCTGAAACTGATCGGTCTCGATGTTTTCAACCACGGCTTGCTCACTGATTGCCCAAGGAAACGTCACCGCAATTTGCCCCGTGGTACTTTGGCTGGTTGCAGGTTCAGTTGACAAAGGTCGACCCTCTTCTTTCCACGCCGTAATCCCACCGTTTAATACCCTGACATCGATACCCTGTTGGCTCAACATCCACCAAGCGCGCGCAGCAATGGCGCCGCCCATGTCGTCATACACCACGACGTTTGTCTCTTGACCAATACCCCATGCTTGCAGTTGGGCTGAAAAAACCGCTTCATCGGGCAAAGGATGACGGCCTGTAAGATGGGTTTCTGCCGACGCTAACTGATGATGAACATCCACAAAAATGGCGTTAGGTATATGCCCTGTGTTGTATTCTGCTTGGCCTTTGCTGTGATCTGTCAGGTAAAATCGACAATCTAGCACCACCACATTAGGCTGATCCAGCAGATCAACCAATTCGCTTGTTTCGATGAGTGTTTTTAGTTGCACAGACATTCCTCAGGCAATGATTAATGAAGCAAATTAGGCGTTTGTTAGTACTTTAAATCTACTTTGATTCGGTGTTTTTTGCTAATATTCGCGGCTACTATTTTTCTTGAGTTAATTATGCTACGTATCGATTTACTGCTCACTGAACAAGGCTTGGCGAAATCCCGCGCCCAAGCGCAAACTTTTATTAGTGAAGGTCGAGTCTCATATAAACTCAATGAACAATGGCTCAAAGCCACTAAACCCAGTATCAAATTGCCTTTAGACATAACACTTAGAGTCACACAAGATGACGCCGATAAATACGTCTCTCGAGGGGCATTAAAGCTCGAAGGGGCATTACAACACACCCAGCTTACTATTGAGCATTTTCACGTATTAGATATTGGCCAGTCTACCGGCGGCTTTAGTGATTGCGTGATTCAGCACGGTGCGGCCAAAGTCGTAGGCGTCGAAGTAGGCCATGGACAGCTGGATAAACGCCTGCTAGACAACGACAAAATTGTCTGTTTAGAGGGCATCAACGCCCGTAATTTAAGCGCTGAAGACCTCAAAGGCCATCTCCCTGACGGTGGTTTTGACCTTGTCGTAATGGACGTGTCGTTTATCTCTCAAACCAAGATTTTGCCTCAACTGCCCAGCTTATTAAAAAGCGCCGGCCACTTAATCACACTCGTTAAACCACAGTTTGAAGTGGGCAAAGCGTTTATTGGCAAAGGTGGTATTGTTAAAAATCCCGCCCGCGTCGCACAACTCAGCACAGACATTCAAGCCTTTGTCACCGCATTAGGATTCACCGTGCAATGCTACATCGAAAGCCCAATCAAAGGCGGTGATGGCAACCAAGAGTACCTACTCTGGGCGATTCGAAACTAATACCTACAGCATATCCTCGAACGCACGAGGATGAGGCGGCACTATTTCACCGGCGGCTTTTTGTTCGAGTTCCGCTAAATAGTTTTTCGCCATATAAAAGCCCAAACAACCAAAAATCACCGAACCAATCGCTTGTCCCAATAGAACGCCTTCCGCGCCCATAAAAAAAGAAAACACAATAATTAATGGCCAAGTGCCCAGTGTCGCACGTGCAAAGTTTAATAAGGTGCTATTGAGTGGCTTGCCAAGATTATTAAATACCGCAATGGCGATAAACAATAAGCTCTGAAAGAAAAAGCTAAACGAGACAAAAGTCGCAAAAAATCGGATCAATTCCGCACTGCCCTCCGTCGCGTTGAAGACAGATACCAACCAATCTTGCGCCTGATAGAGTACAACACACAAGGCCACACAATAGGCAAACGCATAGACTACGGCACTGCTAATCGTACTGTGCATTCGGTCAAACCGACCCGCTCCGTAGTTTTGTCCAAGAATCGGGCCAACAGCCCCTGACAAAGCGAACAAACCACCAAACACCACAGGAATAACTCGACCAATGACCGAAACGGCCGCCACCGCATCGTCCCCAAACGTGGCCGTGTGCTCCATTACAATGGCGTTTGCCAATGGGGAAGACAGGTTGGTCAGCATCGCTGGCACCGCGATCCAAGCAATGGATTTGGCATCTTTGAAAAAATCCATTAAATCAAATTCGCCTAACATTTTATGGATGTGCACCACGCCATAATAAGACACAGCGACCATGGAAAAACGCGCGATCAAAGACGCAATCGCGGCGCCTTGCACCCCTAGGCCAAAGGCAAAAATGAAGATGGGGTCCAATACCGCATTCACTAAACCACCAATCAAGGTCGCGTACATGGCACGGCGCGCGTCGCCCAAGGCTCGCATTATGCCCGAGCCAATCATGCCGATCATGACCGCCGGCATCCCCATGATTAATATTTGTAAATACTCTGTTGCTAAATCCAGCGTTCGTCCCGTTGCGCCAATATACAACAGAATGTGCGGAATATTCGGCCACAAAAACCACACCACGGCGGTGGAAAAAAACACCCCAAACGCCAATACATTAACCGCTCGACGCTTAGCCAGTTCGATATTTCCCTGGCCAATGGCTTTTGAGACAAGCGCCGTCGCCGAGATAGACACCGCTATACTTAATGACACGGTAAAAAACATGATACTGCTGGCAAATCCCACTGCCGCCACGGCTTCTTTTTCGCCTAAAATGGACAAAAAAAGCATATCAACAAGGTCAACCAAAAACAGACACATCAAACCCAACGCACCAGTGGCCGACATACTCACAACGTGCTTAAACGTAGAACCTTGTGTCAGTTTTGCCGAATGTGGCATGTTTATCCCCTGCAACGGCGCACACTCGGTACGACAACCCAAAAAAAACCGAATAAGAGATGTCTATTCGGTTTTGTATTTTCTCATGTATGCCCAGCTTAGAAAATGCCTACTGGCTAGATTACTTAATGAAGCGCATCATTTGATCGATTAAAGACGATTTTTTCCACATCAGTAAAACGCTCGGCAAAATGCACCGTCATCCCCTCTTTCACCGACTCTGGTAATTCTTCAAAATCTCGACGATTCGGTTCAGGCAAGATGATCTCACTGATCTTACTGCGTTTTGCGGCAATGATTTTTTCACGAATCCCCCCAACCGCAAGCACTTGACCCGTTAACGTCAGCTCACCTGTCATGGCCAATCCTCGACGTACAGGCTCATTGCGCGCCAATGACATCAAGGCCGTCGCCATTGTAATGCCCGCACTCGGGCCATCTTTTGGTGTGGCGCCTTCAGGAACATGCAAATGCACTAAGCTATTATCAAAAAACTCTGGCGATTTTTGATAACTTTTGGCGTGGGAGAAAACATAAGAATAAGCAATTTCAGCGGATTCTTTCATGACGTCGCCAAGCTTACCAGTGAGTTTCAGACCTCGCGTTAGTTCATGTACTTTATTAGCTTCAATCGGTAACGTCGCTCCGCCCATCGAAGTCCACGCCAAGCCCGTCACCACACCCACACCTTGTAGATTTTTTTCAGGGCGAAAGTACGGCATGCCCAACAAGGTTTCTACGTCTTTTACGCCAACATTAATATGGTCTTTTTCACCCGTTATTAAAGCCACTACGCTTTTACGTAAAATCTTTTGCAGCAACTTATCCAAACCGCGCACGCCCGCTTCACGGGCATAATGCTCAATTATATGACGCAATGCGGCGTCGGTAATATTAAGCTGTTTTTTCAGTAACTTGTTTTTCTTCAATAGCTTAGGCCACAAGTGTTGCTTAGCAATAGCCAGCTTCTCATCGCCGATGTAACCCGACAGTCGAATCACATCCATTCGGTCTAATAAAGGCGCAGGGATTGTATCTAGCTGATTGGCCGTACAAATAAACAAGGCTTTTGATAAATCAATGCGCATGTCTAAATAATGGTCTAAGAAGGCCACATTTTGCTCAGGGTCCAATGCCTCCAATAGGGCCGACGCCGGATCGCCCTGAAAAGACGAGCCAATTTTATCGATTTCATCCAACATGATAACGGGGTTTTCCACTTTCACTTCTTTCAGCGCTTGCACAAACTTGCCCGGTAAAGCGCCAATGTACGTGCGTCTGTGGCCTTTGATCTCGGCCTCATCGCGCATGCCGCCTAAGCTAAAACGGTAAAACTTACGGTTCAAGGATTCCGCAATGGACTTACCAATCGACGTTTTCCCGACCCCAGGAGGACCAACCAATAGCAATATGGACCCGCCCATTTCACCGCGATGGGCACCAAGCGCAAGAAATTCAACAATTCGATCCTTTATATCCCCCAAACCGGCATGATGAGAGTCAAGGACATCGCGAGCCAACGCGATGTCTAAATTGTCTTTTGAATGCACACCCCACGGTAATGACGTCGCCCAATCCAAATAATTACGAGTGACACCATATTCCGGTGAACCGGTTTCTAAAATGCTCAGTTTATGCAGTTCGTCTTGGATTTTATCGTTTATGGCCTCAGGTAAGGTTTTATTTTCCAGCCTAGCTTGAAACGTATCCACATCAGAGGTGCGATCGTCTTTTGACACACCCAATTCTTTTTGGATAATTTTCAGCTGCTCTTTTAAGAAAAAATCTCGCTGATGTTTGCTGATTTTGTCGTTCACTTCGGCACTGATTTCATTTTGCAGTCGCGCAATTTCAAGCTCTTTTTTCAACAAGGTCAAAGCCAAGTGCATGCGGGCTTGAACAGGCACGGTTGATAATACATCGTATAAATCTTCCGCATCGGCTGAGGTAATCGAGGCCGCAAAGTCCGCCAACAAACCCGATTCATTAAATGAAAAACGCCCTAGATAGTGTTTTAAATCTTCGCTAAACAGGGGATTCAAACGGATCAACTGCTTAATCGCGTCTAATATCGCAATGGAATACGCTTTGACTTCGTCTCCCTTGGATTTTACATCGTTGAGATAACGCACCCGCGCCAAATATGGCGCTTCTTCACTTAGCCATTCAATGACTTCAAAACGCTTTACGCCTTGGGCAACAAAGGTCAATTTGTCGTTTTGTTTTTCGGCCTTATGGACTCGCGCCACGCAACCGATGGCGCGAAACTCATCGACCGAAGGAACCTTTTTGGTCTTTTTGTCCGCATACACCAAGCCCACAACGGCTTGAGGGTGCTCGGCAATGCGTTCAAGCGTGTCTTCCCATTGATCGGCGTCCACCATGACAGGTTGCACTTGCGCCGGGAAAAACGGACGACTTGAAATGGGTAAAATAAACAAGGTATCGGGCAACACATCGTCCGGCAACGCAAGCCCTCTTGGGTCACTGATCGCCACCGCGTCGTCTCTGTCGACCAATCCGTTATCATCTTGTTCATCAGTCAGAGGATCTTGTGCCTCTACATACTGCTCGTCATCACTCATCTTTAACGTCTCAACAAATGGGTATGGTTACACCGCCAGAAGCGTACTGGCGCTGTTTAAAAGGATATCTCTTATGTAATGGCGATCTTGGCGAAAACAATGCTAAGACGTATTTTCTAAAAAATTGACGACATTAAGCAGGCTGCGCGCCATGATATCTCGCACTAACTTAACCGAATAGACAAGATTAGTTATTTAGCGCACCTAAACTTGGTGCTATCATAGCCTTTACATTATTAGTATTACGTCTTGCTTCTCTCAGCAGTAGAAAAGGATCGGCCAATGACTCGCGATGAACTGCTCAATACCTATCACGACATTCATGTGATAACGCACCCCTTTGTTCAACACAAGCTCACCAGCCTTAGGGACAAAAACACCAGCACACGGGAGTTTCGTATGCTGGTAGAAGAACTAGGCACCTTGATCGGATATGAGGCCACACGAGACTTAGAGACCACTGATGTGGAAATCGAGACGCCGCTTGAAAAAGCCATGTGCCCTATTTTGAAAGGCAAAAAGCTCTGTGTGGTGACCATAATGAGGGCAGGTAATGGCTTAGCCGAAGGTGTACTTAAGCTGTCGCCAAGTGCCCGAGTCGGGCATGTCGGCTTGTATCGCGATCCTGAAACGAAAAAACCGGTTGAATACTATTTGAAAATGCCACATTCCGTCGACAAGCGCACTATTGTTGTGGTCGACCCTATGTTGGCCACTGGCCATTCAGCTATCATGGCGATTGATAAAATGAAAGAAATGGGGGCGTCAGATATTCGATTTATTTGTTTATTTGCAGCGCCAGAAGGCATAGAAGCGTTTAAGGCGGTACACCCAGATGTCGCCATGTACATAGGCGCTATCGACCGAGGCCTAGATGACCACGCCTACATTCGACCCGGTGTGGGCGATGCAGGTGACCGCATATACGGTACACGTTAGATTTGTTGTAAACGACTTTTCTAAGCAAAAGTCGTTTTTTTACCTTTTACCTTTTGAGTTTTGAGTTTTAATCACTTTAATTTTTTAAGGCAAGAAAAGCCCCCGCACTGGCCATAATGCCGCCTGCGGTTCGGTTTAATGATTTCATCGAGCGTTCAGATGTAAGCAATCGTCTGGCCTGCGACGCGCCAATAGAAATCAACATCAACCCCATAAACAAAGCCACAAATGCCAAAAAAGACGCCAACACAATGTCCGAAGCGCTTAATACGGTGAGGTCCATAAAGGTCGGCAAAAACGCCACATAAAACAGAATGACTTTAGGGTTAGACGCCGAGATCATAAAGCCTTGCATGAAGCTCGCGATCTGACTCTTGGAACCCCGTTCTCCCTCCACCGAGGAAGTCGAGACCGGAGACACCCACATTTTGTAACCTAAATACATAAGATAGGCGGCCCCTGCGTAACGAATCACCAAAAATGCCGTTTCCCAACTCGATGCAATGGCGGCTAAGCCGTAACAAGCCATCACCAAATACACAATATCACTCAACACCATACCCAAACTGAGGAAAATGCTCGCTCTTACGCCTTTTGTCATGCTTCTTGCCAAAATAGCAAACACACCGGGACCCGGTGTAATACTAAAAACAAAAATCGCCAGAAAAAAAGTAATACCGCTTTCTAGTGTCATAGTCGACCGCCCTTTATTCGTCTTTTATGCGTCTTCGATGTCTTTTACGCCACAACCCGCGAGTACCATACGCGTAATAAACCGCTTGGCCTCGTCGTAGTCACTGTCTTCGAGCGTCTCTTTTTGCAACATAATCTTTACTTGCGCGTCAAAATCGGCATACGTTTGTGTCATTGCCCAAATACTAATGAAAAGATGCTCCGTCGAAACGAGCGTCATCAGTCCATTATCTACCCACGTTTGAATCGTCGCTTTTTCTCGGCTCAACTCCGCCACGAACACATTACGAAGATACTCTAAAACAAAGGTTTCCTCACCAATAAGTGCCATAGCAAAAATTTTAGACGCATTCTTATTGGTGCGCGATTGATCGACTTTCTCACTGATGTACCGTGTTAAATTCTGTTTTGGACCTTGTTCCACAGTAAACTCACTGACCGAGTCCAGCCAAAGTCGCAAAATTCGCTCTAATACCGCTTCTAACAGGTCTTTTTTCGACCGGTAATAATAGTGAATATTGGCTTTGGGCAACCCCGCTTCATCGGCGATCATTTGTGTGGTGGTTTTTGCTAATCCTTGACGGGCAAAAACACGCTCAGAAGTGGCCAATATAAGCGCTTGATTTTGCTCTCGGATGTGAATTTTGAGCTGATCTTTTGCTCGTTTAACGTCGGTCAAAGGTAAGCCTCGTGGATAAATAATGACTAAAAAGGGGGTGCCGATATCACGTCCTGTGCGACAGGTCAGAAGAATACCATTCTTTAGAATCGTCACGAAGCGCTCAGACGAAAAAAAGACCAGCAGGGGGATTCTGCTGGTCTTTAAAAGCACGGCTTAGCCTATTTTTACGAACCTACACCGAGTGTTAGCCTGCAAATTGGTTCATGGTATTGTCTTTACCCGAAGCTTTTAACGCTTGTGCACCGGAAAAATATTCTTTGTGGTCATCCCCCATATTGGAACCCGACATATCTTGGTGTTTAACACAGGCCAACCCTTGACGAATCTCTTTCCGCTGCACTTCTTTTACGTAACCCAACATGCCCATTTCACCAAAGTAATCTTTCGCTAGGTTGTCGGTAGACAACGCCGCCGTATGGTACGTTGGCAACGTAATCAAGTGATGAAAGATACCCGCTTGCGCCGCTGCGTCTCTTTGGAAGCAACGAATTTTCTCATCCGCTTCCGCTGACAATGGCGTTTCATCGTACTCTTGCGACATGAGACGATCACGCTGGTAAGCCGACATGTCTTGGCCTGCGTCTGCCCATAGATCAAATACTTGTTGGCGAAAGTTCAGCGTCCAGTTGAACGATGGGCTGTTGTTGTACACCAGTTTCGCATTGGGCATAACGTCACGGATACGATTCACGATAGACGCGATTTGACCAATGTGCGGTTTCTCGGTTTCGATCCACAATAAATCGGCGCCGTTTTGCAAAGAGTTGATGCAATCCATCACAACGCGATCTTCGCCGGTGTCTGGCTTGAAGCGAACCAAACCGTTTGGCAGACGCGTTGGCTTGATCAAGCGATCACCCTGCTTAATGGCCATATCGCCAGACTGCATTTGCTCTAGTGAAGTGACTTCTTTGCCATCGATAAAAGCATTGTACTGGTCAGCCAAATCGCCAGGTGTTTGAGACACTGGGATTTTTTGCGTCAAGCCAGCACCCAAAGAGTCTGTCCGCGCTACGATCACACCGTCCTCCACACCCAACTCTAAAAAGGCATAACGCACCGCGTTAATTTTCGCCAAAAAGTCTTCATGTGGCACCGTTACTTTACCGTCTTGGTGACCACATTGTTTCGCATCTGATACTTGATTTTCAATCTGGATACAACAAGCACCGGCTTCGATCATTTTTTTAGACAATAAGTACGTCGCTTCTTCGTTACCAAAACCGGCATCGATGTCAGCAATAATAGGCACAACATGAGTTTCAAAGCGGTCTATTTTCTCTTGTGCCGCTTGCTCAGCAACCTGATCACCCGCTTCACGAGCATCGTCCATGGCTTTAAATAAATGCTGCAACTCACGAGCGTCGGCCTGCTTTAGAAAAGTATAAAGCTCTTCAATAAGCGCAGGCACGGAGGTTTTTTCGTGCATAGACTGGTCTGGCAAAGGCCCAAATTCAGAGCGCATCGCAGCGACCATCCAACCAGAAAGGTACAGGTAACGGCTGCGGGTGGTGCCAAAATGCTTCTTGATAGCAATCATTTTTTGTTGACCGATAAAACCGTGCCAACAGCCCAAAGACTGGGTGTAGTTCGCTGAGTCTTTGTCGTAGCTTGCCATGTCTTCACGCATGATTTTCGCGGTGTATTTGGCAATATCCAAACCGGTATTAAAACGGTTTTGGAGCTGCATTCTGGCCACAGACTCTGGGTTAATCGCCGCCCAAGTTGGGCCTTGCTGTTCGATCGTTTGGTTCGCTTGTTGGGTTTTATGGTTGTAAGTTTCCATTCTATTCTCGCTCTGTTAGTGTATTTTTATTATTTGGTTTAGTGATGCCGTTCTCTTTCTTAATTCGCCATTTTGGCTTTGACTCGGTAAGCATGAAGCAAAGGCTCGGTGTAACCGTTTACCTGCTCCACCCCTTTAAAAATCAAATCTTGCGCGGCGTTAAAAGCCACGCTGTTAGGGTTATCTGCCATAGGTCGGTAACCCTCGGTGTCTTTATTTTGGCCATCAACAACCCTCGCCATACGTTGCATCACCTGATTAATCTGCTCTTTATTGCACAGGCCATGCAGCAACCAATTGGCTAAATGTTGGCTCGAAATACGCAAGGTGGCACGGTCTTCCATCAGTCCAACGTTGTGAATATCTGGCACTTTCGAACAGCCCACGCCGTCTTCAATCCAGCGAACTACGTAACCTAATAAGCCCTGAACGTTGTTTTCAATCTCACGCTCGATCACCTGACTCGACAAGGTCAAACTGCTTGGTATAGTCGGGATCGTTAGTAAATCGGTTAAATTGGCTTGAGTACGCGTTTTTAATCGCTCTTGCACTTCAAACACATCCACTTGGTGATAATGCAACGCGTGTAACGTTGCGGCGGTCGGCGAAGGCACCCAAGCGGTGTTAGCGCCCGATTTTGGGTGGGTGATTTTAGCGTCCATCATGGCGGCCATTTCGTCTGGCATCGCCCACATACCTTTACCGATTTGTGCTTTACCAGGAAGGCCACAACGTAAGCCGATGTCTACATTGCGATTTTCGTAGGCTTGAATCCAAGGCTGCGTTTTAATCTGATCTTTTGGCAAAAAGGCACCGGCCTGCATGCTGGTATGAATTTCATCCCCCGTACGGTCCAAAAAACCAGTATTGATAAAAAACACCCGAGATTTCGCTTGGCGAATGCACTCTTTTAAGTTCACTGTGGTGCGACGCTCTTCGTCCATGATGCCGATCTTGATGGTGTTTTCTTCAAGACCTAACATTTGTTCAACGCGAGCAAACAATTCGCAGCTAAACGCCACTTCGTCAGGGCCATGCATTTTAGGTTTTACAACATAAATACTGCCGGTTCGGCTGTTTCGTAACCCCCGTTCACGTTGTAAATCCAATGCACCAATCAATACGGTTACAACCGCATCCATGATGCCTTCAGGAACAAAGTTTCCTTCTGCGTCTTGCATCAGATCGCATTCCATTAGATGACCGACGTTACGAACCAACAATAAAGAACGACCATGTACGCGGTATTCGTTGTTGTCTAAATCGGTGAAAACACGATCAGGATTCATGCGGCGCGTCTGTGTTTTACCGCTCTTTTGGAAGCGAGCTTCCAATGTTCCTTGCATCAGACCAAGCCAGTTGCGGTATACTTCAATTTTGTCTTCCGCATCGACAGCGGCCACGGAATCTTCACAATCCATAATGGTGCTCAGCGCCGACTCGATCACAATATCGTTGATGTTCGCCTTGTCTTTTGCGCCGTTTTGGCCGTTGCGATCGAACTGAATTTCAACATGCAAGCCGTTGTTTTTTAATAAGATAGACTCAGGTTCACTGCGTTGTCCGTTTACCGCCACCAGCTGACTAGGCTGCTTTAAACCCGCTTGGCTGCCGTCTTCAAAAAACGCCAACAGATGATGGTAATACACGACGTAACTGCTGACGTCTTCATGGGAACCTGTTTCTAAAGGAAACGTCTCATCCAAAAACGCTTTTGCCTTGGCGATTACGGCGTCACCGCGCGCTGGGTTGTAGCCCTTGTCTGTTTCAAAATCGTCGGTTTTAGCAATAACGTCTGTGCCGTAGAATGCGTCGTACAAGCTGCCCCAGCGTGCATTGGCCGCGTTTAAAGCAAAGCGAGCATTTTTTACTGGCACAACAAGCTGAGGCCCGGCCAGCATGGCAATTTCCGCGTCGACGTTTTGCGTCGTTATGGTGAAATCACCCCCTTCTTCTACCAAATAGCCTATTTCACGCAAAAAGGCTTCGTAGGCGCTCATGTCCATTGGCTGGTTTTTGTGAGCACGATGCCACTGGTCAATGCGCGCTTGCAAGGTGTCGCGAGTCGCTAACAGTTGGCGGTTCACTGGCGCCAAATCCTCGATCAACGTTTCAAGATCTTGCCAAAATCTTGTTGGCTCGATCGCATGAAGAGGCAGCACTTCGTTATTAATGAAGTGGCAAAACTCTGGGTGGATCTGGCGGTTATTTTTAATTGAGGGCATAGTCATCTCGCTTTCCTTGTCCTATAAAGGTTCTTTTTTATTTTTGCTGATACCGATACCCTGACGAATGAATCGGTGTCCGTTTGCTTGATTTATAGTCTATGCGCAATTAAGATAAAATTTCACAATAAGAATTACACAGTGTAAATTTTACAAAAATGAAAAATAAGAATAACCTAAATCGTAAGGCCCATTTTTTGGGCACTAAGATCCGCAATCTGCGCAAACGCAACCGTTTAACGATGGAAGACCTGTCAGCAAGGTGCATAAAAATTGACGCAGAATCGGCTCCTTCTGTGTCGTATTTATCGATGATAGAGCGAGGCAAACGCATTCCCAGTGAAGACGTTTTAGAAGTCATCGCTAATGTTTTTCAGAAAAACGTCGAATGGTTTTTAGATGACATCCCCGAAGAAGACGCCATCACGCCGTCAAAAGGCTCCGGCGGCGGCATTAATGGCATGGCGTTAGAGCCCAATTTCTTGTTCTCTAAAGACATTTTACAAATCGCTATTCCCGAAATGTTGTCTCAAACTGGCACCAGTGGTCGCCAATTTGCGCATTTATTGATTCGCGCTCACCAGGAACACCACCAAAATCACTTCCCCGATTTAGAGCGCGCCGCTGAGGAAGTTGGATTAAAACGCTTACCGTTAAGCCTTGATGATCTTGTTGCCATCACCAAACACATGGGGTTACAAATCAAATGGTTCCGCAAAACACCGCTGACGGTAGTGCAAGAAATTGGCACTCACGAAAACAACGTTGTCACGTCATTTTTTGATCCGCCCAATACCATTTACATTAATCAAATCATGAAGACTCAGCCGCAACGCTTAAAATACAATTTAGCGGTTCACATCGGGCATGCGGTGTTGCATGACAAAGATGGCCTGAAAAACATCTTGGTCACTGGACGCAATGAAATTTCGCCTTTGCAGGCTAAAAACACAAAAATTCAATCTTCAGGAATGGATGCGCAGGATATTTTGTTCGCTTGGCGAGATTTTGAATGCAGCTTTTTTGCAGGGGCTTTATTGTGCCCTAAAGTCCCTTTTCGACACATGCTCGATCGCAACGGTTACGAGATCAACACCGCAAAACTCGCCGGCGTATCGGAATCAGTGGCCATGCGCCGCATGACCGCCGCGTCACCTTATCCTCATTGGCATTATTTTGATGCCTACGCACCGGGTAAACTCAAAGCCGTGTATCGTGGCAATGGCATCCCTTTACCTTGGGGCAATATGAGCTTAGTCGAAGACCCTTGCCATCATTGGGCGGTGTTCCGCAAAATAAACGAGGCGAGCACTGGATCCTCCGCGCAAATTTCGATCTTAAACGTTGCCGATGAACCCCGAATTTACGCGTGTGAATCGGTTAAAGTGCAAGACCTTGCGGGCAACAGTCACGTGCTTTGCTCTGGCATTGACCTTAACCCAGCGATTGCCGCGCAAGGCCGAGACGCCATTGCCATCGCGAATGACTTAAAACAAGCCTGCGTTAAAGGCGGAGGGTCGTCCCATATTCCTAAAAACATCAAAAAAGATCTGATGAGTGTGGCGAAAATCCTCAATATTAACTGGGTAGAGCGCGGCATCGACAGCGACGCCAGACTCATTTGCTCCCGAGGCGCAGTATGCCCAAGATCACCAAGCTGTTACCAGCAATGTCGAGAACGTTAATTCGCTATGAAAAGCGAGACGCAACGATGACGATCAAGTCACCTTTTGGTAACGTTTAAGGCGTTCCGTCGTCACGACTATGCCCACACCAAACATCAGTAAAATGAAGGGCAACACGGCGAAAGACACCACCTGTGCAACGGCACCTAACAAAGGCGGCACGACCATAATGCCAATGTAAGCGGTCGCCATCGACATGCCAATAATAGCTTGTGAAGCATCAATGCCGAAGCGTTTAGGCGTCAAATGAAGCGTGTTGGGGAAAATGGGCGCACAACCCAGCCCAATAAAAATCAAGCCGGTTTTGGCCCAAATGGCTGAAAATGGCAGGGCCAACATGACACAGCCCAACAATATAATCGCGCTTCCATAGCGTATGAGCGTTTCTGCCGCTATGTGGTCCGATACCGCACCACACGCAAAACGCCCAACGGTGATACCCAAAAAGAACATCGCCACCCAAAAAGCGGCGTCCACCGGCGGTGTATTTTTTTCAACCGTTAAAAAGCTAGCCGCCCACAACCCTGTACCAATTTCGATCGCGCAATAACAAAAAAACATCGCCAACTGAAGAGAGACGCCCTGTATTTTCAATGCACTCATGTTAGTGACCAAAGGCAAAACCTGTTCTTTTATTTGCTCTTCTTTTTGCTCTTCTTTTTGCTCTTCTTTTTGCGCCGGCCCAGACGGGATAAGCACCACTTTTCGCCACAAAGGCAATGCTGCAAATAACACCACCACCAAAGAAAACTGTAGATACGCAATCATGGCATAACCATCACGCCAGCCTTCTTGAAACAGAAGATAATTTGCAATAATTAAGGGTCCAGTGGTGGCACCCACCCCCCAAAAGGAGTGTAAATAATTCATATGCTTAGCTTTGTAATGCACGGCAACAAAATTATTTAAGGCCGCATCAACCGCTCCCGCACCAATGCCCAAGGGCACCGCTAATAACATCAAGGCCAGAGTTACATTGGCCATACTAAACCCAAACAGCGCGCCAGCGGTTAGCAACACACTAAAAGCGACTACTTTTCCCACACCAAAGTGACGCATCATTTTGGTCACGCCAAGGCTAGAAATAACCGTTCCAGCACTGATAAATAGCGAAATCACACCCGCAAATTCCAAGGGGGCATGCAAATCTTCACTCATCACTGGCCAAGCTGCCCCCAGCACCGCATCCGGTAAACCCAAGCTGATAAAAGCCATGTAAATAACAAACAGCAACAACATGATGACACCCCATACAAATAATTTTTTTAAGACAATACCGCCTATGGTATTTTTCTTATAGGTATATACTCGCTTAAACCATAACAATACTATCAAGATTCAGATACGGCATTTAAAAGCAAGGCACAGCATGCAAATTTATAAAATTGAAACCGAAGAAAATGGCAGAGAGCTCACCATTCACGGATCCCACGATTTCCCATGCGCTTCTTATGATGAACGGTTTTCGCAATTCTTTGGCAATGAGGTGTCGTGGCATTGGCACGATGAGATTGAAATTGTTCTTGTCATAGAAGGGGCCACGCGGGTGGAATGCCTTGATAAAAGCGATGTCGTTCAAGCGGGCGAGATGATTTTTATCAACGCCAATACGCTCCATAAGCTCACGAACCACGGAACGGACGATTGTCGAATTCTTAATGTGGTGTTCCATCCTCACCTGCTTGGCGGCACGCAATATGGGCGAGTTTACAAAAAACACGTCGCTCCTATCGTCCAAAATAAAGAGTTGCTATCCTATAAGTTTTCCGATCAGGCCGATAAACCCGCTTGGCATCGGTCTGCGATAAACGAGATGGAAAAGGCTTTTCAGGTGTGGCAGTCAGAGCGTACGGATCGCGAGTTTTACATGAACATTGCTTTAATGACCTTTTGGCACGTATTTTCATCCCATTTTCCCTCTGTGCCGTTCAGCCCCACAACCTCTAAAAGTAATGAAAAGAGAGTGCAATCTTTGCTCAATTTCATTCATTGTCATTATGAACAGCGCCTTTCTATCGCCGAGATTAGTGAGGCGGCCAACATCAGTGAAAGTGAGTGTTTTCGTGTGTTTCGTCACGCCTTGAGCTGTACACCCAATCAGTATTTATTGCATTACCGATTGCGCAAATCCGCTCAGCTTCTCACCGAAAGCCGCAAACCCATTGCCGATGTTGCCCATGAAACAGGCTTTAACTGTGCGGCCTACTTTGCTAAAAAATTCAAACTGACCTTTGGAACAACTCCCAACCAATTCAGAAAAAAGGGGGCTGAAAAAGTCGGAATTAGCGAATCCTGATATAAACTGACGCGTACTTTACGGTGTTTGACAGGAAAATGTCATTTATACGCAATCAGGCCTATCGAAACGAACACACACGTATTAAAATTGCGCGCATTCCCTCCCCTTAGTAAGGATTTTTCATGACTTTGTCGACCGGTAAGCCAACTAACGTTGTCGTGGTTAGTAACTCTTCCGATAATCCATTTGCGATTGATATTGCGTATGCCATGGGCCAATACGATGACATCGCTGATTTGATCAGTATGAAGCAATTCATGAACTCTGAATTCTGCCCTCGATTCATTTCAGATGAGGCAGATTTTGCGAATATTGGCCGCAAGCTGAAGGGAAAATCGGTCATTATTGTCAGTACGGGAAGCCATGTAAAAAGTCGCCAAGAATTGGCCATGACCAACCTTATCATTGCACGTGCCGCCAAAGAAAATGGGGCCGCTCGCGTTATTCTTGTCGAACCCGATTTGTTTTACAGTGCACAAGATCGTGGTCCTCATCAAGATTTAGGGGAAACCAATTTTGAACGCGACATAAAAGACGTAAAGAAGTTTGATGGCCAGCCATTTACCGCGAAACTTTACGCTCAGCTATTAAAACTGTCTGGTGTGGACACCGTCATGACGATTCACAACCATTCAGATTCGGTTCAAAAAATGTTTACCGAAGTATTCGAAGGCGATTTCCATAACTTAATCCCTTATGAAATTTATGCGCATTACTTACTGAACTCCAATATTTTGGATTACGGCGATGACGGTGAAGGTCTTGTTTTATGCGCACCTGACAAAGGCGCTCGTGATTTTGTCAAAGAAATGTTCAATAAACTGGGACTTCGCAAAGCCAAGTTTATTATGCTCGACAAAGAACGTACCAACGAACGTAAGGTAGAAATCACCCTTCACCGAGAAAGCGAACATACCTTTGATGGCCTAGATGGCGCCAGTATTGTTTTGTTCGACGATATGGTTCGCACTGGCTCAACCGTCGTAAAGTCCTGCCAATTCTTACAGCAGATCAACCCAAAACGCATGGTGTTTGCCGTGTCTCATTTTTACGCTAGCGACGAAGGTCGTGAGCGGATGGCACACCCCGCTTTGGGCGAAATCTTAACACTTAATACCTTACCGACGATTTTGAATCGTGATGAGCAAGGCCGTTTGCGCAAAAAAATGGTCGTCTTGAAGGTCGAAAAATGGCTTGCTCAGGAGCTTTGCAACATTCTTGATTTGCCACAAACCCAAGAAGCCAACCCTTACAAAATTGATATGTCGTCTAAAAACCCTCGTTTTAAACGCAAAATTTGGTTCAGTGAAGAACTGTCTGAACTGAAAAGCTAAAAGAATGCGACTACCCTGATCTAAACAGCAACAATAAAAATGCCGCGATTAAGCGGCATTTTTGTGTCTGTTCGATTTAATCTGATTGCTAGGCACGAAAAGCCAGCAATAATATATCTTTAATTTTACGATCGATGTCCACTTGGGCTGTATCAAAGTCCGCACGCTCCACCTGATATAAAAAAGGCTTCACTGTACGCAATTTTTTAATCGCTTGTGGGTCTTCCGCCAACAACACAGCCACGTAAGAGAACGCATCATAATAGGGAAAGGCCTGCTCACGCAACCCATTCAAATATGAGTCGACCGACGCTTCGCCAAACACTTGTTTAATGGCAGTAATCGCCCCAAAAACTGCAACGCCTTCACACAACGCAGGGATCTTTGCGCCATCAAAACCCACAGGATATTGACCGCGCACCGTCTCTTGGATGACATCCGCCAATAACATAACATCATTACTGAATACACGAGCTGGCATCTGAATTTTATAACGATACGGCTCATCAGCCTGTTCAAATACCGCACTGGGTTTAGTGATGTCATCAAGGACATAAAAGCCATCGAATGTCGCTTCTTCAACGGCTTCGCCAAAAAGAAACTCGACCGCAGGCAACCAAGCCGCACGCAACTTTTTCAGTTTATTCACTTCTATTGAGTAAGTGTCTGCCACAACTTTATCCTTATTTAATCCAAAAAAAACAAGCACTTGATGCACATGTACCGTACACGCCACATAAGGAGCCACTTTAGCATAGTGGACAATGCCAAGTAGAGAAAAAACCTTAAGTAACGCCTCGACGAAAAAACAACCGAACAAAAAAATCCAACACTGACCCTTTCATTCAATTTATCCTTTCAAGAGGTATGGTAGTATCATATACCCAGCCGCAAGAGCGGTGGTTTCAAGCAGACTGTTATCTAAGGGTCTTTACGTTCATCTATTTTTTTGGAGACAACACCATGCGTTTATCTACGCTTAAAATGGGATTAGCCGCTCTTGTTGCCGCTATACCTGCTCTTGCATTCGCTCACCCAGGGCACGAACACACAACGAGTTTCATGTCAGGGTTTACGCACCCAATGGGTGGCTTGGATCATTTATTGGCCATGTTAGCCATTGGCCTTTGGGCTGCTAACCTTGGCGGGCGGGCTATATGGGCGGTGCCTTCGGCGTTTGTTGGCACTATGTTAATTGGTGGCGCGTTAGCGGTTGCTGGCGTCCAAGTACCTTTTATTGAACAAGGCATTGTCCTGTCGGTTATTTTAATGGGGGCTTTACTTGTTGGAGCAGCGCGATTCCCTGTTGTCGCTTGCGCTGGTATTGCGGGATTGTTTGCGGTATTTCATGGCGCAGCACACGGTTTAGAAATGCCATTAAACGCAAACGGGGCAGAATATGCAGTGGGCTTTGCAGCCGCTACGGCGCTGTTGCACGTCACAGGGATCGGTTTTGGTATCGCTGTCGCCCGCTTCCAAGCCCCTGTAGTGACTCGCATAACGGGCAGCTTAATTGCTATTGCAGGGGTCGCACTCGCTCTCGCTTAGTCATGATGCAACGCATGAAACCACGCCCTTACTTAATTGAAAACGGCGTGGTTTTTTACCGGAATACGGTGTCATCTTCCTTGAATAGCAAATGAGTGATTCGTTGAAAAAAATAGCGTTTAACCAATATTCTGCCTTATTCCTTTCCTTGATCGTTTTTGGCATTGTTCTATTTTTGGGAATAACTTGGACCCAGTCCACCATCAAATCCGTCATCGATCAACAACAATTTTTGTTGAGTGGCATTTCTCGTACACAAGCGTCTGTTTTAGAAAGGCGGCTCGCTTCGGCGTTTACTTCAGCCCAAATATTAGCGTACGAAGTCGAACAAAATAATGGCCAGATTAAAGGATTCCCTGATTTTGCCAGCAAACTGATTGAATCGATCGGCGGTATCGAAAATCTTCAGCTAGCGCCAGACGGCATTATTTCAAACATCTACCCCCTTCTCGGTAATGAGGCAGCGATTGGCCTCGACATTCTTTCAAGCCCCAATTTTAAGAAAGAAGCTTCTCTGTCGATTACAAATCGCGAAATGTTTGTCATTGGCCCCGTCAATTTAGTTCAAGGTGGCGTCGCTGTGATCAGCCGAGCACCGATTTTCATCCACAAAGACACACAAAATGAATTGTTTTGGGGCTTCGCTTCGGCGGTCATTTATTTGGACGCGTTAATAGAGGCTACTCAGCTAAAATCCCTTGAACATGAAGGCTATCAGTATCTGTTAAGTCGACAAAACTTGGCAGCTAAAACGGCGATTATTTTGTCTTCGTCGCACAGGCCATTAACCAATATTCTAGCCTCAACCGACCTCGTGCTTCCTGTTGGAACCTGGACATTAAGCGTCAGCCGAAATTTGGAAGTTTCACTAAAAGAAAGACAGTTAGCGGGCTACATCGTGAGTTTAATTGTCGCGCTGTTGATCGCTTTTTCTTTGTTTGCTATTTTAAGCCAGCCGTTAAAACTTAGAATTTTGGTGAAAGAAAAGACCGCCGAATTACAAGAACTGGCTTACAAAGACCCACTCACAGGTTTACCTAATCGACGATTCCTTCAGGACAGCTTGCCTCACATTCTCCATAACAATCAAAAACGCAAACGCGTTTCGGCCTTTATCTACTTTGACCTTGATAATTTTAAGCGCATCAATGACACCATAGGCCACGATGTAGGAGACCAAGTGTTGACCATTGCAGCCAATCGATTAGAGGCACTTAAAAGTCTGTCTGATTTAGTCGCGCGACTTGGTGGCGATGAATTTGGCATTTTACTTGGTGACATCAACAACGCCAAGCAAGCCGAGAAACAAGCCGTTAGAATATTAGAGGCGATTCGTAAACCGGTAACAGTAGGCAAACAAAAATACATCCTTAGCACTTCATTAGGCATCGCCATGATTCCAGAGCATGGCTATGACTTGGTCACAATTATGCAAAACGCTGACATGGCGTTGTACCAAGCAAAACTGTTGGGAAAAAATCAATGCTGCTTTTACACGGAAAATATGCGGATAAATACTCACAATCAAATCAAAGCGGAAGAAGATTTTAATCGTGCTTTGGAGAATAACGAATTTGAGATGTACTACCAGCCGCAGTTTACTCTTGCTACCAATCGCGTCTTTGGCGCAGAGGCGCTGATACGTTGGAACCATCCTCAAAAGGGGTTAGTTTTCCCTAATGATTTCATTCCTTTGGCAGAAAAAACGGGGAAGATGATACAACTGGGGTATTGGGTCTTAGAACACAGTTTTGCCTATCTCGCAAAACGCAAAGCAGAAGGCCGAGACGATATTCTGCTGCATATCAATCTTGCTTCAGAACAATTGTCAGACCCTCACTTTGTTACTCTCGTTCAAAATTTGCTCGAAAAATATCAAGTTCCTGCTCAATTAATTGGTTTTGAAATCACGGAAACCTCCATTCTTGAAGACATTCAGCTTGCTAGGTCCTTGTTACAAGACCTTAAAGAAATGGGAATTTGTATCGCCATTGACGATTTTGGGACAGGCTATTCCTCGCTGTTCCAACTCAAAAATTTACCGGTAAATTTGCTCAAAATAGACCGCAGTTTTGTGATGGATTTAGAACATGATATGGACGATCGTAAAATCGTTGAGGCCATTATCGCCATGGCTCATAAGCTAAATATAAAAGTCATTGCAGAAGGCATAGAAACCAGAGCGCAATGGAACATGCTTGCCTCTTTTCAGTGTGATTACGGCCAAGGGTATTACGTCAGCAAAGCGCTGACAGCAAGCGCTTTCAATGACGGTGTAATGGTTAGCCATGAAGACTCATAAAAAACCCAAGCCTCAAGTGCTCTCTCGACGCTTGGGTTTTGAAAAGAATAACACGTTTAAGCCTCGTTATGAGGCTAAACAAATCGCACGACCGTGATTATGAGATTCCACTAGCTCTTTGTGCAAACTACAAATGGCTTTTTCATAGTCTTCTTCATCGACTACAAACTGCATGTCTACTTGGCGCATAGATTGGTGCATTGCCAGTACGTTGACGTCTTGCTCCGCAATCGCTTTAACGGCTTTTGCTAACATGCCGGTGGTTTTCATGTCGCTACCAATAGCCGAGACAATCGCTACTTTACGTTGCGTAATTTCCGCATCGACAAAGCGCTCATGCAATACTTTTATGACCCGCTTCAAGGTTTTTAAATTGATCGCCAAATAATGCGTAATGGTGTTCGCATTGATGTCTTTAGCAATAATATGTGCATGAAATTGGTTCAATACTTTTAAAATACCCACATCAAATTTGTCGATGTCGCCCGCCATGTCTTGATCGAACAACTCCACTGCAAACACACCGCGACACCCTGCGATGATCTCAACACATGGCGCGTCGCTGACGTAATCACCGGTAATAAGCGTGCCGGTGTGATCCGGTTCAAAGGTATTTTTTACTCGAAGCGCAATACCACTTTGACGCAACCCTTTTGCCGCTTTGGGGTGAATGGCTTCCATACCCAAATTAGCCAGCTGATCGGCCACATCATAGTTAGTACGACCAATGGGGACCGCCTTGCTTTCACCGACTAAACGCGGATCGGCGCTGCTCAGATGAAACTCTTTGTGAATAACGGCTTCACGCGCTTGCGTCAATACTGCAATACGACTGAATGTCATTTCACTGTAACCGCGATCGAAAGTCGACATTAGACCGGTTTCACTGTGAGCATAACCCGTTGCGATGGGCAGCTCTGTGCGTAAATCGATGTCTTTAAACGCATCAACAATACGTTCATCCAGTGACATATGGCTGGGGCTATTCCAACCGGTGAGGTCAACAAATACGGCATTCACACCATCGCGTTCAAGTAGGTGTGCGGTATTCCAAGCGCTGTGGGCTTCTCCCAAACTGGCAAGCATTTCACGAACCGTTGCCAAGTGTTCACTAATGGAAAAGTGCCCATGCTGACAGAGACGATGTAAGTCTTCTAAGCACTCTTGGGCTTCTTGCAAGCGGGTGTTTAAAAACGCATCGGCTTTGTGCCGTAACTCGCCCGCTTCAAATAAGGCGTGGTTGATTTCAAGCATGGCACTGCGAACCTCTTGCAAGGCCGGAAACCAGTTGTTTTGTTTACGCTCTTGAGCGAACAAAGCAAACACGCCGGCATCGCCCGTTTTCTTATGTTCTAGCAACTTGTCCGTCATACCGGAATACGCCGATACAACGAAAATGCGCTGGTACATATTGTCCGCTTGAGTCGGTTTAAAAATGATATTGTCTCTTACTGAACGGTAGTCACTCATAGACGTACCGCCAATTTTTTCAACTGTATGTTGTCCCATTATTTACCCAATTTATCTAGGGGCCAAAGGGTCACTTTGGCCAGAGTCAAAAACTGTCGCTATATTGTCACAAGGCTGCAGAAAATTTAAGCATTAATCACACTTTTCAAGCCATCTAATCGACTTACCCTACACTCATGAGCAAATACGTTGACAGGGACAAAAAAGAACAGCATCGAAGATAGAAGAGCCGAAATGAAACCGCATGAATAAACAAAACGCCACCTAATGGTAACGCTTTGTCATAGGCTGAGAGGGAGAACCTTACTCTAAAAGCTCGTAGGCACCTTGGGCGTTATGAACTTCTTTACCAGTAATCGGAGGGTTAAATACACACGCCAGCTTCAGCTCTTTGGATGCCCGTAATGTGTGGGCATCATGCTTATCCAACACGTACACAACGCCAGGCTTAATCTGATGTTTTTGGCCGGTTTCGCGACTCTCCACCTCTCCTTCACCTGAAATACAGTACACAGATTCAAGGTGATTTTGATAATGCATGTCAAAATCTTTACCGGCATAAATCGTTGTAATATGAAACGAGAAGCCCATGTTATCTTCTTTCAATAAGAGACGCGTGCTTTCCCAATTCCCATCGGGGGACACAACGCGGCGTTCCGTTTTTTCACATTCGGCTAAATCACGTGCAAACATTCTGTGCTCCTTATGTTTTTTTACTCTTCTTTGCAAACGGTCAATTTAAACCGCGATGTCGTAATTTTCATCAAAATAGCTTTTTGCTTCTGGCATATCGTCTTCTTTGGCGCATACATCACGAATCGCGCGTTCTAAAATATCAATACCCTGCTTAAGATCTTCATCTAAGATAGTTAATGGACAGAGAAATTTCACGACTTGATCATCGGCGCCCGATGTTTCTATCATCAGACCGTTTTGGAAACATTTCTTGGTAATTTTATTTGCCAGTTCACCACTAACACAGTTAATACCGCGCATCATGCCTCGACCTTGGACGATAAAATTCCCTTCACCACATTCTTCTACAATCGCTTGGGTACGCTGATGTATGTACTCGCCCTTGCGTTTAATGTCTCTCTCAAAAGTGTCGTCTTTCCAGTAGGTTTCAATCGCCGCTTTTGCCGTCACAAACGCAAGGTTATTGCCACGAAAAGTACCGTTGTGCTCGCCAGGCTTCCATTGATCTAATTCTGGGCGCATAAGCACCACCGCAAAAGGCAAACCGTAACCGCTTAAGGATTTAGACATGGTCACAATATCTGGCGTGATACCGGCGCCTTCAAAGCTAAAGAAAGTCCCGGTACGACCGCAACCCGCTTGAATGTCATCAACAATCAATAAAACATCGTGTTTTTTACAGACGGCCTCGAGATTTTGTAACCAAGAGAAACTGGCCACATTGATGCCCCCTTCTCCCTGAACCGTTTCAACAATCACCGCGGCAGGCAAGTCGACGCCACTGCTAGAGTCCGATAAGACTTTATCTAGGTATTCTGTTGTTTCAATGCCTTCGCCCAAGTAGCCATCAAACGGTACTGTAGACACACCCGCTCCCAAACTTAAGCCCGCTGCACCACGATGATGAGAATTACCTGTAACCGATAAAGCCCCTAAACTGCAGCCATGAAAGCCATTGGTAAAGCTGATAATATTTTCACGCCCCGTCACATTACGGGCCAATTTCAGCGCCGCTTCTACGGCATTTGTGCCCGTTGGTCCCGTAAATTGCATCATATATTCTAGCCCACGGGGTTCTAGGATATGCACTTTAAACGCTTCTAAAAATTCTCCCTTGGCTTTTGTGTGCATGTCTAAACCGTGAGTAATGCCATCGTCCAATATGTATTCCACCATTTTTTTCTTAAAAATGGGGTTGTTATGACCGTAATTTAAGGTTCCAGCACCCGCTAAAAAGTCTAGGTATTTATTGCCTTCTTGATCGAACAAATGAGCGTCACGCGCACGATGAAAAACACGTGGAAAAGAGCGGGCGTAGGATTGTACTTCTGATTCGATTTCGTCAAAAATTTTCATATTGATGCGTCCTTTAAATACACTAGATTTATTGATGAGCTATAAAAACGGCGTGCGAAAACATACCGTCTCGCGCACCGAATTTAAGGCTTATAATGAAATGGGACCGATGCGAACGAGGTGTTCGGTATCGTGCTGTCCATTAAAATGCGCCTGTTTGTCAAACATAATCGACTCCGTTAACGGCGCATCGAGATGTTTGGCAAGGCGTTTGAATAAAGCCCAAGAGCCTTGATTTGAAGCGGTAATACTGGTTTCTAAATAACGCACTCCTGAACAATGAGAACGTTCTAACAAGGTTAAAACCATTTTTTTAGCAAGGCCTTGACCGCGTGCTTTTTCACTCACGGCAACTTGCCAGACAAACAAGGTGTCTGCCTGATTTGGAATAAGATAACCGGAAACAAACCCCACCAACTCGGTATTGTCGAGACGTGCTGCCACCGACGTGTCGCAAAAATGGCTAGTTTGTAGCAAGTTACAATAGGCAGAATTGGTATCTAAAGGCGGACATGAAGCCACCAGCTGATTGACCGCCATACCGTCTGTAACACCCGGCTTACTGAAAAGTATTTTTCCTAAACCCATAAAAAACCCATTAGAATACAAAACATTTTTATTCAGTGTAATAGCTAAGCATGGCACCTTAAAGGCAAAATATTAACTTTAAACACTTAATGCATATAACTATTTTATTAAAATCAATAAAATCGTTATTTGATGTCTAATCATTATACTTGAAACTAATTTCTATTCAACCAGTTAATTAGAGTTCTAATTAATAAACCTGCCTTAACAACGTTAGCCTCTTCGTGAAAAGCCACTCCATTTTATTGGATAAGGATCAAATGGGATAATTGTGCATTTTTGGTTGCATGTCGTGTGTGAAATTCGGAAAATGCCGCCCCTGTTCGAAGTTATGCTTGTTAGCACACTTAATTGCTGGCGATTAAGGAGGCATTGGTATGGGTAAAAATAACCGACTTTGAACGATGTTTATATATTGCTTTCAATTACTTAGAGATAACTATGTCAAATAAAACTTCTATCCAAGGCTCTTGGGCGAGCCGATGGATTTTCATTCTTGCAGCAACAGGATCTGCCGTCGGATTAGGTAACATCTGGAAATTCCCCTACATCACAGGTGAAAATGGCGGCGGCGCCTTTGTTCTGGTGTATTTAGCCTGTATTTTACTGGTCGGTATTCCCATCATGATGGCGGAAGTCTTTATTGGTCGTCGCGCCCGTAAAAACCCCATCAACGCTCTGATCGATGTCGCGCAAGAATCACAAGGACCGAAAACATGGGGCATCATCGGCCTTATTGGTATGTTATCAGGTGTGTTTATTTTTTCGTTTTACTCTGTCGTAGGCGGCTGGGTGCTTCACTATATTAAGGCCATGCTAACGGGCGAAATGCAAGGGGTCACATCAGACCAAGCAGGCGCTACTTTTAGTGCCCTTCTTGCTGACCCTGCGACTTTATTAGGCTGGCACACACTGTTTAGCATCATGACCGTGATGGTGGTTGCTGCCGGCATCAATAAAGGCATTGAAACGGCTACCCGCGTGATGATGCCAGCGCTTTTCGTGCTGCTCATCATTTTGCTGGGGTATGCCATGACAACCGATGGTTTTGCTCAAAGTTGGAATTTTATGTTCCATGTTGATTTCAGTAAACTAACCTGGAATTCGGCTTTGATCGCATTAGGGCATTCGTTCTTTACTTTGTCTTTGGGCATGGGGACCATCATGGCCTATGGTTCGTACATGACGAAAACGGCATCTATTGGTAAAACCGTGCTGACCATTGGCGCGCTGGACACCTTGGTCGCTTTGGTGGCAGGTTTGGCGATATTCCCCATTATATTCTCAAATGGCATGGACCCTGCTGCAGGGCCAGGTTTGATGTTCATTTCCTTGCCAGTAGCATTTGGCCAGATGCCATTTGGGCAATTGTTTGGTGTTTTGTTCTTCGTATTAGTGGGTGTCGCTGCATGGACATCGGCTATTTCATTACTCGAACCCACGGTCGCCTTTCTAGTGGAACGCTTTAAGATGAAACGAAAGTCCGCGGCCATCGCTTTAGGCGTGGTCGTATGGTCACTAGGCATTGCATGCCTAGGATCGTTCAGTTTTATGTCTGACGTCACCTTGTTTGGTAAAAACACATTTGATTTCTTAGACTATATTACCGCCAATATCATGTTACCACTGGGTGGGATCTTAATCGCCTTGTTTGCCGGCTGGGTTGTAAAAGACAAGTTTGCCCAAGAAGAGTTGGAGCTTCATGGCGCGGTTTATTCTTTGTGGAGACTCTCCATGAAGTTTACGGCTCCGATTGCCGTTGCTGTTGTGCTTTACTTCCTAATTAACCCTTTACCATAAACTTGATCTCATAGCCCCTTGCTAGCCTTGCGCTGGCGGGGGTGTCTTTTCTACTGCCCCTTCATTGTTTACCTTTTAGCACAATCCCACGGGTTTATTGCTATTTTCAATAAGGTATAATTCAGTCACGATAATTTATGAACGACACTTTGGTGAGATTGTCTTTCTTTACGAGGCATCCTCTGTTTAGCGTAATGATTTTATTCGCACCATTTATATCGTTTATAACGCCACAACAACACAGACGACCTTTGGGAAATACACTATGAGTAAATCAGACGTCGGTTCAACGCCCCCAATGTACGACATGGCCATTATTGGCGCAGGTTTGGCTGGCAGTTTATGCGCTCACTTGTTGTCTGAGCCAGATATCAGCCTCTGCATAATTGACAAAAGCCGCGGTAGCGGCGGACGAGCCAGCAGCAAAAGATTAGACGATGGCACCAGCTGCGACCTTGGGGCGCCCTTCATTCACGCCAAGCAAGAAGAAACACGCAACCTACTTGAGACGCTTACCAAGCAGCAAGTTACCGCTCATTGGCCACAGCTCAACACCAATGAAGCACAAGCATTTGTTGGGACACCCAAAATGAGTGCCATCACCCGTCACTGGATTGCTGACACTGACTTTATTACCAATACCCGTGTTCATCATTTAGAACACCATGCGGATGACCATGACGAGCAAGGCTATTGGCTTATCCGAGACGATAAGTATCAGCCCGTGGTTCGTGCTAAGAAAATCATCATTGCTGCACCAGCGCCGCAAGCGGCCGCTATTTTATCAACGAACGAAAGGCTCGCTGTTTTACTCCTCAGAGCAAACCAAGCCTGCGCCCATTACCAATCCCAATGGGCAATGTGGTTAGAAACCGATACCTGTGACCTAAGTGCCATTATCGAACTAAAAGACTCCCCGATTAAACGCATGATCAAAGACAATCACAAACCGATGCGCCACAGTGACAATCATGACAGATGGGTCATTCAAGCCAATCCTGCATGGAGCAAACAACACCTCGACGCGAACAAAGAGTGGATCGCTCAAGCACTTCTTCAAGCGTTTTCTGAAGAAACTGAACACAGAGTCTTAAAGCACGGCGAACCCCATCGTTGGTTTTTAAGTCGTTTTGCTGAAAATAGAGGCAATAATGACTTTGCATGGGCGCCCGAGCATAATATTGGCCTTGCTGGTGATTGGCTCTGTCAAGGCGATGCAGAAGGGGCTTTACTCAGTGCCATCGCACTCACTAATCGCATAAAAGGTCATGATCTATAATGAATATTACTCATATTGTTTGGCTAAGAAACGACCTGCGCTGGCTGGATAATCCAGCACTGTATTTTGCGTCGCTGTCCGCTCAAGCGTCAGGGCAAGGCATCTGCGTATTGCTTACACCCACCCCGGAACAATGGACACAACACAACGAATCGGATGCCAAAAATAGCCTGCGAGCCGGACTAATCAAACGCCTTGCTCAGGCACTCGCCAAGCTTGGCATTCCTGTGCATAGCCTTGAAACTCAAACATACGATTTATTACCTGATCGAATCCGTGAATTTTGTCTCGAAAATCGCATACAAGATGTGTGGTTCAATGATGATTTGCCCGTTCATGAGCAGCAACGAGATCAAGCGGTCTTTGAGGAATTGCAAAAACACAACATTAAAACGCACATTCAACCAACCGATTTAATTGTCTCTCAAGCGGTATTGAGCCAACAAGGTACGCCCTTTAAGGTATTTACCCCCTTTTATAACAAATGGGTTAGCCTGCTTGCTCAACAAGACAGTGCGCCGCTACCTGGCCCTGAGCGACAATCGGCCGCCATTCAACCGACTGAGTTTGATTTTAATTGGGCTACAACCCACCGCGACGATTTGTGGCCTGCCGATCAGGACACCGCCAAACAAAAACTGTGGCAATTTTGCCATCATAAAGAAAAACACTACCAAGCCCACCGCGATTACCCCATGCAACCGGGCACCAGCACGCTGTCGCCCTACCTTGCACTGGGGGCATTGGGACCCAGACAATGCTTAGAAGCCATTTTTTATACCTGTAATCAAGAAGAAAAACGCTGGCAAGACAGCATCTGGCTAAAGGAGCTGGCGTGGCGGGACTTCTACCGTCAACTCATGGCACACTTTCCTTTTCTCTCCATGAATCGCCCCTTTAAATCCGAAACCAGCGCCTTGATATGGCGCGACAACGACGCCGATTTTACCGCTTGGTGTGAAGGCAAAACGGGGTTCCCCATAGTCGATGCGGCCATGCGTCAACTGAATCAAACCGGCTGGATGCACAATCGATTGCGCATGGTCGCCGCCAGCTTCTGCACCAAACTGTTGTTTGCCGATTGGCGTAAAGGCGAAGCCTATTTTATGAGCAAACTCATCGATGGTGAATTTGCGGCTAATAACGGTGGTTGGCAATGGAGCGCCTCAACAGGCTGTGATGCAGCACCTTACTTTCGCGTATTTAACCCCACCAGACAATCCGAAACCTACGATAAAAATGGTGACTTTATTCGTCGATTCGTTCCGGAACTCGCCAAATTAGATGCAAAATCTATACATGATCCAAAGCCCGAACAGCGCAAACAATGCGGCTATCCACTGCCCATTATTGATTACAAACCGGCGCGACTCGCTGCTATCGAGGCCTTTAAGGCCCTCAAATAAGCCAAATGCCAAAAACGATACTTTTTCTTATTAGGCTGACTAATAGGGAAAAGTACGTATATACTTTGAGCTGTAATGTATTTACACTCCGCTTCTTTTAATCAAATTTAAAAAGCGTTCATTCATACCCTTGCTTGGAACATTGATCGATATGTCTAATTCACCTCAACATTTGCACGATGTCCTCGTTCATCTAAGACGAATCATTCGTGCAACAGATTTACAATCAAAACGCGTTGTTAAAGCCTGTGGATTAACCATTCCACAAATCATGGTATTACGCTCTATCGAGGAGCTGGGTGATGTGACTGTGCGCAAAATATCGGACAGCGTATCGTTGAGCCAAGCGACGGTGACCACCATTCTAAATCGCCTCGAAGACAGAAAATACGTTGAGCGTGTCAGAGCTCAAAAAGACAAGCGTATTGTTAACGCGCGACTCACTGTTGAAGGAAAGGCAACATTAGCGACAGCCCCTCCTTTGTTGCATGAAAAGTTTGTGCATGAATTTGAATCACTCGAAGGCTGGGAGCAAACACAGGTCCTATCCTCACTTCAGCGCATCGCCATGATGATGGACGCTGAACACATTGACGCGGCTCCTATTTTAGACATTAACTCACCAGACTTCTAACCCCGCCAACGCCTTCACATCATTAAAAACTCGACACTTCACTCGAGTTTTTAATTTCTGTATTAAATATTTTTTCTTCTTTTTCTCCTCATAGGGATATTTTATAACGCCCTAAAACAACCTATAAAATATCTCTAAGTATATGTTTTAAATAGAAAAAATAATTATATTAACAAAAAAGAACAACAACAATTTGATATAATTACTTAGATGTGTAAACTAATTATCGTTTGTTCACTAATATTTTAATCATAACAGGAACATAAAGATGTATAAAAAAAGTATTCTGGCCGGTCTTATGACCGTTGCCGCCACCTCTTCTTTTGCCGCAGACAGCTGTGGCAAAATTCAAATTGCTGACATGAATTGGAACTCCGCTTCCCTCATGGCCAACGTTGATAAATTTATTTTAGAAAATGGTTACGGCTGTGATGCTGAGCTGATTCCTGGCGATACCATGCCAACCAGCACCTCCATGGCAGAAAAAGGCCAACCAGACATCGCCCCAGAAATGTGGACTAACGCGGTTAAAGCTCTGATTGATCGTGGTGTTGCAGACGGTCGTCTAAGCATATCAGGGCAATCATTATCGGATGGTGGCGAAGAAGGTTTTTGGGTTCCTAAATATATGGTAGATGCTGATCCATCATTGGCTACGATTGAAGGCATCAAGCAACATGCAAAGGCGTTTCCTAACCCTGAAGACGCGTCTGTCTCCGCTTTTTATGGCTGTCCTGCTGGGTGGGGCTGTCAGATCACCGCTGGCAATTTGTTCAAAGCATTGAACTTACAAGAATCTGGTTTTGAACTGATCGATCCCGGCTCTTCCGCAGGGTTGTCAGGCTCTCTTAGCCGAGCTTACGAAAGAAAAGCGTCTTGGTTCGGTTATTACTGGGCACCAACAGCGATTCTAGGTAAATATGACATGGTCAAAGTAGACTTTGGCACGGGTGTTGACACAGAGCATTACATCAAGTGCATCGCGGAAGACAGCTGCATGGACCCTAAGGTGACCATGTACCCGCCTTCCCCTGTGTTTACCATCACTACAACCGATTTCCAGAAAAATGCACCTGAAGCCTATGCGTATACGACCAAGCGTGCTTTTACCAACGCACAAATGAACGGCTTACTTGCTTGGATGGAAGACAATCAGGCAGATGGTCAATATGCCGCTGAAAACTTCATGTTTACTTACCCAGAGATCTGGTCTAAATGGGTCGATAAAGACGTGAAAGCCAAAATTGATAAAGCACTAGACAGTCTCTAATTCTTCTTTTCAATGTTAATTCAGCCGTGCTGTAAACAGCAGCGCGGCTCTTTATTTTGCTTTACTCTTTGAGAACGAACTTATGACAGACACCTCTTGGTTGACAGAATTTCCCGACATGAGTCGACGCGATCTTCTCGCGATCAGACAAACATTGGATGGCGCCTATCGGTCTTTTTCACGCTCCTATGGTGAATCCATTGAAAACTTCTTCAACCCCCTTTTGCATTTTTTGGTCTGGTTTGAAAACCTTCTGCTTGAAACCCCATGGTGGCTTGTTTTAGCTGCGATCGTCGGCTTAGTGTATGCCGCGACACGATCTTGGAAACTGTGTGCCGGTGTACTCGCCTCCTTTGTTACCATTGGTTATTTTGGTATGTGGGAAGACACAATGCGCACCCTTAGCATTATTACCGTCTGCACTATTCTTTCTATTTGTATCGGTATTCCTATCGGCATTTTAATGGCGCGATCCGACAGAGCAAAGTCCATCATTACGCCACTGCTTGATATCATGCAGACCATGCCCGCTTTTGTTTATTTAATTCCTGTGGTTATGCTGCTTGGTATCGGCAGAATACCTGGGGTTATTGCGGTAGTTATCTACGCTATACCGCCCGTTATACGCCTAACAAATTTAGGTATCCGCTTAGTCAATCAAGAAACATTGGAAGCGGCAACCGCCTACGGCGCCACACCTACCCAACGTTTATTTGGGGTACAAATCCCCCTTGCCATGCCAACTATCATGGCGGGTATCAACCAAACTATTATGATGGCATTAGCCATGGTGGTGGTCGCCTCTATGATTGGCGTTAAAGGGCTAGGTCAACCCGTTCTAAAATCCATCACGAACCAATATTTCACCCTTGGGCTTTTAAATGGCCTTGCTATTGTCGCGCTCGCGATCATCTTTGACCGCGTTTCTCAAAGCTATGCAAAACGCGCACAAAAACATCTTGAAGGGAATGAAAATGGATAATACACGCGAAACATTAATTGAAATCGAAGGTCTTTATCAAATTTTTGGCCCTGACGCCAAAAATGTGTTACCCAAGGTAAAAGCAGGCGCATCAAAAGAAGAAATTCTTGCAGAAACGGGTCACACCATCGGTTTACAAGACATTAACTTGAACGTCAAACGTGGTGAGATTTTTGTCATCATGGGCTTGTCAGGCTCTGGTAAATCGACTCTTATTCGTCATTTCAACCGTTTGATTGATCCGACAGCCGGAAAAATCAAAGTGGAAGGCGATGACATCATGGAGTTGCCTGTAAAAGAGCTAACTACTTTTAGACGTCATAAAATGGCCATGGTTTTTCAACATTTTGGTCTAATGCCCCACCGCTGTGTACTGGATAACGTAGGCTATGGCTTGCTAATAAAAGGTGAAAAAAAGGCAGAATGGAGACCTAAAGCGGTTTCCTGGTTGGAAACCGTTGGCTTAGCAGGGTATGAAGATCAGTACCCTTCTCAGCTATCGGGTGGCCAGCAACAACGTGTTGGTCTTGCTCGCGCACTCTGTACCGATGCGGAAATATTGCTAATGGACGAAGCTTTTTCAGCGCTTGATCCTTTGATTCGAAGCGAAATGCAAGAACAACTCATGGAGCTTCAAGAGAATCTTCAAAAAACCATTATCTTCATTACCCACGATCTTGATGAAGCACTCAGATTAGGCGATCGCATCGCGGTACTCAAGGATGGTAAGTTGGTGCAAGTTGGTACGCCTGTCGACATCGTTCTTAAACCGACAGACGACTACGTAAGAGCGTTTGCTAAAGATGTGAACCGTGCACGAGCATTGACGGTTCAGACCATCATGACACCGGACACCAGCAAACTTGAAGGAAACACCGCTAAAGACGTACGAAGCCATTTTCCTTCCGATAAAAGCCATGCGTTTGTTTTCAATGACGAAGGTTATCAAGGGGTCCTCACGAAAGCACAACTCGATGACATGCAAGACGATGATTTGCTAAAAGAAGCCCTTATCAAGGTGAAAACAGTGCGTCGTACGAATCTTTTGCAAGATGTCATTCCGCTGTCACTGAACACCCGTTTTGATTTACCCGTTGTCAATAAAGCAGGCGAACTCAAGGGTCGATTGGAAGCCAGTAAACTGGCTGATGTACTGTCGCCATAAGTTTATAAGCTTACCTGTCGCTTCAACAAAAATGGCCGCTATAGTGTTAGCGGCCATTTTTATTTATTAGCATTCTTTACCGTATGCTTATACTTACTTAAGATCCAGCACATCTTGCATATCGTACATGCCCGCTGGTTTACCCGACAACCAGCTTGCCGCGCGAACCGCACCCTTTGCAAACGTCATGCGACTGCTCGCTTTATGAGCAATCTCAATACGCTCACCTTCGGTGGCAAACCAAACACTGTGCTCACCGACGACATCCCCTGCTCGGATCGTCTCAAAGCCAATCTCTTTTTGCGTACGCGCTCCTGTTTGACCTTCACGACCGTACACAGCGCACTCTTTTAAATCTCGGCCCAAGGCCTCAGCAACCACCTCCCCCATACGCAATGCCGTTCCAGAAGGGGAATCTACTTTATGGCGATGATGCGCCTCGATGATCTCCACATCGTAGTCATCCCCTAGAATTTTTGCCGCAGTCGCAAGCAATTTTAGGGTCACATTTACGCCCACACTCATGTTAGGGGCGAAGACAACGGGAGATTGTACAGAAGCCAAGCCTAAAGCGTCTTTCTCTGCCTCATTTAAACCTGTTGTTCCGACCACAATGGCTTTTTTATGTTGAACACAAAACGCCGCATTTTCCAACGTTAATGCCGGTGTCGTAAAATCAATCAGCACATCAAAATCATTAACACAATCTGCCAACGAAGCCACGGCTGCCACACCCAGTTTACCGACACCGGCTATTTCACCCGCATCAGCACCGATCAAACTGCTGCCTGGTTTTAAAATGGCCGCACCCAGCGACATACCATCGGCATAACCTATGGCGGTAATCAAATTTTTCCCCATGCGCCCGGAGGCACCAATCACAGCTACTCGCATTATCTCAATTCCTCAATTCCTCAATACCTCAATGTTATCTGGGCAAACCATAACAAAAAAACGCAATAATCTCAGTACTAATAATCAGTAAGCCAGCATGGAGACCATAAAAAGGGGACAAAAAGCCCCCTTAAACAACATCACTCACTCGCTAAAAAATTTCGTTCGGTGCCAAGTCCTCCACCATACTGCGATCAAATTCAATCACGCCATCCGATGGTACTTCATCAAGAGTGCTTCGCATTAGTGGTCGAGAGGTGTCGTTCTGCTTAATGACAATTTCGACACGTCGATTAGTCGCACGGTGTGCCGACGTGTCATTAGGTACTAGGGGCCTAGTATCAGAATACCCGGTTACAGCAAAACGGCCCTGGTCGAGTTGACCTGTACCAAAGAGCTCCTCCGCAACTGAAATGGCTCTGGCTGAAGACAGTTGCCAATTAGAACGAAATTGCCGACTATCAATGGGCACGTTATCCGTATGACCTTCTACCGAAATAGTCCCTTGAATACCCACTAAGACTTCACGGATCATTTCCATAACTGGGATAAAGTCATAGTTTAACTCTGCCGAACCTGACTCAAATGACCCTTTGTCTTTAATTCGGATCGTAATGGTTTCTTCCTGTGTTTCAATCTCTACTAGGCCTTTCGAAATTTCTTCACGCATCACAGACGCCACCATTTGCGCATCACCTTCCGTTTGCTGAATTTGTTCCTCTTTTTTAAGATCCGCGTTAGATTTATCAACCACCGTCACAGGAGAGGGAGACCCTGAGTTTTCTTGTACTTTCAGCTCAGACTCTCCAGGCTGACAGATAACTTCCAGTGTATTTTCGGGTGTGTCATCGGCTTTTTGCTTCACTTCGTTAATCGGGGTGGGTTCCGGTCTACCTGGACTAAACTCTTGGGCTATAATAGACGTTCCCATCGGGACAGACTCGGCCGACACCTCACTCTGAACCCCAAATGCTAACTTTAAAGACCCCGCAATTTGCTTAAACTTAATGACATCCATCTCAGCAAACGACAGCAAAAGCACGAAAAAACACATTAACAAAGACATAAGATCGGCAAAGGTTCCCATATAAGCGGGCAATCCCTCTACACACTCGGGGCAATCTGGTTCTTCTTCATCACTCATTATTGAATCCATTTACCGCTAAATAGGGCCACTAAAAACAAAACAGCCAATGCAACTAAAAGTCTTATTCACGCTCAATACGTTTGCCTTCGGCAATATAGGTTTTCAAAGCACCATCCAAAATACGTGGGTTCTGACCGGATTGAATCGCCAAAAGAGCATCCAGTATCATTTTCTGACACGTCAACTCTTCGTCTGCGCGAATGTTTAGTTTTGCCGAAATGGGCAAGCACACCATGTTTGCCAACATAGCGCCGTACAACGTAGTCAGCAACGCGACCGCCATCGCAGGGCCAATGGCTTTAGGGTCAGACATGTTCGCCAACATCTGGACCAAACCCACTAAAGTTCCTATCATCCCCATAGCAGGACCCACGTCGCCAAATGATTTAAATACTTTTGAACCCGAGGTGTGCCGGAAATAAGCCTGGCTCATATCTCTGGATAATTGGTTTTTAACCACGTTGCCATCATGACCATCCACCAGCATCTGGATGCCTTTTGATAAGAACGGATGACTGACCTCTTTGCCTTCTAAAGACAATAGACCGCCTTTACGAGCTTCATCGGCCAATCCATAAATCTCATCGATTAAAGTATCCAAAGGGACACTCTTAAACATAAAGGCTTTCGCCGCGATTTTACCCGCTCCTAAGAACTGGCTAAGCGGGTATTGCATTAAGATAACAAAGGTAGAACCGACCAATACAATCAGGGTAGAAGCAAGGTCTAAAAACATCCCAGCTGAACCGCCGACAAAAATAGCCGCGATGATTACAATAAACGATCCAACAAGTCCTATTAACGTTGCGATATCCACACACGTCTCCCAACAATAAAGCTATAATGCCAACCACACATTCCTACAATTCTATACGAAATAGAGACTAAGAATGACATCTTCTTGCAGGAATTTTGTAATTTTCATTAACACACCCTCGAATAGCACACCATTTTCTGTTACAAAACGTGGGTTAAAATAAGAGTAGTCAACATGTCACGAAAAAACAGTGTCCGCTATTTCGAAGAGAATCTCAGTGAGCTCGATAGTATCGTTGCACAACTTGAGTCGAACAAGCTTTCCCTAGAAGAATCATTAAAGGCGTTCGAGAAAGGCGTTAAGCTCAGCCAAGAATGCCAATCTGTTCTGACACAAGCTGAGCAGAAAGTTCAAATATTGCTCGAAAAACAAGATGGCGAGTACCTAGAAACTTTTGAACCGGAACCCAATTCGTGACACTAGAAGATTTCTCTAATTACGCTCGTTCTCGAGTCGATACGTATCTGGCCGAACATCTTAGCGAGTACGGGCCTGCCACCTACTTACAAGAAGCCATGTCTTATAGCTTATTGAATGGCGGCAAGCGCATTCGCCCCATGCTGACTTACGCCAGTGCCTCCTTATTTGGCGAAGCCAACAGCCTCACTGACGCCAGCGCCGCCGCCCTTGAATCCATCCACGCCTACTCTCTTATCCATGATGACTTACCCGCCATGGACGACGATGACTTGCGACGCGGAAAACCCACTTGCCATATACAATACAACGAAGCCACCGCCATTCTTGCAGGCGATGCCCTGCAAACGTTTGCATTTGAATTATTAAGTGCCAAGCACCACGACAACGCCGCCATTCAGCTGCAACTGTTGCAAATATTGATTCAGGCCTCAGGCCGACACGGCATGGTAACGGGCCAAATGATTGACCTCGCCAGCGTAGGCAAAGACATCGACCTAATTGCCTTAGAACAAATGCACCAACATAAAACAGGCGCCTTGATCAGAGCGAGCGTCCATATGGGCGCCATCAGCGCTGGAGCAACATCGGCGGCCGATTTGCAGGCGTTAGACATCTACGCCACCGCCATTGGCCTCGCTTTTCAAGTGCAAGACGACATTATCGACATTACCAGCGATACTCTCACACTGGGTAAAGCGCAATTTTCTGACGAAGAGGCAAACAAGCCAACTTACCCCAAATTATTAGGGCTCGAAGGGGCTCAAGCGCTGGCCCACTCTTTACACAAACAAGCAATAAGCGCCGTTTCCCCATTTGGTGATGCAGCCCAACCTTTAGTTGAACTTGCGAACTATATTATTGGTCGTAACCACTGATATACTTACACACTTTTTAGATTAACTAATAATGTGATTAAATCCGTGCCCATATTCGAAGAGATACCCACAGCTCGACCCGACACCCCCTTGCTGGATCAAGTCAATACGCCGGCGGATTTGCGCGCCTTCAAAAAAGATCAATTGCCGACACTCATCCGCGAGCTGCGTGAATTTATGCTGTACAGTGTCGGCCAAACCGGTGGACACTTTGGCGCTGGGCTTGGCGTCGTTGAACTCACGGTCGCCCTGCATTACCTTTACAACACACCTGAAGACCGTATTGTCTGGGATGTGGGCCACCAAGCTTACCCTCATAAGATTTTAACGGGACGACGAGAAGCCTTGCTGAATATTCGTCAAGAAAACGGCATTTCAGGCTTCCCTAAACGTGACGAAAGCGAATACGACACCTTTGGTGTCGGTCATTCCAGCACGTCTATCGGTGCCGCATTAGGCATGTCTTTGGCAGCCAGACAGCTAAAAACAGGGCGCAAAGCCGTTGCCATTATTGGCGATGGCGCCATGTCAGCCGGCATGGCGTTTGAAGCTCTGAATCACGCCGGTGATGTAAAAGCCGATATGCTGGTGATTTTAAACGACAATGAAATGTCGATTTCCAAACCCGTCGGGGCCTTGTCCAGTTATTTTGCTCGTATTTGGGCCAGCAAAACTTACGATAACATTCGCAAAAGTGGCCAAAAAGTCTTTTCAGGCCTGCCCTCTGCACTCGAATTAGCACGAAAAGCCGAAGAACACATGAAAGGCATGGTATCGCCTGGCATGATGTTCGAAGAGCTGGGGTTTAATTATATTGGTCCTATCGATGGCCATGACATTGACCATTTATTGACCACCATCGCAAATCTAAAAGACCGCACCGGCCCGCAGTTTTTGCATGTCATCACCAAAAAAGGCAAAGGCTTCGAACCCGCCGAAGGCGACCCTATTGGCTATCACGCCATCAATAAAATTGAGCCAGACCCCAAACCACATAAATCAAAAAAACCATCACCCAAATATTGTACCGTCTTTGGTCAATGGCTGTGCGATCTCGCCGAACAAGACGACAAAGTTGTTGGCATTACTCCAGCAATGAAAGAAGGGTCAGATTTAATCGAATTCGCCGAACGCTTTCCCGATCGTTACTTCGATGTCGCCATTGCCGAACAACACGCCGTTACCTTAGCGGCCGGCATGGCGTGCGATGGCATTAAACCGGTTGTGGCCATTTATTCGACGTTTTTACAACGTGCCTATGATCAATTGATTCACGACGTCGCCTTGCAAAATCTCGATGTATTGTTTGCCATCGATCGCGCCGGTCTAGTCGGTGAAGATGGCCCAACTCACGCGGGTGTTTATGATCTGAGCTATCTGCGTTGTATTCCGAATATGGTCGTGATGGCACCGTCCGACGAAGACGAATGCCGTAAAATGTTACAAACCGGTTATGAATACAAAGGCCCTGCGGCTGTTCGTTATCCCCGAGGCACAGGTCAAGGCATTACGATTGAGCCGACACTGTCCACGCTTGAATTAGGTCAATCTCGCACTTTACGAAAAGGTGAATCTGGGATTGTGATTTGTGCCTTTGGTCGACCAACTTACGACGCCTTGCATGCGGCCAATGAACTAGACGCAACGCTACTCGACATGCGCTTTGTGAAACCTTTGGATGAAAAAGCTCTGTTGGCTCACAAAGACGCCACGCTCTTTGTCACCGTGGAAGAAAACGCCATCATGGGCGGCGCGGGGTCTGCAGTTGTGGAGTGCTTACAAGCCAATCACATTGCCCTTCCTGTTTTACAGCTCGGCTTACCAGATCAGTACGAAGAACACGCCAGCCATGAATCCATGCTAAAACGTGTTGGTTTAGACGCAGACGGCATTTTGGATCAGATTCAAACCAAGCTCAGCGCCCTGTCATCTTAGTCACCATCGCACTAAAAACCAAACCATGACATAACAAAAAACAGGCCAACTGCCTGTTTTTTTTATTGTTTCTTTTCAAACTACCATTTGGCTGTACTCACTAAAAAAGCCAATACATTTAAAGCGCCACCGTCAGCTGTCTCATAAGCATCAGACTATCGGCAGATTGTTACAAAGAACTTTTTGAGCACATGATTCGTATTACCCCAAATGTAGCAATTCGCTACACTTCTTTTACCACACTAGAAAGATTTTATTATGTCTACTGCAAGCATTCGACTTGACCAAGATTTGGTTGATAAGGCAGCTATTATGGCTAAAGCCCTAAACCGTACAACACCAAAACAAATTGAACACTGGGCTAAAATCGGTGAAATGATGGAAGATAACCCCGATTTACCCTATAAATTCGTAAAACAAGCAATCATTGCCAAAGCCGAAAAAGAAGCCGGTAAACTTGAGGAATACCACTTTGGCTAAGATTACTTGGCTACAGCTACGAAGATGGCACCGTTACTCTCGAACTGATGGCTTTAGGTTCTCATGAGAATTTTTATCGCGATATGAAAAATATCTCCTGAACTGACATGAATCATAACGCCCGCTTAATGGTAAGCCAACGCTACTACTAACTTTCCGCATAACACCGTAACCACAAAAACCAACGCATAGTAACCATGCCGCGCGTTGGCTGTCCCTCTTGAAGCGTTTGTTATGCCGCTAACTGAAGCGTGAGGCGAGCGTCTTATAAACAGCGTCTTTATCTCGTTTACCAACAGCGAGTACGTAAACGACAACGTCATTGTCGATGACTTCATAAGCTAAACGATAACCAGCTGTACGAAGTTTGATTTTGTAAACAGAATCATAACCCCGTAACTTTGATGATAGGACGTGGGGGTTTTCTAGCCTTTCTTTGAGTTTCTTTTTAAATTGACTCTGAATAGTTGGCGCCAGCCTACTCCACTCCTTTTGGGCTGCAGGCAAAAACGTTAACTTATAAGTCATCAATATTGATTTCCACGGCTTGCGACAAATCACCACGACGACTATCTACTATTTGGGAAAGCTCATAATCATCAAGCATATCCATCAAATACTCATAAGTTTCAGCCGGTACAAGATAAGCTGCGGGTTTGTTGTGGTTAAGGATTGCAATAGCTGAACCATCAGCCTCATTCAAAAGAGCAGTTGGATTTTTCTTTAACTCTGAAATACTAGCAGAGCAATTCGCTAATACCTGTCTCATAACCTCACCATATAAACATTAAAATAAGACCTGACTTTAGACCTTAATTTAAGTAATTGCTAGAGATTTACAAAAGAGGCATAACGCTTTTCTAAGAGGAATAACGCTTGCATAAACGGCGCCCGACTAGGGCGTCCAGTGGACGGCCGTCAGGCCGGGAACGAATTTGATGCACTGGTTATACTGCTCTAGATCCAAGCACAAGAAGTGCGTTCCTTGAACGGGGTTATCCGTCACGGGGGGATGTTCAACAAACCCATATGACTTATATAATTTCAAGGCAGTTTTGAACTCAGGCAGAACATCTAAACAAATTTTCTTGTACCCACTGATAACCGCCTCTTGCAACACTTTGTCGACCAGTTTGGCCCCCTGATTACTACCACGGGTGCTCGGTCGAATATAAACTCGCTTCATCTCACAGACAGCATCATCCAATCTTCGAAATGCTGCACACCCAACAGGTTTACCGTCTTTTCTTAGCAAAAAAATCTTTGACTCTTCGGAGCTATATTTTTCAGGTAACTGATTAAATTCTTGATCATTACCTTGAAAAGAAAGGTCGACCGAGGTGCTACTGACATACTCACGGTACAGATCAAGAACATCCTTTAAGTCATCAGGAAAAACTGCTCTTGCTATATCAAACACTTCATTCCCCTAGCGGTATAACGCCTTGCTAAGCGGTTTTTACGCGCTCTTCGTGAAAACCCGGCTTAATCGTATTGTTAATTGCGATCATTCCAATACCCTAGCTTGCGATGGTTATGCATAATCGCAACAACATAAATTATTTTTTCGCCTACGTTTTTATAAATAACAGAATACGGGAATCGACTTAAGATAAAGCGCCTATAATATTGTCCCACTTTAGGCCAAGTTTGCGGTAAGGATTGGATAGAATTAAAGGCATCGTCTATCTCTTCTACGAACTCGTACCCAAGACCTTTTACTTGTTCTTAATACCCATCAAAGGAGGATTTTATTTCTTCTGTAGTGTCTGGGTAAAATAATAATTCAGGCATATAGCTTACAGTTTTTGCTTGATTTGGCCCCATGTAGTCGGGCTAACTTTACCGCTTTCCAATTCATTGCTTCGTTTTTCTGCAAGTGATAACCACTCCTGTTCAACGTCATCATCTGCAAGACCATCCATTGATGATAATAAACAATGAGCAGCTAAGGCTTTCTCTTTAGTACTCATTTTATCAATGCTATCCATAAGGTTTTTAAGAGCTTTTGACATAAACTATCCCCAAACAATTTGACCGTAGTTAGTTTAGCAGTTTATAGAATCAAGAGTAATAAATTTACAAACATAGCAATTAACACCATTTTAAGCGGTGTGCCGACGCTCTTCCGGCACATCCGACTTCAAAATTTTTGTTAACTTTTTCCACATCAATTTAATAATGGTAACGACAAGAAATGATGACTATGGAATCACCATCAACTGCATAGACTAACCGATTGGTCTCATCAATTCTTCGAGACCATAGCCCGCTCAGGTTTTCCTTTAGTGGCTCAGGTTTTCCAATGCCATCAAAAGGTGAACGTTTAGCATCTAGTACAAGCTTATTAATACGTTTGAGGGTCTTTTTGTCTTGAGTTTGCCAATATAAATAGTCTTTCCAAGATTCATCAGTCCATGACAGTAATCTTTTAGTCATCCATCAATTCCTTTTGAGAATATTCACCTTTTTTAAATTGGGAAATAGACTTCGCTAAATGAGCAGCATTAGCGGGTGACTTAAGTAAGTAAACAGTTTCCATCAAGCTATTATAGTAATCTAATGACATAACAACCGCGTCCTCAGAGTCTCTTCTGGTGATTACGGTAGTATCGGCATCGTTTACAACATTGTCTAAGACAGACTTTAAACCATTTCTAGCTTCAGTAAAGGATACAACTCTCATAACACTTCCTCTTGTACAATTTAGAAGACAAGTCTAACGTAGACCCTCAAAGTTGTACAGTTAAAAAGACATGTTATATATAGTAGAAAGTTAACACTTCAATCACCGGCTTGGTGAGGCTGGCGGATTTTTTGGAACAAAAAATGTGACAGCTTTAACAAGTCCGAGTGCATTGACTTGTTAACTGCCTAACTTATTGAGCCATATTTAGTTCGTATTAAATCAACCTTATCCCTAAATTCAGATAATAAGTGCGACACTGCAAATCAGGTGTAGAAGAAGCCAACTGCTGAAGTTGATACACTTCTTCTTACCACAGATAAAGCAGTACCAACATGAATTATCAGCAGTTGACCGAAGGCAAAAGATACCAGATTTCCGCTCTTTTAGGGCAAGAAATATCAGTGGCAAATATTGCGCTCACCCTGAATTGTCATAGAGCTACGATTTACCGTGAGTTAAAGCGGAATAAAAAAGTAACAGAATATTGCCCTGACAAAGCCCAAAGAGCTTGTTTGATAAGGCGGAAGACAGCGGCAAAATATCGCATATCATCAAAGACAATTGATTTTATTCGTATTTTAATTGAAATCGACTGGAGTCCTGAGCAAGTCTCTAACGTACTCAAAAACTGCGGTGTTCCCGTCAGTCATGAATGGATTTACCAATATATCCATGATGACAAAAGAAACAAAGGGACACTTTACCGCCATTTGAGGCAAGGAAGAAAACGCTACCGGAAAGGCCAGAGAACAAAAGCTGAAGTGATTAAGAATAAGGTATCCATTGATGATCGGCCTGTGATTGTTGATACCAAAAAGCGCTTTGGAGACTGGGAGATAGACACTGTTTTAGGTAAGCACGGCTCAGGCTCAATCGTCACCTTGCTAGAAAGAAAGACACGTTTTTACCTTATAAAGAAAGTGGATTCGAAATCAGCCAAAGATGTGACTCAAGCAACCATAGAGCTATTGTTGCCTTTTAAAGATCATGTTCACACGATCACAGCAGATAATGGTCGAGAGTTCGCGTATCACGCTGAGATAGCCGAAGCATTAGAAACGACAGTGTATTTTGCTCATCCATACAGTTCTTGGGAACGTGGAGCAAACGAAAATAGCAACGGACTCCTAAGGCAATATGTGCCCAAAGGTACTGATTTAAGGCGTGTTACAGAAGAGAGAATACACTTCGCAATGAGACGAATAAATAATCGTCCAAGGAAGTGTTTAGGGTTCAAGCAACCAGCCGTAGTGTTTAAAGAAATGTGCTTAGTTGCTTGAAGTGAAAAGTGTCGCACTTCGGGCTTGAATTCAGGGCTTTCAATTCATTTAATTTAATCTCGAATTTACTATGATCGCCTTCATTGGATTGCTCATAAATAATCAATTCAATATTGTATTGGCTTTTAATAGTATCCTTAATTCTTGCTGCGTATGATTTTGACCCAACCATGGCATAGCTAGGGTTTGTTGTGTCTGTTTCAATATTGTTGTTTTCAAGAATCAAATTAATATCAGGATCCTCAATACCACAACCAATAAAAAGCACTGTATTTAGTTTATATAATGACGATGTAAGTTCAAAAAATGAACGGTGCTTTTTACGTAAATTAAAATAGTCTGAACGGCTGAGTATTGTATCGGCTGCATGTTTAGCACAACCATGCATTTTAATTAGTATTGTGCTCGGAGATCTTACTGAGTCAAGTAACCCATCCCGTGTATGTTCATATTGAGTAAATGAATTATGTCCAGAATTCTCAATTAGAGCGCCCTCTACTAACGTGTCATAGTTTGTAGTTGAGAATATCCTTGGTGAAATATTTACCAAGTCCTTATGCGCAGTAGAAGGAATAAAGTTGTTTTCAATAAATATCTCACGTATTTTTGCATTATATTCAGCAGGACTTCCCTTAGTACGAATCACCTCTGCTGCATCTAAATACTTTTTCTGAGAAATAAATTCATCAACAAGATTTTTATCTTCTGCTTCACTTAAAGTTGAATCTTTTAATGTATGTAATAGAGCCTCCCAACTAGGCGGTCTATTTCCATGTTCATCGACTGACTGACATGACATTCCAGATCCCAGATGAATAATACAGCGCTTCTCAACAATTTCTCTAACAAGAGAATCAGGCCACATCACTAACATCTCCAAGGTTATGCATAACACGGTCAGAAATCACATCGAACGCTTTAATATAGTTCTTTGCTTGAGTATATTGTGACCCTGCCATTCCATCTGTTGAATTCAATGTAGCAATTGGAGCACCAACAAATTGAGACAAAGCTAAAATGCCAAACATATGAGGAATTTCGCCCAAATTTAATTCAGCATGCGTATTAATTTCTGGTTTTTTAAATATACTTAAATTTGCATCAATTTCAGGTTCGAAATTATCAATAATTCGTTGGTATGACTGAGTTGTTCTAACTGTTCCATCTGCATGCTTACGAGAAATATAAGATTGAAGAGTGTATCCTAAGAACCCACTATCAATAGTTACTTTCGGCTTTAGATCTGCCTTAATTTTATCCCAGATATGTTCTTTTTCAGTTTTGAACGTTTCATATTTTGAATTATAGTAAGGTACCCATTTCTCAAACCATTGTTTGATATTTTTTATTGCGACCAAACTGAATATATCGCAACTCATAGGTGAGATGAAAAAGTCAGATGCAAGTAAAGCTGTTCGATTAATTGCACCTAGACTAGGGCTTAAGTCTATAAAAACGTAATCATAATTTTCTTTTTGCGTTTCTAAAATTGTATTTATCCAATTTGATATTCTCATCCCACTTACACTGTCAGGGTCAGAAAGCTCATTCCATTTCTTACTAAGTATATCTTCATACGAAGCTAAAAATGGATTTCCCGCAATGATAGAAGCGTGGAACCTTTCACAAAATATTGGAGTAACATCGGTGTTAATAGTACTTTCACCAACTTCATAATTATCGAACGCATCAACTATAGTTTGGTGTGGTTTTTCAAGATTACGATCATAATATGGAGCTATAACCTCGCTGGCCAATTCATCCCCCAACATATAGTGAGTTATATTAGCCTGTGGATCTAAATCTAATACCAAGACCCTTTTATTGTGCTTCATGGCAAAATGGGTCGCCAAATTTGCACAAAAGGTGGTTTTTCCTACACCGCCTTTATTATTAAATATTGCAATGGTCTTCATTTTTATTTTTCCTTAATAATCTGATTAGGCTGGCAAAGGCAGTTAACACCATTTTAAGCGGTGTGCCGACGCTCTTCCGGCACATCCGACTTCAAAATTTTTGTTAACTTTTTCCACATCAATTTAATAATGGTAACGACAAGAAATGATGACTATGGAATCACCATCAACTGCATAGACTAACCGATTGGTCTCATCAATTCTTCGAGACCATAGCCCGCTCAGGTTTTCCTTTAGTGGCTCAGGTTTTCCAATGCCATCAAAAGGTGAACGTTTAGCATCTAGTGCAAGCTTATTAATACGCTTGAGGGTCTTTTTGTCTTGAGTTTGCCAATATAAATAGTCTTTCCAAGATTCATCAGTCCATGACAGTAATCTTTTAGTCATCCATCAATTCCTTTTGAGAATATTCACCTTTTTTAAATTGGGAAATAGACTTCGCTAAATGAGCAGCATTAGCGGGTGACTTAAGTAAGTAAACAGTTTCCATCAAGCTATTATAGTAATCTAATGACATAACAACCGCGTCCTCAGAGTCTCTTCTGGTGATTACGGTAGTATCGGCATCGTTTACAACATTGTCTAAGACAGACTTTAAACCATTTCTAGCTTCAGTAAAGGATACGACTCTCATAACACTTCCTCTTGTACAATTTAGAAGACAAGTCTAACGTAGACCCTCAAAGTTGTACAGTTAAAAAGACATGTTATATTTAGTAGAAAGTTAACGCCGCCATAAGCGGTGAGTAACAGTTTGCTATAATGTGAAATGAAATGAAGCAGAACCGAGCCAAATGTTACGAATCCGACTTGATGGCCTTGTTAGCCATATTCACTACCATCTGGGAATTTGCACCTAAACACTTCCGAAAATGCAGATTTATGCCATATTAATTTGCGAGCAAGCATAGCATTACCATTCATACGCTCAGGACTGAGTGTAACTTTTTTGTATAAGCGTCTATGAGTTCTATATGCATATATCTCATCAATTTTGGGGTATGATTGCGATAAACAATGCTCGTAAAACACAAAATATGCAGGGTTCTCTGAGGATATTTTATTAATTTCCATAAAGAACCTACTATCTGTTTCTTTATTACCTTTAATTTTCCCTAAGTAGCTATCAGAGTATTTTTTTGTTCCATGCCAGCCTCGTTTGAATCTAACAGAAATCCCCTCTTTTCGAGTACATTCCCCTATTTTAATAAAAGGTGATGAATCATTTTTAAATCTATAAAAATAAGTGCCAATTGCTGAAGATAGGTTTTCTTTATCCAAGGCATTCAGAATGAAGTTATCAGTAATGTCAAGGATATCTTCTGGTGAAGTAAGTAGAAATGAGATTACTTTCTGAGAACCGTCTCCTCTTCTGGAATCAGCTACGTATTTTTTACATTGATATTTACTCATAGCTTCCTCTGATGGCTAACGCCGCCAACACAGGTGCGAGCTTGCGAGCATCCTAGTGCTTGGCCTTGTTAGCAGTAAATTTCAGGCGCAACACTTGCTGCCCTGTTGGCTTATGGAGCTTTTCTTCTAGTTGTTCAAAGCCATATTCTGAATAGAAGTTACGACCTATATTGTTTACTTTAAATACCTCAACTTCAAGATTACCATGGATTTCTTGAGCTTTATCCATTAAAGCCTTGCCAATACCTTGCCCATGACAATTGGGTTGAAGAAAAATCGCCCCAACTTCGTTACCCATAAGCGCAATAAAGCCTTTAACCTCACCTTCAAGTTCGGCGACCCATGTATCTGTATTAGGCATATATATTTCAGCTACGTTTGTCCGCTCTTGAGCAATAAACTCATCGGTCATGAACGGATGAGCTAATCGTGTTGCAACCTCCCATGAATTAAGAACGCCCTCTAAATCAGAAACCTTATACTGACGAATGTGTGCTTTCATCGTTTAACCTCTATGTATGAATTGATAGCGGACATTCTAATGAGCCGCGATCAATACAGATTGAAGAAAAACGACAATTTTCAATCAAACTCAAAATTGCCATAGATGTCTATGGTGAGATCTCGATCCAGTGCGTAACTAGCGGGTGTTTTGCCAATAGAACTCTTGAGGTGGCGAATCAAATGGGGTTGGTCTGAAAAACCGTACTTATTGGCAACATCAACCCAGTTTATGTCTTCTTTATTAAGCTGGTACAAATAGTTAAGTATCTCTTCTAGGTGAATCATGGATTGAGGTTGCTTCATGGACAGGCCTGTTACTCTTGCAAAGCTTCGCTCAATAGTACGCTGTGAACGATGCAACTTTTCCCCGATTTCAGCTATAGCTGTATCGCCAAGTAATAACATAATCTGACGAACTAAATGACTGTGCTTATCTTCGTGACAGTCAGATAACCAGGGCAAGAGCTCTTCGTCCAGAATATTGCATACTTGTTGCTTTTGTTCTGCAGCATTCATTAAGAGCTGATCTGAACTAAATGTCCTCGAGCCAATGAGATGATTCACATCGATCGTCTCAACCTTATCTAACTTAGAGCTAAGGTTATTCATTTTTAAAGAATAGAGCGCCCCTATTTTAAATTTGACCCCAACAATTTTGAAAGGAGCCGAGTGATCCATCGTAAATGTTTTGAGGTGAGGGAATATCCAATGACTTCCACTAACATTCTGAGTTTTATTGCTATGCGTATACTCATATGTACTATTCAAATTCGAAACAATTAAATGAGAAGAAGGATCTGGATTCAGTTTGGGATAGCTAAAGCTCTGATCATGTAATTCTTTTTCTAAAAACCAGTAGCACTCAACATATCTAGCTACATCCTCTATTTTCGGTGATAGCTTCCAGCTTTTCATTCAAACTCTCTACCTCGTTGCTGACTATGTCTGTGACTGCTAACGCCCCATTAAGAGGCTAAAATTGTTGGATTGCTTTTTTGCGTTTCTTTGCAAAAAACGAGCAAACTGTTTTAGTCCTTTTGAATGGCTTGTTATGTTTTAACTACTTATAGTCCTTGATAACTTTATAAGTAATATCAAGGTTTGTGGCTTTCTCTACAGCAATTCTCAGCCCCTTAAAACCAATCATTGTTTCACCATTTTGATCTAGTTCATAATCAATTTCTTGTGAAAATGCAGGTCTTGCTAGATTTTTATAAAACTCTCTAAAAGAGATTTTAATTTTGTTACCCACAATACCTTGGTATAAAGCTGCATATTTAAATGAATCTTCTTTGAATTCTGGAGGAGTTGGAATTAATTTATATTTTATAGGTGCATCAAGTTTCTTGAGATTACCATTAGGATAGACCCCATTATGTGTAAAACTGCCAAGATTATTAGGATCAATTAAACAGTTATTTGAAGCACTACAGATTGTCTTATACCCATTATTACCCCACACTAAAAGCATAAAGGAAGAACCTTTTTTCATACTTAATTCATCTTTATCTGCTGTCGACTCCATTATAGCAGCACCAACCAAGCCAAGTGCTAACCATGCATATTGTCTACCTTTACCATTATCAATTAAAACATTATCTAACAACTTAACACTGTAGGTATTTTTAGGCATTAAATAAGACTTCTCATACATGTTTTCGCCAACTTCTACTGTTGATAGCTCTTCTAAATTTGGTAATCTGAGTATTGTTTCATCTGTTGATTTTGAAGAGTCATGATATACATTTGGATAACTTGAAGATGTACTGGCACACCCAGCAACTTGCAACAAAGTAAAAAAAACAATAAAAATTGAACTGACTTTAAACACAATAACTTCCTTATTTTCACTAATGGTAGATTGGAACACTTAAAACATAACGCCTTGCTAAGAGGCAAAAAATGGTTTGCTAAAATGTTTGAGGAACGAAAAACAGCAAACTGTTTTTTGTCCTTTTGAGCAACTTGTTAGCTGCCAGACACTAAGTTCTTAACATACCATTGTTTATGGAACTCACTTAAGTCTTCCATTTGTTTACCTAAAACACCTAGTAAACCACCTGTCCAAGTTGAAAATGCATTGGTACCATCAAGGTTATATACATTTTGAGGTAAACTTCTAAGCGTATAAACAGGATTTTGAGTACCATACTCAAGACCTGTAGCTTTAAAAAAATCACCTTTTAACATGAATTTAGGTTTACCTTTAAAAGATAAAATAATGCTTTCGTATTCATTTTCTTTTAGTTTTGCCGATAATTGCAATAAGACTCTTGAAACATCCATTGGACTCTTTTCTGAAGAAACATCCCTGATATCAAAAACAATAACATTGGGATTTATAAACCAATTAAAGTGTGAATAAACACTAATCCCTGTATTTCTTGAATCTGATTCAACGATCTCAGAAATATTTTTTTGCAATGAAAAGTAATTCCAAGAAAATATAATAGAAATGGCTAATATTGTAATAACTAAAACTTTGCGAATCATGAACTCTTCCTTGGGCAGCTAACGCCGCCATCACGCGCTTGTCGCGTGCATGGCCTTGTTATGTGCTTTTTGTAACCATGCCAGAAGATCACTCACCACATATCTCTTCAAATTTAGCGTAGGCTTCTGCGCCAGAATACGTTGTTTTTGAATAGTGGTAGCTGCTCCCAACTTCATATAGTTTGTATGCATACTGATCACCATTCATGCAGACGATATCCCCCTCAAGAAAAATGACCTCTTGGTTGTATCCCATATAGCCAACATAGCCATATCCGGTTTTTTTAAACACAGTGCCATCTCGTAACTCATATATGTCATCAGAATGACTTTTGTACTGAAATGTAGTCAGTTCGGCTGCATTGACGAGAGTGCTAAACGACAACAGAAAGATTCCAGGTAGTATAATTCTCACTATTCGTGTCCTCACATAACGCCTTGCTAACGGGCAAAAGACAGTTTGCTAAAATTGGCGAGGTACGAGCCGAGCAAACTGTATTTTGTCCTGTTGAGCAACTTGTTAGTTTTGCATTAACTTAGAAAAAGATAGTTGCAGATAAACTGATAGAATCTACGTCATCTGACTTACCGTAACCAACACCAGCAGAAAATTGTTCTGTAAAGTGATACATTGCCGAGACATTAAAACCGGTCTCAGATTCATCGGCAATATCTACATAACTAAGTGAGCCACTTAACTCAATGTTTTCTGTAACTAATGAACGAATACCTGCTTGAAGACCATATCCGTTTTCACTCTCACCTTCAGAGTTTCCTTGGAAAGATGCTTCAATTTCCATATCTTGATACGAAACGATACCAAAGAAATCAGTAGTGCTAGAAATCGCATGACGATAACCTAGCCCAATAGATAATGTATTAAAATCCACATCCACTTTAGAACCAAAAACATCAATATCATCAGACACTGACGCGTAGCTACCAGCTATAAATACATTATCACTAACTAATTTTGTTCCTGAGATACCAAAACCTGTTAGTTTATCGCCGTCTAAATCTACTGATTGATAAGATAAAGACGCACTATCCCAACGAACAGACTCTGCAGCCTGAATTGTTCCCATTGATAACAATAAAGCTGATGCTAATACTAATTTTTTCATTTTAAACTCCATGCCCAAAAAATAAATAACGCTAGAATTGTGGGCTGCAAAACTAACGCCGCCATAAGCGGTGAGTAACAGTTTGCTATAATGTGAAATGAAATGAAGCAGAACCGAGCCAAATGTTACGAATCCGACTTGATGGCCTTGTTAGCCATATTCACTACCATCTGGGAATTTGCACCTAAACACTTCCGAAAATGCAGATTTATGCCATATTAATTTGCGAGCAAGCATAGCATTACCATTCATACGCTCAGGACTGAGTGTAACTTTTTTGTATAAGCGTCTATGAGTTCTATATGCATATATCTCATCAATTTTGGGGTATGATTGCGATAAACAATGCTCGTAAAACACAAAATATGCAGGGTTCTCTGAGGATATTTTATTAATTTCCATAAAGAACCTACTATCTGTTTCTTTATTACCTTTAATTTTCCCTAAGTAGCTATCAGAGTATTTTTTTGTTCCATGCCAGCCTCGTTTGAATCTAACAGAAATCCCCTCTTTTCGAGTACATTCCCCTATTTTAATAAAAGGTGATGAATCATTTTTAAATCTATAAAAATAAGTGCCAATTGCTGAAGATAGGTTTTCTTTATCCAAGGCATTCAGAATGAAGTTATCAGTAATGTCAAGGATATCTTCTGGTGAAGTAAGTAGAAATGAGATTACTTTCTGAGAACCGTCTCCTCTTCTGGAATCAGCTACGTATTTTTTACATTGATATTTACTCATAGCTTCCTCTGATGGCTAACGCCAAGCTCAGGCGCGCATTTTATGTAGCGTTTTTGTGCAAAAATTGGAGCTCGCGACACATGCACAAAAACGGCGTAATAAAATGTGTCGCTTGCAGCTTTTTGTTAGGTGATTTATTGCATAAAACCCAAAAGGTTATCTAAAGGTTTTATTAAACTTTGCTCAACAGAATTCATGTTGAGAGCGGTTATTAAATAATCTTTAACGTTACCTAATTGTTCTTCTGGAATGTCGTCGACCTTAATAACAGCTAATGCCTTGTTAATTTCCAAACATTCATTAGCATTAAGCTCCCTGCCATTTTTAGCAACGTAAAGTAATTCGATCCCTTTATTCATTCTCCCACCTCAACAGTTTGATAACTTTATTAATATGTTGTGCAATTCATACCACCAGTGACAGTTCTGTAGCAGTTAGTATTTTTAACCTTATTTTGCTGGCGCTTCTGCTCTTCTTGCTGCTTATTAAATTGATACATTTGTAGCTGCTGATCAGTCATAGCATTTCTATAGCCAGTAAGTTCATCATCAGAATTGTAACAATTAATTGAAGTATCCGTTCTTTCTCTTGAGTATCTACAATTACTATCTCCAGTCATATAATAATGACCGCGAAGAAATTGCGGACTGGCACTGCAACCTACCAAAACAAACAACAAGCAAATCAATGAAATTTTTTTCACAGCCTCTCTCCGTAGATTTTTATAGTAAAAATTGGCACAAGATATTTAAGCACCTAACATTTTAATAGTGCGCATGCGCGTTTTCACATTTTTAAAACTCTTCAAATATCTCTATAAACCACTGAATTATAATTAGTTTATAAATATATCCAAAAAATCGAAATCTGGCTAAACGAGCGTGCGCGTTATCACGCTTATCCCCAGCACGTCATCTCAGCACTGGAAATTATTATTCATTGATACTAAAAGACTTTTTATTTAACTACCAGTATAAACGCGCAAAACAATGAATATTTTTTAGACAAAACGAGCAAAGAATTGGCAATCAAAAAAATAAACTGTATATTCATACAGTATTTTTCTTTTATCCACAAGGAGCGTGTGATGTCATCGAGCCCTTTTCTCAACTTTATTAGAAGCGAACTTCGCTTACGCGGTTATAGCTTAAAAACAGAAAAGTCTTATCTGTATTGGATTAAGTACTTCATTCGTTACCACCAGCTCAAACATCCAACCAACATGGGTTCAGAGGAAGTGCGCGATTTTTTATCATTTCTTGCAGTAGAAAAAAATGTTGCGGTTAATACTCAAAAAGTAGCATTAAATGCCCTCGCTTTTTTATATAACAAACTATTAGATCAACCATTAGGTGATTTAGGTTTTCAACATGCTAAGCAAGGTAGGCGGCTACCCATTGTTTTGTCTCCTCCTGAAATACAAAGGATACTTGCTACTCTGAATGAGCGAGACCACTTAATTTTTTCTTTATTGTATGGATCAGGGCTGAGAATTAGTGAATGTTTACGAATTCGTATTCAAGATATTAATGTAGAGCAAAGTAGCTTAGCGATACGTTGTAGTAAGGGCAACAAGGACAGAACGACTGTTTTAAGTCGTAAATTAGCGAAATCGATCAATATCCAAAAAGCTTATGCCCAGAAGATCCAACAAGAGGATAACTCAAAAGGCTACGGCCCTTCTTTACCTGCTGCTTTAGGTAGAAAATACCCTAATGCTTTTCGACAATTTAGCTGGATGTTTTTATTCCCTTCAGTATTTATTTGCTCTCATCCCGTGACAGGTGAATTATGTCGCCATCATTTGCATGAGTCCGTTCCTAGAAAAGTGTTAAAAAAAGCCGTGCGTGCAGCGAATATTTTAGACAAAAGGGTAAGTTGCCATACATTCCGTCATTCTTTTGCGACCCACTTACTAATGGCAGGGCGAGACATAAGAACCGTTCAAGAACTCCTAGGTCATAACGACGTGTCAACTACTCAGATTTATACACATGTGATTGGAGAGCATTTTGCAGGAACCAGTAGTCCAATTGACCAGCTGTTGTAACATGGCCATTAATGAAGAACCAATGACCCTTGAAAAAAAAGTCAACAATGAGCTCTGTTTTGGAGTTAATAGTGGGAAAAAGCACCAAGGCACAGTCGGTGAGCGAGATCAAAAAATAATATCGCGTAAATAGGTTTTTTGGTTGGTCACGGTGAACACACCGTCTTCCCCTTGTAGAGAAAAGGGGAAGAAACGGGTACTCGTATTCAACCCGTTTCGCGGTCAATTAAAGTGGATGATGGCGACGTGTTCAGGCAAGCAAGGCTTTCAATGCCGTGGTTAAGGCGGCCATTTCGGCGTCTGTGCCTATGGTGATGCGTAGGTAGTTGCCAATGCGTGGTTTGTGGCTACCAAAGAAGCGTACCAAGATGCCCTGTTCTTTTAGCGCAAGGTAAATCTGTTCGGCGTTTTTCTCTGGGTGGGTCACAAAGACGAAGTTGGTCGCCGATGGCAATACCGTAAAACCCAGCGCTTCTAACTCTTTGACAGATTGCTCGCGTGTGGCGATGGTTTTGTCGCAGATTTCTTTTAGGTAGCTTTCGTCTTCTACTGCGGCAGTAGCGCCGGCCAAAGCGATGCGGTCGATCGGATAAGAGTTGAAGGAGTTTTTTAAACGCTCTAGCCCTTCGATCAAATCAGGGTGTCCCAAGGCATAGCCAACACGAATCCCAGCTAAAGCGCGAGATTTTGACAGGGTTTGCACGACGAGAAGGTTCGGGTATTGATTCACCAACACAGAGGCACTTTGCGCGCCGAAATCCACATAAGCTTCGTCCACCAGTACCACGACGTCTGGGTTGGCGTTCAGAATGGCTTCGATGTCGGCAAGCGGCAAGGCTTTACCTGTTGGCGCATTCGGGTTGGTCACGACCACGCCGGATACGTCTAGATTTTCATAATCTGTCGGTACGATGTTGAAATCATCGTCCAATGGGATCAAGTGAGGCTCAATGCTGTATAAACCCGCATAGACTTTGTAAAAACTGTAGGTGATATCCGCAAACGCCAATGGCTTGCCACCAGCAAAATACCCCATAAACGCCAGCGCCAATACTTCGTCGGAACCATTACCAACAAACACCTGATCCGTGTTCAACGAATAGCTTTTTGCCAATGCTGTTTTCAGCGTAACGCCATTCGGATCAGGGTAAAGACGTAAACGCTCACTGACTTCTGCGGCCATGGCATCTAAGGCTTTAGAAGAAGGAGCATACGGGCTTTCGTTGGTGTTTAGCTTAATGTACTTTTTGTCTTGCGGTTGTTCGCCTGGCACATAAGGGTCAAGAGAAGCGATTTTATCTGTCCAAAAACGACTCATGGATGCTCCGTTGTACGTTAATAGTGGTACGTCATAATAGAGGGTAAAAACAAAATAAGGCCTCAAAAGAGGCCTTATCAATACATTAATCTGTCAGTCACTGCCCGGCCTTGGATCAGTCCTGAGGCTTCATATGTGGGAACAACAAGACATCACGAATAGACGGCGCATCGGTGAACAACATCACCAAACGATCGATACCGATACCTTCACCCGCGGTTGGTGGCAAGCCGTATTCTAGGGCATTGATGTAGTCCGCATCGTAATGCATGGCTTCGTCATCACCGGCGTCTTTTTCGGCGACTTGACGCATAAAACGTTCCGCTTGGTCTTCTGGATCATTTAACTCCGAGAAACCATTGGCAATTTCACGACCACCGACAAAGAATTCAAAGCGATCGGTAATAAAGTCATTGTGATCGTTACGACGCGCAAGCGGCGAGACTTCCGCTGGGTATTCGGTAATAAAGGTCGGTTGATCGAGCTTGTGCTCCGCCGTTTCTTCAAAGATTTCTGTCCACAACTTGCCCAAGCCCCAAATCGGTTTCACGTCGATTTTTAGGTTCTTAGCCACCACAGTGGCTTTTTCGATGGTACTAACATCGTCCGCGGTCAACTCTGGGTTGTAATGCAGAATCGAATCCAACATGGTCATACGAACAAACGGCGCACCAAAGTCGTATTCTGACCCTTGGTACGTCACGGTTGTGGTGCCCAATACTTTCTCAGCCACTTCACGCAACATGGCTTCAGTAAGGTCCATCAGATCTTTGTAGTCGGCGTAGGCTTGGTAGAACTCGATCATGGTGAATTCTGGGTTATGGCGAGTCGAGGTGCCTTCGTTACGGAAGTTACGGTTGATCTCGAACACACGCTCAAAACCACCCACAACCAAACGCTTCAAGTAAAGTTCTGGGGCGATGCGCAAGTACATGCTCATGTCCATCGCATTGTGGTGCGTGACGAAAGGACGCGCCGACGCACCACCTGGAATGGTTTGCAGCATAGGCGTTTCCACTTCCATGAAACGACGATCTTCTAAGAAGCGACGAATCGTAGAAATGATTTTAGAACGCATTTGGAAAGTGGCACGAGACTCTTCGTTAACGATCAAATCCACGTAGCGTTGGCGGTAACGCATTTCCATGTCAGACAAGCCATGATGCTTATCTGGCAAAGGACGCAAAGCTTTGGTTAACAATTGCGCTTCTTGCATGTCGATGTACAAATCGCCTTTACCGGATTTGTGTACAGGGCCAGAAATACCGATGATATCGCCCAAATCCCATCTTTTTTGATCAGCAAGCAATTCTGGAGACAAGGCTTTACGGTTTACGTATGCCTGAATTTGTCCTGTCATGTCTTGCAACAACATGAAAGCGCCACGGTTACGAACGATACGACCCGCGATGCTGACTTTATGGTCTTTTTCTTCTAAGTCGGCTTTCTCGTGCTCACCAAATTCGGCTTGTAAGTCAGCCGCGTACGCATCAGGGCGAAACGTGTTTGGGTAGGCATTGCGCTCGGTGCGAATGGCCGCTAATTTGCTGCGACGTTCTGCGACTAATCGGTTGTCATCGGATTGTGCTGTGGATTCTGTGTTGTTTTCGTTAGCCATGATTTTGCTATCTACTCTTTTAAATATTCTAAATAAGAAACAGTGCGTTACAGACCTTGCTTCAAGCTGGCAATAATAAACTGGTCTAAATTGCCATCCAGCACGGCGCCCGTGTTAGAGGTTTCTACGCCGGTACGCAAATCTTTAATGCGCGACGCATCCAATACGTAAGAACGAATCTGGCTACCCCAACCAATGTCGGATTTGCTGTCTTCCACGGCTTGCGCGGCTTCGTTACGTTTCATCATTTCAAACTCGTACAATTTGGCACGAAGTTGTTTCATGGCGAAATCGCGGTTGGCGTGTTGCGAACGCTGATTCTGACATTGCACCACGATGCCCGTTGGCACGTGAGTAATACGAACGGCGGAATCTGTGGTGTTTACGTGCTGACCACCCGCACCGGATGAACGGTAGGTATCGGTACGAATGTCCGCAGGGTTAATCTCGATGTCCACGTTATCGTCAATTTCAGGCGACACAAACACAGAAGCAAACGAGGTATGACGACGGTTGCCCGAGTCAAACGGTGATTTTCGCACCAAACGATGCACACCTGTTTCCGTACGTAACCAGCCAAAGGCGTATTCGCCTTCAAAACGAATGGTCGCCGACTTAATACCGGCCACGTCACCCGCTGAAACTTCCATCAGCTCGACTTTAAAGCCCTTGTCTTCGCCCCAACGCAAATACATGCGCAGCAAAATGTTGGCCCAATCTTGGGCTTCGGTACCACCAGAGCCGGACTGAATGTCCAAGAAGGCGCTATTTTCGTCCATCTCATGGGAGAACATACGACGGAACTCTAACTTAGCCAGCAGAGCCTCTAGCTCTTCCAGTTCAAGTTGCACCGCTTCTACGGAGTCCTCGTCGTCTTCTTCGACCGCAAGGTCTAGCAGTTCTTTGGCGTCGTTTACACCGGACTCCATGCTGTCTAATGTCTCAACAACCGCCTCTAATGCAGCACGCTCTTTGCCCAGCTTTTGGGCGTAGTCTGGATCGTTCCAAATCGCAGGATCTTCCAGTTCTCGGTTAACTTCCTCTAAGCGTTCTTTCTTTGACTCGTAGTCAAAGATACCCCCGAAGGGTTAAAGCACGGGCAGAAAGGTCTTTTATCTTAGAAAGTATCGGGTTTATTTCCATATTGGCGTCAATTTGCTATAAACAGTGTGAATAAAAGTGATTCGGAATTGTAACGAATTTACTCGCAGCATAAAATGCCATTCGCTACCCAATGATGGAAAAACAGACCATTTTTTGTGGGCCTTGCTATCAAATGGAGTCAATATGGATAAGCCAACCGTTACCGTCGCCATACTGGGACAAAATTATAAGATAAATTGCCCTAAAGGGCACGAAGCCGATTTAAAAGAAGCGGCCGAGTATTTAAACAGTCAAATGCGTGAAATCAAAGCCAGCGGTAAAATTGCTGGGCTTGAAAAAATCGCTGTGCTCGCGGCATTGAATATTACTCACGATATGCTGTCCAACCAAAAATACACGCGCGCTAATGAGCAACAACTGCGGGAACTGACATCACAGCTTGATAACGCTTTAACCCATCAAACGAAATTGGTTAATGAATAATCAAACTCCGTGTATTCTTTGATCGACTTTTTTGATTGCAAGCGAATAACGCGAATTTTATTCATACACGCCAGAAGACAAGCCGCACTAATAAGTGATTTACGCGGTAAAGTATTTTATACTGGCACTCGTTTCCTGGGTTGTTCGAAGCGGCTTAACGCCCTTGAGCCTATGAGTAATACCCTGGAAAGAGCCTGTTGGTTTGGTGTGCATGTCCGTGCGTCGGAAAGCCTAAAGAGTCACAGTTCTTTCCACCTTGAACCACTGGGTTCAAGGCCAATAGCCGAAACGGCAACTTGGGAAACACTTTTATGATCTCACCCCTCGACTTTAGACAGGCGCTTCGTCGCGATTTACGACACGCGAGAAGAAATTTATCCACAAATGAACAATACGGCGCAGCTCTTGGTTTGCTGTCATGTTTTGTGGGTCAGCTTGCGACGCTTAACCACGCTCAACGAATCGCTTTTTACCTCAGCAATGACGGTGAAATATCGCCTCACTTGTTATGCTATTACTGTTGGAAACACAACATCCAGACATATCTTCCTGTTCTAAATGGAAAACAACTTGTTTTTGCGAGTTATACAAAAGAGACCACTTGGCAAGAAAATCAATTTGGCATTAAAGAGCCGATAAACACACAGCGCCTTTCAGGCGATGAGCTGGACATGGTGTTTTTGCCTTTGGTCGGCTTCGATGCAAAAGGCGGTCGCCTAGGCATGGGCGGCGGCTTTTATGACAGAACATTCGAGAACAAAAAAGCCGACACAAGCCCTATGTTAATTGGCCTAGCTCATGACATTCAAGAAGTAAGCCGCTTAACGGTAGAAAGCTGGGATGTACCGTTACAGGCCATTATGACGCCAAGCCAGTATATTGTTATCAAATAACAGAAGGTTATTTAAACCGCTTATCAAAAAACAAAACTGTATCCCGCAGACAAAAACACGCCACTGTTGCCTGCCTCATTCTCTGGGGCGTAGGCCACATCAAAGTCCAAACGACGGTAAAAAGTTAGCCCTGCTGTGTAGTAGTTCAACTCGTTGCCGACAAGGTTACGTCTTACGCCAATTCTCATACCAGGTAATACCCAGTTATCGCTAAAATACGCCAGTGAAGCCACGGCCCACTGATACTCATCGCCCAGCGGGTCTTTGATTGGGTTGACATCGTACGAACCCGAGATGGAAAAATGCTGATCCTTGCTTTTCAATGCAGCATCCAATGTGGCTTGCTTCTCCATGGTGTAGGTTTCATTTAATGACAACCCACTGCTCCGCGCAAACTTAAGCGCCGCTTCGCAGCTACTCTTATCTGCGCCAGTGTATGCAGCACAGTTGCTGCTCAAACCTTTGTAGTCAAACTCGGGCTCATTAATATTCGCGACAGACAAACCTAACTGATAATTACGACCCGTTAACATCAACCCTAAGTCCAGAGACACCTCTGAAGAGACCGCCTGCCGGCTTAAAAAAAAGTCACTGTAGGACACACTCGAATCATCTTCTTCGGTCAATACCGTCAGTTTCTGGTCCAAAGCAAGACGGTGATAATTCAGTCGCCCACCAATAATAAGCGCACTGCTTTGTGTTCGAGACACCATTTCACTGTAACCAAGGCTGAAGTGGTAGTCCGATGCTCGTTTTAGATACAAAGAGGTATCCGATTCAAGACCAACATCGCTCACATCCACTGCACTAAGATCGGTTATGGAGGTCACAGACTCTAAGGCACTGACACCGGTTAGTGTCAGTTCATCCGCCAATATACTGGCACGACCCACCAGCGACGCGGTTGCATCAAGCATAAACACGCCTCGACGCCTAGTTTTATAGATAATCGGTAAAAAAGGCCCTTGCGCCGTAGTGGCAAATTTCACATACGCGGTTTCGCTAATGTCTGAAATAACCGCATCAGACTCATCAAGAGAGCCGTTTATGTCCGCCAAGACATCGGAAATTTGAGAAACAACATACGCATCCGCTGCCGCTTGCCCTTGGCTATTAAACCGACTTTGCGCTTCTGTTTTGATCGCATCAATATCAATACGATTTACAAAATCTTCATCAAAAATATCAGCAAGCTCATCGAGCTTATCGTTTAAATCAGTGATACCTCCACCCTCGATCGCAATCCCTAAAGGCCCCAACAGCCCCACTCTGAAGCCTTGTAAATTCGCCATCAAATAAGAAGACGCTGGATTGCCAGAGGCCGTTGATAAAGCATGTCGACTACCATAACCACCCAGTACGGTACTGGAACCAATAGGCTGATAAATATAAGGCGACGCCGATACAGAAACACTGAGGATACTTAGGCCCAAACATGCCAGAGATTTTTTCATACGATATTCATACCCATTTCTTCTTATTTACTCGACACATTAGATAAATAAGACCATAAAAAAGCCGAGAACTTAAACAGTTATCGGCTTTTTTACTAAAAACTTTACCTTAGAACGCTGTGTCATACCCAATAGAAACATAGCCACTACGAGGCAATTCGTCACCGTTCTCATCTTCAACGGTTTCTAATGCGACCGCAAGGTCAATATTCAAACGTTTTAGAAAGGTTAAACCAAAAGTAGCATAGCTCAACTCAGTGCCAGCCATGTTTTGACGATAACCAGCGCGAAGGCCTGGTAAATAGTGCGAATCACCATAATAAGACAGAGAGGCCGCTGCCCATTGATATTCATCACCAACCGCGTCTTGAACTTCGTTTGCATCATAAGACAACCCCAGGGTTACTTGCTTGCCTTTCGTTGATACAGCGAGGTCTAACGTCGTTTGCATTTCCATCACGTATTTGCGGCTGGCGTTCAATTTACCCGAGGCGATAAGGTTTTTAGCGGCATCACAACTTCTTGTCGAACAATTTTGATTAATCGTGGCACTATCAAATTCAGGCTCATTGACATTGGCCAGCGTTAGTCCAACCTGATAATTATTCGAAACCCAAAGCGCTCCTAAATCGATACCAATGTCTGTTGAAGAAACAGCATCGTCTGAAATAGCGTCTGAAACGGCATCACCAACGTCGGCAGAGCTGTCATCCAATGCTACAACAGCGCGACCCAATGACACATTATGCAAGGTACCTTTAACACCACCAATCAAGGCTCCATGTGTGTTTTCCCACATTGATTGACTGTAACCCAACCCGATTTGTAAATCCGTCGCGGTACTTGCGCTGAAGGACGTATCTGACTCTAAACCTGTGTTTGTATTATTAACGCGCACACTGTCGGAAATAACATTCGCCTTTGCTACCGCTGAAATGCTGGCGTCCAACATGAAAGCGCCTTTACTATCCGTCTTATAAATAAGAGGCATAAACGGCACCTGTGCGCTCAATGAGGTTTTGATGTACGCAGTCTCATCAATGCCATTCAAGATACCATTTGCTTTGTTCAACGCCGCTTGGGCTTGTGGAGCGTTGGTATAAGTCGCATCCAGTATGTCTTCAATGTCTTCCGCACGATCGCCTAAGTCACTGATGTCTCCCATTTCAACGCCAACACCAATAGGACCTATAATACCGAATCGAAAATTATCATCGTCTTCTTGGTTTACCATAATAAAAGGCGCCGCTGGGTTTGAAAACACCGTTGCAAGCGCCCTTTGATTTGGTGCACTGCTTAGCGTAAAACTAGAGCCTATTGGCTGATTCACGGGCATGGCAGCGAATACGGCGGTGCTGAATAAACTACTTGAAATGAGAACGAGCTTTTTCATGATTTTGTCCTTAATAAATCAAAGAATGGGAACAGACAGCAGTAAATAAATACGCTTGGATTAATTGTATACACATTATTTACCTATTTCATACATTAAATAACATAAGTTGCTAAACGATGAACTAAATGTTGACGTAACTTTTCCAGGTCGTCAGGCGTATCCACACCATGCACTGGCAACCCATCAGCCATGGCAACTTGCACCTTGATGCCCTGATGTAAAAAGCGCAGTTGCTCTAGCTTTTCCCAGCGCTCTAACGGCGACATAGGCAAATCCGCATAACGTGCAAGCAAGCTGGCGCGATACACGTACAAACCAATGTGACGCAACGCAAGCAAGCCTGTAGGCATAGGCCCCGTTCGCTCAAGACGAGCAGCAAAGCCGTCTCTGTCCCACGGCATAGGCGAACGACTAAAATACAAAGCGCGCTGCTGTTCATCGCACACCACTTTCACCACGTTGGGATTAAAAAAGTCTTCTTGCAGATCAATCGGACAAGCCACCGTGGCCATTTGTGCTTCTTTGTCATTGTTGAGTGCCATCACGCTGGCGTGAATCAAGTCGAGCGGCAAAAACGGTTCATCACCTTGTACATTGACGACAATCTCATCACCTTGCCAGCCCATCACCGCTGCCACTTCCGCTAAACGCTCGGTGCCATTTTCATGGTCGTCACGAGTCATCACCACAGTCGCACCAAACGCTTGCGCGGCCGCTTGAATAGTGGGGTGGTCGGTCGCCACAGTGACCGATTGAGCGCCGGCCTTTAACGCCAATTCGTAGACCCATTGCAACACTGGCTTGCCACCAAGGTCGGCCATCAGCTTTTGTGGAAAGCGCTGGGACGCGTACCGAGCGGGAATCACAATGTGAAAATCCGGTAAGGCGGTGTTTGTGTTGTGTTCAGTCATTATTGTTCAAACTCCGGTTGTTGCGCTAGTTCGTAGGCGTTTTCTAGCGGCATTCGAGTGGCTAAAATCAGGTCAGCGACTTCTCGCGCTACACCCTCACCGGCCGCTTTCGTCAACACAATGGGGCAATGGCGTTTTAGCAATACATGAGCGTCCGATGGACACAAAGCCACACCCACCTTGGGCATCACTTGCAGGTCAATCACATCGTCACCCACGTACGCCGCGTGGCTCGGATCGATACCCAAGCGCGCGACTAATTCATCAAACGCCGCGGCTTTGTTATGGCAACCAGGGTAGAAGTGTTCGACTTTCAGGTCTTTCATGCGTTGGCGCAAGGGCGCGGAATCTTTCGCGGTAATCACCGCGACCTCAATGCCCCACTTTGGCAGCAACTTCATTGCCACGCCATCTTTGACGTTAAAACGCTTTATGGTTTCGCCGTGCTCGGTATAAAGCAGACGACCATCGGTCAACACACCGTCGACATCGAATACCACCAGCTTGATGGCGTTGAGTTTATCGATCCATTCAGGATGGTCGGTCAATATGGCATAGGCAGATAAAAAATCAGCGTCCATCGGTTAGACACTCGTGTCCAATTCTTCGAAGGTTTTCACCAGATCGTCCAGCTGTTTCACTTGCTGAAGAAATGGCGCTAGTTTGCCCAGTGGCAAGGCGCAAGGGCCATCGCATTTCGCGCTGTCTGGGTCTGGGTGAGTTTCTAAAAACAAGCTCGACAAGCCAAGGGACATACCAGCACGCGCCAGCTCAGTCACTTGCGCACGACGACCATCGGCCGAATCAGAACGACCACCGGGGCGCTGCAAAGAATGAGTCACATCGAACATCACGGGATAACCCATTTTTTTCATCTCGCCAAAGCCCAACATATCGACCACTAAATTGTTGTAGCCCATCATGGTGCCGCGCTCACACAGCATCAGAGTGCTGTTACCGGCTTCTTCGCACTTGGTTAAAATGTGCTTCATTTCGTGAGGCGCTAAAAACTGCGCTTTTTTGATGTTGATCACAGCGCCGGTTTTCGCCATGGCCACCACTAAATCCGTCTGACGAGAAAGAAACGCAGGCAGTTGGATCACGTCTGCCACTTCCGCCACTGGCGCACACTGGTATTCTTCGTGCACATCGGTGATCACAGGCACACCAAAGGTGTCTTTGATTTCTTGAAGGATTTTTAGGCCTTCTTCCATGCCAGGACCACGATAAGAATTGATCGACGAGCGGTTTGCCTTGTCGAAAGAGCCTTTAAACACGTAAGGAATGCCCAGTGCTTGCGTTACTTTGACGTGCTCTTCGGCCACACGCATGGCTAAGTCACGGGATTCAAGGACATTCACACCGCTGAATAAAACAAAAGGCAGGTGGTTAGCGACTTCTACGTGATCGCCAATTTTGATGATTTTTGACATAACAACTTCCTGAATAAGTGGTAAGTGTGAACGTAAATTAACGATCGTAAATTTCTAAAATGCCCGATACTTTTTGCGCGTCGTCCACGACCACCAGCAAGGTGATTTTGTCACGCAGCATTTGTTCTTCGGCCTGCACTATCATCACGTTTTCGTTGATGGTTTTTGGACTTGCGGTCATTAAACTCGCCATGGTTTTGTGGATCATGCCTTCGCTATCTTTGAGCATGGCACGACGCAAATCCCCATCGGTAAAAATACCTAACAATGTATCGCCGTCTTGAATCAGCACAACGCCCATGCGTCCGTGGGTCATCACAGAAATCGCGTCTTTAAGCGTGGTGTTCGAGGTGCAGACCGGCAAGTCGTCTTTGTGCATCAGATCTTTCACACGGGTTAGCAATTTGCGCCCTAAGCTGCCACCTGGATGAAAGCGGGCAAAGTCTTGCGGCTGAAAGTCTCGACACTCCATCAGGGCCACGGCCAAAGCATCGCCCATGGCGGTTGTCATCGTGGTGGACGTCGTCGGCGCTAAATTGTTCGGACAGGTTTCTCGGTCAACCGAAATGTCCAGCACGCAATCGCAGTGTTTCGCTAGGGTCGATTCCATATTGCCAACCATAGCAATAGAAGGATTGCCAAAGTCTTTTAACGATGGCAGCAAGCGCATCAGCTCTTCGGTTTCACCGGAATAACTGATAAGAATCAGCGTGTCTTGGGCTTGGATCATACCAAGGTCACCGTGAAAGGCTTCGCCTGGGTGAAGAAAGAAACTGGGCGTACCAGTGGAAGCCAGTGTCGCGGCGATTTTTTTTCCGATCAGACCCGATTTTCCCATGCCACAAATAATCGTGCGGCCTTGGCTTGCTAAGATCATGCGAACAGCTTTTGGAAATTCATCTGAAACACGGCTGGCTAAGCTCGCTAACGCTTGCGCTTGAGTCGATAAGGTGCGTCTCGCGCTGTCTATTAGAGGGTCGTTGTGGGTGCTTGAACTGGATGGATCGCTCATAAAGCCTCTTTGCTCTGTGTCGTAAATCTCATGTGGCGTGATTATACAGAGGTAAGCTTAACTCGCCTAACAAAGAAGCAGACAAAAAATCCGCCCAAAGCCGTGCACTTTGAGCGGACTTGTGTGTATTTTTTCTGGGTGCTTTACTCGAGGCAATTGAGATACTGACCTTTTAAGCTGTCTAAAAAGGTGTAATAAGCATTCATCTCTACTTTAATCGTACTGCCCAATGGGTCTAAAACACCACTTTTCACGTTAGTACCATCAAGCAAGGTTTTGACAATCGCGGGGCTAAATTGTGGTTCAGCGAATACGCATTGGATCTTGTTTTCTTCAATTTCGTGACGAATTTCAGCCACTTTTTTCGCACCCGGTTTACGCTCAGGGCTAACCGTCACAGCACCAGCGTTATTCAAGCCGTAATGCTGTTCAAAATAACGGTAACCATCATGGAAAACGATATAAGGCACCGAACTTACCTTACTAAGATCCTTACGTATCTCAGCATCTTTGGCTTTTAGACCCTGCTCAAATTTCGCAAAATTACCTTGGTAATAGGCGGCGTTGGCAGAATCTAGCCACATCATTCGTTCTGCCACAACTTTGGCTAACACCACAGCATTTTGAGGCAATAACCAAACGTGTGGGTCTACGCCTGCGTGATTATGGCCTTCATGACCTTCTTCATGTCCTTCGTGACCTTCATGATCATCGTGACCTTCACGACCTTCGTGTCCTTCGTGTCCTTCGTGTCCTTCGTGTCCTTCGTGTCCTTCGTGTCCTTCGTGTCCTTCGTGTCCTTCGTGTCCTTCGTGTCCTTCGTGTCCTTCGTGTCCTTCGTGATCATCGTGTCCTTCGTGACCTTCATATGCCTTATTCTGTTTAGAACGATCATAAAGAGACACATCTTTTAATGCCATCCATTCAATCGAAGACGTTTGTTTATCGGCATTGGCGAGCGGCTTCTCAAGGAAATGCTCAAGGGATTCCCCAACCCAAACCACAACATCGGCGTTGTGGATTTTTTTAAGATCAGATGGACGCATAGCAAAATCGTGCGGCGAAGCCGTACTGGAAACAATTTGATCAATATCTGCCAGGTCACCCGCAATGGCCGCCACAATCATAGAAACAGGTTTAATACTGGTCGCAATCACCGGTTTCGCCAGCGCTAAAGGAGACAAAGCAGAGACACCCAACACAAAAATGAGCTTGTTCATTATTTTTACCGTATATTAATGTTATAACGTAACAATACGACAGAAAAAAAAGAGATTCAAGCGGTTTAACCTAAATCTCTTATTGAATCACTCTGCCCCCCCCAATCAGAACAATCTAAAACAGCGCTAAATCATCCATTTTCAGCGGCCGAACCATTAATCCTGCGCGCTGACCAATAGGAAGCTGAGTATTGGGAAACACAATGGCGTCTCCCGTTTGCTTTATACAATAATGGCTTTTTGCTGACGTCGCCAATACAAAGCCAACTTCAAATGGAGTAAAGTTTTTGACATCTTGAGCAATGTTCAACTCATAACTCTCGTCCTCTTTTATCAAGCTGTCCAACACCCTAAACAGCGACAAATTTTCTACCGGTGATTGTGCTAAGTTTCCTGTTTCAAGCAATAGCGTCAGAGCCGTCTTGATCCCGTCAAAACGGGATAAATCGTTTTGACCAAACGGGAACACCTTACCCAATTCGACCGTAAACGCATGAGCCCCATGTATTTTTTGACTGTAATACGAAAATGTCGTGGTGGGTTGATGGGAAAATAAAATCGCTCCCACATCACAAGCGGCTAAAAAACCGAGCTGCGTTTTGCTGTAAACAGCGTTTTCAATAAATGGATAAACCGCAAATTTTTCATGTTCCGAACCGCGAATAGCGGTATGCAGATCATAATGCAACCTGATTTGTTTCGTTTGATCAGTAGGCAAAGCATAAAAGTCGGTCACGGCTTTCTCTAATCGCTGCGCTCGCTTAGCTTCGTACCCATCAAATTGCTGCCAGGCACCACAAAATAAACGGTTTAAATTCACCTCACAAAACCGTTTGGCTTGATTCGCTGCGACAGGGCTGCCAATCAACACCAACATGCGCACACCTAAAGTTAGCTTCCCCCTTAAAATACTTTTTACCAACTGATTAACGACTTCAATAGGGCCCGTTTCGTTGCCGTGAATCCCAACGGACAACACCAAACTCACTTCGCTCGGCGTGCTGGGCTCAAGACGCAAAATCCCTGTCTCTTCTACCCTACCTTTGCCACTCGCAAAGGAAAACTCAAATGGCTCAATCGATATTTGGTTTGCAAGGCTCAACGCTAAAAAATCATAGTTCGGAATCATCATGGTGAGTGCATCCATTAAAACGGGTAAAACAAGCTCATATCATACCGTTTTTCACGATCAAATTACGGCCCACCTCGTCACCTCAATCCAAAACAAAAAAACACGTCGCTTTGTGAACAATTTACAAATAACGTCAAAAATAATGTTTCAAGTTTGCCTATTGGGACACAGGCATTATCTAATAAGTAAAACGCTTTTCTTTCACTACAAATGCCGATACCCTGTGATTTTCTACTAGTTCCACTTTCAGGTTGAGTATTTTATGCTAGCAAATGACGAAGTCATTATCTTAGTCGATAAGAACAACAAGATAATTGGCGATGTGCCGCGACGCTTAATGAATTTTGGCAGAGATTACCATCGCGTCACGTACATTTTGGTGTTCAACAAGCTAGGTAACCTGATTATTCAAAAACGCACTGACAACAAGGCTTTTTGCCCTGGTTATTATGGTATCACCACAGGCGGTGTCGTTGAGAAAGGCGAATCCTATATTGATTCCGCTCATCGTGAATTACAGGAAGAGTTAGGCTTTGATGCGCACCTTGAAAGCCAAGGGACCTTTGTTACCGAAGGAGAAGGGTTTCGAATCTGGGGCAAAATCTACACCTGCCTCTACGACGAAGCCCTGCATGGCAAGCTCACGTTGCAGCCAAAAGAAGTGGCTTCTGTTCATGAAATGAGCGTTGAACAGATACTGAAAAATCCAGACGGTTTATTGTTTACGCCTGATTCCGTGAGTGCTTTGGAACATTACGCCAATAAGCTTGTTTCGGCACAATCAGATGACCCGCTTTAGTTTCTGCTTATTCGTCCTGTTAATCTCGTCTACGGCGCTCAGCCAAGAGCGCTGGCAAACGGACGCCTACATTCAACAAAGCTTCATAAAAATCGCTCTCGAACGAGAATACAAAGAAACCCAGTTTCCTAAGCTCATACGCTGGAACAAACCCATCAGGCTATTTTTTGAAAGTGACAGCGGCGATGCCCGTTTACAAAAAGAATTATTAAGCGTTCACGCGCAGCATTTAGCCTCTATAACTGGCTTATCTATTGATTTTACGCCCAACCCGAAACAAGCCAATATTTTTGTCATTTTTACCGATTACAAAAACATGGAAAATAAGGTGAGGCAATATATTGGAGATCCAGAAAAAATTCGTACCGCGCTAAACGAAGCCATTTGCTTGGGCAATTTTACTCGTAATGGTCGGTACGAAATCACCAAGGGCAGCATTATTATTCCAGTGGATTATGCCCGCAGTAAAAATCGTTTTTTAGATTGCATCATAGAAGAGATTACTCAGCTACTCGGCCTTCCTAATGACTCTAACGAGGTTTTCCCATCTGTTTTTAACGACGTCAGTGTGGATACGTATATCAGCCCCTTAGATTACTTACTGCTTAAAGCACTTTATTCTCGCCATTTGACACCGGGTATGGACGTAGAACAAACCCAAGCGGCTTTTCCAAACGTATTGAAACAGCTTCACGCAAACGGTGATATTGAAAACGCGGTGCAACGCGTACAAAAATACAGCCTTAAAAAGTACCTTGGCGATTAATGCCTAAGAAGCAAGTAGAGGAAAACAAAGGCTGTTGTAGATCAATGTTATTGGCCTTTTCATTCGGCTTGTCATAAATTTCACTTATTCACTCTGCCTTTCCTCAGCAAGTTAGGTAAAATGCGCCCACTGAAAATTTACACTGGAGAGTCCTAATGTTTCCTGAGCTAAAAAATGATCGCTTTTTGCGCGCATTACTCAAACAACCAGTCGATACCACCCCTGTATGGATGATGAGACAGGCTGGGCGTTACCTGCCAGAATACCGTGCAAGTCGTGCCACAGCAGGAGACTTTTTGAGCCTTTGTAAAAATGACGCGTTCGCTTGTGAAGTCACGTTACAGCCTTTAAAGCGCTATGATCTAGACGCGGCCATTTTGTTTTCCGACATACTGACCATCCCGGATGCCATGGGATTGGGGTTGTATTTTGAAACGGGAGAAGGCCCAAAATTCAAACACACTGTTCGTAGCCAGGCCGATGTCGATGCCATTCCTGTGACCAGCGCCAGTGACTTGGATTACGTGATGAAAGCCGTGACCACGATTCGTCATGCGCTGAACGGCGATGTACCACTCATTGGCTTTTCTGGCAGCCCTTGGACGTTGGCGACCTACATGGTGGAAGGCGGCTCAAGCAAAGATTTTCGTCATATTAAAGCCATGATGTATCAGTCACCCAACACACTCCATGCTTTGTTAGACAAGCTGGCAAAATCCGTAACCGCTTACTTAAATGGCCAAATTTTAGCTGGTGCACAAGCTCTACAAATTTTTGATACGTGGGGTGGCGTATTGAGTGGCCCGATGTATCAGCAATTTTCTTTGATGTACATGAAACAAATTTTAGACGGCTTGATTCGCGAACATGAAGACAAACGAATTCCGGTGATTTTATTCACAAAAAATGGCGGGCAATGGCTGGAAAATATGGCCGCCACAGGCGCCGATGCTCTGGGTCTGGATTGGACGACAGACATCACTGAAGCACGTGCTCGTGTAGGCGACCGTGTTGCCCTTCAAGGTAACATCGACCCTTGCGTCTTGTATGCTGACAAAAATGTGATTGAGCGCGAAGTCGAAAATGTACTATCAGGCTTTGGCAATGGCGCAGGCCATGTGTTTAACCTTGGCCACGGCATTCACCAATTTGTCGACCCTGATCATCCAAAATATTTAATTGACGCCGTTCATGAATTAGGTCAAAAGTACCACACGCCTATATACGATGATCTCGATGAGTTGAATGGCCTGTAGCGACTTAAGCAATAGAATGGTACTTTTGTTAAAATAATATTTTTTATTGGTATGGAGAGAGAAAATGAAACTGATTACGGCCATTGTTAAGCCTTTTAAACTGGATGAAGTGCGTGAAGCGCTATCAGAAATTGGCATTAACGGCATTACCGTCACGGAAGTGAAAGGTTTTGGGCGCCAGCGAGGTCATACTGAACTGTACCGTGGTGCAGAGTACGTGGTTGATTTTCTACCAAAAGTGAAATTAGAGCTCGCGGTTGACACAGACCAGGTAGAACGTGCCATCGAAGCCATTCAAAACAGCGCCAATACGGGCAAAATCGGCGATGGCAAAATCTTTGTTACCGCACTCGAGCAGATTATTCGTATCCGTACCGGTGAAACAGGCGCTGAAGCCATTTAATCTTTCTCATCTGTTGTTGGGTAAACGCGTTTATTCCAAAAAAACATTGCACCAACAAAATTGCACAAAAAAGAGGCCTGCGTTGGCCTCTTTTTTTATCTGAGTAGCATGGTACTGAAGATACTTAGCCCTTATCTGGCACCTTGATTGATAACGTGCCTAAATAACGATTTTGACGCAGTTCGATTTGACGAAAGATCGCAATAATGACAATACTAATTATTAGGTAAATAGCCCCTGCCGCTATGAAGATTTCCATCGGTGTGTAGGTTCTCGCAATGATGGTGCGGGCCATTCCCGTAAGATCTAAAATCGTAATGGTACTCGCCAACGCACTGCCTTTTAACATCAAAATAATCTCGTTACCGTAAGCAGGAAGTACAATACCAAACGCGCGCGGTAATAAAACACGGCGATACATCTGAAATTTTGTCATACCGACCACTTTGCAGGCCTCTACTTCTCCTTGAGGAATGGCTTGAATCGCACCACGAAAAATTTCCGCTGTATAGGCCGACGTGTTTAAGGTAAACGCAATGATGGCACACCAAAAAGGCTCTTTTAACACCGGCCAAAGGAAACTTTCACGCACCGCATCAAATTGAGACGCGCCGTAGTACACCAAAAAAATTTGCACTAACAAAGGCGTTCCACGAAAGAAAAAGATGTAAGCGAACGGAAGCGCACGAATCCACCCCACCGGAGAAATTCTTGCTAACGCGATAGGCAAAGCAAACACCCCGCCTAAAATAATAGAGATCATCACCAGCTGTAAGCTGACCCATGCACCTTGCAATAAACGAGGAAAGTATTCAACAACAACCGAGAAATCCATACCTTACCCTCTTGTTAAACCGCGGCTTGCTCGCTTTTCCATAAAGGATACGAACAACATAGAGACAATGGTTAACGCCAAATACATAAACGCCGCCACCAAGTAAAATAAGAACGCCTCTTTCGTGCTGCTCACAGCAATGTTGGCTTTACGCATAATATCGTCCAACCCTACAACCGACACCAAAGCGGTGTCTTTTAACAACACCAAAAATAGATTCCCAAGCCCAGGCAGGGCGATTCGCCAAACCTGCGGCAAAATAATACGGTAAAATTTTCTAATAGGCCCCATGCCTAAAGCGATGGCGGCTTCATGCTGCCCTTTGGGAATAGATTGCAATGCACCACGAAACACTTCGGTAGCATACGCTCCAAACGTCAAACCTAGCGCGGTTACCCCGGCCGCAAACGCGCCCACTTCAATGTATTCGTCGTACCCAAACACACTCGCAATGGCCATCAGCACACTGGTAGCACCAAAATAAATGATCAATACCGTGAGCAGCTCTGGAATACCTCGAATTAACGTTGTATAGCCATGTGCGATCCACCGAAACACCTTGATAGAGGATAATTTGGCAGACGCCCCTAATAGCCCCAGAATTAAACCAACAAACAGTGATGACAGCGCTAGCTCTAAAGTGACAACCGCACCTTGCAGCAGCTGATCACCGAACCCATGAAGATCAATCATAGTTTTTTCTCAGAGTAAGCTTAAAGTAAGTTTCTCAGTCCCCGCCCATCATCGAACAAGGTACTGAGAAACTCTAAGAAATATCTTGCTAATGGAGGCCTCAATACTGACGCATGAACATATTGAGGCGAATCGCTTAGTAGATAGAGAACGGGAAGTACTTAGCATTTATTTTTTGGTAAGTGCCATCTGCAAGAATCGCATCAAGCGCGGTATTGATTTGTGTTTCTAGCTTTTTATCGCCCTTGCGAACCGCGATAGCGATGTTATCTGTTTTCATGAAGGCATCGCCTTTGAATTCAAATTTAGCGCCATCTTCAGACGTGTTTAACCAGTTATAAGTAGGCAGCTCGTCTGACAACACGATGTCCAAACGACCTGACACTAGGTCAAGGTAAACGTTGTCTTGGTTGTCGTAGAATTTAAGGTCGGCCTTGCCGGTGAAATTGTCCTCTAAATATTGAGCACCCAGGGTCGCACGCTGTGCACCAATGGTTTTACCAGACAAGTCCATCAAGTTAAATTTTTCACCAACACGGCCCATGAAACGCAATCCGCCAGAGTAATATTTATTAGTAAAATCAACAACCTTAAGGCGCTCTTCGGTGATGGACATAGACGCTATGATCGCATCAAATTTGCGCACTTTAAGACCAGGAATCAAACCATCCCAATCTTGTGTCAGAATCTCACAATCGGCCGCCATTTTGGCGCACAAGGCACGGGCAATATCCACATCAAAACCCTGAGGCTGACCGGCTTCATCAATAAAGTTAAACGGTGCCCAAGCACCCTCTGTAACAAAACGCACCTTGTCAGCGGCTTGAACCGAGACAGACGATAACGCGGCGGTTAACAACAATGCGGAACCTAAAATTGCTTTTTTTAATGTCATTACTTTCCCCTTGGACTATTTTTTAGCGTGTTTATTGAATTATTGTTTTACTTTTACAAGGCAATCGATTTAACGCCACCTAAAATACACTGGATATGAACGCTTTGCAGCGCTCAGATTTTGGCGCACCAAACACTTGCTCCGGCGTACCTTTTTCTTCAACAATGCCCTGATGCAGAAACACGACGTCACTGGATACTTCCCGAGCAAAATTCATCTCGTGTGTCACGATAAGCATAGTACGTCCCTCTTCCGCTAGGTTACGCATGACACCCAGCACTTCACCCACTAACTCAGGGTCCAGTGCCGACGTTGGCTCATCGAACAAGATTACTTGCGGGTCCATCGCCAACGTTCTGGCTATCGCAACACGCTGTTGCTGACCACCAGAAAGCTGATTGGGGTACATATCCTTTTTCTCGGCGATGCCCACCTTACGCAATAAATGCTCCGCGTATTCAGCCACTTCGTGTTTTGGCCGCTTCAACACATGAAGCGGCCCTTCCATCACATTTTGCAGTATGGTCATATGCGGCCATAAATTAAAGCTCTGAAAAACAAAGCCAATTTGTTGACGCATTTGTGTCAGTTGCTTCATGTTACTAGCGACCAAATCAGACTCACTAGGAACCAAATCCAGTTTGTTGCCGTTAAAAATAATATCGCCACGAGTGGGGTTTTCTAACAGATTAACACAGCGCAAAAAAGTACTCTTGCCCGAGCCACTGGAGCCAAGAATGGAAATAACGTCACCATCGTATGCTTTAAGGGAAATCCCCTTCAACACTTCAACATCACCAAACGTTTTGTGAATATCAATCAGCTCTAACGCCGGGACTTTCGACATGTATTCCACCTTAAAAATTGTATAAACGTATTATTTTGTAACATAAAAACACGGTCACTGGATAACAAAGCCGTCAGTTTGACTAAAAAGTCGTACTCTAAAAAAGAATACAAAAATCACGCCAACAACAAAACAGCTCTATTTTAAATTACTTTTTCCAAAGTCGCCTCTTTTTCTTGTCCATGTGGACAGGCTCAACACTAGAACGCTTGATTTTATTTCGTTCCTCTCTCGGTGTCACACCAAAAAAGCCCTTGTAAGTTGTACTAAAATGCGGAGCAGAGCCAAAACCGCACTCACTTCCCACCTCGGCGATGGTTTTATCTGTTTGAATAATCAGCTGCTTGGCCCGCTCTAATCGTAATTCTAAATAATAACGAGAAGGCACAATGTCGAGATTACTTTTAAATAATCGCTCCAAATGACGACGCGACACCCCCACATGATACGCAATATCGTCGGACGACAAAGGCTCCTGAATGTTCGCCTCCATCAGTTGCACCGCTTCCACCAATTTGGGCTGACCTGTACCAATACGTGCTTGCAAAGGGATGCGCTGAGGATCTTCATGGGTACGAATGCGCTCACATACAAACTGCTCAGAAATAATACTTGCCAACGTCATACCATGCTGCTTTCCGATTAAAAACAACATCATGTCCATCGCCGCCGTGCCGCCGCTGCAAGTATAGCGGTCTCGATCCACCTCAAAAAGGTGGTCTGACACAATCGTTTGTAGAAACTCATCGCGTAAATTGGACAAACTGCGCCAATGAATCGTCGCACGGTAACCATCCAACAGGCCGGCTTTGGCCAATAAATAACTGCCTGTGCACACACCTCCAAGACCGACCTGTCTTTTGGCTTGCTTTTTAAGCCAATTTTCTAAAGTAAGGCTTTCGTTTTTTATAACCGGAGAAGCGCCACACACAAAAATGGCATCTAAATCACTGGGAGCGTCATTAGTGAGGTAGTCTGAACCCGTTGAAACCCCTGTACTTGAAGGAATATTTCTCTCTTCGTGACTGATAGTACAGAAAGAATAAAGTGCTTTTCCAGTCACCCAATTCGCCATGTGCAATGTCTCAATCGCAGAAGAAAAACCCAGCATCGAATAATGTGGCAACAGCAAAAAACCGTATTTCAAAGGCTTTTTGCTGGCCTGCATGATTTCTCTTGATGCGAATTCAGTCTTGTACAAAATATTATCCTGCGAACTATAGACAAAAAAGAAGTTTATTTCGTTTAAAATGGATAACAAAGGTTTTTTTCTTATTGAGCAAGACTTTTTTAGCCCAATTAACCAGACATCACAACAACATGTCGCAATTTGATAACTTGACTGCTATCAAAGGAGTGATTTTTTCATAATAATCTTACTCAGAGTCCTAACCCAATACTTTCGTAACATTGCTTTTACTACTGATTTTATTAAGAACACCACTCACAAGGGATGAGTTCTAATGACTGATTACAAAAAAAACGAATTAATTGAACGCATTGAAGTAGAAATCAACGACCACTTTACGGCGAACGAAGCGAATAACGTGATTCAATTGGCCCATCTTTACTTCCAGGACTCTCTCACGGAAGACCTTGTCAATGAATCCATTGAAAACCTTTATGGCACTATTGTCTGTTTGTGGGATTTTTTACAACAACGTCAGGCTAATCAACCAAAAATTCGGGTTTACAATCCAAATTATGAAGAACACAGCTGGCAGTCTACCCATACCGTTATCGAAATTCTAACCGATGATATGCCCTTTCTTGTGTCGTCGTTTAACATGGCTTTGGTTCGTCTTGGCCATACGATCCACCTGACGGCTCACCCCGTTGTGACAGTAAATCGGAATAAAAAAGGCGAATTACAGAACATCGATGCTGCGTCAAAGAGTCATGAAGCCTTGATGCGTTTCGAAATTGATCGCTTATCTGACCTCAACTTGTTAGAAAAAATCAAAGAACAACTGTTAACCAGCCTTGCCGACGTAAAAAAAACCGTGGAAGACTGGCCAACAATGAAAGCAAAATTAAGCGACATTATTGGGGAATCCGAACAACTGGTTCACTTAAAAGACAGCGAACACCACCAAGAAACCTTGGATTTTTTACGCTGGGTCGCTAATGATCACTTTACCTTTATCGGTTTTCGCGCCTACAACTTAACGGTCGAGGGGAACGAGACTCACCTAAAATTAGTCGATGGCTCTGGTTTAGGCACGTTTCGCGACATCAATGACAAAAAGGTCAAGCGCGATATCGTTTTACAAGACAATCTCGCCAAGCTTGCCGTCGATAGCAGCAATGTCTTGATTTTGACCAAATCAACCGCCGTGTCTACCGTTCATCGCCCTGTTCACCTTGATTACCTTGGCATTAAACGCTGCGACAAACATGGCAAAGTGATCGGGGAATGGCGCTTCTTTGGTTTGTACTCGTCTACGGCTTACATTGCACGATTACAGGACATCCCATTATTACGTAAAAAACTCGACATTATTGTTGAACGAGCCAATACGGATCCAAACAGCCACAAAGGTAAAAATTTAAAACACATTCTAAATAATTATCCTCGCGACGAAATGCTCCAAGCACCAGTAGACGAGCTGTTTGGCACAATTGAAAGTATTCTGGCGATTCAAGAGCGCCGCCAATTACGCGTCTTTTTGCGCAAAGACATTTATGGACGTTTTTTAAACGCTCTGGTCTACGTGCCGCGCGATCGTTATAACACCGAGTTGCGCATAAAAATGCAAGACATCTTGATGACAGCGTGCAACGGCACCAGCTCAGAATTCAATGTGCAATTCTCTCAGCTGGTCCTAGCTCGTGTAAACTTCACCATTCAAATTGCCGACCCGAAACAAAGCCCAAGCATCGACGCCGAAGACATTCAGCGTAAAATGCAAGACGCCATGAATTCTTGGGAAGACAAGCTACTATTCGCCCTGCACAAAAGCCAAGGCGAAGAGAACGGTAACGTATTGTTTAATGATTATGTTGCCTATTTGCCTGCGGCTTACCGTGAGGACTTTTCCCCCAATGCCGCGGTTTTAGACATTGAGCGCCTTAGCCAATTAACAGGTGAAGGAGACACGTCTACCCATATTTATCGTCAAGTTGGTCAAGCTAAAAACAACTACTTCTTTAAGGTATATGGTGCTGGTACCACACTGATACTTTCGGATGTATTACCCATTCTTGAATGTATGGGACTCCGTGTACTAGAAGCACGCCCTTATGAACTCGACCAAGATGACGATGGCACCGCCAACACTTGGGTTGTGGAATTTGCCATCAGCGTTGATGCAGACATCAACCTTGAGAAAAACGCTCAACGCGAAGCCTTCCAAGACGCATTCAATCAGGTATTCCGTCGTCGTGTCGAAAACGATCGATTCAATGCGCTGGTATTAAGCGCCTCTTTGACCTGGCGCCAAGTCACCATGCTGCGCGCCTTGACCAAATATTTGATGCAGTTACAGCTGCCTTTTTCTTTGCCCTACATGCAGCAAACATTAGAAAAAAATGCCGGCATCGCACGCTTATTGGTGCAACTGTTTGAGCAACGTTTTGACCCAACTCAAGACACAAAACGTGACGAAAAGGTACAGAAAATGCTCGACAAGATCGATGCCGAACTTGATCAAGTCGCTAACTTAGACGAAGACCGTATTCTAAAGCATTACTTGTCTGTCATTCAGGCCATGTTGCGTACCAACTTCTATCAAACGGACGCTGAAGGCGAAGTAAAAGATTACGTTTCTTTCAAACTCGATCCATCGTTGATTCCTGCGGTGCCTTTACCTAGGCTAAAATTTGAAATTTTCGTCTACGCACCTTGGGTCGAAGGTATACACATGCGCGGCGGCAAAGTCGCACGTGGTGGCCTTCGCTGGTCTGATCGTATGGAGGATTTCCGTACGGAAGTACTCGGCTTAGTAAAAGCACAAATGGTGAAAAACGCTGTCATTGTACCCTCTGGCGCTAAAGGCGGCTTTGTTGCCAAGCAACTGAAGAAAAACGCATCACGGGAGCAAGTGCAAGCCGAAGTCATTCATTGTTACACCACCTTTATCAGTGGCTTATTAGACATCACCGATAACTTGGTGCAAAACGAAGTCGTGCCGCCTTTGTCCGTTCTACGCTATGACGAAGATGACCCTTACCTCGTGGTCGCCGCCGACAAAGGCACCGCAACCTTCTCCGATTTAGCCAATAGTATCTCAGAGAAATACGGATTCTGGTTAGGCGATGCCTTCGCTTCTGGCGGTTCAAATGGGTACGATCACAAAAAAATGGGCATCACCGCACGCGGCGCCTGGGAATCGGTAAAACGTCAATTTAAAGAAATGGGCATTAATTGCCAGACCACAGACTTCACCACCGTGGGCATTGGCGACATGGCAGGCGATGTATTCGGCAATGGCATGTTGCTGTCCAAACACACACGTCTTGTGGCGGCGTTCAACCACATGCACATTTTTATCGACCCGACACCAGACGCCATGAGCTCTTTTGCTGAACGTGAGCGCATGTTCGCATTACCACGCTCGTCTTGGGAAGATTACAACAAAGAGCTGATCTCTAAAGGCGGCGGTATTTTCAATCGCTCAGCGAAATCCATTCCAATCAATGCCGACATACGCAAAGCGCTCGGCATTGAGGGCAATATCAAATCCATGCCGCCGATTGATTTGATCAATGCGATCTTAAAAGCCCCTGTTGATCTGCTTTGGAATGGCGGTATCGGGACGTATGTGAAGTCTGAAAGTGAATCTCATGCTGATGCGGGTGACAGTGCCAATAATGGATTGCGCGTAAATGGTAAAGAATTACGCTGTAAAATCGTCGGTGAAGGCGGCAACCTCGGGTTAACGCAATTGGGTCGTATCGAATTTGCTCAAAAAGGCGGCTTAATCAGTACCGACGCGATCGACAATTCAGCGGGTGTGGACAGCTCTGACCACGAAGTAAACATCAAAATCCTACTCAACCGTGTGGTGGAAGACGGGGATCTCACCGAAAAGCAACGAAACAACCTTCTTGCGGAAATGACCGACGAAGTTGGCAGTTTGGTGTTGCGTCATAACCAAGGCCAAAGCCATGTGCTGTCTTTGATCAATGCTCAAGCCCCTCTTCGCTTGGCGGATCATTGGCGCTTAATCAAATCCTTGGTGAAAGAAGGCCGTTTAAACCGAGAGATCGAATACTTACCCAGTGACGCTCAGATCAAAAAACGTCTGAACAAAGGCCAAGGCTTAACCCGGCCTGAAATTTCCGTCCTGTTGGCGTATTCTAAAATCAAACTGTCTGAGCAATTGGTGCTTGATGGAATCGGTGATGATGTTGATTTAACCACGCAAATTAATGCGTATTTTCCAACACAACTGACCAAACAGTTCGGTGGTCAAATGGCGTCGCATCCCCTGCTACAAGAAATCATAGCGGGTCATGTCACCAATAATCTAGGCAACCGAATGGGTTCTACTTTCAGCATTTACATGCAGGAAGAAACTGGCGCGTCCGCATTGAATGTAGTGCGAGCTTACATGGCCGCGGAAGATATTTTTGGCATTTCTACCCTATGGAATGACATTAATGGCTTAGAGTTTACGGCCGACAATGCGGTATTGAACGGTTTATTAACCCGCATTCAAGGTTTAATCGAACGCGCCACGTTGTGGTTATTGCGCAATACGCGTGACAGTTTATCGATTCAACGACTAAAAGACACCTACAAACCTGGCGTTGAAATTATCAAGGCCAACATGCAGGCTATTTTAACCGAATCGAGCCAGGCGCATTTGGCCGACATCACCTCCGCTTTGGTTGAGAAAAATTTACCGATTGAAATTGCGGAGAAGCTGTCAGGACTGCATTATCTGTTTTATGGATTGGATATTATTCGTGTCGCGGCCAACACTGAAACCGAAGTCTTAGACGTGGCGCAAACCTACTTTGCCCTTGAAATGGACCTTGAGTTGCATTGGCTGCGTCACAAAGTGGGCGACCTTACCGCAGATGATATGTGGCAACGCCGTGCAAAAGCGGGGCTAGGGGATGAGATCGACAACAGTTTACGAACCCTCACTCAAGAAGTGATTCAGTCCAGTTCTGATATCAAAAAACGGGAGCAACGCTTGACCCATTGGCGTGAATCCAACACCGACAGCATCAACCATTACCATGCGACTTTTGGGGAAATAAAAACCGAAAGTGAATTAACCTTGGCCATGGTCACTGTCGCTATTCGCGAGCTAAGAAATCTGATATAAATCAAAAGGTGGTCGTTATTTCGACCACCTATTTTTAAGAGGTCTTTTTTTAAGATGGATAAAAAAGTGACACAGCAAGTAACGAGAGCAACCTTCGACGAAGTGATGGTTCCTAACTATGCTCCTTCCGCTATTATTCCTGTTCGCGGTGAAGGCTCCCGCATATGGGACGCTGAGGGTAAAGAGTATGTTGATTTTGCCGGCGGTATTGCGGTAACGGCCTTGGGACATTGCCACCCAACCTTGGTCAAGGTGATGTGTGTGCAAGCAGGGCAACTTTGGCATTTATCCAATGTTATGACCAACGAACCGGCTCTACGATTGGCCAAAAAGTTGACAGAAAAGACCTTCGCCGATCGAGTCTTCTTTGCCAACAGTGGCGCCGAAGCCAACGAAGCGGCATTTAAGCTTGCTCGTCGTTACGCGTTTGATCATTTTGGTCCTGAAAAGCACGAAATTATTGCCTTCAATAAATCGTTTCATGGTCGTACCTTGTTTACCGTCTCTGTTGGCGGGCAAGCCAAATACAAAGAAGGTTTTGAGCCTACACCTGGCGGCATAAAACATTGTGATTACAACGACATAGAGCAATTAAAAGCAATTATAAGCGACAAAACCTGCGCGGTGGTGATGGAGCCGATTCAAGGCGAAGGTGGTATTATTCCCGCCGATCTCGACTTTGCTAGGCAAGTTCGAGCATTGTGCGATCAGTACAATGCTCTGTTAGTGTACGACGAAGTACAATCGGGTGTCGGTCGCTCTGGAACCTTGTTTGCCCATGAACAGCTTGGTGTTACACCCGATGTACTCACCACCGCTAAGTCACTCGGAAACGGTTTTCCAGTGGCTGCTATGTTAGCCACCGAAAACGCTGCAAAAAGCTTGGCATTTGGTACTCATGGTAGTACGTACGGTGGAAACCCTATGGCCTGTGCCATTGCTGAAGCGGTGATAGATATTGTTGACACGCCCGAAGTGCTAGGCGGTGTTGCACACCGTCACGACCTATTCGTAGCCGGTCTAAACGCGATTAATGACAAACATCATGTGTTTAAAGAGATACGTGGCATGGGGTTATTGATTGGCGCTGAAGTCATAGACGGTTTAGCCGGCAAAGCCGGTGATATTGTTAAAGCGGCGGCGACAGAGGGGTTATTTGTTCTCGTCGCAGGTCCTAATGTGCTGCGCTTGGCACCGTCTTTGATCATTACCGAACAAGACATCGCGGATGGCCTCGCACGTCTTGAAAAGGCCATCGCCACCGTTGTGGCAAACAACCCTATCGTTTAATTAAACGCAATGTGTTTAAAAAATCGAGCTTAGGCTCGATTTTTTTGTGCTTTTTTTTCGGTTTGCTTGAACGCGCATAGATTGTGATTATCAGGTGACTGGTTTAAGCTGCAATGGCTTATTATTTTTTGCTCCACTTTCTTCTTTCACCAACCGATAAAGAGAAACAACACTGTGTTTCAATCCTTCTTTCCTCATCCAAAATTATTTTTTCTCAGCTTTGCTTTCTGGTCACTGGCCTGCGTCGTAGGTTGGTACCTTGTCGCGCAAGATATCGGCGTCCATTTAAGCCTGGCTTCACTCTTCGGTGTCGACTTCCCAGCCGCGTTAATGGAAGGCGCCGATGAGGCCGCTCAAGCGGCTTTTCAAAGCGCTCAAAGCACCGCATTAAACGCCTGGCTTTACCAGTATATGGCCGTATGTTATCTGATTTTTGTGGGGGTATGGGTCGCTTACGGTGGTCAAAAATGGGCAAAATGGTCTGTCGTAGGCTCCGCATTGATCGTGTTTATCACTTGGTTCCAAGTACAAGTTAGTGTGATGCTGAACGAGTGGTATGGGACATTTTACGACCTGATTCAAAAAGCCTTAGCCGAGCCAAATAGCATTCTTTTGACTGACTATTACGCCCAGTTGTCTACCGTCGCCGTTATCATCATGGTCGCTATTACGGTATCGGTATTGAGTAACTTTTTCATCAGTCATTATGTCTTTCGCTGGCGCACCGCGATGACACGCTATTACACCTCTAAATGGGACCAAGTTCGCCATATTGAAGGGGCGTCGCAACGTATTCAAGAAGACACCATGCGCTTTGCCTCCATAGTCGAAGGGTTAGGCGTCAGCTTATTGCGTTCTGTGATGACACTCATTGCGTTTTTACCTATTTTGTGGGGGCTGTCTGGTTACGTAAAAGAGCTGCCTTTGATCGGCGAGGTGCCTCAAGCTTTGGTGTTTACGGCAATTATTTGGTCTATTTTCGGAACCGTTTTATTGGCTTTGGCAGGGATCAAATTACCCGGTCTGGAGTTTAACAACCAACGTGTTGAAGCGGCCTATCGAAAAGAATTGGTCTATGGTGAAGACCACGTCGACAGAGCCACCCCGATTAGCCTCAATGAGCTGTTTGATAATGTACGTAAAAACTACTTTCGCCTCTACGCTAACTACTTGTATTTTAACGTGGTTCGTTACGGCTACTTAAACGTAGGACAATTTGTCCCTTTAATTGTCTTGGCGCCATCCATTATTGCAGGTGCCTTCACATTAGGCGTTATGCAGCGCGTTTTGAACGCCTTTAACCAGGTTGAAAACTCTTTTCAATACTTAATCAACTCATGGACCACCATTGTTGAGCTGCTGTCTATTTACAAACGTTTAAAAGCGTTTGAAGCCGTCATAGACAACTCGCCACTGGCGTCAATAGATCAAACAAACGTGTAACCTCTGACCTTAATAGCCACATACCCGCACACCCACAGACCAAAAAAGCCCCGTAAACACAGGTTCTACGGGGCTTTTCGTTATTCATAACACGGGGATTATTTACACATTAATATTGATGTTTTGACCCAGATTGTCCGTGGTCGTGTGTGAACCACTGCTTGCCGCTGGGGTGACGTTTTGAGCTGCTTCAGCAAGCAGTTCTAAATTTTGGCGGCCTTGTTGTTCTTGAGCACTTTTCGCAAGGCTTGCGCTGTAAACTTCGCTGGCGTAATCCATCGCAGGACTACTCACACCGTTAATGCTTGGCATATTTCCTCCTATGCGCTGTGAATAAAATACGGTTTAAGGTCAATCAGTATAGCGTGCTATTGATCAATTTACGACCATATTTGTATAACACGCTTTCGAGTAATGAGCTCTTTTAATGACAGATAAAAAGTACTACACCTCAATATTGTTCACAAAATGATCCCAATACTGACTGATTAGATGCTGATTAGCGATTAAAGTTTCACCTTGTACTAAACGACTCTGTTGCTGCAAGTTTAAGCGATGAACAAAAGACCGATACAAGGTGTAAGTATCGATCATTTTCTGTGCTTGCTCGGTGTCTATTAGACCCACAGCCGACGCCGCCTCAAGCTGGCGAACGTTGTCTGAAAAACCCATCAATTCAGGGTATTGATGGGACCATGCCAACACAAAATATTGCACCATAAACTCAATGTCGATAATCCCGCCCACGCCTTGCTTTAGGTCAAAGCCTTTTTCTTTGCCACCGGTGTCTAAGTGAGCGCGCATTTTCTCTCTCATCTTAATCACCTCGGCTTTAAGTTCATGGCGGTCTCGAACCGAGGCAATAATTGTTTTACGGGACACTTCAAACTTCAACAGCAAGTTCGCCTCGCCCGCCAAACCTCGGGCACGCGTTAGGGCTTGGTGCTCCCACACCCAGGCGTCCTTTTGCTGATATTCATTAAACGACTCCAAGCTTGTTACCAACAAACCAGAATTGCCCGAAGGTCGCAGACGCATATCCACTTCATACAAACGCCCTGCAGACGTGAAGCTGGTGATCATGTGAATCAAGCGCTGACCTAAACGCGTGTAAAAGGTCAGGTTATCAATGCTGCGCTGGCCATTAGTGTGCCCCTTGGCCTGCGCATCATGAATGAACACCAGATCTAAATCGGAGTCATACCCCAATTCCCAGCCCCCCGACTTTCCGTAACCGACAATCGCCAACTGCGGTGCTAACACGGCTTCGCCTCCATTAACAGGGAAACCATGCTTCTGGGTTAAATAATACCAAGACTGATGCAAAACCTGCTCTAAAAGCACTTCAGCTAACCAAGTTAAGTGATCGCTCACTTTCATCACCGGCAGTATTTCAGTGATGTCACACGCGGCAATACGCAAAATTATAGACCGTCTAAAGCGTCGCATGGCGTCCATCTGAGCTTCTTCATCGTCTTCAGGTAAGCGCAATAATATTTGCTGCAGCTCTTCTGACAACATCGCTTTGTTGGGCGGCGAAAATAAAGCATTAGCGTCTAACAGCTCATCGAGCAACGAGGGCGTGGTCGAAATAGCCTCTGTAAACCAGACACTTTCACGACACAAACGAATCAAGTGAACAAGAGCGGTTTGATTTTCACACAACAGCACGAGATAAGCGGTTCGGCGCAATACGGCTTCAAGTATCGGAAATACGCGCTCTAGCACAAGATCCGGCTTGGCTTCGTCGGCTAACTTCGCCATCAATGCCGCTAAAAATACCGCCAGTCTTTCGTGGCCAATAGGCTGCATGAACACCACCGTTTTAGAAGCGAGAAGCTGAGCGATACGACGGACGTTAGCGTCTTGATCTCGCCACGCAATGGCTTCTGTAGCCTCTCTTAAAGTATCGTTATCTTCTGGGTGCTTTATCAATACTCGCCAGACTTCTTGACTTTTTACTTCGTCAGAACTTTCTTTGCCATCGTCAATGAGCGCAATGAACGCACGGTGAACCTTATTACGAACTTCCCATAAACGGGCATCAAGTGCTTGCCAAGACGTAAAACCGACCAGTAACGCAATGCGCGTCCGAGCGGTATCTTCTTCTGGCAGAAGCTGGGTCTGCTCATCATTAACGGCTTGCAGAGCATGTTCCGTTCGACGCAATAATAAATACGCCTCACGCAACTCATCGACCTCAATTAATGACAAATATTCTTGCTGAGCAAGGTAAGGCAGCACTTTTAACAGGGCTGGTTTTTGCAGTCCTTGGTCACGACCACCGTGTAATATCTGCAATGCTTGGGCAATAAATTCGACCTCTCGAATCCCCCCTTCACCCAGCTTAATATTATGCTCGATGCCTTTACGGCGTACTTCTTTAGCGATCATTTGCTTAAGATCACGCAACGCACCGATGGCGCCAAAGTCCAAATATTTACGATACACAAACGGTTTTCTTAAGGCTTCAAACGCTTGAACATCCAACGCATTGCCCGACATCACACGGGCTTTGATCATCGCGTAGCGCTCCCAATCACGGCCTTGATCTTGGTAGTAATGCTCCAACGAATCCATGTTTAACACCAAGGCGCCCGACTGACCAAAAGGCCGTAAACGCATATCCACTCGAAACACAAAACCGTCAGCGGTTACTGTGTCCAAATGCTGAATCAGCTTTTGACCTAACTTGGTAAAGTATTCTTGATGCGAGAGACTTTTCTTACCGCCTTGGGTATCGCCATGCTCACGAAAGGCAAAAATCAAATCAATATCCGACGATAAGTTCAGCTCCTTCCCCCCTAACTTGCCCATCCCAATGACCATCATCGACTGAGGCCGGCCAGCACTGTCCAATGCCTGGCCATATAGAGAACCATAATGCTGCTCTGACCATTGTAAGCTGGCGTTGACACACGCATCAGCCAACGCACTCAAGCGATGGGTTAAGTCCGTTAACGATAAGCGCTGCTGGATGTCTAAACCTATTAGGCGGACCATCCACCATTGGCGATATAAGCGTAAACGCTTGGTAAAACCGGCTTCATCCAGCGGCGCTGTGGCACTTTTGGGGCAGGCATTGGCTTCACTCAAAAAAAATGCTTCTCCTGCCAATAGCGCTTCATTTGACGGTTTTTCTGGTAGGGATGTCAGTACCAAAAACTCATCCAACCAGTGAGGAAATCGTGTAAATTGCTGATGCAAATAGTCACTGAGTAGCCATAAAGGCTCTAATACAGCTATATGTTGAATAGAAAGCTCGTCTAAACCGCGGCGTAAACGAGCGTCTTGAATGCGTTCTAATAATAAAGGACGAACCTGAGATTGCTCACAAAATAGCGCATAACCTGAATTCAATGCTGGAGGTATTAACAAAAGACGGTTCCTTACTGGATTTTGTTGTGAATTGTGAGCTGGCCTTGGCTACGCCCGTGTATTAAATAACTTGTTCATTCAACCATTGCCCAATCATCAGCATTGTCATGCCCACTTGCCTATTACTGGACAGTTTTTTCAGTATCAAATGCTCTTCGACCGTTAAGCATTGTGTGAATGTTTCATCTAATTGCGTTAATTCTTGCACTAAATAAGAAGGCAAATACGCTTGTAACTGCACCATAGAATGACGCACCGGCTGAATCAATACATCGTCTTTCATAAAGTGCATGGCTTCCCAATACACCAGCCATACCTCATACCAATAGCCCGCCAGTGCAAGGTCGGTCGCTGGCGCATTTGGCTTATCCGGAAATTCAATATGGCCGTATTTTAAGCGCACGCCTTTTTGCGCTTTCGACACCACGCTCACTTGAACAGGCACACGATCGGCTAACTGCAAGGCGAACTGATACAAGCCCATTTCATGGCCTGATTTTAGCTCTAATTCCAACTCGCAGATCCTATCTTCACCATAAGGTGAGGTCACCCTACCTTGATCGCACACCACCTCCATCGCAATAGTGGCTGTTTTAATGTTCCACACTTGGCGCTCAAAGTCGGTGCGATACACTTCTATAAGCTGATCGCGCCAAGACGTATCGCATAACGCGTCTGGCAAAGGAACGTCCGTCAGTAAAGATAAATCCAGTTGGTCATTGGGCACAATCCATTCCCATTCGCCGCGCGCATGCATGCCGATGCGGTTGCTACCTCGGGTTTTAACCGTTTGAATAAACTGATCATTGACCGCCCGAATACGCAACGCCATGCCAGCTTCCATCAAGGTTGCCTCTGATGTATCGAAGTAGGCATTCATTAAAGACAACGTCGGCTGGCGTGACATTTCATCACAGGTGGAGAGCGCGCAAATCTCATCCAAGAAACCACTCGCAGACTCAAGATGCTCTGGTTGAATCATCAATTTAAGTTCAAGCTCAATCGCCATACTGTATAAACCTCTGCCCTCTTCGCGATGGGCAATTCACAAAGTCAAAATAAACTGCGCGCAAGTGTACCAGATGCCTAGCGTACAGTAGTAATATTAGGCCATCACTTGAGTTAAAGGAGCTCTAGTATGCCCGCACTTCCTTCACTTATTAGCATGATGTCACAACTGATCGCCTCGCCCTCTATTAGTTGTAGTCAAGCGCACTGGGATCAGTCAAATAAAGGCGTGATTGAATTACTAGAAAGTTGGCTCAGCCGTCAAGGCTTTCAATGTAACGTCATGCCTTTACCAGACCAGCCCAATAAGTTTAACTTGATTGCCACTCTGGGAACGGGAGACGGCGGTTTGGTGCTCTCAGGCCATACGGATACCGTGCCTTATGACAAAGGTCGCTGGCAATCGGATCCTTTCTTACTAGAAGAAAGAGACAACAAACTCTATGGCCTTGGCAGCTGCGATATGAAAGGCTTTTTCGCTATCGTGCTCGATACGGTGTCACAAATGGCATTATCGACGGTGCAACAGCCTCTGATCATTCTCGCGACCGCAGACGAAGAAAGCTCAATGTCGGGGGCACGCGCGTTATTAAATGCGGGTACGCTCAAAGCCCGATACGCTCTCATCGGCGAACCGACTTCGCTTACTCCGATTTATGCCCACAAAGGCATTATGATGGAGCGTATCCAAGTCACCGGACAGTCAGGACATTCTTCAAATCCCGCACTGGGCAACAATGCACTGGACGCCATGCACGATGTCATGAGTGAACTGATGGTATTTCGCCAACAGCTTAAAGCGCAATATCGCGATGCCAGCTTTGTCATTGATTACCCCACGATGAATTTTGGCTGCCTTCATGGCGGCGATAACCCTAATCGAATTTGTGGACGCTGCGAGCTGGAATTTGATTTGCGCGCGCTCCCCGGCATGAGTAATCAAGCCCTGATGGCAGAAATTGCACAGCGATTGCCTTATATAGAAGAAAAAACCGGCACAAAAATCCAACTGAACAGTTTATTCCCTGATGTGCCATCTTTTTATACATCGACGGAATCCGCTATCATTAAAGCCTGTGAAAGCCTAACAAACCGCCAAGCCAGCACGGTTGCATTTGCTACCGAAGGGCCTTTTTTGAACCAAATGGGGATGGAAACGTTAATTCTAGGACCAGGGTCGATCGATCAAGCCCACCAGCCCAACGAGTTTATGGCGTTAGATCAAATTAAACCCATGCAAGCCGTGATTCGTGGCCTTATTGAACGTTTCTGTCTACCATTGCACCCACCAACCGACTTGACTACAACCAAAAATGAGGAATAGCGTGCCTGAAGAATTTAACTATGTGGATTGGTTCCGCCATTCTTCCCCCTATATCAATGCCCATAGGGGAAAAACTTTTGTCATCTTAATTCCAGGAGAGGCGGTGGAATGCAGCCACTTCTCCAGCATTATTCATGATCTTGCCTTGCTGGACTCACTGGGTATTCGCTTGGTTTTGGTACAGGGGGCACGCCCTCAAATTAGCCGGGTATTATCGGGTAAACGCCTCGTCAGCCGTGTGGAAGACGATTATCGCGTTACACCGCATGACCAGCTACTGGACATTATTCAGGCCTCCGCGGCGGTAAGGGTACAACTTGAAGCGCAACTCTCGATGGGGCTTTCGAACACGCCTATGGATGGTGCGCGATTAAAAGTGTGCAGTGGTAATTATGTGATCGCAAGACCGCTGGGCGTGGTTGATGGCATCGATTATGGCCATACAGGCGAAGTCCGGCGTATCGACACCGAAGCCATTTTTCGTTTGCTTGAAGACGACAACATGGTGCTTTTGCCCCATCTTGGCTTTTCCCCTACAGGTGAAGTCTTTAACCTAAAAAGTGAAGATGTAGCCACTCAAGCCGCCATTCAGTTAAAAGCCGACAAGCTGATTATCTACGCGGAAGACGAAGGTGTGTTTAACGCGGAGGGTGAGCTTTATTCTGAATTACTGACCAAGGACGCCGACGCGATTTTGCGAGCCAAGTCGCTGTCCACCATTACACATGCTGCGTTGGAGGCTTGTGTCCAAGCAGTACGACAAGGCGTGCCAAGAGCGCATTTAATTTCTTACAATGAAAATGGTGGTTTACTGCAAGAGCTCTTCACCCGAGAAGGTTCTGGCACCATGATCGACGAAGACAGTTACGAGCAATTACGCCCTGCGCATATCGATGATGTTGGCGGTATGATGGCGCTGCTGTCCCCACTGGAAGAAAAAGGCATCTTGGTAAGGCGCTCGCGGGAACTGCTGGAAAACGAAATTGACCGTTTTATCGTCATCGAGCGCGATGGCGCCATTGTCGCTTGCGCCGCTTTGTATCCTTTTGAACAAGAGTACGCAGGGGAATTAGCGTGCTTAGCCGTATCACCGGACTACCGAGGCTCTAACCGCGGTGAACGACTGCTAAAAGGGATAGAGCAATCGGCTAAAACACAGCATCTTTCTAGGTTATTTTTACTAACCACTCGAACCGCCCATTGGTTTGTTGAACGTGGCTTTAGTGAAACCACCTTGGCCAGTTTGCCCACACAAAAACAAGCACTCTATAACTATCAACGTAACTCGAAGATTTTTTCTAAAACCCTTTGATCTAAAAAACGATTTTAAGAGCAACAAAAAGGCGACCTCACTGGGTCGCCTTTTTACTTTCGTTTTCTATCTTTCTATCTTTCTATCTTTCTATCTTTCTATCTTTCTATCTTTCTATCTTTCTTTCTATCTTTCGATTTTATTCCACGATTTTAAATGGGATAAACATCGGATAGCCTTGACGAATAACACGCATCGGCACAGATCGATCGTTCGGAATGGCTTTCGCTATGTCATTGAAACCCATTACGTTTTCAACTCGCTTCCCATTTAGCATGGTGATCACGTCGCCTTGCTGAAGACCATTACGAGCGGCGGTTCCGCCAAGTACTTGCTCAATCACCACACCGTTATCGATCTCGAATTTTTTCGCCATTTCATCAGGTAATTCCCCTACGATCATTCCAAGTCGATTTTGGTCCTGTTGTGACTGTGCTAATGCCTGAGGATCATTAGGTCTGCCCTCTAGCGTCAGCGCTATCGTTTGCTCTTTTCCGTCTCGATACACTTTGGCCGTTACCTTGTCGCCCGCTTTCATTTGACCAACAATATAAGGCAGCTCGCCAGAATGGGCAATCGCATCGCCATTGAAAGACAAAATAATATCACCCGATTTCAAACCGGCTTTTTCCGCAGGAGAGTCAGGCAACACACGGCTAATCAAGGCTCCGTTTGAACGATCCAAACCAAACGACTCGGCCAGCTCATTGCTCACATCTTGAATAAGTACACCCAACCAAGCTCGAGATACTTTGCCGTCACTTTTCAGTTGATCGACAACAGACATAGCCACTTTTGATGGAATAGCAAAGGACACCCCCATGAAACCACCAGAACGCGTATAAATCTGTGAGTTAATACCGACCACCTCGCCTTCTAAATTAAACAAGGGGCCACCAGAGTTACCCGGATTAATCGCCACGTCTGTTTGAATAAAAGGCACGTAATTGTCCGAAGGCAGGTTTCGACCCGTTGCACTGACAATCCCAGCGGTGACAGTGTAATCAAAGCCAAAAGGAGAGCCAATCGCTAGCACCCACTGACCGGGTTTGAGGTCGTCAGAATCGCCCATATTAACAATAGGTAAATTCTCAGCATCAATTTTTAATAATGCCAAATCGGTTCTAGGGTCGGTGCCAACCAACTTAGCCACATATTCACGTCGGTCATTTAGGCGCACATGAATCACATCAGCTTGGTCAATGACATGGTTATTGGTTAACACATAACCATCATCCGAAATAATAAAACCAGACCCTAACGAGCTGCGCGGCACTTGCTGCTGGGGAGCCTGCTTATTAAAGGGCTGTTGACCAAAAAAGTGTTTGAAAAATTCGTTCAATTCTTCACTGTTGGGCCCGAGTTGCTGCCCTCCATTCTTGTCTGTTTTTGCGGTCGCAGTTTGCTCTGTGCTGATATTAACCACGGCGGGGGAAGCTCGCTCTACTAACTCGGTAAAGTCAGGCAGAGAAGCCGCATGAGAAAGCATGGACGTCATCATTAACGTACTGACAACGATGATACTTGCGCGTTTAAGCAATCTGTTCATTGGTTGGTCTCCTTAAGATGTACCAAATGCGTTACAGTGCCAGGTGAAGCAGGCGAGAAACCTAAGGCGTGAATACTAAGGGTATTTGGCCACTCTCAGGCGTTTCAATTCTTAAAATTTTCGGATAATAGTCTAAATTATCCACCTCATTGTTCGATTTTTTTCTGGCTAATAACAAACCGCCAGTAAAGCCCATAATAGAAAACACCACGGCGACGAGGGACTCCCCCCCCCACAAAGAAGGTAAAATGGCGCCACCCACCAAACCCAGCAATGGCATCATATACATCCACATCGACGCTTGCAGCAAAGTATCTTCTGGAATCCCCACCACAACACGCTGACCCACATTCACTGCCAAAGTGTCAACCGCCTTCATCCGCATGCGATTTGAGGACGATACCTGAGCAATGGCATGGTGCCCACAGCCATGGCGTGCACGACACGATGTGCAACTGCTGGTACGGGTCGTTTCAACGTCAGCAAAGCCATCCTCTGTTGATAACACGGTTCCCGTTTCTTCAATCATGGTTGGACCTTGGCATCAATACCGTCATCAGCTTTTCAATGGTCGGTTCTGGGACTTCACCCACCATCGTTAATAAGTACAATTTGTCTTCCACTCTAATCGTGCGCTCTCCAGCAATGGTCGCGCCCATATTAAAGATAGACAGGGCTTTGGGCTGCTCAGTTGACTCAACAAACACCGACACCGTGGTAACGCCATCCGATAACAGCAACATACTTGCACCACTCTCTAAAGATCGAGCCTCAGGCCAAACCAAAGAAAACCCTTCAGGAAGCCAATCAAACTGCCAGTGGCTTTTAACGCGCTTCGGCTGGGTATCTAATACTGGCTCTGAATAACGGTCTTTTTTGGGGATGAAATCCCCTTGTTTCAAGTCAGGGTCAAAGTTAACTGACGTGAATTGTATTCTTTCTAACAGCTGTCCGTCTGTTTTGATCATGTCATGTTTGAGTAAAAAATGGTTCTTTTCGTCAAGCCAGAAGTGATGGCCATATCGATATTTATCTTTAGGAATCAATTTAACAGACACAACATTGCGCCCTGCAATTCGGCTTACCTGCGAATCAGTGACCATCTCATAGCCTTTTACCAGTCGGTCACCGTCAACGTCCCTAAAACGTTTAAAAGGAGTCGATAATGGTGATCTCATATTGGCAACCAGTGAGTTTGGGTAGACAGAAATGACCTTGTCACCTATGCGCAATATCTCGACTTTATCACCGTCAAGATCTTCTAAACTTTCGTATTCAACTCCTGCCATTAAATCATGACGCACCCGCATGCTATTTATATTAGATGCTTCAGAGTGAACAAACACACCATCATAACTTAACGTTGAAAAGGACTGCGACATACTTCGAAGCAGATCCAATGCATGCGAGGTGGTGATATTTGCCAGACTGGCACCCGAGGCACAAACACAAAACAACAGCACAACGCGACGTAATGGCAAAAATATCTTCATAAATCACTCTTTAATGGGATAACTAACGAGCCGCGCCATCGGTATCATACCTTGCCCGACGGTCATCGTAGCCTGTTCGGCATGCTGACGCAGATACTGCTGTAGTCTCAGGTTGTTCACCAACAACACATCTTTATTCAATTCGGATAAAGGTGAAACCAAACTGCGGTTAGGCGATGATGGCACCTCTGCAACCATTGCAGAGTTTGTTCTTTCTGGCGCGAGCCACTCATTCCCGACAATAACCACAACAAAAGCAACGCTGGCCGCCACCGCCATGCTTGAAAACAGTGTTTGCCAAAGTGGGCGAGAAGGTTTTTCTTGCGCCAAAATATGGCTGGGCAGCTCAAAAGACATCACATTGTTCGATGTTTTCTGAAGCGATGTAGACCCCATCAAGACGGTTACACTTTCATCCGTTTCTAACTTAGCGTTGATGCGTTCAAGCAAACTACCTTCTAAGCCTACCGACACAGCGGGTTCTTTGTGAAGCGCTTGCTGAATTAAATGGAAAGCCTCTAATTGTCGACCGATCAATTCGCTATCTTGTTCCAGCAAGTGGTCAATATCTTGCTCACACGCCTCACCATCAAACATCGCAGATAAGCATGACGCCTCTTGTTCAAAGCGCTCACCTTGTATTTGATCGTCTAAAGTAAAACGATCCTGTAAATTTGCCATGGTTACTCTCCTGCGTCCATTAAAGGACGTATGTGTTTTTCTACGGCTTCTCGGGCACGAAAAATTCGGGATCGAACCGTTCCAACAGGACAATCCATAATCAGTGCAATGTCTTCATAACTCAACCCATCAAACTCACGCAGTGTCAGCGCACTGCGCAACTCTTCAGGCAAATTTTGAATGGCCAAGTTGATCGCCTTTTCCAAACGATCGCTGTTTAACCTTGCCTCTGGCGTGTCTATGTCCGCTAACGCTTCGTACACGCTGAATACATCTTCATTGTCCAGTTCTACGTCAGATTCTGGCGGACGACGAGAACGGCTTACTAAGTAATTTTTTGCTGTGTTTACCGCAATACGATACAGCCAAGTGTAAAAAGCGCTTTCTCCACGAAAACTGCCTATCGCACGATACGCCTTAATAAAGCTGTCTTGTGCCACGTCTAACGCTTCACTTCGATCTTGTACATAGCGCCCAATGAGACCGATTACCTTGTATTGATATTTTACAACCAGCAGATCAAATGCCCGCTTGTCGCCCTGTTGAACCCTCTCAACCAACGCCTGATCGGAAGACGTTTCGTGCTGCATAGGCACCTCATATAAAATTCTTATTTATCTGCGCCCGTACTTACTAAAAGTAAAAGACAGCATTCGCTTAAACGAGTTCCCATGGCTTCACATCAAACTCTCTAATAAAGAACAAAAACTTACCTCAATGTTTGTAAAATAGGTTGAAAAATCGAAGATTGGCCTCAGAAAGTTGTCACTATTTCGAGGCAAGAATAGTAACATTCATTTTTAGCCTCCATTACCTCGACACAATGAGCCTTAACAATGAGCCGACACTATCACCACGACATCGTCATTATCGGCGCTGGAGCCGCAGGGCTAACCCTCGCACTTGAGCTGGCTAACCATCATCGCGTTGCCATGCTGACCAAAGCCGATATTCGTGAGGGGTCAACCTTGTACGCCCAAGGTGGTGTCGCCGCAGTACTGTCAGACAAAGACACCATTGACTCACACATCAATGACACCATTGATGCTGGCGTAGAACTGGGTGACAGAGATGCCATACGCTTTACCGTTGAGCACTCTAAAGAATGCATCGATTGGCTGATCGACCAAGGCGTGCCTTTTACACGCTATGGCGAGAGCGAGGAATACCACCTGACACAAGAAGGTGGGCACAGTCACCGACGCATTATTCACAGTGCCGATGCTACAGGGCTGGCCATTTCTAAAACCCTCATTAAAAACGCCACCAATCATCCTAATATTGATTTTTTCCCAAACCGGGTAGCCATCGACGTAGTGACGACCAAAAAGTTGGGCCTAGATGGACCGAACAAAGCCGTTGGTGTCTATGCGCTTAACTTAGACGACGATGTCATTGAAGTTTTTCAGGGCAGATTCATCTCATTAGCCTGCGGCGGAAGTAGTAAAGTCTACCTTTATACCAGCAACCCAGATACCGCCTCGGGCGACGGCATCGCGATGGCGTGGCGAGCTGGCTGTCGAATAGGGAACATGGAGTTCAATCAGTTCCACCCTACGTGCCTTTACGATGCGAAAGCCAAGACCTTTTTAATTTCAGAAGCGGTACGTGGCGAAGGTGGCAAACTCTTGCTGCCAGATGGTACCCGCTTCATGGGCAAGTTTGATAAACGTGAAGAGCTCGCACCAAGGGACATAGTCGCCCGCGCCATCGACCACGAAATGAAGCGCCTTGGGATCCATCATGTGTTATTGGATATCTCTCATAAAGAACCTGAATTTATAAAAGAGCACTTCCCCACTATTTATAAACGCTGCCTAGAATACGGTCACGACATGACTCAAGGCCCGATTCCTGTGGTGCCTGCGGCGCACTATACCTGCGGCGGGGTGGTGGTTGATCGTCACAGTGCCACCGACGTAAAAAATCTTTATGCCATTGGTGAAACGGCCTATACCGGTTTACACGGCGCCAATCGTCTGGCCAGCAATTCATTATTAGAATGCATTGTGTTTGCTCGATCTGCGGCACATCACATTGCTGAACACCCACCGCAAATCGATACGATCACTGTCCCTGACTGGGATGAAAGTCAGGTAACCGACTCAGATGAAGATGTGGTCATTGCCCATAACTGGCAAGAACTTCGCCGTTTTATGTGGGATTATGTCGGCATTGTTAGAACCGACAAACGACTCTTAAGAGCCAAGCACCGTGTCGATCTGCTCTTGTCAGAAATTGACGAGTTCTATGCAAATTACAAAATTTCAAATGACTTACTGGAGCTGAGAAATCTAGCCATGGTGGCTAACCTTATTATTCGCTCCGCCATGTCTCGGAAGGAAAGTCGAGGGTTGCATTACACGTTAGATTATCCAGAGAAACAAGCTTCTAGCTCCCCCACCATCCTGACACCAACCCTCACAGAGAAGTAATTAAACACCTGAATTTAAAGCGTTTTTGCTTTATCGTTGCGGCGCTGCAAAATTTGTTGCGCCGCATACGATCGCAATATTAAATAGGATTCTTGTGCTATATTGTCGCGATATATCACCCAGTATTTGGGCCATAACCACTCACGAAAATGGGACTTTCTGTCTTCTTTCGCGATTAATTGAACCCCATTAGCGCGGACAAAACACAGCCTTTCACACTGCCCTTTATTCATCACAAAAGCGCCCATTTCATCAATACCAACGACTATACCTACTTGGCAGCGCCATCGGATACACCACACCAAAACAAACATTAGCGCACATAGAAATAACGATACTCGCCAAAAAGCAGGCATCCAATAACGTTGCAACAAGGCAGCACTGGTGGCGGCGATAACAAGCCACAGCGCGACACTAAGCCACGAGGGTCTAAGTTCGGTCGATTTGAGGCTGAACACGAGACACGATAATGTTAACGATCCGAGCTAGATTTTCATCTTCCGGTACATCTTTTTGCATAAACCAAGGAAAAAGGTCTTGATCTTCACACTCAATCAGCTTGTGGAATCGCTGCTTATCTTCTTCTTCTAGTGTCAAATACACCTCATCAAGAAAAGGCTCTAACAACACATCTAACTCCAACATGCCACGGCGACATTGCCATTTTAACCGTTTAAAGCTCAAGGATTCTGATGTTTCAAGCATTACGTTACCCCTTAGATAGAAGTTTGCATTATAGCCAGTTAAGCAATAAAAAAGAAAAAAGCATCTAGGTATTTACAGACAATCATCACATAAAACCTTATTTGACAAACACATAGCACAAAAAAACAGCACGCAAAAGAGTATTATATTGACTCATTTTTTATCAATAAACCAAAAATGAAACAAAATAGTACACTTATTAGCTATTTATGTATTAACAGGTCAATTATGAGCTAGTCTATATTATGGATGTCTTGATAAAACATTATCAAGAATTAGGTACCACTATAAAAACAAAGAAACTCCAAACTGGGGAAAAACCTATGAAACGCCTTACAAAGAACACTCTAACTTGTGCCGTATCTCTTGCAGCAGCAATGACTGCAGGTACTGCCTTTTCAGCATCAACAATCACCGTAGCAACGGTCAACAACGGTCACATGATTGAGATGCAAAAGTTGACACCTGAATTTGAAAAAGCCAACCCTGGCATTAAAGTAAAATGGGTTACTTTGGAAGAAGGTGTGCTTCGTCAAAACGTTACTCAAGATATCGCAAACAAAAGTGGTCTTTACGACGTTATGACGATTGGTATGTATGAAGCGCCAATTTGGGGCGAACGTGGCTGGTTACAAGCGGTTGATACGAGCGGCGACTACGATGCTAACGACATTCTCCCTTCTATCCGTGGCGGCCTATCTTACAATGGCACCATGTATGCTTCACCATTCTATGGTGAAAGCTCAATGGTGATGTACCGCAAAGATCTTGTAAAAGCCGCCGGCATGGAAATCAATGACCGTGATAGCTGGGAACACATTCGTGATGTTGCCGCTGCGGTAAATGACCCAAGCAAAGGTATTTACGGTATCTGTTTACGTGGTAAAGCAGGCTGGGGTGACAACATGGCATTCATGACGGCCATGGCAAACTCTTTTGGCGCACGTTGGTTTGATGAAAACTGGAAACCACAGCTAGAAACAGCGGAATGGAAAAGTGCGGTTAACTTCTATGTTGACTTGCTAACGAAATACGGCCCTCCAGGTTCTAGCAGCAACAGCTTCAACGAAAGCTTAGCGTTGTTCAACGAAGGCAAGTGTGGTATGTGGATTGACGCCACTATCGCGGCGTCTTTCGTAACCGATCCTAAGCAAAGTAAAGTAGCAGACCAAGTTGGTTTTGCACAGTCTCCCATTTCTGTCACAGAAAAAGGCGCTAACTGGCTCTGGTCTTGGGCGCTTGGTATTCCAGCCGCGACTAAGAACAGCGATGCAGCACAAAAGTTTGTCCGTTGGGCAACCTCTAAAGAGTACATTCAGCTAGTCGGTAAAACGAATGGTTGGGCCGCTGTACCAACAGGTACACGTGCAAGTACTTATGCTAATCCTAAGTTCCAAGCAGCGGCTGTGTTCGCTGAAGCGGAGCTAAAAGCCATCAACTCTGCTAACCCAAATGACAGCACACTAAAACCTTCTCCGTATGTTGGTGTACAGTTTGCTGCCATTCCTGAGTTCCAAGCGATTGGTACAACGGCTGGTCAAATGATTTCAGGTGCACTGGCCGGATCAATGACTGTGGATCAAGCATTGAAATCTGCCAATACCTCAGCAGATCGTCAAATGCGTCAAGCGGGTTACTACTAGCCCTAACTGACAAAGTAATAGGGCATACGCCCTATTACTTATTTCCTATTCGCCCATATCAGGGCGAACATTCCTGCTTATAATAAGAGAAAACCACCATGAAGCGCTCAATCACTCGCTTATTAATGGCACCGTCTGTCATCCTACTTTTGGTTTGGATGATCATACCTTTGTCCATGACCATTTACTTTTCTACAATACGTTATAACTTATTGTATCCTGGTCAAAATAACTTTGTTGGTTTGATGAACTTTGAGTTCTTCATGACTGACCCTGGTTTTATACCGGCGGTAGCTAATACACTCATTCTCCTACTGTCCGTATTAATTATCACCGTTGTTTTAGGCGTTATACTGTCTGCTTTAATTGACAAGCCATTTTTTGGGCAGGGCATTGTCCGCGTCTTACTGATCTCGCCTTTTTTCATCATGCCTACGGTTAACGCCTTGATTTGGAAAAACATGATGATGAATCCAGTGTACGGTATTTTTGCCTGGATCTCACAATCGCTGGGGCTTGAGCCCATTGACTGGCTGTCGTCTTATCCATTGATGTCGGTCATTATCATGGTCAGCTGGCAATGGCTCCCATTTGCTATTCTGGTCTTTGTTACCGCGTTACAGTCTCAGGACACTGAACAAAAAGAAGCGGCTCAAATGGATGGCGCAACTGGGCTTCATATCTTCCGCTACCTAACCATTCCTCACTTAGCGCGCCCAATAGCCGTTGTGGTGATGATCGAAACCATTTTCCTATTGGCCGTGTTTGCCGAAATCTTTGTCTCTACCGGTGGTGGCCCAGGGTACGACAGCACCAACTTAGCGTACTTAATCTACAATCAAGCACTGCTTCAATATGATGTTGGTGTAGCATCGGCTGGTGGTTTATTCGCTGTATTGCTTGCCAATATTGTGGCCTTTTTCTTAATTCGTGCCGTTGGCAAAAACTTGACGGTGTGAGGAAAATACAATGACTCTTAATCAACAACGCAAACTCAAAACGATCTTGACAGGCCTGTTCGCATGGACTGTCGCGTTAGTACTCTTTTTTCCTATCTTTTGGATGTTTGTCACTTCCTTTAAAACGGAACTACAGGCCATTTCGATTCCACCAACGTTCATCTTCGAACCGACGCTTGAGAATTTTGAAATAGTACAAGAACGCAGTGACTACATTCATCACGCATGGAACTCAGTTGTTACTTCTTTTGGTGCCACTATCCTTGCGTTAATTATTGCTATACCAGCTGCTTACGCCATGGCATTTTCACCTGGCAAACGCACCAAAGACATTTTGCTCTGGATGCTCTCAACGAAAATGCTACCCGCAGTAGGCGTATTGGTGCCTATCTACATTTTATGTCGTGATTACGGGCTACTGGATTCTAAAACCGCTTTGGTGATTATTTTCACTTTGATGAACTTACCAATCGTAGTGTGGATGCTGTTCTCTTACTTTAAAGATCTACCAAAAGAGATTCTTGAAGCGGCCAGAATGGATGGCGCAACACCATGGGACGAAGTGGTTAAAGTGGTTTTACCTTTGTCCATTGGCGCGATTTCATCGACCGCTCTTTTATCGATTGTTTTGTGTTGGAACGAAGCCTTTTGGTCTCTTAACCTAACCGCGTCAGAAGCCGCACCGCTTACCGCCATGATAGCATCCTACTCAAGCCCTGAAGGTTTGTTCTGGGCCAAGCTGTCTGCTGCCTCCACATTAGCGTGCGCACCGATCGTCATTTTCGGTTGGTTCTGTCAAAAACAATTAGTCCAAGGCCTTACATTCGGCGCTGTAAAATAATTATTAGGAAGCTTTCACATGTCATACTTAACGATCACAGATTTACAAAAACACTACGACAACTACCATGCGCTTCGCGGTATTAACCTATCCATTACTGAAGGCGAGTTTTTGGTGTTCGTTGGACCATCAGGTTGTGGTAAATCCACCCTTTTGCGCACCATTGCGGGCCTTGAAACCAGTACAGGCGGAACCATTGAGTTAGACGGCCGCGACATTACCGAACTGGCGTCGTCAAAACGCGACTTGGCCATGGTGTTTCAATCGTACGCTTTGTACCCGCACATGACCGTGGCAGATAACCTATCGTTCGCGCTTCGTCTTGCAAAAGTGCCGGCGGCTGAAATCGAAGAAAAAGTCCGCTTTGTGTCTGCATCCTTGCAACTTGATCCATTATTGGAACGCAAACCAAAAGAACTATCCGGTGGTCAACGTCAGCGTGTGGCCATTGGCCGCGCCATTGTGCGTCAACCAAAAGTCTTCTTGTTTGATGAACCACTTTCTAACCTAGACGCCGCGCTGCGTGTGCAAATGCGCTTGGAATTGGCACGCCTGCACAAAAAACTGGGCACCACCATGATCTACGTAACCCATGACCAAGTGGAAGCGATGACACTGGCCGATCGCGTGGTGATCTTAAACGCTGGCCAAATAGAGCAAGTAGGCACGCCACTTGAATTGTATCGTCAACCAAACAGTCGTTTTGTTGCCGAGTTCATTGGCACACCAAAAATGAACTTAATTCCGGCTGACAAGATCACCCATAAAGAAGACGAGTTGGTGTTTGATTTGTTCGGACACACCATTCACTTTCCAGCCAAACGCTTAAAAGGTGCACAACCTGAGTCTGCCATTGTCGGCATTCGCCCAGAACATCTGTCGCTTGTTGAGGCCGAAGGAGACCTAACTGGGCGCATCGAATTGGTTGAACATCTGGGTTCTGAAGCCTATGCGCACATTCAGTTACTAAACGATCAAACCATTATCGTAAAAGCCGGTGCGCGCACAGAACTAAAGGATGGGCAAGAAGTACACATTAAAGTCGATGTCGATGAAATCATTTTATTCAACGACAACAACCAAGTCATTTCCGTTATCCCAGAGGAAGTATAATATGGCTAACTACTTACAGGCTTCATTAAATGCTGATCAGCTCAGCGTTCAAGATTACCAAAAAGAGGCGATTAACGCTGGCATAGTGCATCTAGGCGTAGGCGCCTTTCATCGCGCTCACCAAGCCGTTTATATTGATCGCCTATTGGCCCACGACAATCAACAAAATTGGGGCATTATTGGCGTTAATATTCGCCCACAAGACAGCCAAGCTTTTGCTCGATTCGTTGAGCAAAAAGGCGAATATGTTTTAAAAACCATGGCCGCTGATGGCGCGACACGATACGAACACATTCGCTCTTTGATCGAACAAATCGATGGTGCACAAGCGCCACAAGACGTGGATGCAGCACTGGCCCACGCCACAACGCAATTGGTTACCTCAACCGTGACCGAAGGCGGCTATTATCTGGATGAAAACCGTACTTTGATGTTGGATCATCCCGCCATTAAAGCCGATATTGAAGGCGCTCGAAACACACTGTACGCTTTTTTATACGCTGGATTAAAGCTGCGTAGCGAAACATCCAACGGTGCGATCACGCTATTGTGCTGCGACAATCTTCGCCATAATGGCGAGTTATTGAAAACCGGCTTAATGCAATTTTTAGCGGCAAAACACGACAATAAACTGGCCGCTTGGGTAGCTCAACATGTGTCTTTCCCTTGCTCCATGGTTGACCGTATTACGCCAAAGCCAAGCCAACAGCATGTTGATGACGTTCGCGCTCGCTTTGGCGTAGATGACAACATGACGGTCATGGGGGAGGACTTTATTCAATGGGTTGTAGAAGATAATTTCGCAGGCGCAAAACCGCCCCTCGACCTTGTCGGTGTACAGTTTGTGAAAGACGTTGTGCCATTTGAAGAGGCCAAGATTCGCATCTTAAACGCAGGCCATACCTGCGTAACGTATCAAGCAGCACTGAAAGGTCTAACATATTTCGATGAAGCGATGCGAGATGAAGAACTGAAACAGTACTTTACGGATTTTATCGAGCAAGATTCTATTCCAGCGATTGGAAAGTCTGTCGTCGATTTACCGGCGTACTTCGATATTATTGCGCAGCGTTTCAGTAATGCGAACATAGGCGATACGGTTGAACGGATCTGTACGGACGGCTACGCCAAGTTCCCTATCTTTGTTTTCCCCACTTTAGAGGGCGCGTATAAACGAGGTCTAACACCAAGCAAAACCATTCAAGGCATTGCTAGCTGGTTCGCCTTTATGCAGCTTTCTCATCAGGGCAAAGTTGGTACGCCTTACCATGAACCAAACAAAGCCGCTTTGGCCGCGTTTACAAATGATGAAGCGGGTATTCAAGCCTTTGCAACCGATCGTTTTTTATGGGGTAATGTGCCAACAGAGTTTCCAGAGTTCATTGCACAACTTACCAAAGCTATTCAAATAAACATGACAAAGTATGCTTAAATAAGGATGGTTTAGTTTAAGAAATTAACCTGAAAAAACGTTAATTTCTTAAACGTGTATGTATTAAAAATACAAGCAGATCGAGCGAGAATATTATGCCAAACACGGCCAAACGCATCACCCCAGAATATGAAATAGTCCAAGATAACGAAACGATTCGCTACCTTGAACATGGCCACCCTAGCGACCTTGTTCGTTGGCATGCTCATGACGATTATGAGCTTCACTTTATTGTGGCCACCTCTGGAAAAGTTTTTGTCGGTGATTACATTGGTAACTACTCTGCGGGACAATTAATTCTTACGGGTCCAAGGCTGCCTCACAACTGGATTTGTCAAAATGATCAACAAGTGGTTCAACTCAGAGACATGGTGATACGCTTTGATCATGAATCGTTCTCGAATGGCATGAAAATCATTCCAGAGCTTGCTGAAATCCTTCCTATGTTAGCCAGAGCAAAATCTGGCATTGAATTCTATGGTTTGGATCATGATTATCTCGTGAACATTTTTCAAAAAGTACGCGACTCAACAGGCCTTTCTCGACTGATCATCTCCCTTCCTCTCCTCCAAAAACTGGCCCAGAGCCGCAGTTATCGCTTACTCTCAACAGTACAGATTGATTTAAAATCCAACGAAACAATGCAGCGTAAAATCAACACTGTGGTGGATCACGTGTCGCAGAACTACAGCCAAGACATTACCCTTTCAAGCGTTGCAAGCTTAATTGGCATGTCAGACAGCCACTTTTCACGTTTTTTCAAAAAAGCCACCGGCAACCGTTTTATCGAGTTTGTTAATCGTGTGCGCATTAGCCGAGCTTGCAGTCTATTAACAGAAACAGATCAGCAAATTGCCACCATTTGTTTTCAAGTTGGGTTCAATAACGTGGCCAACTTCAACCGTCGCTTTCATGAACTTAAAGGCGTCACTCCAAGAGACTTTCGATCTCAGAGCAATATTCATATAGACGGCCGTGCTACCATGTCGTAATGGTATTCTTAGACTGATAACACCCTTTACCCTAATACAAAAAAACGCCACATCAGATTATTCAAGGGTGGCGTTTTCACGTTTATACGAACCCGTCTCTAACGTTTTACAACGCTAATAACAGAGAGAGCTTACTGTTTACACTTTTAGTGGCCTGATAAAGCGATTGATACAATGCGTACTTATCATGATAGTAAGCCTGAGTGCTGGATTCTGGTTCGTGAACCTCCAAAACGTCAGGCATAGAACAATGATCAGCAATCAAAAATTCCAACGATTTCCCTTGGCTTTGCTGTTCACCCAATAAGGCTAAACGTGCCGCCCCAAGCCCCGGACCTACATCGCCCCCATCTCGGTAAATAAGGCGTTTATTCAAGACATTGGCAATAATTTGACGCCACATTGCAGAACGCGCACCACCGCCAATTAAGGACAGCTCATCGACAGAACTGCCTGCACTGAGTAAGGCGTTCTGACAATCTAATAAAGAGAAGGCCACACCTTCTAAAATTGCCAATGTCATTGACCCAGTGCTGGTGCTATTAGACAGGCCAATAAATTGCCCATTCGCTAACGGATCGTTATGCGGGGTACGTTCTCCACTCAAATAAGGCAAAAACACCACACTTGTACGTTGTATTTCAAGGTCTTCCAATGCGTCTAACAACTCAGGTACAGACTTGTCCACCAACTTTGCAAACCAAGACAATGAGTTGGCCGCACTCAAAGTAACGCCCATTTGATGCCAACGATTGGGCAACGCATGACAAAACGCGTGCACGGTATTTTGTGGGTTAGCCTTGTGAGATTCACTGACCGTAAAATAGACCCCCGACGTGCCCAATGAAATAAAGCCCTGACCCGGGTTTGTCACTCCCATCCCTACAGCGCCGGCGGCGTTATCCCCTCCACCCGCTACCAGCAGCAACTGAGGTAAACCAAGTGCTTGCGCGGCTTCTTGTGATAACACACCGACCGGCTCACACCCTTCATACACTCGCGGCATATTGGCTTGCGTTAAACCGGTCGCAGCCAGCAGCACATCATCCCATTGACGAGTTTGAGGATTAAGCCACAAGGTTCCTGCGGCATCGGAACAATCCGTGGACATGCTCCCAGTCAATCGATATGCAAGGTAATCTTTCGGCAACAAAACAAAAGCAAGTTGAGCAAAAATATCTGGCTCATTTTCTTGTACCCAGCGGATTTTAGGGGCGGTAAAGCCCGGCATGGCAAGATTGCCCGATCGCGCTAGCAGTTCTGGGCATTCGGCCATCAAGGCATCACATTGCGCCTGACTGCGGCCGTCATTCCATAAAATACAAGGTCGTAACACTTCGCCCTGAGCGTCTAACAAGGTGGCACCGTGCATCTGTCCCGATAGCCCGAGTGCTTTTAATTTACTCAGATCTAAACGCTGCTGAAGTTGTTCAATGACGTCAATACAGGCTTGCCACCACGACAAGGGATCTTGTTCAGACCAAGTAGCATGGGGCGAATTCACCGTTAATGATGATGACTCCTGTGCAACAACATTACCCTTGTCGTCAATAACGACACCCTTTAACCCAGAGGTTCCAAGATCAAGACCTAAATACATTTTTTTACTCATTTAATTAGCGAACAGTCGTTTGTTTTATTTGTGTGTGTGTGTGGCATGCTAAGCACATTTTAAAACATCATGTTACATACTCGAAACATTAGACTTTCGAGTCAATACAATTCGGTTAATTGACCTTTTTAGTACAATTAGAGAATAAAAACGGTTAGTTTATCAGCTAGACTTCTCAACAAATTCACACTCGATCTACTGAATGGAAACGGTTATGACCAGGCTACAAGACATTATCAATACAACACAGCAAAACCAAGACAGTGTGGCAAAACAACCTCACCTGGGGCTGCTGCGTATCGCAGGACCTGACACGAAAAAGTTCCTTCAAGGTCAGCTCACCTGTGATCTCAACAAATTGTCCCAGAAAGCGAGTTTGTATGGGGCTATTTGCAACATAAAAGGCCGCATTATCAGCAGTTTTTTTCTCGTCCAGCACAATGACGATGTACTTATGCTGCTGTCAAACGATCTGCTCGACAAAACCTTAACGCATTTAAAAAAGTACGCGGTGTTTTTTAAAACACAACTCACCGACGCCAGCAATGACTTTACCGTATACAACAAGATTATCGCGGCGGCTCCATCATTGGCGATAGAAACCGCCACCGTGTCTGAAACGCTGCTTACACGCATTGAGGCAGCCACGCTTACCGTAGTGGTATGCCAACAGCCATTCACTATGCAGTGGCTTATTGTTGATAAAGACAGTGATGACATAGCGGAACAAAATTCTCAGTTGGCGGCGCTGTCCATTCTTTCAGCTCGTCCTGTGATCCATGCAGAACAAAGCGAAGCCATACTGCCACAATGGCTAAATATGCAAAGTACAGGGGGAATTAGCTTCACTAAAGGGTGTTATACGGGGCAGGAAATTGTTGCGCGTCTGCACTACAAGGGTAAATCGAAAAAACAGCTTGTGTTAGCCAGCTGGCAAGGTGCACTAGACTGTAGCAAAAACATAGTCGATCATGAAGACAACAGCATTGGGCAAGTCTTCGCTACCAGTCACCTAGGCGATCGCTATTTTGCCCAGATACTCCTTAATGCTGACCCGAGTGACACAGGCAAGGTATTTCTTGATAATCAAGCCATCACTTTGCTGGAGCTGCCTTATTTATTGAATACTAAAACCACCAGCACAATCGCGTGACACAACTCAAAAAGACAGCGTTATCTGCTCGTTTTGAAGCATAGCTTGAGTGCTAGAAGTCTTGGCGCCGGTTTCTACGGCCGCTAAGGCCCACTGAACTGGCGATTTATCAACGGACTTCAAATAGTCATTCGCTTTTGAGAAATGCCGACAGCCAAAAAAGCCACGATACGCCGACAAAGGCGACGGATGTACGGTCTCTAAAACGCACTGCTTAGCTCGATCAATGTGACGGCCTTTTTTCTGAGCATAGGCGCCCCACAACATAAACACCACACCTTGATGTTCACGATTAATCACCTCGATAATAGTATCAGTAAACCGCTCCCAGCCTTTATTTTGATGTGAACCCGCGTGATGCGCTTCGACTGTTAATACGCTGTTTAACAACAACACACCCTGCTCAGCCCATGACATTAAATAACCATGCTGGGCGGGAGCAATACCTAAGTCGGATTCTAACTCTTTATACATATTTACCAAAGAAGGTGGCACTTTCACGCCGTACGCCACCGAAAAAGACAAACCGTGCGCTTGCCCTGCACCATGATAAGGATCCTGACCCAATATCACGACTTTCACCTGTGAAAATCGTGTGGCTTCAAGAGCCGCGAAGTAATGTGACTTATCAGGATAGAGAGTTTTATTGCATTCTTCCGTTCGTAAAAATGCGTCTAAACTAAGCATATACTCTTTTTTAAGCTCTTGAGCTAGGTGTTCACTCCAGTCCTCGGGAATGTCCATCGCTTTCCTCTTTTATCTATGAATAGAAAGGGTTTAATGAAGGTGTTTCTTTAAATTGAAAATACCCTTGTAACGATTCGGTATCGCTCGGTGTCATCAAGTGCTTTAACAGTAGCCACACCATTTCTCTAAGGCCGTAGGCTTTTTTATAAACCTCAATAACCTGAAAAGACTCATCATCAGGCAAACTCGGGCAGTAGGCGTTCACCAGAAGGGCCGTTTGTGCTGTCGTTAAATTATGCGATTTTGCCACGACAGCAAGATCAAACAAAGGATCACCCACTCCGGAGTATTCCCAATCAATAAACCATAAGCCATGATGATTCATCAGCGTATTCATGGGGTTTATATCGTTATGACACAGCACTAAAGGCAATAGCAACGGCGGTGGAGTAAGCGTTTTATAAAGCCGTTGCAGATACGCGTATTCGCACACTAAAATATTCTGCTCAGCAACCAGGTCACCAATCTCGCTCAAATAATGGTTAATGATGGCAAACACACAATACGAGTGCTGTCCCTTTGGCAAACGATGCGCTTTTGCAATCACCGCAGCTAACCTAGGTAGATACTCTGTTTAAGCGCAAGCTTTTTTATGTTCCTCACTGAATAATTTTGATGAATCAAAAGGCGTGTTTGATTTAAAACACGCCCAGACTCCAGTCAGCATTTTGCGCATTACGGCACACATAGCTTGGATCTTTTTCTTACCTCGCGCGATTAACGCTTGGTAAAACGCCTTTGCGTTTGGGTCATGACGAACAGCTGACATCGCTGGCATAAATAGCGCACAGCGTAGATAAGTGTTACCCGCTTTACTCAGCCTGCCTGGACGGTTGAGGCTGCTACCAGATTGGTTAAGCCGTACATCTAAACCAGCGTATCGACTCACCTGATTGGCCTTAAGTGTTTCTGGTAAAATAATCAGCTCTCCTAGCATGGCAATAGCCGAGACTTCTCCAATGCCCTTAGCCGCTAGAATATTATTAAATTGCTGCACTATTTCAGCATCGCTTTTAATCATTTCTAGAGCAGCCGTACGCAAACGCTGAATACGATTTTCTAAAGATGCAATACCCTCTTGCTCATCAAGAATAACTACGCAAGACGTTCCTTCATAAGATGTCATGGCATGTAAGCGGTTTTTTGCTTTAGTACAGTCACCTGTTAAACGATTGATTTGTCTTGATATATCTCGTAATTTTAGTTTGTCTTTATGAGGAGGTGTCCACTTTTCAGGTGTCATGCGTTGTGCATATTCCGCCAGCAAGGCAGCGTCAATACTATCTGTTTTACTGTGCGCTAACTTCATCTGAGCAAAGTGATTAAAGCTCTTGGGATTAATCACACTAATAGATATTTTGGCATCATGAAGGGCAACGGCTAAATCTAAATAATAGATCCCTGTGGCCTCCATTACGATCAATTTCGGATGATGCTTTTGTAAGAATTCGATCAGTGTTGCTCTACCGCCAGGTGTTTGTTGAAACGTTTTTACGGAACTATTTTTATCATTCTGACGTACGACAAGATCAACGGTTTTTGCCGCGATATCAATACCTACAAATGTACTCATGGTTTGCGTACTCGTTAATTTAGTTAGATAATAATTACCGGTCCCTGACCTCGTACTTTTTACCACTCAACCTTGTAATACGAAGTCACCTTTGGGTGCTTCTTGATACTCTTCGAGATGAGTAAATGAGGCGGGGGCCACTCTACAAACGAGGTCAGTAAACTGCCTCAAGGTCGGCACGGCCTCCCGATAATAACTAAAGAATACACCTCAATAGCCATTAAGATCATCATACAAGGTCGGCATCACAATGACACACTCCCCAATCAAGCGAAGGCTGCGGTACAAATTCCGCTGCAAAAGCCCCTTTTTCATCTTTCCAAAGAATATTGGGTGAAATGCTCGCTTTCGCCGCAGCTTCTATTACTCGCATTTCATGCGCTCTGTTTATACCAAAAGCCTCTTCATTTAAGGCTGGTATTCTTAATACACAATGAGGTACTTGATTAACATAGATCAAATACACGGCATTTGAAAAGCCGCCACTTATTTGACGGGTTTTAATCAGCGACAGCTCAGGCAAAATTCCTGCCATTTTTACAAAATATTCAGATAGCACCATCATTTTATTGCCAGAATAGTAAGCGGCTGTCAGAATGAACAGCTTAACCATCCGAGTCAATAGCCAACGTTGAAGCAGATCAATGAATAAACACGAAGACATTATTCGTAAGATACAAGAACGACTGAGCACATTAAGCAAATCCGAACGAAAAGTAGCGGAAGCCATTCTTGCCGACCCTAAAACAACCATTCACTCCAGTATCGCCAAACTGGCGGCCAGAGCGGAAGTGAGCGAGCCAACAGTGAATCGCTTTTGCCGCAGCCTTATTGGCAGCGGTTTTCCCGATTTCAAAGTGTCGCTTGCACAAAGCCTCGCAACTGGAACGCCCTACGTTAATTTAAACGTAGAACCAGACGACGCACCGGGTGCTGTCACCGCAAAAATTTTTGAAGCGGCAAAAAACAACCTAACCAGAGCGCAAGACATTTTGCCGGAATCGCTCATCAGCCGAGCCGTGGATATATTAGCGCAAGCTCGCCGTATCGAGTTTTATGGTTTAGGCGCGTCAGGTCCTGTCGCCAAAGACGCTCACCATAAATTCTTCCGTTTAAATATGCCGGTTGTGGCTTATACCGACATACTGGTTCAACGCATGGCAGCAGCGGGTTCTCACCCAGGGGATGCGATTGTTATAATTTCATACACTGGGCGTACGTTGCCATTAATAGAGACCGCTCGTGTGGCCCGTGAAGCCGGCGCTACCGTCATCGGCATCACAAACCCAGACTCTCCTCTTACGGAACACTGCTCTATTGTACTGCCTATTGAAGAAACAGAAGATACCGATATTTACACCCCAATGAGTTCGCGAATTGTCTATTTAACGCTCATTGATGCTTTAGCAACCGGCGTTTTGTTAAAACGTGGCCCTGAGTTTAATGCATATCTTAAAAAACTAAAACAAAGTGTACAGGACACTCGACTGCCAAAAGTGGATAAAAAATAATCGATTATTAATCGATTGAAGCCTGGATACCATGAGCATTCAGGCTTTTTTTTGAGCAAAAAAAAGGGCTTGAAACAAGCCCAAAAACACCATTACCAACAAAATATTGTCAGTAAGTCAGAGGAACCTTTTAATCATTAAATAGACTGCACGCCCCTTGCTCAGCGCCGCTCACTAAAATACGTTGTGCACTAAACAGTTCGCGCCCCATGCCTTGATGAGAGTCGGTTAAATCTTGTTGTGCCGCTTCGCGACTGTGCAACGCCTCGTCGGAAATAAGCACCGACAAAGTGCCTTTAACCGCATCAAGTCGAACCATATCACCATCTTGGATTTTAGCGATCAAACCACCGGCCAACGCCTCTGGTGTCAAATGAATCGCCGCAGGCACCTTACCTGACGCACCAGACATACGACCATCAGTGACCAGTGCTACCTTGTAGCCCTGATCCTGTAAATTCACCAAATACGGTGTCAATTTATGCAACTCAGGCATACCCAAAGCTTTTGGCCCCTGGAAGCGCACTACAGCAACACAGTCGCGTTTCAACTCACCACTGGCAATGGCTTCAGCCAACGCATTTTGACAGTGAAACACCACCGCCGGCGCTTCGATAATGCGATTTTCCTCTTTCACCGCGGATACTTTAATCACCGAGCGACCAAGGTTGCCTTTGAGCAGCATCAACCCTCCTTCCTTGCTGAAGGGATTATCAATAGGGCGAACCACCTCCATATCCAAGCTTTCATCCGTTCCATCACGCCAAACCACGGTATCACCGTCAAGAAATGGCTCTTTAGTATAATGCGTCAAGCCTTTACCTACGATGGTATTGACGTCTTCATGCAATAAGCCGCCCTTCAACAACTGCTTGACCAAAAACGCCATACCACCCGCCGCATGAAAGTGATTAATATCCGCCTGACCGTTAGGGTAAATTCTCGTCAATGAAGGCACGGCTTTGGATAGCTCAGCAAAATCATCCCACGTGATAATAATGCCAGCCGCACGAGCATAAGCCACGATGTGCATCGTATGGTTAGTAGAGCCTCCTGTTGCCAACAAACCTACAATGGAGTTTACAATGCTTCGTTCATCAACAATGTCGTACAAAGGTCGGTAATCTCGACCCAACGAAGTGATTTTAGTCGACAATTGAGAGGCGTACTTCGTGAGCGCATTACGCAATGGATCGTCAGGGTTCACAAACGAAGAGCCTGGAAGTTGAAGACCCATTATCTCGACCAATAACTGGTTCGAATTCGCTGTTCCATAAAACGTGCAGGTTCCAGCACTGTGATAAGACGCGGATTCCGCCTCTAGCAGTTCCTCGCGTGATGCTTGACCTTGTGCAAAACGCTGACGAACAGCGGCTTTTGCGGCATTAGTGATACCAGAGCGCATTGGGCCTGCCGGAATAAATAGCGCCGGTAAATGACCAAAACGCAGCGCTGCAATAAGCAACCCTGGAACAATTTTGTCACAAATACCCAAATAAATAGCCGCATCAAACATATTGTGAGACAAAGCAATGGCAGCGCCTTGAGCAATATTATCTCGGCTGAACAAGCTCAACTCCATGCCATCTTGGCCTTGGGTTACGCCATCACACATAGCAGGCACACCGCCGGCAAATTGTGCAACAGAGCCCATTTCATGAATTGCCGCACGAATGCGATCAGGGTAATTTTCATAAGGCTGATGGGCAGACAACATATCATTGTAAGACGAAACGATACCAATATTAGCTTCTTCCATAAGCGTCAGCTTTTGCTTGTCTTGAGGCTGGCATGCCGCAAAACCATGCGCCAAATTACCACACGACAAGGTCCCGCGATGAGGGCCATGCTCTTGCGCTTTACGCATATCCTTTAAATATTGCTGACGCAGCACTCTGCTTCGTTCAACGATGTCGTTCGTTACCTTGGCAACAATCGGATTCATGATTCTCTCCATCTTTAATTCCGTTGTCTGAACAACCAGACTGATGTGATATTTTATGTAATATTACTACATTTTTAATTTATTTCATTCTAAATAGCGTTTTTTCTTCGTTGAAAACCATTTTTTTGTAATTTATTTACACAAAAGGCCAGTAAATCGTATTTTAGTCCTAATATCTTCTAACGCTTGTCATACAAATCGGTATAATATTGATGAAAAGATCACAAAGTGATCAAAACGCAATCGAAACATAGGGGATTTGTGAGCAGCTCTTGCTTAAAAAATCACTTATGTAGTATTTTTACGTCAAAGAACATAATTGAACGTATATTGTTCGAATTCGAACAATATACAATTTTCGCACAACGTTAGAGGTGAGTATGACGATTAAGGTAGCTATCAACGGTTATGGACGCATTGGACGCAATACACTTAGAGCCCTGTATGAATCAGGCAAGCGTGATCAAATCCAAATTGTAGCCATTAATGATCTTGGCGATTCAAAAACCAATGCCCATTTAACGAAATACGATACTGTTCATGGTCGCTTCAATGAAGAAGTGACGTTTGACGACGAAGCTTTGTATATTAACCAAGATAAAATTCGCACTTTTTCTGAACGTAATCCTGCCGATCTACCTTGGGCTGAACTCGATGTGGATGTTGTTTATGAATGCACCGGCTTCTTTACAACAAAAGAAAAAGCCAGCGCACACATTCACGCTGGTGCGAAAAAAGTCATCATCTCTGCACCAGGTAAAGAAGTCGATGCGACTGTAGTTTATGGCGTAAACCAAGATATCTTAACATCCGATATGACGGTAATTTCTAATGCTTCCTGCACCACGAACTGCTTAGCACCATTTGCTAAACCACTCAGTGAAAAACTGGGCATCGAAAGCGGCTTAATGACCACCATTCACGCTTACACTAATGATCAGCGCCTTTCCGACGTTTATCACGAAGATTTATACCGTGCGCGGGCGGCAGCGATGAACATGATTCCAAGTAAAACGGGGGCCGCCGCTGCGGTTGGCCTTGTCATTCCAGCTCTTGTAGGTAAATTTGACGGTCTTTCTGTTCGTGTCCCTACTATCAACGTTTCGCTAGTAGATTTAACTTTCTTAGCGCCTCGTGAAACGACAGTAGAAGAAATTAACAAAATCATTGAAGACGCTATCAAAGCGGATCCAATTCTCGCACAAGTATTGCACGTCAATCACGAGCCGCTGGTTTCTAGCGACTTCAATCATAATGCCTTTACATCTAACTTTGACGCGACACAAACTCGCGTTCAAGGCAAATTAGTCAAAGTGATGGCCTGGTACGATAACGAATGGGGCTTCTCTAATCGAATGCTCGACAATACAATCGCATTAATGTCAGCGAAATAATCAAAATACACGAAGGCTGCAGACGCAGCCTTCGTCGTCTCTTATACTCTATTACACGCTTTCTAATCTTTGGTAAATAAAATGACTCGTAGAACTAAAATTGTTGCCACTTTAGGCCCCGCTTCCAGCACACCAGAAATGATTGAAAAATTAATTTTAGCAGGCGCTAATGTATTTCGACTAAATTTCTCTCATGGTCAACCTGAAGATCACATCAATCGAGCTGAAGTTGTACGCGCTATGGCGAAAAAGAACAATCGCCATGTCGCTATCCTTGGTGATTTGCAAGGGCCTAAAATACGCATCGCACGCTTCAAAAACACCAAAGTAGAACTAAAAGACGGCGCTACTTTTGTATTAGATGTAGGTTTTGATAAAAATAACGGTGACGAAACGAGAGTTGGTATTGACTATCCTCAGCTTGCCAAAGATTCTCAGCCTGGCAACATTCTTTTGCTAGATGATGGTCGCGTTGTACTGGAAGTATTAGAAGTTAAAGGTCAAGAAGTGATCACCAAAGTTATTGTTGGTGGCGCTTTATCAAACAATAAAGGTATCAACCGCCAAGGTGGTGGTTTATCTGCCGCGGCACTGACCGAAAAAGATAAAGAAGACATCAAAACCGCGGCCGCACTGAATGCGGATTATCTCGCCGTATCGTTTCCACGCAATGCCGCGGACATTCATGAAGCACGCGGTCTAGCAGAAGCGGCTGGATTGAAAGCTGGCATCGTTTCTAAAGTAGAACGTGCAGAAGCGGTTGCAGACAACGAAACATTGGATGCCATCATCCTAGCATCCGATGCCGTTATGGTAGCTCGTGGCGACCTAGGCGTAGAAATAGGCGACGCCGAACTGATTGGCGTTCAAAAGCACATGATCAAACGCTGCCGTCAATTGAATCGCCCTGTGATTACGGCAACGCAAATGATGGAAACTATGATCACCAGCGCCATGCCAACCCGCGCTGAAGTGTTCGACGTCGCTAACGCCGTACTAGATGGTACCGATGCCGTCATGCTGTCAGCTGAAACAGCGGCTGGTGCTTATCCAGAAGAAGTCATTAAAACGATGAATCGCGTTTGCCTGGGTGCTGAAAAGCAACCTGCTATCAAACGATCTAAACATCGTATCGACGTTCAATTTACCGGCATAGATGAAACGATTGCCATGTCAGCCATGTATGCTGCTAACCACTTAGAGGGTGTGAAAGCGATCATCAGCTTAACTGAATCTGGTACAACACCATTACTCATGTCCCGCATCAGTTCTGGTCTACCAATTTATGCATTATCACCCAACCAAGCGACGCTCAACAAAGTGAACTTATACCGAGGCGTTACTCCGGTCGCGTTCTCTTCGCAAGAGTTTAACGTCGACACCATAGTTGCTGGCCTTGTTGACCATGTAAAGTCATTAGATCTCATCCAAGATGGTGATCTTGTTATCGTGACGAAAGGCGACCACTTGGTGAGCTATGGCACGACCAACATGATGAAGATTGTGAAAGTCGGTGCTGTTGAGGAGTAAATCTTCATGAAGAGCAAAACGTTACATCAAAAAACGATCATCACACCAGAGCGAAAAAACGTCGCTCTGGTCGCCCACGACAATATGAAGCCCGCTCTTATAGAGTGGGCTGAAAAGCACAAAACAAAACTGATAAAACACAATTTGATGGCAACAGGCACCACTGGCAACTTAATGCAAAAACAGCTCCAAGTGCCCGTGCAGTCTCTCATCAGTGGACCGCTTGGTGGCGATCAACAGCTAGGGGGATTAATTGCCGAAGGTAAAATAGACGTACTAATATTCTTTTGGGACCCATTTGAACCCATGCCTCACGACCCTGACATTAAAGCGCTGCTCAGAGTCGCGGCGGTATGGAACATACCTATCGCCTGCAGCGTCTCTTCAGCCAATTTTTTGGTATCATCACCCTTATTCGAAAGTGAATTTGATCGGCAAATTCCAGATTATGAAAAATACCTTCAAGAGCGACTCTAGTCGCTCTTTTCTTTTGCCTCTATCTATCTTTCAACTTACGTATTTCATCACCCCTCAACACTCGCGGTTTTCTTCAAAATCGGCTATATTAGCCGGCATTATTGTCATGCGAAAATGTGTTAGGCCACGTTTAAACAAGGCAAATTACTGATTAGAGTCAACGTAAAAGTCCCTCGGCACCGCGTTGAACGCCACTGATAGGAGAAGAGTTTTGCAAGCAGATGTAGCCCTAATAATGGGATCAAAAAGTGACTGGACAACCATGGAAGGCGCCGCTGAAATAATGGACACGCTTGGCGTAAGTTACCATGTCGAAGTTGTATCCGCTCACCGAACCCCAGTCAAACTTGCAGAGTTTTCCGAAAGTGCTGCAGACAAAGGTTTTAAGGTCATTATTGGTGGCGCTGGCGGCGCAGCTCACTTACCAGGCATGGTTGCTGCTCATACTCGCTTGCCTGTGCTAGGTGTGCCCGTACAAAGCAAAGCACTAAACGGTATGGACAGTTTATTATCTATCGCTCAAATGCCGAAAGGCGTTGCGGTCGGAACACTCGCTATTGGAAGTGCTGGGGCGTTCAATGCGGGCTTATTAGCTTGTCAAATTCTAGCCATTTCCAATCCAGAACTTGCCAAAAAAATTGAAGCGTTCAGAACTCATCAGACAGAAACTGTCTTAGCTAATCCTGACCCTAGAGAGGCTTAATCCATGTCCGTTTTATGGGTATTAGGTGCAGGGCAACTGGGCGCCATGTTAAAGCAAGCTGCAACGCCACTTGGTGTTGATGTTCGTCCAGTCGATATAGAGTCAACGGATACATTAGCATTAGGACCAACTGACATTGTGACAGCAGAAAGAGAAGAATGGCCTGATACTGTCGCCACCAAACAACTTGCTACGCACAGTAACTTTGTTAACTTAGCAACCTTTCCACAACTTGCAGATCGTCTCACACAGAAACAATGGCTAGATCGCCTTGAGCTAGCCACAGCGCCATGGTTTTCTGTTGAAGCAGACTCGACTGCTGCAAAAGCTCATGAGATATTAGGTGAGCGTGTTTTGATGAAACGTCGTCGGGGTGGTTACGATGGCAAAGGTCAATATTGGCTGAAACAATCTGAAAGCATTGAAATACCTGAAGAATGGAAAGGCCAAGCGATTGCAGAACAAGCCATTAATTTTGATGAAGAGGTTTCATTAGTCGGTGTTCGAGGAAAAAATGGTGAAACACACTTTTACCCTTTAACGCTCAATCTCCATATTAATGGCATTTTATACGCATCCATCTCTCCCTTAGAGCGCCTAAAACCTTTGCAAAGCAAAGCAGAAGCAATGCTTAGCAAGCTTATGGACGCTTTAGACTACGTTGGTGTGATGGCAATGGAGTGTTTCCGCATAGGTGATGATCTACTCATTAATGAGCTGGCTCCAAGGGTCCACAATAGTGGCCATTGGACGCAAGCAGGTGCAAGTGTATGCCAGTTTGAAAACCATGTCAGAGCCGTTACAGGGATGCCACTTGCTCCTGCAAACGTAAAAAATCAAAGCATGATGATCAACTTAATCGGTATTGATGTCGATTATCAATGGCTGAATATCAAAGGTTTAGAACTTTACTGGTACAAAAAAGACGTTCGACCTGGGCGAAAAGTAGGACACTTGAATTTTTGTTGCGATGATTTATCTGTATTACAGAGCGCTTTATCAACACTCAATTTACCAGATCCTTATCCAGAAGCCTTTACTTGGTTATCTAAAAACTTACCTCAGAAGTAATGATAGTACCGCGCAGTGAACTACTCGTGGCTAAAACCAACGAACTTCCAAGTTATGACGCTTCGCTGACCTGACGGGTAGAGCTTTTGGTTCTACTCGTCATACGGTTAACTCCACGTTCAGTCTCTGATATTGTGCGTAACACAACCTCTTACCAACCCGCTAAATGATGTGCAAATAAGCCTTTCTCTCGGCACCAAACATTCAAAAATGCTGGAATAATAGTCCGCCACAGCGCTTGTCTGCCCATATAGGCTCGTAAATAGTCTGATGACTCACCTGAAGTTTCTTTTCACAAGTAAGCCATCCAGATATCTGTTCTGGGCTCCAATCCTCTCGAATCTTTTCTTCAATAAGATGCTTGAGGCTTTGGGGGCATTTAAGCGACGCGCTATCGCCATGTCATGGGCTTGTTTATAACGATATCCTCGTTGTCCTGAGTTACGCAATAGCTCCCGGCTAATGGTCGATTGGTTGACTCGCCGTTGTCGAGCTATCTTATTTTGACTCATACCTGTTTTCTTTAAGGCGTAAATCTGGCATCTTACGCCATAGGTCAGTTGATTATAGGATGTCATTTTGCATCTCTTGCCGGAGAAAAAGTGAACAGCATCATATAGTTAACTGACCATCCTATTCTACCCATTCAAGTTATGCACTTACTATCTGAATCCAAGGAACGTTTATCTTTGGTTAGTATGCTTTTATTTTTAGGCACAGAATTTCTTTTCATCCAATTTTTTAAGGTAGCCTAGCAACGTTCAGGTTGTCGCAAGACTTCTCCCAGAGTATTATCTAGGCTCTGGTTTTGGTATCGGTTGCAATTATCAACACTTCTTCGATGGTTCAATTTTGTTCGTCTCTCTTATTCATACCTTATGAGATTCATCTCACCGTTTCCCTTGACGCTCACCACAAACGCTCTTTACGAATGCAACACACCGCCTACCAGCGTGGCGTTTCCCATCCTAGGAGTCCGACTTCAGGGCACACCGACAACTACCTTGAAAAATGCCGGTTTACGGCAGCGAACTAACCCATGCAAATAATTTAAAACCAATTATTTGCACTTTTTTACGATTTAAACTTGTAATTGATCTTTTTTTGACCTAAATTAAACACAGACAGAGAGCAAACGGACTTGCTTTAGCCTTCAGGACGGAGGCTCTGTCGCTTCTCAGGATGACTACGTTGCTGCATGGACGCAGCGGAAAAATTTTTATTTAGTATTCCCAACTCTCTCTAGAATCCACAACGCTTTTCACTCCCTATCAAAGCTCATACAATCTAAGTTTTTTCTGTACTTTCTTGAATCGTTTGCTCAAAGCATCCTACGTTGCCTGCACCTGCCGTGTAATGCCAAAGTAAGGGGGTTAAAGCACTTTTTGTAATTCTTTTCGCTTTTGAACCGGTGTTACATAATCACTCGTCGACTTCGGCGTTTGTAGTTGTAAAGTCCAATATATCGATCAACAAGAACCGATTTTTGATTAATAAAGCTTAAACTGTACAAAAACAGCATTACCCCAACAGTTACCTCGACGATTCATACTTTGTAGGAAGTACTTCTTAGAACAGCTTAGCACTCGACTGCACACCCTATCTAAATGGAACATGAGCCCTTGCGTGCTCGGCCGATGTTTTTCAATGGCATTCGCTCCTACTTTTTACCAGCTGAACATCTGGCGTTCTTAAGAGTGGATGGCGAACGATTTCGCGGTTGGCTAAATCCATCCGTGTCGTTAAAACACCCGATCTTGATGTAAATCGCTATTAACACTTGCATTCGAACTTTTTTTGACCTAAATTAATCACAGACAGAGAGCAAACGGATTTGCTTTAGCCTTCAGGACGGAGGCTCTGTCGCTTCTCAGGATGACCCCGTTGCTGCATGGACGCAGCGGAAAAAATTTTATTTAGCCTTCTCAACTTACTCGCCACCAGACCTGACAACGCTGTAGTCTTACCTTCGTTGGCTGTCATTCTATTTTTTGCCTAAGTTTTGTTTGATTAAGCCGCCTTTAGCTGCTCTTCTTTTGCCATCTTTACATGACCTATTTCAAGTCTATCTGGATTCAGACAGCCTGCTCTGCCTGCGACAGCGTCGGCTTCAAGGCAGGCGCAAGTAAAAGGCAGAACAGAATATTCTTTGAGTCACTCATTACCGGTAAATTTCCGGCATAAAAAAACCACACAGCGCTGGCTGTATGGGGCTTCTTCGTGTTTAAAGCTTGAGATGATCTGTCTATAAGGCGTCAACTACCTTGTCCGGTTCCCGTCAATTAACTTGGCCGATTCTGAGTGTTAGATTTTAGAGCGTGTTTCTTTCGGTAACTTTCCCCTTCTATTTGATAAATATCGGCATGGTGGACTAATCTATCAATTTCTGCGACCGTCATCATGCTATTCCCGAAGATGCTGTCCTACTCATTAAACGCCTGATTTGTCGTAATCAATAAGCTTCCTCTTTCATATCGATGCGCAATTAACTCGAACAAGACTTGGCTTCCGAGCATCTTGCAAAACTAATAGCCAACCCATTTGTGGATAACTTATCGCCCTTTTAGAGGCTGTTTTTTTACTCAGTTAAGCATGTGTTTCTATGCATTTTCTATTTTGACTAGGTCGTCATCGCTTTTCTCTCTTTTTTGATCATAGCGGCTCGTTCTGTGACCACCCCAGAAGCACAATATCCTCGATACATGACTTATCTTTCTGCGATTTATTGCCGCAGTCGAAGCAGTTGATCGACACTCAGTACTAAAATGCCAAACATCAGGTGACTCATGACTTTTACCTCACCACGTACCCAGATGTGTCGACCTCCGAACTCGTCCTTGAGTCGGCCATTGGCTCGTTCTGCGCCCGAACGTTCCCGATAACGCACCGTATCGGCGGGTTCAAATCCTTCTTTCTCGCCCCCTCTTGATGTAAATCGCTATTAACACTTGCATTCGAGTTTTTTTTGGCCTAAATTAAACGCAGACAGAGAGCAAATGGATTTGCTTTAGCCTTCAGGACGGAGGCTCTGTCGCTTCTCAGGATGACCCCGTTGCTGCATGGACGCAGCGGAAAAAATTTTATTTAGCCTTCCCAACTCGCTCACCAGACGTCATAATGCTTTATTCTTACCATAATTGGTTGTCATTCTATTTTTCGCCTTAGTTTTGTTTGATTAAGCCGCTTTTAGTTGCTCTTCTTTTGCCATCTTTACATGACCTATTTCAAGTCTATTTGGATTCAGACAGACTGCTCTGCCTGCGACAGCGTCGGCTTCAAGGCATGAGACAGGCGCAGAGCAAGACGCTGTGCACATGCATTACCCTTTGTATTCTGAGTCTTGAGTGGTCAGCATCAAGCCGTCATGACTAAATCGCAGGCATAAAAAACCCCCACACAGCGCTGGCTGTATGGGGCTTCTTTGTGTTTAAAGCTTGAGACGATCTGTCTCTCACATGCTTATCTGCATAAAAAAACCCCACACAGCGCTGGCTGTATGGGGCTTCTTAGTGTTTAAAGCTTGACGACGACCTACTCTCACATGGGATCTCCCACACTACCATCGGCGATGGCGCTTTTCACTTCTGAGTTCGGGATGGGATCAGGTGGTTCAACGCCTCTATGATCGTCAAGCAATTCTGTTTGCGTTTTCACGCGAATAGGATGCTTGATCTTCAACAATTCTTGTTTTGAAATAACGTAATCAAGGTTAAACCGATGTTCATCATGGTTGATGCTCTATCGTAATTCTATGTGTCTCATTCTGATAATTTGAGTTTTTTCTCTCTTCTCATCTAAAAACCACTTTGGTGTTATATGGTCAAGCCTCACGAGCAATTAGTATTGGTTAGCTCAATGCCTCACAGCACTTACACACCCAACCTATCAACGTCCTAGTCTCGAACGGCTCTTTAGGGGACTTAGGTCCCAGTGAGATCTTATCTTAAGGGAGGCTTCCCGCTTAGATGCTTTCAGCGGTTATCCCGTCCGAACATAGCTACCCGGCAATGCCACTGGCGTGACAACCGGAACACCAGAGGTTCGTCCACTCCGGTCCTCTCGTACTAGGAGCAGCTCCTCTCAAATCTCAAACGTCCACGGCAGATAGGGACCGAACTGTCTCACGACGTTCTAAACCCAGCTCGCGTACCACTTTAAATGGCGAACAGCCATACCCTTGGGACCGGCTTCAGCCCCAGGATGTGATGAGCCGACATCGAGGTGCCAAACACCGCCGTCGATGTGAACTCTTGGGCGGTATCAGCCTGTTATCCCCGGAGTACCTTTTATCCGTTGAGCGATGGCCCTTCCATACAGAACCACCGGATCACTAAGACCTACTTTCGTACCTGCTCGACGTGTCTGTCTCGCAGTTAAGCGTGCTTTTGCCTTTACACTCTATGCATGATTTCCGACCATGCTGAGCACACCTTCGTGCTCCTCCGTTACTCTTTGGGAGGAGACCGCCCCAGTCAAACTACCCACCACACAGTGTCCTCGATCCCGATAAGGGACCTGAGTTAGAACCTCAAACATACCAGGGTGGTATTTCAAGAGTGGCTCCACGGTAACTGGCGTCACCGCTTCAAAGCCTCCCACCTATCCTACACAAGTAGGTTCAAAGTTCACTGTGAAGCTATAGTAAAGGTTCACGGGGTCTTTCCGTCTAGCCGCGGATACACAGCATCTTCACTGCGATTTCAATTTCACTGAGTCTCGGGTGGAGACAGTGTGGCCATCGTTACGCCATTCGTGCAGGTCGGAACTTACCCGACAAGGAATTTCGCTACCTTAGGACCGTTATAGTTACGGCCGCCGTTTACTTGGGCTTCGATCAAGAGCTTCGCTTGCGCTAACCCCATCAATTAACCTTCAAGCACCGGGCAGGCGTCACACCCTATACGTCCACTTTCGTGTTTGCAGAGTGCTGTGTTTTTAATAAACAGTCGCAGCCACCTGGTATCTTCGACCGATCAATGCTTACGGAGCAAGTCCTTCACACTAACCGGCGTACCTTCTCCCGAAGTTACGGTACCATTTTGCCTAGTTCCTTCACCCGAGTTCTCTCAAGCGCCTTGGTATTCTCTACCTGACCACCTGTGTCGGTTTGGGGTACGGTTCCTGCATATCTGAAGCTTAGAAGTTTTTCCTGGAAGCATGGCATCAACCACTTCACCCAAAAGAGGGCTCGTCGTCAGTTCTCGGTCTTCCCACTAAAGGGGGGTGCCCGGATTTGCCTAAGCACCCAACCTACCGCCTTAAACACAGACAACCATCGCTGTGCTGGCCTAGCCTTCTCCGTCTCTCCATCGCAATATGCACGAGTACAGGAATATTAACCTGTTTCCCATCGACTACGCATTTCTGCCTCGCCTTAGGGGCCGACTCACCCTGCCCTGATTAACATGGGACAGGAAACCTTGGTCTTCCGGCGGGGGAGTTTTTCACTCCCCTTATCGTTACTCATGTCAACATTCGCACTTCTGATACCTCCAGCCTGCCTTACAGCTTGACCTTCAACGGCTTACAGAACGCTCCTCTACCATGCCCATTACTGTAAACAGCAATTAAGCATCCGTAGCTTCGGTGTACAGTTTTAGCCCCGTTATATCTTCCGCGCAGGCCGACTCGACTAGTGAGCTATTACGCTTTCTTTAAAGGATGGCTGCTTCTAAGCCAACCTCCTAGCTGTCTAAGCCTTCCCACATCGTTTCCCACTTAACTGTAACTTTGGGACCTTAGCTGACGGTCTGGGTTGTTTCCCTTTCCACAACGGACGTTAGCACCCGCTGTGTGTCTCCCGTAATTGCACTCATTGGTATTCGGAGTTTGCATGGGGTTGGTAAGTCGGGATGACCCCCTAGCCCAAACAGTGCTCTACCCCCAATGGTGAGATACGAGGCGCTACCTAAATAGCTTTCGAGGAGAACCAGCTATCTCCGAGCTTGATTAGCCTTTCACTCCTATCCACAAGTCATCCCCAGCCTTTTCAACGGATGTGGGTTCGGTCCTCCAGTTAGTGTTACCCAACCTTCAACCTGCTCATGGATAGATCGCCCGGTTTCGGGTCTATTCCCAGCAACTAAACGCCCTATTAAGACTCGGTTTCCCTACGGCTCCACTACATGCTTAACCTTGCTACTGAAAATAAGTCGTTGACCCATTATACAAAAGGTACGCAGTCACGGAACAAGTCCGCTCCCACTGCTTGTACGTACACGGTTTCAGGATCTATTTCACTCCCCTCACAGGGGTTCTTTTCGCCTTTCCCTCACGGTACTGGTTCACTATCGGTCAGTCAGGAGTATTTAGCCTTGGAGGATGGTCCCCCCATATTCAGACAGGATAACACGTGTCCCGTCCTACTCGTTTTCATGATTAAGGTGTTTTCGTATACGGGGCTATCACCCTCTACGGCGACTCTTTCCAGAGCCTTCTACTAACACCAAAACCACTTAAGGGCTAATCCCCTTTCGCTCGCCGCTACTTAGGGAATCTCGGTTGATTTCTTTTCCTCCGGGTACTTAGATGTTTCAGTTCCCCGGGTTCGCCTCCACACAGCTATGTATTCACTGTGGGATACTCTACAAGTAGAGTGGGTTTCCCCATTCGGACATCTTGGGATCACAGTCTGTTTATCGACTCCCCCAAGCTTTTCGCAGATTACCACGTCCTTCATCGCCTCTGACTGCCAAGGCATCCACCGTGCACGCTTGGTCACTTGACCATATAACCCAAAATAGTTTTCATAAAATCAAACAAGGTTTGTTCTTATGTATTTTAGAATCACATACCAAAGGGCTTTTGTACCCCTCTGGATTTACGATAATAGAAGTCACTAGGTTAAAGTGAGCTTCCACCGGTTTAACGCTTGATTTATCGTTATTTCAAAATTCGAATTGTTAAAGAGCAAGTTTAGTGCAAAGCACTAAGTCAGAGACTAAAAACCAGAAACACATTAAGAACGTTATGATCTTAATTTGCTTTCTTTTTTGTTAGTGTCTTGCTTAGGACTCTAGCTAAATCTTTTCACACAGAATAAAGTAAGTAATGGTGGAGCTATGCGGGATCGAACCGCAGACCTCCTGCGTGCAAAGCAGGCGCTCTCCCAGCTGAGCTATAGCCCCATGTATTTACTTGACCGTATTTGGCATTCAAGAACACAACGTAGACAATACATTGTGAAATTGGTGGGTCTGGGCCGATTTGAACGGCCGACCTCACCCTTATCAGGGGTGCGCTCTAACCAACTGAGCTACAGACCCAAATACTTTTCTGTGCTTCTCATAAATTAGACATCAGATAATTTGTGTGAACGCTCACCAGAGGTTTCTATCGTTTAAGGAGGTGATCCAGCCCCAGGTTCCCCTAGGGCTACCTTGTTACGACTTCACCCCAGTCATTGACCACTCCGTGGTAACCGCCATCCCCGAAGGGTTAAGCTAGCTACTTCTGGAGCAATCAACTCCCATGGTGTGACGGGCGGTGTGTACAAGGCCCGGGAACGTATTCACCGTGGCATTCTGATCCACGATTACTAGCGATTCCGACTTCATGGAGTCGAGTTGCAGACTCCAATCCGGACTACGACGTACTTTCTGGGATTCGCTCACTATCGCTAGCTCGCCGCCCTCTGTATACGCCATTGTAGCACGTGTGTAGCCCTACTCGTAAGGGCCATGATGACTTGACGTCGTCCCCACCTTCCTCCGGTTTGTCACCGGCAGTCTCCTTAAAGTTCCCACCCGAAGTGCTGGCAAATAAGGATAAGGGTTGCGCTCGTTACGGGACTTAACCCAACATTTCACAACACGAGCTGACGACAGCCATGCAGCACCTGTCTCACAGTTCCCGAAGGCACACCAAAATCTCTTTCGGCTTCTGTGGATGTCAAGAGTAGGTAAGGTTCTTCGCGTTGCGTCGAATTAAACCACATGCTCCACCGCTTGTGCGGGCCCCCGTCAATTCATTTGAGTTTTAACCTTGCGGCCGTACTCCCCAGGCGGTCTACTTATTGCGTTAGCTGCGCCACTAAGTCATTACAACCCAACGGCTAGTAGACATCGTTTACGGCGTGGACTACCAGGGTATCTAATCCTGTTTGCTCCCCACGCTTTCGCACCTCAGTGTCAGTATTAGTCCAGGGTGTCGCCTTCGCCACTGATGTTCCTTCCTATATCTACGCATTTCACCGCTACACAGGAAATTCCACACCCCTCTACCATACTCTAGCTAGCCAGTATCCGGTGCCATTCCAAGGTTGAGCCCTGGGATTTCACATCAGACTTAACAAACCACCTACGCGCGCTTTACGCCCAGTAATTCCGATTAACGCTTGCACCCTCTGTATTACCGCGGCTGCTGGCACAGAGTTAGCCGGTGCTTCTTCTGGGGCTAACGTCAAGATAAGTCGATATTAGCGACTCACCCTTCCTCACCCCTGAAAGTGCTTTACAACCCTAAGGCCTTCTTCACACACGCGGCATGGCTGGATCAGGCTTGCGCCCATTGTCCAATATTCCCCACTGCTGCCTCCCGTAGGAGTCTGGGCCGTGTCTCAGTCCCAGTGTGACTGGTCATCCTCTCAGACCAGTTAGAGATCGTCGCCTTGGTAGGCCTTTACCCTACCAACTAGCTAATCTCACGCAGGCTCATCTAATAGCGGAAGGTCACAAGTGATCCCCTCCTTTCCCCCTCAGGGCGTATGCGGTATTAGCATGCGTTTCCACATGTTGTCCCCCTCTACTAGGCAGATTCCTACGCGTTACTCACCCGTCCGCCGCTCGACGCCTGGTAGCAAGCTACCTTCGTTTCCGCTCGACTTGCATGTGTTAAGCCTGCCGCCAGCGTTCAATCTGAGCCATGATCAAACTCTTCAGTTAAAAGTTTGCTCACTCAAATCTTTACACTAACAATTTAACTTAATCAGTCCATCATCCTAAGACAACAAACCAACATAAAGCGATTGCTTGTAGACTCTCGTAAGACTTCAATTTTTTTGATCGCTCACAACCACTTAGTAAACTAAGCAACCATGTCAATCTTCTGAAGCCTCCAGCGAGCGCCCACACAAATTATCTGATTATCTATTTTAAAGAGCGTGCTGACTTGATAACCAAACCAGAACTTAATCTAGTATGTTGAACTTGGTCTTCGTTGCTCTGAAGCCTTGTCCGTGTCAGCGAGGGCGTATATTAAGGATCTACAGATTTAGTGCAACCCTTTTTTGAAGTTTTTTTGATTTTATTTATAATAATACTCAAACAACAAGAAAGGCGCCGAAGCGCCCTTTTTGGTCATTTGAAACTGACTAAGGTCAAATACATCACACAACGAATAGGTGGTGCTTTTTCTTACCCAATTTAACAAGGAAGTATTTATTGTAATATCCATTCTCAGGTTTGAAAATGTCAGCCGCACTCATGTTGTCATCAAGCCCTTTCGCCACACCATTAACAAATACGGAATTTCGCTGGAGCGCATCCTTCACTTGCTTACCACTCGCCGCCAATCCCGCATCGGCCATCAAAGACGTTAGTGGTGTTGCTGCTAGATCGATACCTGACAATGAACTGCTAGGTAAACCATCTTGCTGTATCTGCTTAAGGTCTTGCTCACTCAATGAATCAACATCACCACTAAATAAAGCCTGCGTGATTCTCTCTGCTGCCTTTAAGCCCTCTTCACCATGTACTAATTGCGTAACTTCGCGAGCCAAGATAAATTGGCCCTGTGGCTTACCACCACTCTCTTTGTCCTTCTGTTCAATTTGATCTATTTCCTCAACAGACAAAAAAGTAAAGTACTTCAAGAACTTGTAGGCATCGTCATCAGCGGTATTCAGCCAAAACTGATAAAAAGCGTATTGACTGGTTTTGCTAGAATCTAACCAAATAGTACCACTCTCTGTTTTACCAAATTTCGTTCCATCCGACTTAGTGACCAAAGGCATTGTCAAACCAAAGGCCTGATTACCATTTTGCCTACGAGTAAGATCCGTTCCGCCGGTAATATTCCCCCACTGATCACTACCACCAATCTGCAAAGTGCAGTTATGCAGCCTATTTAATTCTGCAAAATCATAAGACTGCAAAATCATGTAGGTAAATTCAGTGAAAGAGATACCTTCGCCTTCTCGATTAATACGTTGTTTAACAGACTCTTTTTGGATCATGGCATTAATAGAGAAATGCTTACCCACATCACGCAAAAAATCTAAAATACTAAGATCTTTTGTCCAATCGTAATTATTGACAACTTCTGCGCTGTTTACTTCATCATTAAATTCAATAAACTGACTCACTTGCTTGCGCAGTTTTTCTACCCACTCAGCAACCACTTCAGGTCCGTTCAATTTTCGCTCGACAGCCTTAAAGCTAGGGTCGCCAATAAGACCCGTAGCACCACCCACTAGCGCAAGAGGTTTGTGTCCAGCTAACTGAAAGCGTCTCAACATTAAAAGAGGGACTAAGCTACCAATGTGCAGACTGTCTGCAGTAGGATCAAAACCACAATAAAGCGTACGACTTCCACTGGCTAAGTGTTTTCTTAGCTCTTCTTCCGCCGTCATTTGGGCGATAAGTCCACGAGCTTGCAAGTCATTTAAGAGGTCTTTACTGCTTACCGTCATTATTTTGATCCATATCTTAGTGAGTTTATCTTACTTAATCATTCAATTATAAAAGTAATATTGGTAGGATTATAAGGCTTTTATAAAGATTTTCAGGTACATATTTTGACTAAGTTAATACCAATGAAGCATTTGCTGCTTATCGTAGCGGCCGTTGCTCTTATCGGCGCCGCTCTTGTAGCCATGCCGGAGAAAAAAAAATCCGAGAACCCGCAAATATCTCTTAATGCAAACCTAGAGATAGTAGATCAGTCCGCCATCACGTTTAATACAGTACAAGAGATTGGATATGATCGAAAAGCGAGAACGGAAACAACGATCACACTAGAAACAACCAACTCAACGTATAATGTCCCTACACCTGAATCACTAGCAGCCAAGAGCTCAGCCCCCACATTTGTAGAGAAATCTGTAGAAATCAAAACGGGGGATTCATTGTCCAGAGTCTTAGCAAATGAAGGAGTGTCACCTCAGGATATCTATAAAGTATCTTTAGCGGACAAAAAGCAAAACTCTTTGTTACAAATGCGACCAGGCCAAACACTGACGTTTGTCATCAATGATGTTTCAAATGAGCTCACTCAACTTACTTATGTAATAAACCGCCTAGAAAGCATAACGTTTGAGCGTAGTAACAATACGTTCATTCGAGATGAACACTTTAGAACGCCAGATATAGCTCAAACTTACAAAGAAGCAGAAATAAACAACTCACTTTTCGTTGATGGTTTGAAATCTGGCATTGAGCAGCCACTCCTAATTGAGTTGGCAAACATTTTTGGTTGGGATATAGATTTTGCCCTAGACATTCGCAAAGGCGATAGCTTGAGCGTTCTGTATGAGGAAAAGTTTCTTGATGGTGAAAAAATTGGACACGGTAACATCATCGCGGCGCAATTTATCAACAATGGTCGAACCTATCAGGCCATTCGCTTTCAAACAGACAAAAGTACGAGTTACTACACACCAGACGGCCTAGCGATGCGTAAAGCCTTCATTCGAACTCCCGTTGATTTCACTCGCATATCTTCTAAATTCAACCCTAATCGCTTACATCCTATATTCAAAACCAGCCGACCTCATCGCGGCGTTGATTACGCCGCCGCCAGTGGAACGCCCGTTAAAGCCGCCGGTGATGGAAAAATTTCTTTTGCTGGTAAACAAAACGGTTATGGCAATGTGGTGATCATCGATCATGGCCGAGGCTATCAAACCCTTTACGCTCACTTAAAGGGTTTTGCTCGAGGTACAAAACGTGGCGCAAGAGTCCAACAAGGCAAAGTCATCGCTTACGTTGGTCAAACAGGCTGGGCAACAGGGCCTCATTTGCATTATGAATTTCGGATAAACGGCACACATAAAAACCCGGTGACGGTAAAACTACCTAATGACGCCCCTATGCCTAAAAGCGACCTACAAAAATACCTTCCGTACGCTAAGCAAGTAGCCACTACCCTAGCAAACTCTCATTCTTCTTCTTTTGCCGAAAAGCTCGCTTTACTTAAAAATTAAAGCACAAAAAAAGCAGCCAATTGGCTGCTTTCTCAACACAAAACAACAGAACTAGATTGCGCTGTTTACGAACTCAACAAGCTGAGACTTAGACACCGCGCCCACTTTTGTTGCTACGACTTCACCACCTTTTACTATGATCAAGGTTGGAATACCCCGAACATTGTATTTAGGTGCTGTTTCTTGGTTCTCATCGACGTTAAGCTTAACAACTTTTACCTTACCCGCAAACTCTGCAGCAACGTCTTCTAAGACGGGAGCAATCATTTTGCAAGGTCCACACCAAGGCGCCCAAAAATCAACGATGACAGGGATTTCAGAATTCAGAACCTCTTCTGCAAACTGTGCGTCAGTGATTTGAATGGTATTTTCACTCATAAATACGTTCCTTAAATCTGTGTTTAACCAATGAATAGAAAAAGTATACCACTAAAAGAAGAGGGTAAGAATGTGTTCCCATCAATTAGAGTAATAGAAAAATGCTATAGCGTAAGAGAACGAATAACGATTGGTAATTCGAGCAACGAATGAACTTCAGCATGAGAAGATGAGCCCCAATCATCGCCCCATCGTTGCGCACCGTGACGATTAAACCACACACTTCTCGCCCCTGCATTGGAAGCACCCAAAACATCATCTACCGGATGATCACCAATGTGTATCAACTTAGATATATCCACGCCAGCTTTTTGAGCGGCTATAGAAAAGATATCTGCTTCCGGCTTAGCCATACCAATCTCATCAGCACGAATGGCAAAATCAAAGTACTGCCCTAACCCAATATAAGGATGAAATACATCGGCGTTACCATTCGTAATCACCGCTAATGCATAATCTTGACTTAAGGCCTCTAAAATATCGACAACATGAGGGTATAAATCTACTTTCTGACGCCATTCGCAAAAATGCGCCAATGCCGCCTTTGCAATAGCGTCCGCCTCTTCGGAAGGAAGACCAAATCGCTTAAGAGCCAATCTATAAACGGCAAGACGAAGCGCGGTTAAATTAAACGCCATTTCAGGTGCATCCAATTGCACCTGAACTTTTAACGCCTCTTTAAGCGTACTGGAAAACAACGTTGAAAACCCCGGAAAACGCTCATCAAACCAAGATTCCATGGCATATTCTGCTCGAACAATAACAGGAGCAACATCCCACAAAGTATTATCAAGATCAAAAGTGACTAATATACTCACGGCATTAACCTCAACAAGATTGCACTTAACAGGTCAGCAAGGTACTGAAGAAACAGAACGCCTTTGCTTTTGCCAAAAGTAGCCTCTGCATTTGCACCCAACACCAGTACGCCACGTTTTTTAATCTCGCCACCTTCTCGCGACAGCAAGGGCAACACGGCCACCGAACGTATCGACTCGCCACTTTGTGGAAAAAGAATGTCCAACTCATTAGCCGGTAACATGCCACAAAAACAGTCAATAAAACCAACGGTATGGGCCAGTAAATCCCCCTCTTTCACAAGCTGATGAGTCCTCACCGAACTCTCTACCTTGTCGCTGTATAAAATAAGTGCGTGGTGGGGAACGGCGAAATCCTCTCTCACTATATCGTCAATCACAACGGCAAAGTCCTCTAGAGAAACACAACTAAGACCCGCCAACACCAAGCGACGACTTTTTTGCAACGTAGACGCATTTTCACGAGCCACATCGACAAGATGCTCAAACTCCGCTTTGTACGAGGCATTTTTTTGACGCAATATCGTCACTTGATATTCAAGTAACGAGACTACCTTGGCATTAATCGGATGAGGAAGCGTCAGACCCTCCAACACATCGGCGTGCCGCGTAAAAAAATCTGGCGTGCTCGACAGATACTGAATGACTTCCTCTTCGCTCATAATACCTCTTAAATACGTTTTATAAATAAATTTGACCTTCAAACACCTTTTCAGCAGGGCCGGTCATAATAATGGGGTGGCCCTCTCCTCGCCATTCAATTTTTAGGTCCCCACCGCGCAAATGTGCCGTCACCGTCGGCGACAACCAACCTTGCTTAATGCCGGCCACAACCGCGGCACAGGCACCCGTTCCACACGCTTGCGTTTCGCCAACACCACGCTCATACACCCGCAAATTAATCTCATTTGAGTTAATCACCTGCATAAAACCCACATTAACATTGTGTGGAAAACGATCGTGACATTCGAGCCGCCGTCCAACTTCCGCCACCTCGCTATCGGTTAACACGTCAACCTTAATGACCGCATGAGGGTTGCCCACTGAAACCGGGGTCATCCAGTATTCTGTCTCGCCAGCCATAATGCTGTAAAGATCATTAGATGGCTCCGCGTTAAACGGCAAATCTTTTGGTTCAAAACTCGGCGTTCCCATATCTACCGAGACAAGCCCGTTATCCATCACGCGTAATTGAATGGCACCGCGTTTAGTTTCCACATCGATAATACGCTTATTGGTCAATTCACGGTCTAAAACAAATTTGGCAAAACAACGCGCCCCATTGCCACAATGTTCCACTTCACTGCCATCTGAATTATAAATACGGTAGCGAAAATCCATCTCTGGATGAGTAGGGGGCTCTACGACCAACAACTGGTCAAAACCAATCCCCCAATTTCGATCGCTTAATTTCTGAATTTGTTGTTTGTTGAAAAACACCTTACGAGAGACGGCATCGACAACAACGAAGTCATTTCCTAACCCGTGCATTTTAGTAAATTTTAATAACACGACGAGCTCCTTAATCCGGCAGAACTTGCTCGCCAGCTAACTGATGCTCAATCGTTTCACGAGCTCGAATAAGATGTGTGGTATCACCATCGACCATCACCTCAGCAGCCCGATTACGGCTATTATAATTAGATGACATAGTGAACCCGTAAGCGCCGGCAGAACGAACGACCAACAGATCGCCCGCTTGAATGTCTAATTCACGGTCTTTACCTAAAAAATCACCTGTTTCACAAATAGGACCAACAAGATCATAAATCCGTTTACCTTCAGGCGTAGCAGACAAAGAAACTGGTACGATATTCATCCAAGCACCGTATAAAGAAGGGCGAATTAAATCGTTCATTGCACCATCAATAATGGCGAAATTTTTATGCGGTGAACATTTTAAAAACTCAACCTGAGTCAGCAGTACTCCGGCATTTGCTGCAATAGAACGACCCGGCTCAAAGGCAAGCTCGACATCCATTCCTTTCACTTTATCTAGCAACAGCTTGGCATAATCCGCAGGCTCTGGCGGCACTTCATCACGATAACGCACGCCCAAACCGCCTCCAAGATCAAGGTGTTTGATTTTGATTCCTACCTCTGAAAGCTGACCAACCAGACTGATTAAGCGATCAAAAGTATCCAAAAATGGTTTTAATTCCGTTAACTGAGAACCAATATGGCAATCCACACCCATGACGTTTAAGTTTGGCAAATTGTGGGCAATTTGATAAATACGCACCGCGTCTTGAATATCAATACCAAACTTGTTTTCTTTTAAACCTGTAGAAATATAAGGGTGTGTTTTAGCATCGACATCGGGGTTAACGCGCAAAGAAACGGGCGCTATTTTACCCATTTCACCCGCCACTTGATCTAATCGATAAAGCTCAGCTTCAGACTCAACATTGAAGCAGTGAATGCCCACTTCTAACGCGCGGCGCATTTCTACTGCTTGCTTGCCCAATCCAGAGAACATTACCTTCGCTGGATCACCACCTGCTTTAAGCACACGTTCAAGTTCACCAATCGAGACGATATCGAAACCTGAACCCAAACGTGCCAACACGTTTAAAATCGCGATATTAGAACAGGCTTTCACTGCGTAACAAATTAATGTTGGGTGCGAAGCAAAAGCATTGGCATAGGCATTGTAGTGACGCTCAAGGGTAGCTCGAGAGTAAACATAACAAGGGGTGCCGTATTGAGCCGCGATATCAGAAAGCGCTACCTTTTCGGCGTGCAAAGCTTGGTTAGAATAATTAAAATAATCCAAAAGGGAATCCTCAGTTATAAAGACGATGTTTGTTGAATGTCTGTCGTATCCGTCGGCAAATAAAGCGCTCCTTTGTTACCGCAAGCGGCTAAGAAAAACGCAAAAATACACACTAAGAGCCACTTAAACATCGTCTTATCTCTTCTATTTTTGATGAAGACAGTATACCTTGCAGGCCGTTCGTTTCCCAACCCCAGCGAACCAATTACCCGGATATTCTTTGGCTCGCATTCGGGAGCAAGAATGGAAGTCAATAAACCCTTGCATTTTATGTGTTAAGCTCAAATTATAAAACTATCGGCAGAATATGGATTGACTCATCGTTAACTACAACAAGGTGTCATCGCTCATCAGCAAACCAATGAACAAAAAGACGCTACCTTGGGCAGTCGCTCTGCTTTTTGCGGTTTTGATACACGCGTTATTTATTCAGCTTTCAGAACATCTACATTGGCTCGATTGGACAATTGGCACTAAACGCGCGTCGTCTAATTTCGAATTGATTTTATTACCCAACATGCCGTCTGTTGAACAAGCAACAACACAGCCTCCCTCTCTTCAATTAGCCGAAATAGAGACTCAAGACGTGGCGATGTTAAACACCTCAAACAGATCTTTATCGCCTGAGCAAACGGCTCCCCCGCAACAAAAACCACTTGAAACTGAGCAGCTACAGACTCAGCCACAAGACATCGAACCATTAATAGAGCCAATCACTACCATCAACTTGGCTACAGATGACAGCATTTACCAAGACGCTCAGCGATTAGATGATGGCAGCACCATAAACACAGAAATAGACATCGCAGCGGCACAAACAGAGACTTTATTACAACCTCATGAACCCGGCATTCAAACAAGCCTCGAAACAACGCCTCTCCTCCCCAATGATGAAGAACAAAAAAACGAACTTCAATTAGCACCCAACCTTGCCAAACCAGCTCTACTGGATTTAGCTAATATCTCACTCTCACCGCTAGCAAAAGATGAAACGCTCTCCAAAGTCTTTTCAGAAGAACTTAGAAATAAAATTGCCGACTCCAAAAAAGCCCAACAGGAATACCTAAAGGGCTTCACTAAGGAAGTAGATTACCCAATAACACAAGACGCAGATGGCACCCGCTATGCAAATATTAAAGGGGTTTGTTGGCGCTTACCTCCAGAGGGCGACCCCAGCGGCAAAGGCTGGTCGATTGTGTTTGATGGCTGTGGTATTAAAAACAAGTTGTTTCATTTTGAACTCAATATCTCCCCCAGCATCTTTACCAATGAACTACTGGGCCCCGACTCACCCTTTAATCTTGATCAACCGATTAATTAATCGTTCATAAAAAAGGCCACACTAAGGCAGCCGTTTTATGTCCATTTAGTGCTCTTGCGCCAAAAACTAACGCTGAGCCAAATCCGTCTTCGCGCGCTCAACGGCTTGTAGCACTTGCGCTGGTGCCGTACCACCAATGTGATCACGGGCGGCTACCGAGCCTTCCAGCGTTAAAACATCAAACACGTCGGCCTGAATCATGCTGCCAAAAGACTGTAATTCTTCTAACGTCATTTCAGACAAATCCTTGCCCTCTTTTACGCCGTAACCCACAGCTTTTCCTACCACCTCATGAGCATCACGGAACGCAATTCCCTGACGAACTAGATAATCGGCCAAATCAGTCGCAGTAGAAAAACCACGGCGCGCGGCTTCGTACATGTGCTCTTTACGCGACTCGATCGCTGGGATCATATCGGCAAAAGCGCGCAAAGAGCCTTTTAGTGTATCGACCGTGTCGAACAGCGGCTCTTTGTCTTCTTGGTTGTCCTTGTTGTACGCCAAGCACTGAGATTTCATCAGCGTGAGCAAGCCCATCAGATGTCCGTATACTCGGCCGGTTTTACCACGCACCAATTCCGGCACATCGGGGTTTTTCTTCTGAGGCATGATGGATGAGCCGGTACAAAAGCGATCCGGCAAATAAATGAAGTTAAACTGCGCTGACACCCACATCACCATTTCTTCCGCCCAGCGTGACATGTGCATCATTATGATGGACGCCGTTGCGGTGAATTCTATGGCAAAATCGCGATCACTGACGGAATCAAGCGAATTGTATGTTGGGCGCTCAAACCCAAGCAATTCTGCCGTCATATGACGGTCAATCGGGTAAGTCGTGCCCGCCAAAGCCGCCGCGCCCAAAGGCAAAATATTAATGCGTTTACGGCAATCAACCAGACGCTCGTAATCGCGTTGCATCATTTCATACCATGCCATCAAATGATGACCAAACGTAACCGGCTGAGCGGTTTGCAAATGCGTAAAACCTGGCATGATGGTGCTGGCTTCCTTTTCCGCCAAACTCAAAATACCCTGTTGCAAACGGGTCACTTCTTCTAGCAAGAAGTCCACTTCGTCGCGCATATACAAACGAATATCTGTCGCGACCTGGTCATTACGAGAACGCCCCGTGTGCAATTTTTTCCCCGTAATGCCGATTTTTTGCGTCAAACGCGCTTCGATGTTCATGTGAACGTCTTCCAGCTCGATCGACCAAGCAAAGTCGCCGCGGGCAATTTCGTCTTCGATTTCGGTCAAACCTTGAATGATCTGATCACGTTCTTCTTCGGTTAACACCCCCACGCTAGCGAGCATTTTACCGTGGGCAATTGACCCTTGGATATCCTGCTTGGCCATACGTTGGTCAAACGCAACAGACGCTGTAAAACGCGCCACAAAAGCATCTACAGGCTCAGAAAAACGACCACCCCATTGCTGGTTCGTGGTTTTAGTAGTATCAGTCATTCAGTCGGTTCCCACACAAATTCAAACAGCTGCCAAGAGTACAGTAAGCGACCCGACTTATAAAGTATTGAAAGATGACGAACTCCCTTTGAGCGGGTATCATGAAAGCTAAGTATTTTCGGCTATTTGTCCGTCGACAACGCATTAGGAGACAAAGTGAAAGATAAAATCGTGATCGCCACCAGAGAAAGCCAACTTGCCCTTTGGCAAGCCAACAACGTTAAAGCGCAACTGGAAAACCTCTATCCAGAAATGGCCGTAGAATTGCTTGGTATGACGACAAAAGGCGATCAAATTTTAGACTCACCTCTTTCTAAAATCGGCGGCAAAGGCTTATTTGTTAAAGAGCTTGAAAAAGCCTTGGTAGAAGGCCGTGCCGACATCGCCGTACATTCTATGAAAGACGTGCCTATGGCGTTTCCTGAAGGTTTAGGCTTAGCGGTTATATGTGAGCGCGAAGACCCAACCGATGCCTTTGTATCAAATCATATTGAATCTTTAGAACAACTGCCCAAAGGCGCCATTGTCGGAACCTCCAGCTTACGCCGTTCATGCCAGTTAAAAATGCACCGTCCAGATTTGATCATCAAGGATCTACGCGGAAACGTGAACACCCGTTTACGCAAATTAGACGACGGCGAATACGATGCCATCATTTTGGCAACGGCAGGCCTACTTCGCCTAGAAATGAACGACAGAATTCGCCAAAGAATCCCGGCAGAAACCAGCTTACCCGCTGGCGGTCAAGGCGCTATGGGGATTGAATGTCGCTCAGAGGATCTGCAAACCATTGCCTTAATCGCGCCCTTACAACATGAAGAAACCGCCATTCGCGTGACAGCAGAACGTGCTGTCAACGAACGTTTAAACGGCGGCTGCCAAGCCCCCATCGCATGCTTTGCTATTTTAAAAGACGACACTCTCTGGTTACGTGGCTTGGTCGGCAGCCCTGACGGCAAAACCATGATTGAAGGCGAAATTCGTGGTCACAAAAATGATGCAAAATCTCTAGGTGTACAATTAGCCGATGATTTATTGGCTCGTGGTGCTGATGTTATTCTTGATGCGATTTACCAATAAGGTCGATGGATTACAATTAACCTATTCTACAAAAACACGATTCACCTTAACAATAAGCGATGCATGAATGCAGGATTATCGTATTTTAATCACACGGCCAGAACCCGAAAACACGCTCAGCCGAGAACGGCTCGGCGCACTGGGTTGGAACACTGTGCCACTCCCCATGCTGGAGATTGCTCCTATACAAGACGCTGATCAACTGGCGGCCATTCGAGCTCAAGTATTTGATATTAACGAGTTTGATTATGTGATTTTTGTCAGCAAAAATGCCGCTCGAATCGCGTGTGATTGGCTCGATATGTGCTGGCCCATGTTACCCTCAGGAGTTCAATGGATTGGTATAGGGCAAGGCACAACTAGCACATTGCAATCCGAAGGTGTGCCCGCGCTGTCCAATCCTGGCCATACAACAGAAACGTTATTAGCGTGGTTAGCTCCCGCCAAGATGCGTCACTCAAAGGTATTAATTGTGCGGGGAATGGGAGGACGGCCAGAACTTGGCGAAAAATTAGAAGAAAGAGGCGCAAAAGTCAGTTATCTTTCACTCTATCAACGAAAAAAACCGGACTATGTCGCCCAAACTTTTTTTATGTTGCCTGATATCCAGTTAATATGGGTAACCAGCGGTGAAAGCTTAATCCATCTTTCGAGCTATGTGGAACAACACAAACCCGAATGGAAGGTTCTGCCAATATTGACCCCCAGCATTCGCGTCAATCAGCAAGCCAAACAAATGGGTTGGATAAATGCGTATTGCGCCCATGGCGCCGACGACAATAGCTTGATTAAAGCGACTGAATACTTAACAGGAAAATAGAATGACTGAGAATAACCAACAAGAGCACTCAGAAAGCAGCAAGGAATCAACGCCTGTTACACCATCAAACACTTCACACCCGAAAAAAACACTCTTTTCGCCTACTGCTGGGCAAAAAATCGACTTAAGCCCATCAAAAAATACTTTACCCTACGCAGCATTTGGGCTCTCTGCAATTGCCATCGCACTAAGCGGATGGTTGTATCTGCAAAGTATGCAGAGCACCGTGGATAATGACATCAGCGCACTTAAAAACGCCCAAAGTACTCTTAGCTCTCAACTTAATAGCAATAACATCAGCGCAACAGAACTGAACCGATTAGCAGAGCAAATACAAGGCGCTACCCAGACCAATCAATCACAAAATAGTCAGCTGTTAACTCGACTCTCTCTGCAAGAAGAAAAGTTACTCATCTTAGAGTCTAAAATGAGTCGTTTAGGCAATACGACGAAAGAAGATTGGAAATTGGCGGAGGCCGAATACTTAATTCGTCTTGCTAATCAGCGCTTACTTTTGGAATCCGATAACGTTGGTGCGGCCACGTTACTCATAAATGCCGACGATATTCTGAACGAATTAAAAGACCCTCTCGTTTTTTCAACGAGAAAAGCTCTGGCTAAAGACATTCAGGCCCTCAAATCAATCAGTCAGTTTGATTTAGAGGGCGCTTATTTAAAACTCAACGCACTCTATGAAAGCGTGGAGACCCTCCCTCAACGAGAGCCCTCCAAAGCATGGCAATCAACAAGCAGCGAACAAAACACGCTTTTACAAACAGGCAGCAAGGCCACCAACGTTGACGCGAGCCAGGCCGTCACCACCATGTTATCGAGCCTTTGGGAATCTCTTCAATCTTTGGTTGTGATCAACTACAACCACAAACCGATTAAAGCCTTGTTACCACCCGCGGAATATCAAACTCTTGTAACAGGGTTACAGCTTCAATTAGATGTCGCCCAAGTGGCTTTAATCAAAGGCGAACCACGCATCTATCAACAAACCCTGTCTCGCGTGGCAACCGCCATCACTGAGCATTTTGAGACTCAAGCGGACAGCGTGGTGTTTTTTCTTGGTGGACTCACCGCATTGCAACAACTGAACCCATCGCCCGAATTGCCGCTTCCACGAGAATCCTTACTGGCCATGAGAGCACTCATGCAAGAATGGGATCGTCGTAATACTGACGTCACGACATCACCAGAACCTGTCGTTCAAGAGACCACAACGCAAGAACAGCCACAAAATCCCTCTCCACAAGATGAACCTAAAGCAGAGCAAGGAGGTGGCGCATGAGAAAGCTGCTTTTCTTACTCGTCATCATGATGGCGGTCGGTGGCGTACTAGGATTACTGATGCGCCAAGACAGTGGCTACGTATTATTGGCGTACAATGGCGTCACAGTTGAAACCAGTCTATGGGTATTAATCACCGCCATGATAGCCACTCTCTTTGCGTTAAGCTGGATGAAGCGCCTACTTTTTATCGCCCTTAGACCGAGCAACTCACTGGCCAAAGTGACAGGAAACTTAGCGCAAAAACGCGCGTCACGAAATACCATCAGAGGCATGTTAGAGCTCGTCGGTGGGAACTGGCATAAAGCGGAAAAATTGCTAACCAACAGTGCAGAAAAAGTCCCCTACCCCTTAATCAACTACATTGGCGCGGCCTATGCTGCCAGCGAGCAAGACGAGCACGAGCGATCAAAAGCCTTACTTCGCTCTGCCCATAAATCCACGCCAGAGGCTGAATTTGCTATTGGGTTTGCACAAAGCCAGATTCAAATAAAACAAGGGCATTATGAAGGCGCATTAGCATCACTGTTACGCTTGCAAAAGCTAAAACCTAAACACAAGCAAATACTCAAAATGTTAGTGACTGTTTACACTCGTCTAAAAGACTGGGACGCGTTACTGACTCTGACACCCACGCTTAAAAAAGACGGCATTTTTGACAGCGACAATATGCTTGAATTGGAGCGAAATGCTTTTTTGGCACTGCTCGACAAAATTAAGTTTCGTAATAAACTGGGACAAAATAGCAAAGAGCTGGTCTCAGAAGTAGAAAGACTGTGGAACAAACTCGATACCTTGGCGCAAGATGACAGAATGCGGCTGCTATATGCACAAACACTGATCCACTTTGGTGATGACGCCAAAGCCGAAAGTTTTATTCGTAGCAGTTTGAATCAAACATGGTCTGACCACTTAATCTATGAATACGGCAACATACAACAAGATGATACCAAAAAGCGTCTAAGCCACTGCGAACAATGGATTAAAAAGCAGCCTGCTAGCGCCAACCTATATCTTGTCTGTGGTCGATTAAGCCAATCACTCATGCTGTGGGGGAAAGCCCGAGATTACTACGAACAAGCCTTGTCAATAAACACACAAAATGAGGCTTTGGCTGAATTAAGTCGTTTATTGAAATCGATGGGGGATGTTAAAGCCAGCCAAGAGTTAATGATGATCAACCTGAATCAAGCCAGCAAGCAACTAAAAACATTGCCTTTACCCTAACGTTGACACACAAATAAAAAACGCCACTTCTTAAAATGCGTTTTTTGTTTGTGCTATTTTTTATCAAGGTAATTTCTTATTTAGCCAACGAGTCAGTACCGGCAATAAATAAGTAGGAATTTGCAAAGCGCCAGCAAGCGGCAAGAAAGCAGGTCCTAACAAAGCACCTGCAATGCTGTAAGTCAGCAGCACATTTCGGTTTCCTGAGGTGATTGCCGCTGTCAGTGCAATCGCCTTACCCTGTTTACGATAAACCCAATAGGACAATGAAAAGAACAAACAACATAACCCCGAGGCGATGATAAAAAAACGCAGCGCTGCGCTGGGGTCTTCGTCAAACAAAATGCGAAAACTGCCGACCAAACCAAACGGAAAGGCAAACACCAGCAAAATAGTATACGGTGATATTTTCATCAAAAAGCGACTAAGAGCCTCTTCTGGGCACAGTCGATGCACCCAAAAAGAAAAAAACATCGGGCCAAAAATAAACACAATCAAGCGGGCAAAATAACTCAACCAATCGAGCTCGACTTTTTCCGTCTGAAAAAACAACAAGGTGATGAAAATAGACAGAGGCAACACTAAGGTCGTTGCAATGGTCATCGCCATCGCTTGCACACTGTCAAAACCAAGTGCACGCACAATCGCCGGCGTTGCAAATAAAGACCCCGTCGCGGCAACCGCGACCACGGCGAGCATAAGTTCTGCATTAAAGGCCAGCCACCAGCCAACGATCGTCACAATAACCATCAGCACCGCAGAGTGAAGCATCGCATACAACCAAATTCCGATACGACTTAAGCGTCTAATCAATTCATTTTGTTTCATGCCCACGAGCGTCAACGTCATTAATGTAAACAACACCAGAGGAAGGAACGGAAAAAAAACCAACGATATCGAAGGAAGTAAAAAACCTAGCACAGCGAAAAAAAACATGAAAAGTAGAGAGTGTCGAACAAAGAAAAGCAACATGGGATTCATACCTTTAAAGGCGGCCCATGACCAAATAGCTGAGGATGGTCCGGTTATTTTTTTGAGCCGCTGTAAACTTTATTATTTTCCGGTAATTCGGCGAGTTCCAGCACCCAGTTTGCTCGCGCCTCGTCAAACGCGACACGAAGCGCTATCAATTCATCGCTGGGAACAAGAGGCTCTTTCTTCCCCTCGTCCGCCTGACGGTATGCAGGGAATAGTATCAGATTATTCTTCATAAACTATCTCTATTAAAGCAATGTCTGGATATCTATCGGCACTCTATGGATAATCTTTAGATAACGCAATGAACAAGCAAATGGAATCCCTATGAAATTATTAATCTCTCCCGCTAAAACATTGGACTTAACGACGCAGCCCAGCATGGATACATTCAGCGTACCTGAGCTGGTAGACCATTCTCAGCAACTGATTGATGCCATTAAACCTCACACACCGGCAGACATCGCCTCTTTAATGAAACTCAGCGACAAACTTGCCACCCTCAATGTAGAACGCTATCAAGCATGGCAAAACGACCACACCCCAACCAACAGCCGCCCTGCAATTTATACTTTTATGGGCGATGTTTATACTGGGTTTGACGCTTATTCATTAAGCAAAGACGACATACTGTATGCTCAACAATCATTGCGTATTTTAAGTGGTTTGTATGGTGTACTCAAACCACTCGATCTCATGCAGGCGTATCGTCTTGAAATGGGCACCAAACTTAACAACAGCCGGGGCAGTAACCTGTATCAATTTTGGGGGGACATTATAGTAAACACTTTGAACGACGCTTTGGAAAAAGATGAGCTATTAGTGAACTTGGCGTCGAATGAGTATTTTAAAGCCGTCAACCAAAAAAAGCTCAACGCACCACTCATCACTCCGAATTTTTTAGACGAGAAAAACGGCACCTTCAAAGTCATCAGTTTTTATGCGAAAAAAGCGCGTGGCTTGATGGCACGTTATCTGGTGGAAAATCGCTGTCAAACACTCGATGAACTCAACGCATTTGACGTCGCTGGTTATCGATACGACCCAGCCCAGTCAACCAAAGAAGTACCCGTATTTATTCGCCCAGAAAGCGCTCAACCTAAGAAGTAGCGCGCTACTTACCGAACCATTGACCAATAGTAACTCGGTCGTTGCCGCCTAAGTCTTGAAAGTTAGTGACCTGAGTAAACCCTGCGGTGGTTAAACATTCTCGAACCGCTGAGGCTTGGTCATAGCCATGCTCAAACATCAAATAGGCACCGACTTTCATAAAAGTCGGTGCCGTCGCAACAATATGCTCGATGTCGGCTAGGCCGTGGCGCTCAGCGACAAGCGCACTTCTTGGTTCAAAACGCATATCGCCTTGAGATAAATGCTCGTCGTCTGGGTCAATGTATGGCGGATTAGATACAATTAAATCAAAAAGCGCTTGCCCATGTAACGCATCAAACCAGCTACTTTGTACAAAAGTTGCATTACGAATGTTATTTCGAACCGCATTACGTTGCGCCAAAGCCACAGCCGCTTCGATCAGGTCCACACCAATCACAGTCGATTTAGGCTGCTCTGACGCCAGTGACAAGGCTATTGCCCCCGTTCCGGCGCCCAAATCTAAAATACGGCTTACTTTACCCGTATCCAGCACAGACAATGCCACTTCCACCAGCTTTTCGGTATCGGGTCTTGGAATCAACGTAAACGTTGAGACTTCTAGATCCAAACTCCAAAATGCCTGATGGCCCAGCAAATAGGCCACCGGCTCGCCCTGTGCTCGTCGATCTAACAATTGGTTAAATGCCACCAGCATGTCATCGCTAATGACTTTTTCAGGCCAAGTATAAAAATACGATGTAGACACCGACAAGACATGAGCCAACAAGAGTTGAGCGTCTAATTGTGCTGTCTCAGAGACAAAAACAAGGCGCTCATAGGCGCCTTTTAATACTTCATCTATTCGCATATGCGATGATTGCCTTTTTTTCACAGTTAACGCTTTGTCGCGATCAAACGATTCACGACCGGTTAATTATCGCCACTCAACGCAGCCAGCTGCTCCGCTTGGAATTCATTCACCAAAGGGTTAATCAACACATCCAACTCACCGGTGACAATTTCATCTAATTTGTACAAGGTCAAATTAATGCGATGATCTGTTACCCGCCCTTGTGGGTAGTTATAAGTACGAATACGTTCAGAGCGATCGCCACTTCCCACTAAAGATTTGCGCGCTTCAGATTGTTCGCTGGCGGCTTTCTCTTGCTCGGCAGCTTGCAAACGAGACGCCAACAAAGACATCGCTTTGGCACGGTTCTTATGCTGAGAACGCTCTTCCTGACACTCCACGACAACGCCAGTCGGAATGTGTGTCAAACGAATCGCAGAATCGGTTTTGTTAACGTGCTGACCACCCGCGCCGGAAGCACGGAAAGTGTCAATTCGCAAATCGCCTTTATTGATGATGATGTCGTCTAGCTCATCCATTTCGGGCATCACCGCCACGGTACAAGCTGAGGTATGAATTCGGCCTTGTGATTCCGTTGCAGGGACTCGCTGCACGCGGTGTGCACCAGATTCGAATTTCAGTTTAGAATACGCTCCCTCACCGACAATACGCGCAATAACTTCTTTGTAACCACCATGCTCGCCGTCGCTGGCGCTAACGATTTCCACTTTCCAACGTTGCGTCTCAGCATAGCGCGAATACATGCGAAATAAGTCGCCAGAAAAAATAGACGCTTCATCGCCACCGGTACCAGCACGAACTTCTAAAAAGACGTTGCGGGAATCGTTCGGGTCTTTTGGCAACAACAATTTTTGTAACACCAGTTGCAAAGCGTCTTTTTGCACCTGTCCCGCTTTGTACTCCTCTACGCCCATGTCTTTAATATCAGGGTCAGAGTCGGTCATCATCAGTTCCGCTTCAGCGATGTTTTCATCGATTTGCTGAAATTCATTGAAACACTTAACCACAGGCTCAAGCTCTGCATACTCTTTAGAATAGGCACGGAATAGATCTTGATCCATAATGACTTCAGCAACACTTAATAGCACCGCCAGTTCATCATAACGATCAGACAAACTTTCTAATTTTAATTTTATCGATTCTTTCATTGTTTAATGGTCTTTTTGTTCGTAAATGCCCAACACACTTGAGGCAATGTTTAATGCTTCTTGATCAGCATCAGCACCTGCATCACGTAAATAACGCGTCGGCGCGTGAATGAGTTTGTTCATCAAGCCATGAGCCAGTTTATTCAAAACCTGCTCTGGGGGCTGGCCCATTGCAATACTTTTTAACGCCTTGTCGAGCTCGACATTTTTCATTGTTTCAGCGGATTTACGAAAGGTCACGATGAGTTCAGATACTTTTCTTGACTCCATCACCCTTCGGTAGGAACTCACCCCTTCTTCGATCATTTGTTCCGCCGCTTTCGCGGCATCTTGCCTTGCTCTGACATTTTCTTCAATCACTGAATGAAGATCGTCCACGGTATAAAGATAAGCATCGTTTACCCCTTCGACTTCAGGCTCAATGTCTCGAGGTACGGCAATATCAATTAACAACATAGGGGCATGGCGGCGTTTTGCTGTAGCTCGCTCAACCATGCCTTTACCAATGATGGGCAACTGGCTGGCTGTGGACGAAATCACAATGTCCGCTTGGGATAAATAGTCACCTATCTCACCGAGCATAATGGCTTCAGCGTTTAATTCGTTGGCCAAGGTTTCAGCTCTAGCCAAAGTGCGATTCGCAACAATGATGCGCTTAACACCCTGTTCTTTAAGGTGTCTAGCAACCAGTTCAATGGTCTGTCCTGCTCCAATTAATAATGCCGTACTGTGACGAATGTCCGCAAAAATACGTTGCGCTAAACTCACGGCTGCAAACGCAATCGAGACCGGATTCTCACCTATCGCGGTATCAGTACGAACACGTTTAGCGACGGAAAAAGTACGTTGGAATAAAGATTCAAGCTCAGGACCAATGCACGCACCTTCTTGAGACACGGCATAAGCCGACTTCACTTGACCAAGAATTTGCGGCTCACCAAGAATTAAAGAGTCCAAACCAGATGCAACGCGCATCACATGACGAACGCTGTCGTCGTCCGCGTGCACATAGCAATACTGCTGCAAATCGCTCAGCGACACGCCATGATAATTAGCCAGCCACTCAAGCACCAAGTTAGCTTGGCTTACATCGTCGATCGAACAATACAATTCGGTACGATTGCAAGTTGATACAATTACGGCTTCAGTGGCGCTGTTGTTCGAAATAAGAGAAGTCAAGGCATCGATCATTTTCTCAGGCGCAAAGGCCACACGCTCACGTATCGCAACGGGCGCGGTTTTATGATTCACACCTACAGTAATTAGCGGCATTCAGACTCTTCTCAAAGATTGAGGTGTTAATGTGATGAGAGTCATACGCGGTAGCGATATGTCTCTTCACATAAAAACCACTATTATACGAGAAATTCGCTTTTTTTCGCACCCCATATGATCAATAAAAACTCGCCTGATTAGTATATATTGGTACCTGACATCGAGCTTCGCTAACGTTAATATAAGGGCTATATGAATTTAGCATCGAGAAAACCTATGCAAGCTGTTCTGCAGTCGAACGATACGCAACCATTAAAGGGTCTATTCAATCGCCATGCGCGCTTGTTTTTTAATGTCGTTTGCCTTTTATTTCTCACTGCTTGCAGCCACTTAACGTCAGAACAAACACCAGAAAAAACAGTCGCCATTGACATAAAAACAACACCAACGTTAGTGAGCCATGATTACATACGAAAACAACTTAATGCCGAATTCATATTGCAACGAGAAGGCCCCAACAAAGCCTTCGAGGCATTCTATCAACTCGCCACTGAATCTGGCAATCTTCTCTTAATAGAACGCCTAGCCCGCATAGCCATAACATCCCAAAATCCTTTATACATTGAAAAAAGTGCAAACTTATGGCTCTCTGCCGATCCCTACGCGGAAGCGGCTTACGCCTTAAAGCTGCAAATTATTATCAAAGGAAATCGCTCAAAAGACGTCACTGACCTTATCAATAGCGCGATTCAAAACAACGTCCCGCTGCGTTTTTTGCCGCTCTATTTAGAAGAAAATATTCGTGACAACACTCAGGTAACCACCATTGAAAAGGCAATATTGGCCCTGACGCAGCCGGCGCAGAATAATCAATACGTACAACTAAGCCACGCTCACATCTTGTTATTAACGGGGCAATATCAGCTTGCTATTGAGATATCAGAACAACTCCTCTCACATCACGACACTGAAAAAAGCGAAGCACTTTACCTTATATTGTCCTTTGGTCAAAAGAATCTTGATCGCTTAGAAGATGCCATCAGCACACTAAAAATGGCCTGTGAAGCACAACCAGGAAACAGGCGATTGCTAATGCCTCTTATTGATTTCCTAGTTGAAAACCACCAATCAGATAACGCCATTGCAACGTACAGAGCCGCACAATTAAACGCGCCAGAAAAACAGCAAGTTGGCATTAATCTAATGCGCTCATTACTAGAGCGTGACCAACCGGATCTCGCTCTCACTGTCGCGTACAGCTTACCTAACACTGAGCAGGGCCTGAGTGATCAAGTGCAATTCTTGACCGCTATCGCGCTTTCACAACAAGGAAAAAAAGCAGACGCCATTCGCGCCATGGAACAAGTAAATGGCGCACTGAGATCCAATGCAAGCAACCAAATGGCGTTATGGCTCTACGAAGCAAGCCAAGAAAACACCATTAATGACATGATATTGAACCGCACCTTACGTGAAAACATGCCAGAGCAAATTGCCGCGATTAGTGGACTACATGAGGAAAAAGGTCGAATCGATTTGTCTTATGACCTATTTAATCGCGCCCTAATCGCGCTTCCAGAATCCGACATTATCCGTTATCGAAAAGCGCTCCTTGCCGACACAATTGGGCTGTGGGAAGTCACTGAGTCTGAACTGAAAATATTACTGCAAAAAGACACAAACAACCCTCAATATTTGAATGCGCTCGGCTATACATTATTGACACGAACGACTCGCCTTGATGAAGCCATGACTTATATAGAGCTAGCGTATGAAAAAGTAGACGACGACCCCGCCATCATTGACAGCTTAGGGTGGGGCTTTTTCCTAAAAGGCGAACTAGAGCAATCGTCCTATTACCTACAAAAAGCGTGGTCTCTATTGCCAGACGCTGAAATTGCAGCCCATTATGGTGAATCACTGTGGAAGCAACGCCATTACAAAAAAGCGATAGAGATATGGAGAACCGCACTTGAGAGGTCGCCTAACACACCTCTTTTACTGGATACAATACAACGATTATCACCAACAATGCTTGATGATGCACAACAGGAAACGCCGCATGCTTCATAAAACCCTTTACCTGATAGCCACTACCATGCTGATGAGCGCTTGTAGCACACAATCCTCAGGACCCATCACACCACCGCCAAACAACGCCGGTGCCATTTCGAAATGGGAAACCTCTGGACGAGTCGGTATACGCACAAAAAATGACGCCGTCTCAGGCAATTTTACTTGGCAAAAAGACCCCGAAACATTCTCATTAAACATAGTAGGCCCCTTCGGGCAAGGCGCCATCAACCTCAAAAAAACACAAGACAGCCTTATTACCTTAGCCTACGAAGACACGCTAACAACGGGGCATGATGCAGGTGCTTTATTGCAACAAGAACTTGGCTGGGAGTTTCCTGTGGAGCAAGTCACTTTTTGGATCAGAGGGCTGCAAGCACCAAACTCCCCTGCCAAAATAACCCACGACGGCGCGACAAAACAGCCCAATAAAATCGAACAAGATGGCTGGGTGATTCAATACACCAATTTTGTTAACGTAGATGGACTGTCTCTTCCGCAAAAAATGCAGGTCTCTAACCCGCCATTTAAAGTCAATTTGATTATTAACCAATGGACCATTCAGTAAACCAAATGAGATTACCTTCTCCTGCAAAATTAAATTTATTTCTACACATCACCGGCAGACGTGACGACGGCTACCATGAACTGCAAACACTGTTTCAATTTATCGATCTATTCGACACACTCGATTTTTCACTGACACACAATAATCGAATCACCATTTCACCGATTATTGAGCAACTTGCAACAAAAGATAACCTTGTTTATAAAGCCGCAAGGTTACTCACACCTTTTAAAAAAGATGCACTGTTTGGGATTGATATTATTCTCATAAAACAATTACCTATGGGGGGCGGAATCGGGGGTGGCAGCTCAAATGCTGCGACCACTTTATTAGCCTTAAACACTTTATGGGAATGCGGTTTATCCTTGACACAACTGGCCGATTTAGGGGTGCAGCTTGGGGCTGATGTACCGGTCTTTGTCATGGGGTCGTCAGCTTTTGCCGAAGGTGTGGGAGAAAAGCTGCAAGCCGTCGAACTGAGAACACCGTATTACCTGCTTATCAAGCCCAATTGCCACGTGTCAACAGGACAAATATTTACCGATAAATATTTGACAAGAGACACCCCTCCCATCAGAATATCGCACGCCTTAACGCTGGGTGGTCATAATGATTGTTTAGACGTGGTAACAAAGCAGAATCCTGAGGTGAACGAAGCGTATTTGTGGTTGAAAAATCACGGTGACGCTAAGTTAACGGGAACAGGGGCTTGTTTATTTTTAGCATTCGACAGTGAATACGACGCCGAACAACTCAAATCAATTACACCCAAAAAGTGGCAAAGTTGGGTTTGTCGTGGACACAACACCTCGGTGACTCACGATGCGTTAAACCAGTGGATTGAACAACACCGAAATTAATGCCCAAATTAATGCCCATTTTCATAGCTACACAATACAAAGGTATACGCAGTGTCTAAATTGATGGTTTTTACCGGTAATGCCAACCCAGAACTCGCTCGAAGAGTGGTTCGTCGCCTAGGCCTACCCATCGGCAATGCCACCGTTGGTAAATTTAGCGACGGGGAAATTGCGGTTGAAATCAATGAAAATGTACGAGGTAAAGACGTTTTCATCATTCAATCCACCTGCGCCCCAAGTAACGACAACTTGATGGAACTCATTGTTATGGCCGACGCACTACGTCGAGCCTCTGCAACTCGTGTCACGGCAGTGATTCCGTATTTTGGTTACGCTCGACAAGATCGGCGTGTGCGTTCTGCACGCGTCCCCATCACCGCGAAAGTCGTCGCTGACATGATCTCTGCAGTGGGGATTAATCGTGTATTGACCGTCGATCTTCATGCCGACCAAATTCAAGGTTTTTTTGATATCCCTGTAGATAACGTCTATGCCACGCCTTTGCTGCTGGATGACTTGCAACGCCAAGGTCATGAAAACATCTGTGTTGTTTCTCCAGATGTGGGCGGTGTGGTTCGTGCCAGAGCGTTTGCGAAATTACTCGATGATGCAGATCTAGCCATTATAGACAAGCGTCGTCCTCGTGCCAACGAAGCGCAAATCATGCACTTGATTGGTGACGTTGCAGGCAAAACTTGCGTCCTTGTTGACGATATGTGCGACACTGGCGGCACTCTGTGCGCCGCAGCGAAAGCCCTAAAAGAACATGGCGCCACGAAAGTGCTAGCTTACTGCACACACCCGGTATTATCCGGAAAAGCGCTTGAAAACATTAAACATTCCGTGCTTGATGAGTTGGTCGTGACTGATACCATCCCATTAACACAAGAGGCGCTTAACTGCCCTCAGATACGCCAATTGTCAATGTCTGACATTATGGCGGAGGCTGTTCGTCGTGTATGCAACGAAGAGTCTATCAGTGCCATGTTTGGGGCCTAAGCCAAACACTAACGCTCGGAGCGGGTCGCAACTCTGGGCACAAACTTTATTTATTATTAGGAAAATACCATGTCATTATCTATTAATGCCGTTGCTCGTACTCAAGAAGGTAAAGGTGCGAGCCGCCGCCTTCGTAACACTGGCCAAGTACCTGCTGTTATTTATGGCGGTGACGTTGCTCCAGCGTCCATCTCTTTTAAAGACAATGAGTTGCTTAAAGCCGTAGGCACACCAGGTTTTTTAACTGGCCTTGTTGAAGTAACAGTTGAAGGCAACACTGAGCAAGTACTTGTTAAAGCGCTTCAGCGTCACCCATCTACTGGCGCCGTTATGCACATGGATCTTCAGCGCGTTCAAGCGGACAAGACGATCACAACTCGCGTTCCTTTAAGCTTCATCAATGCCGCACAAAGTGAAGGCGTTAGCAAGCAAGGTGGTCGTCTGACTGTAGAATCTAAACTGGCTGAAGTTCGTTGTTTACCAGGGAACCTTCCTACTACTTTGACGATCGATGCAATCAATGGTCAACTTGATCAAATCTTCCACTTGTCTGATGTTATCCTTCCAGAAGGTGTTGAGTTAGTTTCTTTGTTGAAAGGCGAAGATCATGACCAACCTATCGCTCGTATCGGCAAGTCTAAACGTTAAGATCACTCATTGAAGGCAGTATTGTGGCAGGTTTCAGATTATTAGTCGGTTTGGGTAATCCAGGCAGCGAATACGAGAACACTCGCCACAATGCAGGCGCTCAGTGGATTGAGGCATTGGCTCGTCAGAGTCAATGCTCTCTTCGAACAGAGAAAAAGTTTTTTGGCCAATTTGGCAAAGTTTTTATAGCTGGTGAAGAGTGTTATCTCCTTATTCCCACCACCTATATGAATTTAAGTGGCAAAGCGGTTCAGGCTGTTTGCCAGTTTTACAAAATCCCTCCTGAAGAAGTCCTTGTTATTCACGATGAATTAGACATCGCCCCTGGCACTGCCAAGTTGAAAAAGGGCGGCGGACACGGTGGTCACAACGGATTAAAAGACATTATTGCCAAGCTAGCGAATAACCGAGAATTTGGTCGTCTTAGAATCGGCATTGGCCACCCAGGTCACGCCAGTCAAGTAGCGAACTATGTGCTGAAAAAAGCATCGCCTGACGACCACACAAAAATCGAACACACAATCGACGAATCATTACGCTATGTAGATGACATTGTTCGCGGTAACTTAAACCCCGTGATGAACCAGCTACACAGCTTCAAAGCATAATCATTTAATTATTAGGAATCTCACTATGGGTTTTAATTGCGGCATCGTTGGGCTACCTAACGTTGGTAAATCGACTCTATTTAACGCCTTAACCAAAGCCGGTATTGGCGCGGAAAACTTCCCTTTTTGTACGATTGAACCAAACGCTGGTGTAGTCGCCATGCCAGATCCACGCTTAGATGCCCTAGCTGAAATCGTTAAACCAGAGCGTGTTCTAGCGACAACGATGGAATTCGTTGATATTGCCGGCCTTGTGGAAGGTGCATCGAAAGGTGAAGGTTTAGGGAATAAATTCCTTGCGAATATTCGTGAAACCGACGCCATCGCTCACGTTGTACGCTGCTTTGAAGACGAAAACGTGATCCACGTTTCTAATCACGTCAACCCTAAGTTAGACATCGAAGTGATTAACTTGGAATTGATTTTCGCTGACATCGAATCCATCGATAAACAACTGTTCCGCACAGCCAAAAATGCAAAAAGTGGCAACAAAGACGCCATCAGCCACAAAGCGTTCCTAGAAAGCATTAAAGAGCACTTAGAGAACGGCCTTCCCGTGCGTGGCATGACTCTATCTGACGACGAGAAAAAAGAAGTCAGAGGTATGCACCTACTGACAACAAAACCGACCATGTACATCGCGAACGTGGCAGAGGATGGCTTTGAAAACAACCCTTACCTCGACCAAGTTCGTGAAATCGCGGCCGCGGAAGGGGCGATGGTAGTCCCCATTTGCAATCAGCTTGAAGCGGAGATTTCTGAGCTAGACGCCGAAGAGATGCAAGAGTTTCTTGACGAGATGGGTATGGCAGAACCGGGCCTCGACCGAGTTATCCGTGCTGGCTATGAACTACTTGGCCTTCAGACCTACTTTACGGCGGGCTTAAAAGAAGTGCGCGCCTGGACGGTCAAGCAAGGTGCAACGGGGCCTCAGGCTGCCGGTGTGATCCACACAGACTTCGAAAAAGGCTTTATCCGAGCTGAAGTAATAGGCTACAACGATTTCATTCAATACAAGGGTGAAAGTGGCTCAAAAGAAGCCGGAAAATGGCGCTTAGAAGGCAAAGAATACATTGTTAAAGATGGCGATGTGATGCATTTCCGCTTTAATGTGTAATAGTTAACAAAACATTTTAAGAAAACACTTGACCCATTAAGCACTTATATGAATAATATCGCGCCACAGAGGCAGTATATTGATTTTTATAAACTGTTTCTTGTGTCAGTCTGATGGGGTATCGCCAAGCGGTAAGGCAACAGGTTTTGATCCTGTCATGCGTAGGTTCGAATCCTTCTACCCCAGCCAACAGACAAGGCTATGTAGCTCAGTTGGTTAGAGCACATCACTCATAATGATGGGGTCACTAGTTCGAATCTAGTCATAGCCACCAATATTCGATAATTGGGGTATCGCCAAGCGGTAAGGCAACAGGTTTTGATCCTGTCATGCGTAGGTTCGAATCCTTCTACCCCAGCCATCGTTACATTGGTGCACACGATTACTGTTCTGTTTAGGCTATGTAGCTCAGTTGGTTAGAGCACATCACTCATAATGATGGGGTCACTAGTTCGAATCTAGTCATAGCCACCAGTCAAAAATTTTGTTAATTGGGGTATCGCCAAGCGGTAAGGCAACAGGTTTTGATCCTGTCATGCGTAGGTTCGAATCCTTCTACCCCAGCCATTTCAATCACAAGCGCACCACTTCAACACACCTCTCGTCCTAAATATTTTCTTCGTTTTCCTTATTTCATTTGATTTTGATTTGCTTGAACCTATAATTAAGCAAAATTTATACTATTCAATAGGGATGCTCATTATGAAATCAACAAAGTTCGCTTTGGCACTATCTACGCTGTTAGTCGCAAACGCTGCCAATGCCGATTTTCTCGGTGCTAACGCAGAAGCTGGGCTTTTTGACAGCGACGATGGCTCTGCGACGTATGCCAGCCTTGATATCCAACACCCTATTCCACTGATTCCAAATCTACGAATGGATGTGTGGGAGTTTGAGTCCGATCCAGCGGGGACAGATATTAGCCACTTAGACTTCACCGGCTACTATGGCATTGGTTTACTATGGGCGAGCATTGAAGGTGGTGTCACTTTCCGGGAGCTCGATATGACCAGAGGCTCACTCAAAGACAGTGAATCTGTTCCTATGCTGTTCTTAGCAGCGTCTCTCGCGATTCCCGGCACTGGCGTCACGCTGGCGGCCGAATCTAAAAGCATTTCCTCTTTTGATGATGTCACCATTACCGATCAAGCGTTTAAAATACAGTACCAGCCGATCCCTGTACTTGGACTAGAAGTTGGTTACCGCTCAATCGAACAAGAAACCAACTTCTTAACCAAAGATTACAATGGTTACTTTATTGGTGTCACACTCGATATTTAACGACATACACTTGAGCCAAACCAAGCGCCAGTTTTTCAAAAAACTGGCGCTTGGTTTTGTCTGACTTACTCACTTTTCGTAAAAACCAACCTCTTTTCGACCACTTCAGCAAGAATACGATCACCAGTAACAAAGTGGCCCGATAATAGCTCATTGGCTAATGGATTCTCTATCCATTTCTGAATGGCGCGCTTCAGAGGACGTGCGCCATAAATAGGATCGTAACCCACTTCTGCAAGATGATTTGCCGCGGCCTCAGTGAGCGTTAACGACATCCCCATTTCTGCCAACCGCTCGTTCAAATGCGCTAACTGAATGGTCGCAATGCCTTTAATTTGCGAACGCATCAACGGATGAAACACCACGGTTTCGTCAATTCTGTTGATAAACTCGGGGCGGAAATGGGTTCCAACGACCTCCATCACTTTTGACTTAATTGCTTCGTATTGATCTGACGTCTGATACTCTTGAATCAAATCGGATCCTAAATTAGACGTCATCACAATCACCGTGTTTCTAAAATCAACCGTACGACCTTGCCCATCCGTCAAACGTCCATCGTCGAGTACTTGCAACAAGATATTAAACACATCGGGATGTGCTTTCTCGACTTCGTCTAACAACAACACAGAATACGGTCGACGTCTTACTGCTTCCGTTAGATAACCGCCTTCCTCGTAGCCGACGTAACCCGGTGGCGCGCCAATTAAACGAGCAACGGAATGCTTTTCCATAAACTCCGACATGTCCACACGCACCATAGCTTGCTCGGTATCAAACAGGAATTTTGCTAACGACTTGCACAATTCGGTTTTGCCCACACCGGTAGGACCTAAGAAAAGAAAGGAGCCATTCGGGCGATTTGGATCGGCCAACCCAGAACGTGACCGGCGCACCGCATTCGACACAGCAACAACTGCTTCCTCTTGTCCCATGACCGACTCATGCAAAGCATCTTCCATGCGCAATAATTTATCACGCTCGCCTTCGAGCATTTTATCGACTGGAATACCGGTCCAACGTGACACCACGGTCGCTATTTCTTCTTCCGTGACACGACGTTTCAATAATTTGGTTTCGGTGTTTTCTTCTGCTTTACTGGCTTTTTCAATCTCAGCCTCTAACATTGGGATCACACCATATTGCAACTCAGACATTTTTGCCAAGTTACCACTGCGGCGCGCTTCTTCCATTTCATGACGAACCGACTCAAGCTCTTCTTTGAGTTTCTGTGCGCCCTGCACGGCGGCTTTTTCAGCGTTCCAAATTTCTTCAAGATCCGAAAACTGCTTTTGCAGATGATCGATCTCGACATTAAGCTCATCCAGACGCAATTTCGAAGCGCGGTCTTTTTCTTTCTTTAACGCTTCTTTTTCGATTTTTAATTGAATCAAACGACGCTCTAACCGATCCATGTCCTCAGGTTTGGAATCCATCTCCATGCGAATACGGCTGCCCGCCTCATCAATCAGATCGATGGCTTTATCCGGTAATTGGCGGTCGGTGATGTAACGCTGAGACAACTTCGCGGCCGCAATAATCGCCGAGTCGGTAATATCGACGCCATGGTGCACTTCATAACGTTCTTTTAAGCCACGCAAAATCGCAATGGAATCCAGCACGCTTGGCTCTTCCACCAGCACTTTTTGGAAACGACGTTCCAACGCAGCGTCTTTTTCAATAAACTGACGGTATTCGTCCAGCGTGGTCGCACCGACGCAATGGAGCTCTCCGCGCGCCAAAGCCGGTTTGAGCATATTGCCGGCGTCCATCGAACCTTCAGATTTACCCGCCCCAACCATGGTATGAATCTCATCGATGAACAAGATGATTTGACCATCTTGTTTCGCGAGTTCATTCAGCAAGGCTTTGAGGCGCTCTTCAAATTCACCACGATATTTCGCACCAGCAATCAGTGCCGCCATATCCAACGACAACACGCGTTTGTTTTTCAGACCTTCTGGCACTTCACCATTAATAATCCGCTGGGCCAGCCCTTCCACAATCGCGGTTTTACCGACGCCTGGCTCACCGATTAATACCGGGTTGTTTTTACGGCGACGCTGCAATACTTGAATAGTGCGACGGATTTCGTCATCTCGACCAATAACCGGGTCAAGCTTACCTTCTGCGGCACGAGCAGTAAGGTCTATAGTATATTTATCCAATGCTTGACGATTCTCTTCCGCGTCAGGATCGTTTACCGAATCCCCACCGCGAATACTGTCGATAACAGACGCAATATCCGCTTTGGTCACGCCACTGGCTTTTAAACGCTTCGCTAAGTCGTCCTTACCTTCAAACATCGCCATTAAGACCAATTCCGATGAAATATACTGATCTTTGCGCTTTTGCGCTTCTTTGTCGGCGAGATTTAATAAACGCCCCAACTCTGGCGACATTTGAATATTACCATCGTGGTTTTGTACTTTGGGTAAGCGTGTTAACAGCTCATTTAAGCCATCACGAAACTTCGCTACAGCAATGCCTGACTGCTGCAAAATCGGGCGTGTGCTGCCACCCTGCTGATCCAGTAGTGCGATCATCAAATGAAGTGATTCAATATAAGAATGGTCTTGCCCTAATGCCACAGACTGAGCATCGGACAAGGCTAATTGCAGTTTACTGGTTAAACGATCGATACGCATAATCTGGCATCCTTCACAAAATAAGAGGAATAAATCAATTAACAGCTTAATAGTATTCAAATTTGGCTTTTCAAGAGCAAGAGTGTCATTTTTTTGACACCCGCCAACAAAGCCATTAATTTATCCCTTATTGAGCCAAATAACCGACGCCATACGACCGGTTTGACCGTCACGTCGATAAGAATAAAAACGCTCCACGTCGGTGAAAGTGCAATGGTCACCGCCATAAATGTGTGTCACACCGGCTGCCTGCAAACGCTGCGTTGCTAACATATAAAGATCGCCTAGCCATTTACCCGCCTGCTGACTAGGCGCAAACGCTTTCTGAGCATCAAGCGACACAGAGACAAAGGCACTCTTCACCTCGTCGCCCACCTCAAACGCCGTCGGGCCAATAGCTGGACCAAGCCAAACCATCACGCTTGATGGGTCGTCAAAACACCTCAACGTTGCTTCCAGCACACCAGCACACAAACCTCTCCAGCCCGCGTGCGCCACCGCGACTTGAGAACCCAGTGAATCACAAAAAAACACCGGCAAACAGTCCGCCGTCAACACCGCACACACTTGCTGTGCAGTACGGGTAAACGCGGCATCGGCCGACTCAGGGATAGCATTATTTAACAAGGGGTCGTATGGCAAGGTCACCACATCGGTACCGTGAACCTGATTCAGCCACTGCACGGAATCAGGCATGTTCACATAAGACGAAAATAGATCACGATTTTGTTGAACCGCAATAGGTTCGTCTTGCACATGCATTCCCAGATTTAACGCGTCAAAAGGCGTTGCACTGACCCCGCCAATACGCGTAGAAACATACGCTCGCACAGAAACCGGAGCAGGCCAAGTAGGAGAAATATAAGCAAGACGATCAGAAGACATAAAATTCTCCGTAAAAACAGCAGATTAAACATACAAAAAATGCGTTTAACCTAAATCTAAAAAAATAAAAAAGGCTGCCTAAGCAGCCTCAATTATGCAGAACCCATTAAAAATATTCTGAGTCATTACTGCCCGACTCAACCATGTCTTTTTTGAGGGCATTAATCAGCTTTTGCATATCCGCTGGCAAATCCACTTCCCATTCCATCCACTCACCTGTAATGGGGTGCGCCAGAGCGAGCTTCTTCGCGTGCAAAGCCTGACGACGGAAATGACGTAATTCATCCTGCAATTCAGGTGAACAGGCTTTGGGCATTTTCAAACGACCGCCGTATTGTGGATCGCCCACCAATGGGTATTGAATAAACGCCATATGCACACGAATTTGATGCGTACGGCCGGTTTCCAATTTCAAACGAATGTGTGTGTGATTTTTAAAACGCTCAACTAAGCGGTAATGCGTTACAGCCTCTTTACCATTCACCGGCTCAACCGCTTGCTTTTGACGATTATGTGGATGACGACCAATCGGCTCATCCACTTCACCACCGCCCGTCATCACACCGATGGAAATCGCTTCGTATTCACGACCCATACTCCGCTCTTGTAGCTGCGCGACCAAGTCTGTCTGCGCAATCAACGTCTTGGCGACCACCATCAACCCGGTGGTTTCTTTGTCAAGACGATGAACAATGCCCGCACGAGGAATGTGCGCGGTTTCTGGGGCGTGGTGCAGTATCGCGTTCATCAAGGTGCCATCGCGATTACCCACCGCTGGATGCACGACCAAACCCGCGGGTTTGTTGACAATAATAATGTCGTCATCTTCATAAACGATGTCTAAGGTCATTTCTTGCGCTTCATGATCGGCTTGCGCTTCGATCACAATGTCAAGAGAGACCACCTCGCCACCAAATAGCTTTTCCTTGGGCTTGGTGACCTTGCCATCGACTCTCAACACGCCTTCTTTTATCCAACTTTGAATACGCGAACGGGAATAGTCGTTAAACAACTCGGTCGCAATTTGATCAAATCGGTTACCGCCCAAATCGAACGGGACTTGGGCTTCTTTTACTATGCGCTCTGCCATACAATGTACTTTATTCTGTTGTTTTCAGCTCGTTGACTTTATCATTGAGACTGAAAGTGAAAAAACGTGTAGCGCCTTGCACTTCATCATCTTTCGCAATTTAACGCTACAAAATGCCGATTGAGGCTAATCTACTACCATATCAAGGGTTTGATTATACATGGGATTCCATCACACGCTGCTCCGTTTCTCTGGAATAGTAAGTTTTTCTTTGCTTGTTGTTGCCTGCTCAAGCAAGCCGGTACAAGCTCCTGACTTACCAGAACGCACTTACTACGACAAAGCCCAGCAAGCTCTAGAAAACAACCTTCCTTCCACGGCCATAAAACATCTTAAAGACCTAGATTCACGCTATCCCTTTGGTGAATTCAGTACGCGCGCTGAATTAGATTTAATGTACGCTCAAATGGAAGCCAGCGAGTTTATCGGAGCGCATGCATCGGCCGAGCGATTTATTAAAAACCACCCAGAACACGAATCACTGGATTACGCTTATTACATGCGAGCGCTATCAACTTACAAAGGTGCGGAAAGCTTAACGTCTCGCTACTTAGGTCTAGACCCAAGCGAACGAGACTCAAAGGAACTTGCCAAGGCGTTTAACGAACTTGCTGATCTTACTGTGCGCTTTCCGAACAGCGCTTATGCTCCAGACAGCAAGGCCCGAATGTATTACCTTCGAAACATGGTCGCGCGCCACGAACTGCAAGTAGCTTATTATTACTTAAAAAGAAAAGCGCCCCTATCCGCTTTACGACGCAGCCAAGAAGTCATTCTGAGTTACCCCAGCTCGGACTCCGTAGAAGAAGCCCTAGCTATTAACATTCAATCTTACAACGATCTACAGCAAATCGATCTGGCGCAACAAAACCTAGAGATTCTAAAGCAAAACTTTCCTGCTTCATCGTATATCGATGCCAACGGAGATTTTATTGCCCTCAGTCTACCGAGCGACGCTGACCCAGGCTTTTTATATTGGGTGAGCTTTGGCCTGATTAACTAAACAGCTTACTGTAATGCCACTTGAGTAACAGGGAAGATGATGTCCTCATCGTCTGTTTGCCAAGTGGTATTTTTGATCATCACCACAGATTGAAAGACATCAGAACTCACAAAGTAAGCTAACCATAACCTTACAAATTCATACTTCGATCCATCAAACCATGCTTGATTTACCGCAGCGCATTGTCGAACAAAGGGGAAAATCGCGATATCAGCCAGACTTATAAAATCACCAAATAAAAATGCGCCCTGTGATAACCGCCTTTCTAACCGTTGTAAAAAGCCTTCCGCCTTACGCCGATAATATGCCTCGGTGTGTTCAGGATACCGGTCAGCGTATTTATATCGATCCAACCAATATTTAAAAAATCGATCGTTATACTGAATCCATAACTGCATTTTGAGGCGTGTTCTGGACTCAAGAGGCCATAGCAACTGCTTTGGTTCAACTTCTTTGCTCTTAGACAGCGCCCACAACATAATATCCATACTTTCAGGGTAACGGCATCCATCGGCGTCAATAAGCTGAGGGACACTGGATCGACCACCCAATGCCAACAAGGCCGCTGGCTTTGATTTCAACGCAACTTCCCGCAAATAAACAGGCACTTTTAATACAGCCAATGTATATCTCGCTCTTATAGCATACGGGCAACGCCTGAACGAATACAGAATAGGCAACACAACCTCTCCTCAAAAAAGTTCAAAATCAGTGCATAACGAGGTAATTGCAAAACTGTCGATATAAGCCATATCTATTCGTGGAATAACGAAAAAAGAGAAGACGTGGGCTGCCGTTTCCGGCGACGATAGCGTTCTCACACAACATCGACATACCCACTCTATGAATGCTACGACGCCCCAACAAATAATGCAACGCTGGCAAATCGTTCAAGGCCAATTGATTCCTGCTTTACACCAAGAAATAGGCTTGTTGACCCCAAAACTTGAAAAACTGATTCATATCTTGGAATGGTCTCGCATCGAAGAGTTTGTGACACGTTTTTCGTATCGGACGGGGCGTCCTCCCCATGAACTCGCTTGGTTAGCCAACGCGTTTGTTGCCAAGGTAGTGCTTGGGCTTACCACCACGGTGCATCTAATAGAACGCCTAAACATGGACAAAGCATTACAGCGAATCTGTGGATTTCCGCTTCATAAGAAACTGCCCTCAGCCTCGACTTTTTCTCGTGCGTTCGAGACGTTTGCCAAAGATAAGTTGGCCGAACGTGCCCACGAGGTGCTGATCAAAATGCACTTTGGAGATCGTCTCATTGGGCATATCAGCCGAGACGGGACGGCGATTAAGGTGAGAGAACGTCCACAAAAGATCGACAAAGTGGACACGGATAAACCTAAGCTTAAAGGGCGGCCCCGCAAGGACAAAGATGAAAACCGCCCGATCAAATTCAATGTGGCACGGCAACGTACCCAATGCCTAGAAGAGATGCTTAAAGAGATCCCGGTTGATTGCCGTCGTGGCACAAAATGCAATGCTCAAGGCTATAAAAACAGCTGGAATGGCTACAAACTGCATCTAGACATTGCAGACTGTGGCGTCCCCATCTCCGCTTTGCTGTCCTCAGCCTCCATGCATGACAGCCGTGCCGCCATCCCTCTGTCTCACATCAGTGCGGCGAGGGTGACCAACCTTTATGATCTGATGGACGCCGCCTACTGCAGTATTGACCTGCATGAGCACAGTAGAGAGTTAGGGCATGTGCCCCTGATAGATCACAACCCCAGAGGGGGCGAGAAAGAAGGATTTGAACCCGCCGATACGGTGCGTTATCGGGAACGTTCGGGCGCAGAACGAGCCAATGGCCGACTCAAGGATGAGTTCGGAGGTCGACACATCTGGGTACGTGGTGAGGTAAAAGTCATGAGTCACCTGATGTTTGGCATTTTAGTACTGAGTGTCGATCAACTGCTTCGACTGCGGCAATAAATCGCAGAAAGATAAGTCATGTATCGAGGATATTGTGCTTCTGGGGTGGTCACAGAACGAGCCGCTATGATCAATAAAGAGAGAAAAGCGATGACGACCTAGTCAAAATAGAAAATGCATAGAAACACATGCTTAACTGAGTAAAAAAACAGCCTCTAAAAGGGCGATAAGTTATCCACAAATGGGTTGGCTATTAGTTTTGCAAGATGCTCTAACAATAAATTCGCTTAAAAAAGCACCAAAATGGAACGATTTTTGCTTGAATAATTAAAGAAAAGGGCTTTGTGAGTATTTAAACCAACATAAAGCCCCAAGTTAGAGCAAAAAACCAAAATAAAACACCATTAAGGTGCAAAAAACATCAGGAGCGACAAGTGACCCCCTTAAACAGTGCAGTGGAAACGCTGGTTTCCAGTTCAAATACGTTATTTATACTGCTTGGCGCCATTATGGTGTTTGCCATGCATGCTGGATTTGCTTTTTTAGAAGTCGGCACAGTACGACATAAAAACCAAGTCAATGCCTTGGTTAAGATTATGACCGATTTTGCCATCTCAGCTTTGGTCTATTTTTTTGTAGGTTATCATATTGCCTATGGCGTTTCTTTTTTCGACAGCGCGGCTGTACTGTCTCAAGAGAACGGTTACAGCTTGGTTAAGTTTTTCTTTTTGATGACGTTTGCCGCTGCCATTCCGGCCATCATTTCAGGAGGCGTAGCCGAACGTGCGAAATTTTACCCTATGCTCATTTCAGCCGCGATGATTGTTGGTGTTGCTTATCCTTTTTTTGAAGGGATTGTCTGGAACGGTAACTACGGCATACAAGATTGGCTCAGTACCGAATTTGGCGCCCCTTTTCATGATTTTGCTGGCTCTGTGGTGGTACATGCCTTTGGCGGCTGGGTCGCACTTGCTGCTATTATTTTACTAGGGACACGTAACGGACGCTTTAGAAACGGTAGGCTCGTGGCATTCGCTCCATCTAATATTCCATTCCTCGCCTTGGGAGCATGGATTCTTTGTATTGGCTGGTTCGGATTCAACGTAATGTCTGCACAAACCCTAGATGGCGTCAGCGGCCTTGTCGCAGTCAATTCTCTGATGGCAATGGTTGGCGGAATCATCACCGCGATGATATTCGGAAAAAATGACCCTGGCTTTATCCACAATGGCCCCTTAGCGGGACTGGTTGCAATCTGTGCAGGGTCCGACATCATGCACCCAATTGGAGCACTTGCAACCGGCGCGCTGGCTGGCGCCATTTTTACGGTGTTATTTACCCTGATTCAGCAGAAATTCAAGCATACTGATGACGTTCTTGGTGTTTGGCCGTTACATGGCGTGTGTGGTGCTTGGGGTGGCATTGCGGCAGGTATTTTTGGGTCTGAGGCAATGGGCGGCTTAGGTGGCGTTAGCCTTGTCTCTCAGTTGATCGGAAGTCTCGCAGGCATGGTTATCGCACTGGTCAGTGGCTTCATTGTTTATGGTCTCGTTAAGTCGGTCAGTGGATTACGCTTAAGTGAAGAAGACGAATTTAATGGTGCCGATTTATCCATCCATAAAATTGGCTCAACAGGCAAAGAATAACGATTTTTTCGCCTTAAAATAAAGTACACGGCGTATTTAAAAACCAGCATGGCATCCCTGCTGGTTTTTTAGTTTGGCTCGTTGCAAACACCCAATACTCGCTTACTTTTGCTACACTGACGTTTTTTAACGCAGGTATCTCATGAACATTTGGCTTTTAACCCACAGTGAAGAAATCAAAAAAACAACGGGCACCGGCACACTGGTGAAAGAGATACTCAATGACGACTGTCACCTGATGGTTTGGTCACGGGTAGAACCCAACGCAGCGGTGCTGCGACTTTCCCCCTTGGATACCGTACTTATTTACCCCCATATGACACACTGCACCAAAGCCGTTAGCGTCGCAATTAAAGCAATTAAAAACGTGTTGATACTTGATGGTACTTGGCAGCAAGCACGCAAAATGTACAATCAATCCCCTTATCTTCAACGCTTTGATCACTATGAAATACAGGGGCTTCGTTCGGCTTACAGTAAACGACGTAATCAGAAAGACACTGGGTTGTGCACAGCAGAGGTCGCCATCCACATATTAATGGAACAACAACACCCCGCCGCACCGGCATTAGCGGATCGATTTGCCGAGTTCAATCAGTCACCTTAATACGAATATCACCCAAATGCTCTACCCATGCCAGCATCTCATCACCGACTAACACAGGACCCACATTTTCCGGTGTACCTGTCATAATTAAATCCCCTGCTCGCAGTTCAAACACGTCAGATAACTTGCAAATCACCTCTTCGATTGACCATGTAAGATTAGAAATTCGGCTCTTTTGTTTAAGCTCGTCATTCACTTTCAGTCCAATGTTCGCATCAGCAAGATGTTTAGTGAGCGTATCTGTTTTTAAAAAAACAGGTCCAACTGGTGCGGATTCATCAAACGATTTACCCACTTCCCAAGGACGCCCTTTTTTCTTTGCTTGACCTTGTAGATCTCGTCGCGTCATATCCAAGCCAACGGCATAACCTAAGACCGCCTCAGCCGCTTGCTCTAAAGTCAAATTTTTACCGCCTTTACCTAAAGCAACCACCAACTCTACCTCGTATTCAAACTGCGTCGACGCCATAGGGTAAGCAATATTTGTCGTCTGTGACAACGCAGCGGGCACAACACACGAAGCGTCTTTAGCGAAAAAGAACGGCGGATCTCTGTCCGGATCATCCCCCATTTCTCTCGCATGTTCTGCGTAATTTCGTCCAACGCAATACACTCGACCAACCGGAAACACCTGATCACTATCAACAACAGGCAAATACACACGCGCTTGTTCTGATACGATATTTTTCACAAGAACCTCCGTAAATTAGACAAAAAATGGTTAAAAATGTCCGGTCTTAAGCCAAACAAAACAGTCTGACGAGACACGCCAATGCGTCGGATCAAAAGCGGGCTCACGCAACCAAGTACCCGCAGTTAATGACTTACCATTGTATTGGGCCTCACCGGATAGTACAAATACCTCAACTGAGTTATCTAGGTCCAATGTCTCCAAGGTATTTTCATTATTTTTGATTCTAACCAACCACACGCGCTCAGTGCGAAATTCATAAAGCAACGAAGTCTTTGTCACCTTAGAGCCCCAAATGGTTGGCGTTTCTAGGCAAATGTGATTTGTGTCATCAGGTTGAAACTGATGAAGCTTTACCAGCAACAGACAACCACTCGTACTGTAAGGCGCATGAGAACTACCTGGAGGGTTGCGAAAATAATGTCCTGCGGAATAATCACCCTGCTCATCTGAAAAAACACCGTCTAACACCAATATCTCTTCACCCAAAGGATGAGAGTGCGATCGAAACGCCGATCCGGCCTCGTAGCGCACAATACTGGTCGCATGGCCTTGTTCTGCATCTTCACGAGCTAGTGGCTTTCTAAGCACACCCGCCATTGGGCTTCGTTGCCAGGGTTCTGCTTTCGTATTTATTAAGATGGACTGAGTCAAATCCATATTCAACATAAACCGCTACCTATTAAAATACTTGGACGCACGTATTTAATCACAACACGGACACTTTCACCGACACTTTCACCGACACTTTTACTAAACGTTCATCCATAAATCGTCCACAAAAAAAAGCACCAGATGTCGCCACCGGGTGCAAAATGTTCCAACCATTCACCTATAAAGAAGAAATATGGAACCTTGAATGATCGCCTTTAACATAAGGCTCTTGACCGCATAATGAGTTAAGAGCCTTAAAGTAACTAAAATCATCCGTTAAAGAAGAACTTAGAAACCGTAGTAAACACCAACTGCAGTTTGAGTATCAGTGTCGCTGTTTGAAGCATTTTCAAATTTACCTACTTCACCGAATACATAGACATTAGATGCCAGACTGTACGTCACACCAGCCGCGTATTCATTGTAGTCCTCAGATCCTGCAGCATCAGGATTGATGTTTTGATAAGAAGCATAAACATCGCCCGCACCGTAACCATAACGAGCCGCTAGACCGTAGATGTCTTGTGTATCTTCTGTGGTTTCGTATTTAGCCGTCACTGAGAGGCTATCCATTGGCATCACCGTTACCGCCAAACCTGTTGTAGCTTTAGGATCGGTTGATGTGTTTTCACGAGTATCGTAACCCAATGCAACAGACACGAGGTCAGTTGAATACTTAAGAACACCCATTAGAGAGGCACCGTCTTCTTCATCATCGATATTGTCTGTAGAAGTAGTATCGCCTTTTACTTGAGCAGCAACTTGGACTTCAAAACCATTCATTGATGGAGAGAAGTAAGTAATAGTATCGCCTTCAGATGTGCCATCGGCACTGGTCATGCCTAGGTATTCAAATTGATCAACAGTATCTTGAATTGCGTTGTTGTAAATGGTGTCAAAAGAACCGATTTGCACTATACCAAAGTTACCTTGCAAACCAACAAAGGCTTGATCAAGCTTTGACTCATTGTAACCCTTAGTATTGTTACTATCACGACCTTCTGTTTGATCGGCTTTAAACTCAAGCTCATATTTGAAAAAAGCCGTTAAATCGTCGCTGACTTTAGTTTCGCCTTTCACACCAATCGTAGAACCATTGTCTTCAAGATCTGTTCCAGCGTCTTTGTCTGAATAGGCAAACTGAATGTTACCGTAAACATCAACTGAAGAACCTTCTGCTGCCTGAGCAGGTAAAGAAGCGAACGCCGCGCTTGATACCGCAATAGCAATAATAGTTTTTTTCATTGTCATTTCCCTTTTGAGTGTTTGGCTTTAAAACGCTTGATGTATGCAAGCAACAGCTGAACAATTTAAACAATTCACAAGAATAGACAAGCACTCACCAGTCGCTTGCATGGAGTATTCTACTTACATGCTATCTTTGTGAAATATATGACTAAAAAAGGACTTACGCAGACAGTGAAAAATAAAATTAACTATATAAATCATAAGCTTAAATATTATAAAAGGAGAAGATAGAGTATTTTGTGCAAGACATTATCATTATTGATGCTTTTTGTGTGCAGAATTGAAAATGTCTTGTCAGTAAAAGAACAGGAGAAATAAAATCGAAATGGCCGAAACAAAGGAAAATAATTGTGAACGACTTATGCCTCTTAGATAAGGCATAAGTGTTATAATTAAAAGCTACTACCACATTAGATCATCTGGAATCTGGAAGTCCGCATACGGGTCATCCTCAACGCTCTCTACTCGATTATTACATACAAGCACATATGAACTATCACGCTCACTGATTTTGACAGCTACGGGCTCAGGTATGAGCTCATAATTGCCAGCTAGTTTTACAATAGCTAACCGCCCAGCACTCAAATCATTATGGACAGACTGACTGATATAGAGTTTTTTAACTTTTTTATCATCCGTAAAATGATAAGCAATATCGCCATCCTCTTTACGAATACGGTTTGTCTCTATCATTTGGAGAATTTGCGCCTGAGCCGCTTTCTGTTCCGCTTGCTTTTGACGCTCTAGGTTTAATAGCTTGTCTTTGTTAACCTTTTCATCTCTTTGACGCTTTAACTCAGCTTGACGATCACTATCATCAGTAGCAGCTACTTTTCCTTTTTTAACTTTTTGCTTGTGCTGTAAAGTCTCGGCTTTAAGCTTTTTAATTTTTTTCTTATCTACCAGCCCAGCCCCTAACAATTGCTCTTGCAATGACTTAACCGCCATATTCGCCCCTTCATTTACATTAAAAGTGAATAGCTATGTGCGTTCCATAAAAAAATTTAAGCATTCATATCTAACAAAAAGTATAAAAACAAAAAAAGCGACTTTGAAAGTCGCTTTTTAGCATTCACACTGCTGAGATTAATCTCAGCAACGTTTCCTTATAAAGGAGTAACGTTTTGAGCTTCTGGGCCTTTTTTGCCTTGAGCTACTTGGAATTCAACTTTTTGGCCTTCAGCCAAAGTTTTGAAGCCAGAAGTGTTGATTGCAGAGAAATGAACGAAAACGTCAGGACCTGAATCTTGAGTGATGAAACCGAAACCTTTAGTTTCGTTGAAAAATTTTACTGTACCAGTTACTACGTCAGACATGTCTGTTTATCCTGTAGGTTAAGTTAATTTATACGTATATGTAAATCATATACGTTATAGTGCTAAAAAAACTCGGTATTACTTATGACTTAACAGGACCGAACATACTAACGTACTATTCGCAACTCTGGACATAAATATTGCCAACTCTTTTAAACGAAACTGATTGTAGTCTCCTTCAAGCCACAAGGTCAATGATAGTTTTACAAAAAGAGTTAAAAACAACGAATTAAAATTCAACTGCGTCTTATCAGTTACTTTGATTTAAAGTAGACACACTTCGAGACCTTTGCATGAGCAGTCGATCTAGCCATATTGCTTGCCAAAGGTCTTTTATAAAAAATTCAATCAACGTCTTTATAGAAAACGGTCAACATCGTTAAAAATCAGTGCTCTTTGATAACGCGCTTTACCTAACCCATAGTGCAATTTCATTATCCCAAAGACATGCTCTACACGGGAACGAATACTGGAAAAATAACGGTTTTGCTTTTCTTGATCCTCGTTAAGAGGTCTATTACGATAAGCTCGATGGGTAATGCATTCTTTGACCTTTTTTTGCTTCAATAACCTGCTGTGCTGGGCACTTTTGTACGCACTGTCTGCATACACTTCCCGCTCATGACCAGTGAGTATCGATTCAAATGGAATCGAATCGTGAACATTGCCTGCCGTGAGCATGGCTTCTTTGACAAAACCATCCTCATCCACATTTGTATGGGCCTTAAAACCATAGGTGGTTTTACGTTTTCCATCGCTGCTTTGCTTAACGCTATAGCCTGCTTCTGGGTCTTGCGTGTTTTTACCCTCAGCATTCTTACGAGGACGAGCATTCTTCGCTTCTATCACGCTGGCATCTATGATGCTTATCTCACCTTGTTTGATGATCAGACTTTGTTCGGCTAACTGGGCATTGATCTCGGTCATCGCTGCGTCTAGTAATCCGTTTTTCTCTAGCAGATTACGGAAACGCCAAATTGTACTGTGGTCGGGAACGCCTTGATCTAGGCCGACACCGACAAACCGGCGAAATAATAAGTCGCGAGCCAATGCTTTTTCCAGCGCTGGGTCACTTAGGTTGTGCCATGATTGCAATAACAAAGCTTTAAACATCATCAACGGAGGCCAAGCGCGTTCACCTTTTGTACGGTTGTGAATGTCACAGAATAATCGCTCAAGGCACGACCAATTCAACAAGTCATGAATCTCGTCAAATTCTTCAATAAACCGATTCGATGCTTGCAGCGCATCGGCAAAGCTCTGTTGTTTTAACTCTTTCCACGCCATTTTTTGATTGCTCTTCTTTGCTTTTGGTTATTATCTCATAGGATCGAAGGGGATGATTCGTGCAAAGGTCTCGTATAGTTACTTTCGAAAGGCTTTACAGCACCAACCCCCCATCCCGAATATTTTTATACATAGTATTTGCACTTTTTTACGATTTAAACTTGTAATTGATCTTTTTTTGACCTAAATTAAACACAGACAGAGAGCAAACGGACTTGCTTTAGCCTTCAGGACGGAGGCTCTGTCGCTTCTCAGGATGACTACGTTGCTGCATGGACGCAGCGGAAAAATTTTTATCTAGTATTCCCAACTCTCTCTAGAATCCACAACGCTTTTCACTCCCTATCAAAGCTCATACAATCTAAGTTTTTTCTGTACTTTCTTGAATCGTTTGCTCAAAGCATCCTACGTTGCCTGCACCTGCCGTGTAATGCCAAAGTAAGGGGGTTAAAGCACTTTTTGTAATTCTTTTCGCTTTTGAACCGGTGTTACATAATCACTCGTCGACTTCGGCGTTTGTAGTTGTAAAGTCCAATATATCGATCAACAAGAACCGATTTTTGATTAATAAAGCTTAAACTGTACAAAAACAGCATTACCCCAACAGTTACCTCGACGATTCATACTTTGTAGGAAGTACTTCTTAGAACAGCTTAGCACTCGACTGCACACCCTATCTAAATGGAACATGAGCCCTTGCGTGCTCGGCCGATGTTTTTCAATGGCATTCGCTCCTACTTTTTACCAGCTGAACATCTGGCGTTCTTAAGAGTGGATGGCGAACGATTTCGCGGTTGGCTAAATCCATCCGTGTCGTTAAAACACCCGATCTTGATGTAAATCGCTATTAACACTTGCATTCGAACTTTTTTTGACCTAAATTAATCACAGACAGAGAGCAAACGGATTTGCTTTAGCCTTCAGGACGGAGGCTCTGTCGCTTCTCAGGATGATCCCGTTGCTGCATGGACGCAGCGGAAAATTTTTATTTAGCCTTCTCAACTTACTCACCACCAGACCTGACAACGCTGTAGTCTTACCTTCGTTGGCTGTCATTCTATTTTTTGCCTAAGTTTTGTTTGATTAAGCCGCCTTTAGCTGCTCTTCTTTTGCCATCTTTACATGACCTATTTCAAGTCTATCTGGATTCAGACAGCCTGCTCTGCCTGCGACAGCGTCGGCTTCAAGGCAGGCGCAAGTAAAAGGCAGAACAGAATATTCTTTGAGTCACTCATTACCGGTAAATTTCCGGCATAAAAAAACCACAGAGCGCTGGCTGTATGGGGCTTCTCGTATTTAAAGCTTGAGATGATCTGCCTATAAGGCGTCAACTACCTTGTCCGGTTCCCGTCAATTAACTTGGCCGATTCTGAGCGTTAGATTTTAGAGCGTGTTTCTTTCGGTAACTTTCCCCTTCTATTTGATAAATATCGGCATGGTGGACTAATCTATCAATTGCTGCGACCGTCATCATGTTATCCCCGAAGATGCTGTCCTACTCATTAAACGCCTGATTTGTCGTAATCAATAAGCTTCCTCTTTCATATCGATGCGCAATTAACTCGAACAAGACTTGGCTTCCGAGCATCTTGCAAAACTAATAGCCAACCCATTTGTGGATAACTTATCGCCCTTTTAGAGGCTGTTTTTTTACTCAGTTAAGCATGTGTTTCTATGCATTTTCTATTTTGACTAGGTCGTCATCGCTTTTCTCTCTTTTTTGATCGTAGCGGCTCGTTCTGTGACCACCCCAGAAGCACAATATCCTCGATACATGACTTATCTTTCTGCGATTTATTGCCGCAGTCGAAGCAGTTGATCGACACCCAGTACTAAAATGCCAAACATCAGGTGACTCATGACTTTTACCTCACCACGTACCCAGATGTGTCGACCTCCGAACTCGTCCTTGAGTCGGCCATTGGCTCGTTCTGCGCCCGAACGTTCCCGATAACGCACCGTATCGGCGGGTTCAAATTCTTCTTTCTCGCCCCCTCTTGATGTAAATCGCTATTAACACTTGCATTCGAGTTTTTTTTGGCCTAAATTAAACGCAGACAGAGAGCAAATGGATTTGCTTTAGCCTTCAGGACGGAGGCTCTGTCGCTTCTCAGGATGACCCCGTTGCTGCATGGACGCAGCGGAAAAAATTTTATTTAGCCTTCCCAACTCGCTCACCAGACGTCATAATGCTTTATTCTTACCATAATTGGCTGTCATTCTATTTTTCGCCTTAGTTTTGTTTGATTAAGCCGCCTTTAGTTGCTCTTCTTTTGCCATCTTTACATGACCTATTTCAAGTCTATTTGGATTCAGACAGACTGCTCTGCCTGCGACAGCGTCGGCTTCAAGGCATGAGACAGGCGCAGAGCAAGACGCTGTGCACATGCATTACCCTTTGTATTCTGAGTTTTGAGTTTTGAGTTTTGAGTTTTGAGTTTTGAGTTTTGAGTTTTGAGTTTTGAGTTTTGAGTTTTGAGTTTTGAGTGGTCAGTATCAAGCCGTCATGACTAAATCGCAGGCATAAAAAAACCCCACACAGCATTGGCTGTATGGTAAGCGTCACTGTATCAGCCTCTAGTTTTCACATTTAACTCCAACCACACTGTGTTTCGTCCCAATCAACGACGGAGCAAATAACATGAATACAAACACAACATTAAACCAAGCTTGGGCCGCGCGTATCGAAAAATGGCGGTTGTCAGGTCTTCCCGCTAAAGTCTTCTGTGAACAAGAAGGGCTGGTGTATCACCAGTTTGGCTATTGGCGGCAGAAATTTGCTTCTGCAAATGATGCACCACACGAATCAAAATTGGTGTCGGTAGCCCTGGTGACGCCTTCTCACCAGACTAATGAGCTGGAAATTCTACTCCCCAATGGGGTGGTGATCCGTGGTATTGATGGGAGTAATCTCGCCTTGGTGACCAGCCTAGTGGCCGCTTTATGAAGCCGCGTTATTTACGTCCCGCTTTAAATTTGCCACAGATCTTTTTGTATCGAGACCCCGTGGATTTTCGAAAACAGGCCCATGGGTTGGCGGTGATCATTGAACAAGAGCTGGGGCACAACCCATTTTCGGGCGCGTTGTATGCTTTTACCAATCGGCATCGTAATAAAATCAAGTGCGTGATGTGGGAAGACAATGGCTTCGTGCTCTACTACAAAGGCCTTGCTGAGGAAAAGTTTAAATGGCCCAAAGCCTCAGACGAGTTGGTGTCACTCACCGGCGAACAGATTAATTGGCTGTTGGATGGCTACGATCTTGGCGTAATGAAAGGTCATAAAACCTTGCATTATGAGGCACTTAGCTGAGGATTTTCGTGGTGATTTTTGCTATGATAGCGACATGAAAATCGCCCCTAAATCTCATACCAAAAAGCCGGATTACAGTCAGCTATCGCACGCTGAACTGATGTCTTTGCTGTTGCAAAAAGACTCGGTCTTGGCGAAGAAGGATACTGACATCAAACAGCGCGATGCCTATATCGAGCGTCTTGAAGAGATCATTCGTCTGCAAAAAGTACAACGCTTCGCGGCGAAGAGTGAGAAGCAGCCGTTTCAGATCTCACTGTTTGATGAAGCCGAGTTGGAAGGTGCGATTGACGACCTGATTGATGACATCCCAGAAGACGCATTAACCCCAGAGTGGGCGCAGACTAAGAAAACCCGTCAGCGTCAACGGGGCTTCTCTGCTTCATTAAACCGAATCCGCCGAGAAATCTGCCTGAGCGACGACGAGAAAGCCGGCGCAGCAAAAACCTTTTTTACTAAGGTGAAAGAAGAGTTAGAGTTTATCCCGGCTCAGCTCAACGTGATTGAAATCTGGCAAGAAAAGGCGGTGTTTGAATTACCTTATGGTGATCAAGTGCTCGCCGCAAATCGGCCAACGCACCCGTTGGGTAAATGTGTTGCCACCACGTCATTGTTGGCGTACATCATCACCTCAAAATACGCCGACGGGTTACCTCTCTATCGTTTAGACGGCATGTTAGCGCGTCTTGGTCATGAGGTTGGCCGTAATAATATGGCCAACTGGATCATCCGACTGGATGAGGTCTTTAAACCGCTGATAAACTTGATGCGGGAGCAGCAAAACCAAAGCCATTACATCCAAGCGGATGAAACTCGTATCCAGGTGCTAAAAGAAATGGGCAAAACCGCCCAAAGTGATAAATGGATGTGGGTGACACGGGGCGGCCCTCCGGACAAACCTTCCGTGCTGTTTGAGTATGATCCGACCCGAGCGGGTCACGTACCCACACGTCTATTGAAAGGGTTTAGGGGGGTATTACAAGTGGACGGCTACAGCGGCTATGGCCAAGTTTGCCGTGATCTTGGTATCGCCCGAATCGGGTGCTGGGATCATGCGCGTCGCAAGTTTGTTGACGCCGCACGCGGTGCCGCGCCTCAAAAAGGGAAAAGCCACAAAGCCAAGCCGTCAAAAGCGGATGTGGCCATCAGTAAAATCCGTGCTCTCTATGCCATCGAAAGTAAAATAGGCAAATTGAGCGAAAAGGAAAAATACACCGTTCGCCAAGAACTGGCCCTACCTGTGCTGCAGGACCTCAAAACGTGGTTAGAAACCAACCATCCGAAGGTTCCCAAAGACTCACTGACCTTTAAAGCGATCCAATACACCCTAAACCAGTGGGAATCCTTGACCGGTTACTGTGATCATGGCTTCATCCACATCAGTAACGCCTTAGCGGAAAACGCCATCCGCCCCTTCGCTGTCGGCCGACGCAACGGGCTGTTTGCTGATTCAACGCGTGGCGCAAACGCCAGTGCCACCTGCTACTCACTGATAGAAACCGCCAAAGCCAATGGCCTTGAACCCTCAAGCTACCTCCAATACCTACTCGACCACATCGCCGACGCTAATACCCTAGACAAACTCGAAGCTCTCTTGCCATGGAATAGACCAACAGAGCGGATTGTGTTGTTTTAGGGTAAGCGTTCATTCTAGGGAGTCATTGACAGCCACTGACTCAGAGCAATGGCGATTTTAACGGGTTGTCTGCAAACAGGTGTTTCCATCGTCTTGGGGTCAGGTCGGCGGTGTCTTTTGCTGGGTGTTGGCTGACTCGTTGCAAGACATCCGTCAGGTAGACGTTAGGGTCGATGTCGTGCAGCTTGCAGGTGCTGATTAGGCTTTGGATGATGCCAACGTGTTCGGCGCCCAGTTCTGTCCAACAGAAAAGCCAGTTTTTCTTACCCATCGGGATGGGTCTTATCTCTCGCTCTAGGTGGTTAGTGTCCATGGCAACATCGGGATTTTCTAAGAAGACCATCAGTTGGCGTTTGCGCTTTAAGGTGTAGTTCAACGCTTTCATCCAGCTATCGTCTGGCAGCAGGTCGGCCCGTTGACTTTGCTCTTCGCAGAAGGCAAAAAATTGATCCACTAAAGGCTTGCTGTGTTGCGCTCGGTAGTCTTGTTTTTTCTCACCCGTCCAGCCTTTTTGTTGGATATGGCTTTCCTGTTTATATAAGGCCGCAATCAGGTTCAGCGCGTGCGTGACGGCGTCGGTTTCTTCCCTTTCAGCTTTTAGCAGCTGACGACGCATGTGCACCCAGCACTGGGCATGGGTGATGTCTGGCGATTTGGCTTCGTAGCGGCTATACGCCGCATAGCCATCGGTCAGCAAGGTGCCTTGCCAAACATGATCCAACAAGTCTTGGATGTGTTTCATGCCGCGACTTTGGGAGAAGGTAAACACCACTTCGTCTTTGTCACCATACACTGGCCAAAAATAGGCTTGTTTCATTTTGCCGGGTTTATTGCCTACCCCAGGCTGTCGGGTGACTTTGATAGGCGTTTCGTCCATGGCGAGTGTGTTGCTGTCCAGTACGCTGATGAGCTGTTCTATGACAATCGGTCGTAGCAGTTCGATCCCGCGTTTGGTGAGGTTCGTCAGCGTCGCACGGCTGAGGGTGATGCCAGCGGCACTCAGTTGTTGGTGTTGACGATAAAGCGGTAAATGATACAGGAACTTGTTGATCAGTAAGCCAACGATAAAGCTGACATCCGCGACAGAGCTGTCAAAAATCCTATCCGGCTGTGGCGCGGTAATAAGCTGTTTGCTGGCTTTGTGTTTGACCACTTGGCGCTTGGTAATCACGATTTCGTAAGCACTGGTTTTTTGTACGATGCAGCTGACTTCTTTGAAGCCCACGGCTTCGTATTCGTGCGCATTGGGGCCTTGCAGTTCGTCCGCTAGAATCACCTTTTCACGAACGGGGATGGTTTCGTCAAAACGCAGTCCGGTGAGGTTGATTTCATTGCCGTTACGAGACTTGGGGGCTTTGCCCCGAACACTGACCGACTCAGGCTTGTCCTTCTCAACGGTGGACGCGTCTTCTAAGCGGGTTAGCTCAGCTGGCATCGGACCCACGATATCGGCGAGGGCTTGTTGGTCTGGCGTGAGTAAGCCTCGACGTTCACTTTTCGGTCCGAACAACTCGCGTTTTAGTGCCCACACTTCGGCTTCGTATTGACGGATTCTAAAAGACATCGCCTCAACTTCAGCGCGCAGCTTTTCGACCTCATTCGTGTGAAGCAAATCGGTGTTTTTAAAGGGTAAAATAGGTCGATAAGTGGCGTCGTTCATGGGGTTGGATTATACCATCCAACCCTTTAAGATGCGCGTTTGTAGCGCTTAAATTGACGATATTTTTCGACTTTTATGCCCGCCAACAGATGCTGTAATTCCAGTGTGCTGAGAGCGTGTTTATCGTTTTCTGATGGCGCATAGTTGAACTGCCCCTGAGACAGTCGTTTGCACCAGATGCAGTAACCCGAGGCTTCAAAATAAAGGATTTTCATCTGCGTTTTACGGCGGTTAATGAACACAAAATACCCGATGAGTGGGCTTTCCTTGAGGTGCTGTTTGATCAGCCCTAACAAACCACAATAAGACTTACGCATATCGGTAGGTTTAGCGTAGAGCCAAATTTTAGCATTGGGATCGGGCAGGAACATCAGTCACGACTCAATCGGAGTTCAATACCATCACCTAAGCACAAGGTAATATTCCAACGTCCAGTACCTGAGAGAGCAGGCATCTGACTGAGATCGATAAAGTCTGATTGACTAGAATCTGGCGAGGTTTTCGTTCCCGAAAAATGCTGACGCCATTTGCTAAAACTGGCGTAACGCACTTGATGTTGTTTGCAGTATTGAGGGGCGGACAAGCCAGACTCGGCTTGATCATCAATGATTTGTTGCCATTCAGAAGAAGAACGACGGGTATAAGGCTTGGTCATGAGCAGGACTCCGTTATCGGTTATGAGATGAAAACGGAGCCCAGTTTAGAGTGAGAAAAGATGAGATGAAATAACGGCGTGGAATGAACGCTTACGTTTTAGGAGTGGATATAGTGACGCTTACGCTGTATGGGGCTTTTTTGTGTTTAAAGCTTGAGACGATCTGTCTCTCACATGCTTATCTGCATAAAAAAACCCCACACAGCGCTGGCTGTATGGGGCTTCTTAGTGTTTAAAGCTTGACGACGACCTACTCTCACATGGGATCTCCCACACTACCATCGGCGATGGCGCTTTTCACTTCTGAGTTCGGGATGGGATCAGGTGGTTCAACGCCTCTATGATCGTCAAGCAATTCTGTTTGCGTTTTCACGCGAATAGGATGCTTGATCTTCAACAATTCTTGTTTTGAAATAACGTAATCAAGGTTAAACCGATGTTCATCATGGTTGATGCTTTATCGTAATTCTATGTGTCTCATTCTGATGATTTGAGTTTTTTTTCTCTTCTCATCTAAAAACCACTTTGGTGTTATATGGTCAAGCCTCACGAGCAATTAGTATTGGTTAGCTCAATGCCTCACAGCACTTACACACCCAACCTATCAACGTCCTAGTCTCGAACGGCTCTTTAGGGGACTTAGGTCCCAGTGAGATCTTATCTTAAGGGAGGCTTCCCGCTTAGATGCTTTCAGCGGTTATCCCGTCCGAACATAGCTACCCGGCAATGCCACTGGCGTGACAACCGGAACACCAGAGGTTCGTCCACTCCGGTCCTCTCGTACTAGGAGCAGCTCCTCTCAAATCTCAAACGTCCACGGCAGATAGGGACCGAACTGTCTCACGACGTTCTAAACCCAGCTCGCGTACCACTTTAAATGGCGAACAGCCATACCCTTGGGACCGGCTTCAGCCCCAGGATGTGATGAGCCGACATCGAGGTGCCAAACACCGCCGTCGATGTGAACTCTTGGGCGGTATCAGCCTGTTATCCCCGGAGTACCTTTTATCCGTTGAGCGATGGCCCTTCCATACAGAACCACCGGATCACTAAGACCTACTTTCGTACCTGCTCGACGTGTCTGTCTCGCAGTTAAGCGTGCTTTTGCCTTTACACTCTATGCATGATTTCCGACCATGCTGAGCACACCTTCGTGCTCCTCCGTTACTCTTTGGGAGGAGACCGCCCCAGTCAAACTACCCACCACACAGTGTCCTCGATCCCGATAAGGGACCTGAGTTAGAACCTCAAACATACCAGGGTGGTATTTCAAGAGTGGCTCCACGGTAACTGGCGTCACCGCTTCAAAGCCTCCCACCTATCCTACACAAGTAGGTTCAAAGTTCACTGTGAAGCTATAGTAAAGGTTCACGGGGTCTTTCCGTCTAGCCGCGGATACACAGCATCTTCACTGCGATTTCAATTTCACTGAGTCTCGGGTGGAGACAGTGTGGCCATCGTTACGCCATTCGTGCAGGTCGGAACTTACCCGACAAGGAATTTCGCTACCTTAGGACCGTTATAGTTACGGCCGCCGTTTACTTGGGCTTCGATCAAGAGCTTCGCTTGCGCTAACCCCATCAATTAACCTTCAAGCACCGGGCAGGCGTCACACCCTATACGTCCACTTTCGTGTTTGCAGAGTGCTGTGTTTTTAATAAACAGTCGCAGCCACCTGGTATCTTCGACCGATCAATGCTTACGGAGCAAGTCCTTCACACTAACCGGCGTACCTTCTCCCGAAGTTACGGTACCATTTTGCCTAGTTCCTTCACCCGAGTTCTCTCAAGCGCCTTGGTATTCTCTACCTGACCACCTGTGTCGGTTTGGGGTACGGTTCCTGCATATCTGAAGCTTAGAAGTTTTTCCTGGAAGCATGGCATCAACCACTTCACCCAAAAGAGGGCTCGTCGTCAGTTCTCGGTCTTCCCACTAAAGGGGGGTGCCCGGATTTGCCTAAGCACCCAACCTACCGCCTTAAACACAGACAACCATCGCTGTGCTGGCCTAGCCTTCTCCGTCTCTCCATCGCAATATGCACGAGTACAGGAATATTAACCTGTTTCCCATCGACTACGCATTTCTGCCTCGCCTTAGGGGCCGACTCACCCTGCCCTGATTAACATGGGACAGGAAACCTTGGTCTTCCGGCGGGGGAGTTTTTCACTCCCCTTATCGTTACTCATGTCAACATTCGCACTTCTGATACCTCCAGCCTGCCTTACAGCTTGACCTTCAACGGCTTACAGAACGCTCCTCTACCATGCCCATTACTGTAAACAGCAATTAAGCATCCGTAGCTTCGGTGTACAGTTTTAGCCCCGTTATATCTTCCGCGCAGGCCGACTCGACTAGTGAGCTATTACGCTTTCTTTAAAGGATGGCTGCTTCTAAGCCAACCTCCTAGCTGTCTAAGCCTTCCCACATCGTTTCCCACTTAACTGTAACTTTGGGACCTTAGCTGACGGTCTGGGTTGTTTCCCTTTCCACAACGGACGTTAGCACCCGCTGTGTGTCTCCCGTAATTGCACTCATTGGTATTCGGAGTTTGCATGGGGTTGGTAAGTCGGGATGACCCCCTAGCCCAAACAGTGCTCTACCCCCAATGGTGAGATACGAGGCGCTACCTAAATAGCTTTCGAGGAGAACCAGCTATCTCCGAGCTTGATTAGCCTTTCACTCCTATCCACAAGTCATCCCCAGCCTTTTCAACGGATGTGGGTTCGGTCCTCCAGTTAGTGTTACCCAACCTTCAACCTGCTCATGGATAGATCGCCCGGTTTCGGGTCTATTCCCAGCAACTAAACGCCCTATTAAGACTCGGTTTCCCTACGGCTCCACTACATGCTTAACCTTGCTACTGAAAATAAGTCGTTGACCCATTATACAAAAGGTACGCAGTCACGGAACAAGTCCGCTCCCACTGCTTGTACGTACACGGTTTCAGGATCTATTTCACTCCCCTCACAGGGGTTCTTTTCGCCTTTCCCTCACGGTACTGGTTCACTATCGGTCAGTCAGGAGTATTTAGCCTTGGAGGATGGTCCCCCCATATTCAGACAGGATAACACGTGTCCCGTCCTACTCGTTTTCATGATTAAGGTGTTTTCGTATACGGGGCTATCACCCTCTACGGCGACTCTTTCCAGAGCCTTCTACTAACACCAAAACCACTTAAGGGCTAATCCCCTTTCGCTCGCCGCTACTTAGGGAATCTCGGTTGATTTCTTTTCCTCCGGGTACTTAGATGTTTCAGTTCCCCGGGTTCGCCTCCACACAGCTATGTATTCACTGTGGGATACTCTACAAGTAGAGTGGGTTTCCCCATTCGGACATCTTGGGATCACAGTCTGTTTATCGACTCCCCCAAGCTTTTCGCAGATTACCACGTCCTTCATCGCCTCTGACTGCCAAGGCATCCACCGTGCACGCTTGGTCACTTGACCATATAACCCAAAATAGTTTTCATAAAATCAAACAAGGTTTGTTCTTATGTATTTTAGAATCACATACCAAAGGGCTTTTGTACCCCTCTGGATTTACGATAATAGAAGTCACTAGGTTAAAGTGAGCTTCCACCGGTTTAACGCTTGATTTATCGTTATTTCAAAATTCGAATTGTTAAAGAGCAAGTTTAGTGCAAAGCACTAAGTCAGAGACTAAAAATCACCCAACACCGAAGGCGTAAGATGACGTAGTGTCTTGCTTAGGACTCTATCCTAATCTTTAAATAGATATCATACAGGCTGATGAATAAGACCATTCATCAAGAGTATCATCAGATAATTTGTGTGAACGCTCACCAGAGGTTTCTATCGTTTAAGGAGGTGATCCAGCCCCAGGTTCCCCTAGGGCTACCTTGTTACGACTTCACCCCAGTCATTGACCACTCCGTGGTAACCGCCATCCCCGAAGGGTTAAGCTAGCTACTTCTGGAGCAATCAACTCCCATGGTGTGACGGGCGGTGTGTACAAGGCCCGGGAACGTATTCACCGTGGCATTCTGATCCACGATTACTAGCGATTCCGACTTCATGGAGTCGAGTTGCAGACTCCAATCCGGACTACGACGTACTTTCTGGGATTCGCTCACTATCGCTAGCTCGCCGCCCTCTGTATACGCCATTGTAGCACGTGTGTAGCCCTACTCGTAAGGGCCATGATGACTTGACGTCGTCCCCACCTTCCTCCGGTTTGTCACCGGCAGTCTCCTTAAAGTTCCCACCCGAAGTGCTGGCAAATAAGGATAAGGGTTGCGCTCGTTACGGGACTTAACCCAACATTTCACAACACGAGCTGACGACAGCCATGCAGCACCTGTCTCACAGTTCCCGAAGGCACACCAAAATCTCTTTCGGCTTCTGTGGATGTCAAGAGTAGGTAAGGTTCTTCGCGTTGCGTCGAATTAAACCACATGCTCCACCGCTTGTGCGGGCCCCCGTCAATTCATTTGAGTTTTAACCTTGCGGCCGTACTCCCCAGGCGGTCTACTTATTGCGTTAGCTGCGCCACTAAGTCATTACAACCCAACGGCTAGTAGACATCGTTTACGGCGTGGACTACCAGGGTATCTAATCCTGTTTGCTCCCCACGCTTTCGCACCTCAGTGTCAGTATTAGTCCAGGGTGTCGCCTTCGCCACTGATGTTCCTTCCTATATCTACGCATTTCACCGCTACACAGGAAATTCCACACCCCTCTACCATACTCTAGCTAGCCAGTATCCGGTGCCATTCCAAGGTTGAGCCCTGGGATTTCACATCAGACTTAACAAACCACCTACGCGCGCTTTACGCCCAGTAATTCCGATTAACGCTTGCACCCTCTGTATTACCGCGGCTGCTGGCACAGAGTTAGCCGGTGCTTCTTCTGGGGCTAACGTCAAGATAAGTCGATATTAGCGACTCACCCTTCCTCACCCCTGAAAGTGCTTTACAACCCTAAGGCCTTCTTCACACACGCGGCATGGCTGGATCAGGCTTGCGCCCATTGTCCAATATTCCCCACTGCTGCCTCCCGTAGGAGTCTGGGCCGTGTCTCAGTCCCAGTGTGACTGGTCATCCTCTCAGACCAGTTAGAGATCGTCGCCTTGGTAGGCCTTTACCCTACCAACTAGCTAATCTCACGCAGGCTCATCTAATAGCGGAAGGTCACAAGTGATCCCCTCCTTTCCCCCTCAGGGCGTATGCGGTATTAGCATGCGTTTCCACATGTTGTCCCCCTCTACTAGGCAGATTCCTACGCGTTACTCACCCGTCCGCCGCTCGACGCCTGGTAGCAAGCTACCTTCGTTTCCGCTCGACTTGCATGTGTTAAGCCTGCCGCCAGCGTTCAATCTGAGCCATGATCAAACTCTTCAGTTAAAAGTTTGCTCACTCAAATCTTTACACTAACAATTTAACTTAATCAGTCCATCATCCTAAGACAACAAACCAACATAAAGCGATTGCTTGTAGACTCTCGTAAGACTTCAATTTTTTTGATCGCTCACAACCACTTAGTAAACTAAGCAACCATGTCAATCTTCTGAAGCCTCCAGCGAGCGCCCACACAAATTATCTGATTATCTATTTTAAAGAGCGTGCTGACTTGATAACCAAACCAGAACTTAATCTAGTATGTTGAACTTGGTCTTCGTTGCTCTGAAGCCTTGTCCGTGTCAGCGAGGGCGTATATTAAGGATCTACAGATTTAGTGCAACCCTTTTTTGAAGAAAAGTGCGATTAATTTGAATAAATTCATAACAACACCAACATCGTTTAAAAAACACCCAAAACACCCTTAAATAGACGTCACAAATTCGCCAAAAACAAAAAAAGACGCCGAAGCGTCTTTTTCAGACAACATAATGACTAAGTTTATTTAACCACCCACATAGCTCAACATTACGCCCGCGGCCACAGCAGAACCAATAACACCAGCAACATTTGGCCCCATCGCATGCATTAAGAGGAAGTTCTGTTTATTCGCCTCCAGACCCACTTTATTCGCTACGCGCGCCGCCATAGGCACAGCCGAAACACCTGCAGCCCCTATTAATGGATTAATTGCTTCCGTAGAAAAACGATTCATCAACTTCGCCATCAATATACCGGCAGCAGTACCTATAGAGAAGGCAACCAAACCTAAACCTAAAATACCTAGCGTTTCTAAATTCAAAAAATCTTCAGAGCTCAGTTTTGAACCAACACCCAAGCCTAAAAAGATAGTCACTATATTAATCAAAGCATTTTGTGCCGTATCACTCAAACGATCCACAACACCGCATTCACGCATTAAATTACCGAAACAGAACATCCCAAGCAATGGAGCTGCCGATGGTAAAAACATAGCAACCAAAAGAACAACGACAATTGGAAAAACGATTTTTTCTTTTTTTGTTACAGGTCGCAACTGAACCATTTTAATAGAGCGCTCTTCTTTTGACGTCAGTGCTCGCATAATAGGTGGCTGTATAAGAGGAACCAGTGCCATATAAGAATACGCAGCGACAGCTATTGCCCCTAAAAGGTCTGGCGCCAATCGACTAGCCACAAATATTGCCGTTGGACCATCAGCACCGCCAATGATACCTATTGCTGCGGCATCCGCCAAAGTAAAGTCCATAATCCCTGACGCACCCAATAGAACCGCCCCAATCACGGTTGCAAAGATACCAAATTGAGCCGCAGCGCCTAATAATAATGTTTTAGGGTTAGCTAACATGGGGCCAAAGTCGGTCATTGCACCCACCCCCATGAATATCAACAAAGGAAATAGTCCGGTCTCAATACCTCCGTGGTATATATAGTATTGCAAACCACCTGGGGACGTCATATGACCCGCCGCGTCGTACACTGGCGCCGCCATGAATCCAGCACCAGGGATATTAACTAATACCGCACCAATACCGATAGGTAAAAGCAATAGCGGCTCAAAGCCTTTTTTAATCGCTAAATAGACTAACAACAAACCCACACAGATCATAACGAACTGCCCAGGCGCTAGTTGATAAATGCCTGTATCGTGATATAAATTGAGTAACTTATGTTCCATTTTCTATGTTTTCCTAGGTTATAAAGTTAGAAGCGATTGACCCACTTGCACAGAGTCACCTTCCTTTACATTGATGGCACCAACCACACCGGACTTAGGCGCAGAAATCTCTGTTTCCATTTTCATCGCTTCCAAAATAATCACCGTATCACCTTCTTCAACTTGCTGACCTGGCGACACCAGCACTTTGAAAATATTACCTGCTAAAGGCGAAGGAACCTCCTCGCCCGAGGATTGAACACTAGCCGCAGATTCTTGGGTTGGCGCACCGGAAGCTGCAGCAACAGGATGAATGTTTGTAACATCACCACCCTCTGACACCTGAACGACATAACTTTGCCCGGACACCGATACGGTATAAACACTCGCCTCACCTGAAACCGCCTTATTTGCTGGTAACTGGCTATCTGTCATACCATCCTGCCCAGGAACTGGCTCAAAAGCACTCGCATCGCCACGATTCTGTAAGAATTTAAGACCTATTTGAGGAAACAAGGCATACGTTAACACGTCATCAATTTGATCATCCGCTAACTGAATGCTTTTTTCTTTAGACAGACCGAGTAACTCTTCCGTCAACTTACTCATTTCTGGTGACAACAAATCAGCGGGGCGACAAGTAATAGCTTTTGCTCCCTCAAGCACCCGAGCCTGCAGTTCTTTATTAAATTCTGCTGGAGCGGCACCGTATTCACCTTTTAATATGCCTGCGGTTTCTTTTGAAATGGATTTATATCGCTCACCGGTCAACACATTTAACACCGCTTGCGTCCCAACAATTTGCGATGTAGGCGTTACAAGAGGAATCATACCCAAATCTTCACGAACCTTAGGGATCTCCTTGAGAACCTCATCGAATTTATCAGCAGCACCCTGCTCTCTTAACTGACTTTCCATGTTCGTCAACATACCGCCAGGCACTTGAGCAATCAAAATACGGGAATCCGTACCACGAAGGGAGCCTTCAAATTTTGCATACTTCTTTCTAACGTCACGAAAATAAGCCGCAATATCTTCTAATAACTCTAAATCTAAACCGGTGTCACGATCTGTACCCTGCAATGCAGCCACAACTGACTCTGTCGCTGTATGCCCGTATGTCATTGACATAGAGGAAATAGCTGTATCAACACGATCAACGCCTGCCTCAATCGCTTTAAGTATCGTCATATCCGACAAACCCGACGTAGCATGTGCATGCAATTGCACCTCCAGCTGAGTCTGAGCTTTCAACAAACTAACTAACTCAAAGGCATCGTATGGTGTCAAAATGCCAGACATATCCTTAATAGCGATGGAGTCCGCCCCCATATCTTCTAGCGTCTTGGCGTAATCCACCCAATTTTGAGTCGTATGCACTCGGCTTTTGGTGTATGAAAGCGTACCTTGCGCATGCTTACCTTGCTGTTTGACGGCTTTAATCGCTGTTTCGAGGTTACGCGGGTCGTTCATCGCATCAAAGATACGAAAGACATCAACGCCATTAAAAGCAGCACGCTCAACAAACTTGGTCACCACATCGTCAGCGTAATGACGATAACCCAGTAAGTTTTGACCGCGCAACAACATCTGCTGAGGCGTCTTAGGCATCGCTTTTTTCAACTCTCGAATACGCTCCCAAGGGTCTTCACCAATAAAACGAATGCAAGCATCAAATGTAGCGCCACCCCAAGACTCAAGTGACCAAAAGCCAACCTGGTCCAGCTTTTCTGCAATAGGTAGCATATCGTCAATGCGCATACGAGTTGCAAACAAAGATTGGTGAGCGTCACGTAAAACGACATCAGTAATGCCAAGAGGTTGCTTAGTAGTTGTCATGTTCCAGCCTCGGAAAATTGGAAGATTAGTTTGAAAAGATTAGGATTTTTTATTATTTCTGTGCTGATGAATAGCCGCTGTAATGACCGCCGTCATATGGGCGTCAACAATGGCAACAGAAGCTGGGGACGCCTTAACTGAAGTTGATTTTGTCGCCGCAGGCACCGACACTTCAGGAAAAAAATGATTTAGTAACTTCGACATATAGCCCGTCGCAAAAATCAATATGGCCAAAAATAGGAAGACAAAACCCATTCCTAAAATCATCAAGCCTATACCATCTTCAAGTAATCCATTCATCGTGTTAGCACCTTTTTCATCTTGCCTTGTGTGTGATGTTCTAATGTGATCAGATGCACACCCAATAGCACTGTTTAATTTAGATAGTTAGTTTTTATCACAAACCAGAACAGTTTCATATTTTTTTTACATAACAGTTAGACTTATTTCGTGAACAATTCATACATAACACATTCAAATATCAACCACCCAACACCCAACATCACCATAAAAAAAGACGCCTTAGTATTGGCTGTTGCCCCCATGGAAGGCGTTATGGACCACACGATGAGAAACCTACTATCAAAAATTGGCGGCATGGATTATCTTGTTTCCGAATTCGTGCGCGTTACTCAATACCCTATTCCCGCATCCAGCTTCCGTCGTATGATCCCAGAAAATCAACACCAAGCCAGCACTCAGAACCACCACCCAGTGCGGACACAACTACTAGGCAGCAATCCTGATCTTATGGCACAAAGCGCACTAAATGCGGTTGAATCTGGCGCACACCACATAGACGTTAATTTTGGCTGCCCAGCAAAGCGCGTTAATGGGCACGGAGGAGGATCGGTTTTACTGCAAACGCCGGACGCCCTATACGATATTATGCATGCCATAAGAAAGACACTACCCTCAGACATTCCAATTTCAGCTAAAATACGGTTGGGATACGAAGATGAAAACTTACTGTTCGACAATGTTGCCGCGATCGAAGCTGCTGGAACACAACTTCTCACCATTCATGGCCGAACAAAAAAAGACGGCTACAAGCCACCCGCTAGATGGGAAAAAATCGGAGCCATTCAACAGGCAACTAAAATGATTGTGGTTGCTAATGGCGACATCACAGATTCAGCATCACTACTACGCTGTCGGTCCATTTCAGGGTGTCAGCATTTTATGATCGGTCGAGGGTCACTCAACAACCCTTTTGTTTTCCAGCAGATTCGCGATACCTTAGACGGAAAAAAAAGCCACATAACAGCAGCGTCACTCACTCCTCTCTTTATAAGCTACACAGAAGAACTTAAGCAACATTACGATGAAGTAATGACATTAGGCCGATTAAAACAATGGTGCGGACATTTGCGATTTGGTTTTAGTGAGATAAAAGACGAACTTCAAACATTACGGCGCTGCAACAGCACAAAAGAATTAACACATGTTTTTGAAAGGATATCACAGCAGTAAAAGAGGGGTGATCAAATAATAAAACAAGAAGTGGTGCACCAGAGAGGATTCGAACCTCTGACCGCTCGGTTCGTAGCCGAGTACTCTATCCAGCTGAGCTACTGGTGCATATATTAGGCTCTGAAACAAAATTCGGAATCATATTACTTTAGATGGTGCACCAGAGAGGATTCGAACCTCTGACCGCTCGGTTCGTAGCCGAGTACTCTATCCAGCTGAGCTACTGGTGCAATATAACAACTTACAAAAAAGTCATGAACTTAACATATTAAAATGGTGCACCAGAGAGGATTCGAACCTCTGACCGCTCGGTTCGTAGCCGAGTACTCTATCCAGCTGAGCTACTGGTGCATAACCATCAATTGTTTTTCTTGCTCAGACAGAAGTCTTAGAAAAACAAACTTGAAATGGCGGAGAGTGAGGGATTCGAACCCTCGATGAGTTTCACCCCATACTCCCTTAGCAGGGGAGCGCCTTCGGCCACTCGGCCAACTCTCCGTAACAAGTGGGGCGCATTATATACGACTCAGCAGCCCTGTAAAGTTTTTTTTGAAATTAATCTTCGGTAACGTCACCATCTTGTTCTTTTTGAATACGAAGGTAAATTTCTTCGCGATGAACCGAAACATCTTTTGGCGCATTAATACCGATACGTACTTGATTACCTTTCACACCTAATACGGTAACAGAAACTTCATCACCAACCATTAGTGTTTCACCAACTCGACGAGTAAGAATAAGCATAAAATCTCCCTGTGTTAACTTTATAGTATTTATTTTGTAGAACTTACTTACATACTTTGTAGGATAATTCCTACAAAGTGGATTGTAGCCGCCCAAAACAAATTAAACCATCCTTACGGTCAGAATAAATTGTATCCAATTGTTAAGCCTCACGGACGCCTGATGGCATTTCATTCAATTTAAACGCAGAATGTAATGATCGAACAGCCAGCTCCATGTACTTTTCAGCGATAATCACTGACACCTTAATTTCAGATGTAGAAATAAGTTGGATGTTAATAGATTCCGCCGCCAATGCTCTAAACATAGTACTTGCAACGCCGGCATGGGATCGCATGCCAACCCCCACAATAGACACCTTGGCAATTTTCGCGTCAGATAAGACCGCTTTAGCCCCTAACTCCGCAGAAATATCATTTAATATTTTTAATGCTTGATCGTATTCATTTCGGTGGACGGTAAAAGTGAAATCTGTCGTCCCATCAACCGAAACGTTTTGTACAATCATATCCACTTCGATGTTTCCATCGCTGATAGGACCAAGAATGCGAGATGCGATACCTGGAATATCCGGCACACCTTTCAAAGTCAGCTTAGCTTCATCTCTATTAAACGCAATTCCAGATACTGCTGGCTGCTCCATCCCATTACTCCCCTCTGTTGTAATTAATGTGCCTTCACCGTCGATAAAGCTCGACAAAACCCTAAGCGGCACTTGATATTTACCAGCAAACTCTACCGAGCGAATTTGCAATACTTTAGAGCCTAAACTGGCCATCTCCAGCATCTCTTCGAAGGTAATTTTTTCTAAACGACGAGCGCTATCGACAACCCTAGGGTCGGTTGTGTAAACCCCGTCGACATCGGTATAAATCTGACACTCATCTGCTTTTAACGCTGCGGCCAAAGCCACACCGGTAGTATCAGAACCACCACGACCTAACGTCGTGATATTGCCAAACTCATCAGCCCCTTGAAAGCCTGCCGCGACAATCACACGACCCGCATCTAAATCTGAGCGCATGGCTTCGGTATCGATTTTTTGAATACGCGCTTTACCATGAGCGTTGTCGGTCGTAATACGAATTTGCGAGCCGGTGTAAGAACGCGCATCTAGGCCACGCTTCATTAAAGCCATCGATAAAAGCGCAATCGTCACCTGCTCTCCCGTCGACAACAACACATCCATTTCACGCGCACTAGGTGACGGGCTGATACTTCTTGCCAACTCGATGAGTCGGTTGGTTTCACCGCTCATGGCAGACACCACCACCACAATGCCATCGCCTTGCTGTTTGTGCCTTAACACTCGATCCGCAACCGCCTCGATACGCTCAATTGTACCAACCGAGGTGCCACCGTATTTTTGAACTAACAACGCCATAATTTTTCCATTATTCAAATCAAAAAGCAGAAATCAAAAAATCAAAACCGAAGCCTTTTAGAAACGGATCAATTTACACTCTTTCAGCAACCCAAGCCGGCACCAAATCAAGAGCCGCTGACAAACCATCAGGGTTATTACCACCCGCTTGCGCCATGTCTGGGCGACCACCGCCTTTGCCATCTACCAAAGGCGCAACCATTTTAATAAGGTCACCCGCTTTCACTTGCTTAGTCAGCTCTTTGGTCACACCAGCAATCAGACTTACCTTGCCATCGTTCACCGCTGCCAACAAAATAACGGCTGATTCAAGTGTACTTTTCAGCTCATCAAGCAGATCACGTAAGGCCTTTGGATCCTCTACTTCAACTTGAGCCACTAACAGCTTACCGCCATTGATCACTACCGCTTGAGACGCCAAGTCTGCACCGGCCAACGCGGCCATTTTGCCCTTCAATATATCCAGCTCTTTTTGCAAGCTACGCGCTTGGTCATTCAAAGCAACCACTTTATCTAACGCACTGTCTTTGTTACCTTTAACCAGATTCGCAATATTGTTTAGAACAGACTCTGTTTGGCGAGTCGTATCGATCGCCACTTTACCCGTCACCGCTTCAATACGACGTACGCCAGCCGCAATGCCGCTTTCCGTAAGAATTTTGAAGAAACCAATATCACCGGTACGATTCACATGGGTGCCACCACATAATTCAATGGAGTAATCCGCACCCATGGTCAGAACACGTACTTCGCTGTCGTACTTTTCACCAAACAAGGCCATGGCGCCTTTGGCTTTCGCTGACTCCACATCCATAATGTCGGTTTCAACGGCGCGATTTAAACGAATTTGTTCGTTTACCATGTCTTCAATCTGTTCAATCTCTGTCGCGGTAACACCTTCAAAATGTGAAAAATCAAAACGCAAGCGTTCTGGATTCACCAAGGAGCCTTTTTGAGAAACATGATCACCCAACACGCGACGCAAGGCTTCGTGCATCAAATGTGTCGCGGAGTGATTCAATGTCGTTGCCATGCGCAAAGAACGATCGACTTCGCCCGTAATGTGATCGCCTACGGACAAGCGACCCTCTTTTAGATCACCAAGGTGCAAATGCGCTTTGCCTTGTTTTGCTGTATTGGACACTTTAAATGCGCCCGCACCACGCAACCAACCTTGATCACCAATCTGACCACCCGATTCTGCGTAAAATGGCGTACTTTTTAATACGATGGCGGCCACTTGACCGGCTTCGATCGCATCAACTGGTGCGCCATCAACAAGGATCATCTCGACTTCGCAAGCACCGCTCAGATTGTCGTAACCGGTAAACTCAGTGACCGTATCCAGCTTTACGCTGCCTGACATGTCCATAGAGAAATTACTGGCCGAACGAGCACGGGCACGCTGTGCGTCCATCGCTGATTCAAAGCCGACTTCGTCGATTTCTAATGCGTTTTCACGCGCCACGTCGTTGGTTAAATCCGCAGGAAAACCATAGGTGTCGTACAGCTTAAACACAGTTTCGCCAGGAATCACTTTCGCATCGCCCAAACCCGCGATGGCTTCTTCTAAAATTTTCATCCCTTGATCAAGGGTCTTGGCAAACTGCTCTTCTTCTTTTAGTAAGATGGACGCAATACGGTCTTTTAACTTGGTCAATTCTGGGTAAGCTTCGCCCATTTCAGCGTCCAGTGCGTCCACTAATTTATGGAAGAACACTCCTTTTTGACCCAGCTTGTTACCGTGACGAATCGCACGACGAATAATACGGCGTAACACATAACCACGGCCTTCATTGGAAGGAATAATGCCATCGACGATCATAAACGCACATGAACGAATGTGGTCGGCGATCACACGCAAAGATTGAGCGCTTAGGTCATTTGTTCCCACTAGTTTAGCCGCGGCTTTGATCAGATTTTGAAACAGGTCGATTTCGTAGTTACTGTGTACGCCTTGCAAAATCGCGGCGATACGCTCCAACCCCATACCAGTATCAACAGAAGGCTTAGGCAACGGCGCCATAGTGCCATCGACAGAACGGTTGAACTGCATGAAAACTACGTTCCAAATTTCAATGAAACGGTCGCCATCTTCTTCAGGAGACCCTGGAGGCCCACCCCAAATATGCTCACCGTGATCATAGAAAACTTCGGAACAAGGACCGCATGGCCCTGTATCACCCATCGCCCAAAAGTTATCCGATTGATAGCGACCGCCTTTGTTGTCGCCAATTCGAATGATTTTTTCTTTCGGTACACCGATAGACTCATGCCAAAAATCAAACGCTTCGTCGTCATCTGCGTACACGGTGACCAAAAGCTTTTCTTTTGGCAGTTTTAAAACATCGGTCAAAAATTCCCACGCATACGCAATGGCTTCTTTTTTAAAATAATCGCCAAAACTGAAGTTGCCCAACATTTCAAAAAAAGTATGATGACGCGCCGTGTAACCGACGTTTTCTAGATCGTTGTGCTTACCACCGGCTCGCACACAGCGCTGCGACGTCGTCGCTCGCGTGTAAGGGCGAATATCCTCCCCTAAAAACACGTCTTTAAATTGCACCATACCGGCGTTAGTGAACAGCAAGGTTGGATCGTTTCCAGGAATCAGGGAGCTGGACTCCACAATCTGATGCTGTTTACTTTCAAAAAATGATAAAAATGATTGGCGTAACTCAGAACTCTTCATAATGGGATGAGTCTCTATCTCTAATGTCGGGACGAATTGGATTGCGTGAAAGGCAAAGCCGTACTAAAGCACAGTACAAGCCTATTCGATGCAACGAAAAGCACAAAATAGTACACGCAAAGGATGGGTGTTTTCAAAAGAAACCGTCGTAATTTGACGGTTATTTTGTGCGCAAGGTAAGCAAAGGTTCGAATTAGTGATATTTGTCGACGTTTGCTTACCTTTAGCGGAAAGGTTTATCGGTATTATTGTGACGCTTCGCCACGGAGGTAACGATAGTAAGGACGTGACGTCATACGTGTTACTAACTCATAGCCAATGGTTCCGGCATGATCTGCCACTTCTTCGACAGGCACATCACCGCCCCACAACACAACATCCTCTCCCATGGCAGGTACCGCGGAATAATCTTGCATACGAACCGTGAGCATGTCCATAGAAACCCGTCCGGCTAAACAAGCCGGTTGTCCGTTGATTTGTAATGGCGTGCCATTTTGCGCGTGACGAGGATAACCGTCTCCGTAACCTACCGCGATGGTTGCCAACACATGATCTTCCGCCGCCATATACCCTAAGCCATAGCCTACTTTGTCACCTTTTTTTAGCTGACGCGTAGAAATAATTTTAGTCGATAAAGTCATGGCTGGACGCAGCCCTAAAGCACGACCACTGACTTCTGCAAAGGGCGAAATGCCATACAACATGATGCCAGGACGAATCCACCCGCCTTCTGGCACACTCCATTTCATAATGGCCGCTGAATTCGCAACACTCGCATCGATGTCACCAATTGACTGACGCGCTTGCTCGAAATAGGCCAGTTGTTGAATAGTGGTTAAATCAGACACATCATCGGCGCAAGCAAAGTGCGTCATCAAAACCACTTCGCCCACTTGACCCGTTTCTTTTAATGCTCGCACAAAAGTCGGCGCGGTTTCTTTATCAACCCCTAAACGGTGCATGCCAGAATCCAGCTTTAAAAAAACCTTATCGATCTTGGCTTGACTGGCAACCAACTCGTTCAATTGTTGCGTATTCTCTAGGGCAGCCCAAAAACCGTGTTTTTCACACAAGCCCCATTCATCCCCTTCAAACACCCCTTCTAGCAATAGAATGGGGGACACAATACCTGCTTCGCGCAACGTGATTGCTTCTTCAATCGCCGCGACGGCAAAGGCATCCGCTTCTTTATCTAGGTAGCGAGACACTTCGACCGCACCATGTCCGTACGCATTACTTTTTACGACCGCAAGCGCCTTACACGTGGGTTGCTGTTTTTTCGCATAGCGGTAGTTCTGCAAAATCGCCTCAAGATCTACCGTCGCCGTGAGTGGCCTTGCCATTGTTGCCCCTTAAATACTGTATTACATTGCTCAAATAATGCTGATTAACGGTAGCGCTGAACAGAAAAATCTTTCGTTTCAATGTCTGTTTGATCGCCTGACATAATATCAGCAATGACCGCCGCAGAGCCGCAACTCATAGTCCAACCTAAGGTTCCGTGGCCTGTGTTTAAATACAAGCCATCAATACCAGTGCGACCAACGACAGGCGTACCATCGGGCGTCATCGGACGAAGGCCTGTCCAATAATCCGCTTCCGACAAATCACAACCTTGATTAAACAAGCTCTTCACGACGTGCGTAATCGTCTCGGTACGATTTTTTGGCAAAGTTAGATTGTAACCATTCAACTCGGCTGTGCCCGCTGCGCGAATACGATTGCCTAATCGCGTAACGGCCACTTTATAAGTTTCATCCATCACCGTCGATACCGGTGCGTATTGGGCATTGGTAATGGGCACGGTCAATGAATAACCTTTTACCGGGTACACTGGAATTGCAATATCGATGGTCTTAAGCAGTTCTTTTGAGTAGCTGCCCATGGACACCAACACATGATCAAACTCAAAATCCTCTTGATTAGTCTTCACTGCGCGAATTTTTCCGCCTTCAACCACAAGACGATCAACGGACAAACCAAACTGGAACTTTACACCTAACGCATCACAGTGCTTTTTCAGTTCTTCGCAAAAGATAAAGCAATCGCCTGTTTCATCACCGGTTAAACGCAGCCCACCTTTAAATTGATCAATTACTGGCGCAAGGCCAGGCTCAACCTCTAAAATTTGTGCCGGTGATAATACTTGATGAGGAACACCCAAGGCTTTTAATACTTTAATGTCTTTTTCAGACGCTTCAACCTGCTCGTCCTTACGAAACAACTGAGTCAGGCCGCCTTGACCGTCATCGTATTGGATGCCGATTTCTTTACGCATCGCAATAAATTGGTCGCGGCTGTATTCCGCCAACGCGACCATGCGTGACTTGTTCACGTCGTAGGCTTTTTCTGTGCAGTTAGCGAGCATTTTGCTCATCCATGCCAATTTTTTGAGCTCTGGATCGGCACTAATTTTCAATGGGGCATGCTTTTGCATTAACCATTTTACCGCTTTAAATGGAATGCCTGGCGCGGCCCACGGAGCAGAATAGCCAGGTGAAATTTGACCCGCGTTTGCAAAACTGGTTTCCAAAGCCACCCCATCCTGACGGTCCATTACCGTCACATCAAAGCCCTTTTTCGCCAAATAATACGCCGACGTTAAACCAACAACACCCGCACCAAGAACGCAAACACGCATAAAACACCCCAGATAAAAACTAAGTCATATCGCCTATCATCACACAAGATATACAGTTTTATCGCCTTATTTGCTCAAATATATTAGATGATAAAACTAATTATAATGATTTTTAAAGTGAGTTTAGAATATAAAGAAAATGACTGATCGCCCTGCTAGAATAGACAGACATTTACACTAGTCAGAGACGCAGTCATGAAAGGCACTCCTATTTCAGTATTTGACCACGCCTTGTCGTTTTTAAGCTATCGAGAGCACGGCACCAAAGAACTGGCCACCAAGTTAAAAAATAAGGGCTACCCCGAAGAGGACATCGCAAAGACTCTCGAACGACTGCAAGACATGAACTATTTAAACGATCAGCGCTTTGCTGACATTTTCGTCCGCAGCCGAATCAGTAAACCACTGGGAGTAATTCGCATCATGCAAGAATTGGGTCAAAAAGGCATTAACAGCGACATCGCTAAACATGCCATCGAAGAAGCCGATGTAGATTGGTTTGAATTGGCCAAGCAATTAAAAGAAAGGCGCTTTGGGGAGGAAATCGAGACCGACTACAAAGAAAAAGTCAAACAGTTCCGCTATCTTCAATACCGAGGGTTCGACTTTGAGCAAATTAAATACGCCGTATCGTAGGCAGAATAGGCATCGATTAACACATCACTCAAGTTCGGTCGCGTAATTTGAGCGTTAACTCGTTAACCTCTTGTTTGATGTCTTGTCGGATTTGCTCAAGTCGCTCCAACAAAATAGGCTCGTGAGCTGGCGGTTGCTTTGTATCAGCACCGCGATGAACAAGAGATTCCCATTGTCGTACCGTCTTCCGATAATCAGCCGCTAATTGTTTAAGGCTTGTTACGTGGTCACGCCATTCAGCGTTTAAGGCAGCCAATTGCCTTGCTTCTTTTAACAACGCTATCTGTTCAGACCTAAGAACAGTAAGAGTTTCATTCAATGCAACCTCATCATATTCCTCACCTTGCAACCGTTCTGCCTGGCACTCCAACTCAATGACAAGGGATTGATTCTGCATTGGCTTCAACAAAGCATCTAACCCTTCAGAACCTTCAAGGCTATCGATTTTTTTCAACAACACACCAGACGCTCTAGTCAAAAACACAAAGCGCCATAAAGCCAATGCAAACAAACCAAATGAAAATACTGCAAATGCAATAAGCGCCCAATACCAATTCAACATACTAATTCCACCCAATCCCATTAATAAATATGAGAAATTCTTATATCAACACACAAGGATAGAAACATTGTGGCTCAAATCTTCAGAAACTCTACTTTTCTTCATGTTGTGAAAACAAAAAAAGCAGGCTATTGATTTAGCCTGCTTTTAATTTTCATTCTGTGAACGGTCTATTGACTAAAAATCAAGAGATTCCTCAGCTTCTGCGTCTTTTGCTTCTTTCGCATTAGCACCTAGTTTAGGCTCTGCCTTGGTCTTTTTAGGTAATAAGTCTTCACGAATTTTGGCTTCTATCTCGTTTGCAATGTCTGGATTATCTGACAAATATTGCGCCGCGTTAGCTTTACCTTGACCAATTTTACTGCCCCCGTAGGCATACCATGCACCGGCTTTATCGACAAACCCTTGCTTCACGCCTAAGTCGATAATTTCGCCCATACGGTAAATACCTGCACCGTACATAATTTGAAACTCTGTTTGCTTAAATGGAGGTGCAATTTTGTTTTTAACTACTTTAACGCGTGTTTCGTTACCAATCACTTCATCGCCCTGTTTGACCGAACCAATACGGCGAATATCTAAACGGACAGAAGAATAAAACTTCAGTGCATTACCACCTGTTGTAGTTTCTGGAGAGCCGAACATCACGCCGATTTTCATACGAATTTGGTTAATAAAGATCACCAAGCAGTTCGCATTTTTAATAGAGCCCGTCAATTTACGCATTGCTTGAGAGAGTAAGCGTGCTTGCACCCCAACAGAAGAACTGCCCATTTCGCCTTCAATCTCAGATTTAGGCACCAAGGCCGCAACCGAGTCAATAATAATCACGTCAACGCTGTTGGAACGCACCAGCATATCAACGATTTCCAATGCTTGTTCACCCGTATCAGGCTGAGAAATCAACAAGTCTTCAATATTTACACCAAGCTTTTCGGCATAAGACGGATCAAGCGCGTGCTCAGCATCAATAAAGGCACACGTTTTACCTTGTTTTTGAGCCTCGGCAATCACACTCAATGTCAGTGTGGTTTTACCAGAAGACTCTGGCCCGTAAATTTCACAAATACGTCCATAAGGAAGACCACCAGCTCCTAATGCAATGTCCAAGCCCAAAGAGCCAGTCGATACGGTATCAATGTCAAGCTTAGCGCCTTCGCCCATTTTCATGATGGCACCTTTACCAAATTGACGCTCAATTTGAGACAGCGCTGCGTCCAGCGCTTTTTTCTTGTTGTCTGCAACAGATGACATAGTGGAATCCTTAATTTTTCATTTTCGTTAGGCTAACTCTAGCGTTTTTTTTTGCGAATCTCAAGAAATACTGTATATAAAAACAGTATTATTTTTCAGCCTGTACGAGTAACTTTTCGACGCCATTTAACGCGGCTAAAACAGTTGCTTCTCTTACGGCTTGTCGGTCACCCATAAATTGAAAACGAATGGCTTGGGCTTCGCGCCCTCGACGCTGCCAACCGATATACACACAACCAACGGGCTTATCCACCGAACCGCCATTTGGCCCAGCCACGCCACTCACCGCCACCGAAATATCGCCACCTAACGCCAGCGCACCGGTACACATTTCCTTAACGGTTTGCTCAGATACGGCACCGAAAGATGACAACGTTTCCGCATTAACCGACAAACCTTGTATTTTTGCGTCGTTGGCATAGCTAATCATCCCGCCAAAAAACCAGTCCGAGCTGCCTGACACTTCTGTGCATACCGCGCCAATTAATCCACCAGTACACGACTCCGCTGTCGTCAACATCAGCTTTTTTGACTGTAATGCTTTGCCAACGCGTTCGGCGGTTTGTGTCATTTTTTGCATTTGAATCATTACGTTTATCCCTTAATTCCTAAGAAAATATCCCGTAGAATACTCGCCTACTTTTTAGATCACAATCGAGCTTTTCCAGATGAGTAAAACACCCGTAGACAATCACACACCCATGATGCGCCAATATTTCGGCCTTAAGTCAGAGCATCCAAACCAATTGTTATTTTATCGTATGGGCGATTTCTATGAGCTGTTTTACGACGATGCAAAACGCGCCGCCAAACTCCTCGACATCACACTGACCGCGCGCGGACATTCCGGTGGATTGCCCATTCCGATGGCGGGCATTCCCTTTCATGCTGCAGAAAACTACATCGCTCGCTTAGTTCGAATGGGCGAGTCCGTTGTAGTGGCTGAGCAAACCGGTGACCCTGCTACCAGTAAAGGCCCAGTAGATCGACAAATCGCGCGCATTGTTACCCCAGGAACGTTGAGTGACGAGGCTTTTTTAGAGGAAAAACGTGAAAACCTCTTGCTGTCACTGGCCCATCAAACGCGTAAAGGCCTTGATGTGTTTGGCTTTTCCTATTTAGACATGGCCAGCGGGCGCTTTTGTTTATTTGAAGTCGATGGCCACGAGGCGCTCGCCAGTGAATTACAGCGTTTGTCTCCCAGAGAAATCCTGGTGTCTGAAGACTTTCCCGCACGCCGCGTATTAAAACTCGAAAAAGGCGTCTCTGAACTGGGCCCTTGGCATTTTGACTACGAATCCAGTTATCGCCAATTGATTCAACAATTTAACACCAAAGACTTATCCGGTTTTGGTTGCGAAGCACTTACCGCTGCCATCGCTTCAGCGGGCGCATTACTGCAATACGCTAAAGACACTCAACGATCGGCGTTACCGCACATTCAATCCATTATGGTCGAGCACAAAGACGACTCGGTTCTAATCGATGGGGCGACACGTCGTAACCTAGAAATTGATGTCAACCTTACCGGTGGCACTAGTAACACTCTAATCGAAGTGCTTGATACCGGCGCCACACCAATGGGCAGCCGCTTATTAAAACGCTGGTTGCACACACCCATTCGCGATTTACACGAAATTCAATCGCGCCAGCAAGTCGTCAGCGAACTGAAAAGTACACAGACTTACAACCGCTTCGAAACGCCTTTAAAAAAAGTAGGCGATTTGGAACGTATTTTGTCGCGTATCGCCCTCCGTTCTGCGCGTCCACGCGATCTACTGCGTCTCCGTTTTGCTTTAGAAGCGGTTCCAGAAATCAACGCTTTACTCGATAATACAAGCGCACCACGCCTAGCAGAACTCAATCAGCGCATTTTGGCTCAACCCGACACAGCGGCTACTCTGGCGCTCGCGTTAGTCGAAAATCCCCCGTCGGTGGTGCGTGACGGGGGTATTTTTGCCAAAGGTTACGACGCTGAATTAGACGAATTATTAGCTCTGTCGACCAATGCCACGGATTTCTTAGCGGAAATGGAACGCAGTGAAAAAGAACGCACCGGCATCAGCTCACTAAAAGTCGGTTTTAATCGTGTACATGGTTATTACATTGAAATCAGCCGCTTACATTCTGACCAAGCGCCAGTAGAATACGTACGTCGCCAAACGCTGAAAAACGCCGAACGCTTTATTACGCCAGAGCTAAAAGCTTTTGAAGACAAAGCCTTGAGCGCAAAATCCAAATCCCTCGCCCGTGAAAAAGCGCTGTACGAAAGACTGCTCGATCAGCTCAACGTCATTCTTGGTGAATTACAAACCACCAGCCAAGCGTTGGCGCAACTGGATGTATTAAACACCTTTGCTGAGCGCTCTTCGTCACTGCGTTTTTGCTGTCCAGAATTACACAACCGTGGCGGTGTCAACATTACTGGGGGTCGTCACCCCGTCGTGGAGTCGGTCATTTCAGAACCGTTCGTGCCCAACGATCTTGAGCTTCATAGCAAGCGCTCTTTGTTGATGATTACCGGCCCAAACATGGGCGGTAAATCGACGTATATGCGTCAAATTGCCTTGATTACGCTGCTCGCACACACGGGTTGCTTTGTGCCTGCGGAATCGGCATCGATCTCGGTAGTCGATCGTATTTTCACGCGGATGGGCTCATCGGATGATTTGGCTGGAGGTCGCTCCACCTTTATGGTCGAGATGACCGAAACGGCTAATATATTAAACAACGCCAGTAAAGATAGCTTAGTGCTGATGGACGAAGTTGGACGCGGCACCAGCACCTTCGATGGCTTGTCACTGGCATGGGCGGCCGTCGATTATTTGGCAAACCGGTTAAAATGCTATGTGTTGTTCGCCACCCATTATTTTGAACTGACCACACTCGCAGACCAATTAGACAACGCAGCGAACGTTCACCTCACCGCCACCGAATACGAGGATGACATCGTCTTTTTACACAAAGTTCACGAAGGACCTGCCAGCCAATCGTATGGCTTACAAGTGGCCCAACTCGCTGGTGTTCCTCGTGACGTCATCGGACACGCTAAGTTAAAGCTAAAAGAATTGGAGGTCATCACAGGCATCGAACCAGACCAAAGTGAGCACCAGGGTGCCATTAAGGTAGTCCGTAAAGAAACCAAAGGGCGTAAAATAAAAGAAACCTCTAACGCGTATCAACCTCAGCAGGTCGACATGTTTGCACAAGCAGAGCAGACCGCGTTACAGGATGCACTTAACGCCCTCGATATTGATAATATGACGCCGCTAGACGCGATCACTGCTTTGTATCGTTTAAAATCTCAGCTGCCGTTGGCATAAGCTAATAGCAGATAAATGTAGAATTTTGTTGATTGTGACTTGCCGCCAATTGGCCTATGCCTCTAAAATAGCGCGCAATCATTTTTATACTTTTATAGGGAGAAGTCGAATGGCTTTCATCGTTACTGATAACTGCATTCGCTGCAAATACACTGACTGTGTTGAAGTCTGTCCTGTTGACTGCTTTTATGAAGGTCCAAACTTCTTAGCCATCAACCCTGATGAATGCATCGATTGCGCCTTGTGTGAACCAGAATGCCCAGCCAATGCGATATTTTCTGAAGACGAATTGCCAGAAGACCAAGAAGTCTTTGTAGAGTTGAACCGTGATTTGTCGATGATATGGCCTAACATTGCAGAGAAAAAAGACGCCCTACCAGACGCAGCTCAGTGGGATGGCGTGGAAGACAAGCTAGAGCATTTAGAGCGTTAATCACTATCAAATCAGCGGTCTACAGGTTACTTAAAAGCGACTCTCAGTCGCTTTTTTATGGCATATACCCCGTCACCCCCAAAATTCGTATTACGTGATCAAAAACGAAGCCATAAAACGCAAAAAAAAAGGGTAGCCTATGGCTACCCTACTTCTTGCTCGCTTCCATTCGAACGACTCATCCAATAAGTAAAACATCTGTGTTCGTTTCTTCATGAAACTGTCAAACGAGTCCTGTTTCATAAGTCTTTTCCATAATTGACCGAATGTCCGTTGAGCTTTCCGTTACTCATAAACCTATTGGTTCAGTCCTTGGTGCCATCATTTGCTTTTTTACAGCACAACCTGTGCTCTTCGTCCTGAAGATCGTTTGAATAGTCGCAAGTATAAGCGTCTCAACAACTTAATCAATCAACAAGAAAAATCAAAAAAGAACAGGATAAAAAATAAAACACTTATAGATCAAATAGATAATAAAAAATCAACGCAACAGCCTTGATTTTCGCACAAAACAAACAGAAAACACCTACAAGGATGTCAGAAAAAGACTACAAAAAATGACAAAATATTACAAAAAAACACCGATGCAAAATTATACGGTAACAACAAACTCATTCGCCCATTTAATCGCTTCTACATAGGTTTTTTTCAAGTCGTCCAAATCTTGTGAGTTCCTCACTGTATGGCCATTACCATAGGATTCCACTAAGTCCAGTGCGTCACCGACTCTACCGGATCTGTGTATAATGGCATGAATAAATTCACCCGGTAAAGGCAACTCACCGAGCACTTCGTCCAACTTCATCCCTGTGCAAACATCGATCATCGATAACATGCCAGCCAAGAAATATTTATCTTGATTATTGTAGCCTCGACGCTCGGCAAAAAGTTCTGCGTGTTTTGCACGCACCATAATTTGCTCTAGCAACACATGCCTATCACCTACCATTTCAGACATTAATAGCAAATTGGTTAGCGACTTAAGTTGCTCTACGCCTATTAAAGTGATCGCCAAGCGAACAGAGTCAACCGACGCAACCAAGCCTGTCAAAGGCGAATTCAAATAACGCAATAACTTATGAACCAGCCCTGCGTCTTGGCTGACGATGCGTTCCAATTCATCCACACTCAACGTAGAGGTATTGAGCAATGAAGACATTAATTGCAGCAATGTCATGCTGTCTACTTTGGAAGATCGACTGGTGACAAGCTCAGGCTTTTCAAAAAAATACCCTTGAAAATATGCCACTCCAAGCAAGTGGCAAAATTGGTAGTCCTCCCATGTCTCCACCTTTCCAGCAATAATACTCACATCAACGTCTTTAAGCGCTTCTACTTGCGCCTTAAAACCATCTTGACCAAGTTTTAAAAGATCCAATTTGATGTAGGTTGCCAGCTCCGCAAAAGGCTTCAACTTGGTTTCGAAGGTAAAGTCATCTAATGCGATACAGCAACCTTCTTTTTCCCAACGTCGCAATGAGGACAATAGGATCGCATCATACCCTGCATTCTCTTGCACCTCGACCACCGTATTGACCTTATCAATCGGCATGCCACTCACACTCAGAAGATAGGAGCGCGGATAATTAATAAACGCCTTGTTGGTACCAACTAAGTTTTCCATACCAAGTTCAAACAAGCTGGCAGCGATCACTTGAGCCGTAGCTCCCACATCGTCGGTCACATCAGCATGGGCAGCAACCGTGTTTTTACGGTAAAGAAGCTCATAACCAATCACACAAAGTCGGCTGTCTATAATGGGCTGACGCGCTAAAGTAACGTCAGAATGGGCTGATAAAATATTGTTAGCCATCGTCGTTTCCGTTTAAATTCAAAGTATCGTCATCGATTATACACAGTGTCACCCTATTGCCTAAAAATTGCCATTGGGCATAGGCAATAAACTTGGTAACATGCAGTATTATGCAAAATGAAAAACAGACTGCAAAAAATATAAAGTAACAATCTGTGGGGAAAACAATGCCAATATACCGTTCTAAAACAACCACCTCAGGCCGCAATATGGCCGGAGCTCGTGCTTTATGGCGCGCCACCGGGATGAAAGACGAAGATTTCCAAAAGCCCATCATTGCAGTGGCGAATTCTTTCACGCAATTTGTACCTGGCCACGTGCATTTAAAAGACATGGGGCAACTGGTCGCACGTGAAATTGAAAAAGCCGGCGGCGTCGCAAAAGAATTCAATACCATCGCTGTCGATGATGGTATTGCAATGGGTCACGACGGCATGCTGTACAGCCTCCCCTCACGTGATTTGATTGCCGATTCGGTTGAATACATGGTCAACGCCCATTGTGCTGACGCTTTGGTCTGTATTTCTAACTGTGACAAAATTACCCCTGGTATGTTAATGGCGGCTATGCGCCTGAACATTCCAGTTATTTTTGTGTCCGGCGGACCAATGGAAGCCGGCAAAACAAAGCTGTCTGAAAACAAACTAGACCTAGTAGATGCCATGGTCATTGCTGCGGATCCAACGGCGTCTGACGAGAAAGTCGCCGAATATGAACGTTCTGCTTGTCCCACCTGTGGATCTTGTTCTGGTATGTTCACTGCTAACTCGATGAACTGCTTAACCGAAGCCCTTGGCTTAAGTTTGCCAGGTAATGGCACGACTTTAGCCACGCATTCTGACCGCCGTCAGCTTTTCCTCGAAGCCGGTCGTCGGATTGTGGATATTACAAAACGCTTCTATGAAAATGACGAAGCAAACTGGGCACCACGTTCCATCGCCAGTTTTGAAGCCTTTGAAAATGCCATGACGTTAGACATCGCCATGGGCGGCTCGACCAACACCATTTTGCATCTATTGGCCATTGCCATAGAAGCGGGGGTTGAATTCACGCTTGAAGACATTGACCGCTTGTCGCGCAAAGTCCCTCAGCTGTGTAAAGTAGCGCCCAACTCTCCGAAATATCATGTAGAAGATGTGCATCGTGCCGGCGGTATTTTTGGCCTGCTAGGCGAACTGGATCGTGCTGGACTATTGCATAACCAATGCCATACGGTGCATTCTAAAACCATGGAAGAAGCCCTAGAAACATGGGACATCATGCGTTCACCAACGCCAGAAGTGATCGAATTTTACAAAGCAGGTCCAGCAGGTATTCCAACGCAAACCGCATTCAGTCAATCGACTCGCTGGCCATCGTTGGATGGTGACCGTCAAGATGGCTGTTTCCGCTCGATCGAACATGCGTTTTCATTAGAAGGTGGCTTAGCGGTATTGTATGGCAACATTTCTGTCGATGGCTGTGTGGTAAAAAGCGCCGGTGTCGATGAGTCTTGCTTGGTCTTTGAAGGTCCTGCCCACATTACCGAGTCTCAAGACGAAGCCGTAAAAAACATCTTGGAAGACAAGGTAAAAGCAGGCGACGTTGTCATCGTTCGATACGAAGGACCAAAAGGCGGCCCAGGCATGCAGGAAATGCTGTACCCCACGTCTTACATCAAATCAAAAGGATTAGGCAAAGCCTGTGCGCTGTTGACCGATGGTCGTTTCTCTGGTGGTACATCAGGGCTTTCTATTGGCCATGTCTCACCAGAAGCCGGCGCTGGCGGCGCCATTGGCCTAGTAGAAAATGGTGATATTATTCGTATCGATATCCCAAATCGGACCATTGATGTTTTATTGAGCGATGAAGAGCTACAAGTACGCCGCGATGCCATGAACGCAAAAGGCGCAGACGCTTGGAAACCCGTTGAATACCGACCACGTAAAGTATCGCCAGCACTCAAAGTGTACGCACACTTTGCGACCAGTGCCGACAAAGGCGCCGTTCGTGATATCAGCAGCATAGAGTAATTTACTACCTTGTTAAAAAGGCCGCTCTGCCACTATGGTGGCGCGGCTTTTTTATTTATTACTGATCTACTACCGACAGGAAACATCATGCTCAGCTATCGCCATATTTATCATGCAGGCAACCACGCTGATATTTTAAAACATTTGACCATGAGTCAAATATGCCGTCATTTTATAAAAAAAGACGCGCCCTTTTTCTATTTAGATACTCACGCTGGCATTGGTCAATATTCGCTGAATTCTGAGCAAGCACAAAAGAACAAAGAGTTCCAATCTGGTATTGCACGGCTACTGACAGAAAAAAACTTACCCGAACCGATAGAAGAGCTGCTCGATATTGTACGAGAGATGAACCCAACTGACTCCCTCACTATGTATCCTGGCAGCCCAAAAATTGTTGACTACTATGTCCGCCAAAAAGACAAGTTACACCTGTGCGAATTGCATCCAAACGATTACCCAACGCTGGCGGCACTTTTTCCCAATAAACGCAAAGCCAATGTGGTCAAAAGCGATGGTTTCGCGGCGGTTAAAGCCATGCTTCCACCACCACAAAAACGCGGCTTTGTTTTAATGGACCCCCCGTACGAAGTAAAAAAAGATTACCAATACGTGGTTCAAGCATTAGAAGAGGGGCATAAACGCTTTCCTCAGGGCACCTATGCGGTTTGGTATCCGGTATTAAACCGCCAACAAGCTAATGACCTGATTCGAAGCATTAAAGCCACCAAAATTCGCAATGTGCTGCTGGTCGAATTGTGCATACGAAATACCGAGCAAGAGCGTGGCATGGCGGGAAGTGGCATGATCATTGTGAACCCACCTTGGACGCTCGAAAAAGAAGCTAAGGAATGCTTACCAGTGCTGAGCAGGTTACTGGCAGAAGACGATGATTCTGACTATCAAGTCACTTGGATCACCCCAGAATAACCCACTACTATGAAGAAGGAGCGCGCCCATGAACACGCCTTTTGAATCTGCGTTTAAACACATGCCAACGCCTGCTTTTATAATAGAAAGCAGCACAGGTACTTTGCTGTCCTACAACCTCAATTTTAAAACATTATTTGAGAGCTTTAACGCCATCCCTTCGGCAGATTGGACGTCCCTGTGTGAGGATGCGTCTTCGCCAGAAGACTGGCAAGCACTGAACGACAACATTAAAAATGGCAGTATTGAACGCTGTGAAAGCCTCATTCGAGTCGGAGACACGCTACTGACAATGCAGCTAGAAATGCAACATTTGGGCGAAACGGTTTTGGCGTGTGTATACAACACCGACCACATGGACCTTTCAGCGGCTGAAAACACCTTACTCAAATTTGCACTAACCGAATCATCAGCTGGACTTTGGATCTGGGAGACAGAATCGGATTTGGTGTCTTGTTCAAAATCCATCGCTACTTTGCTCCATTGCTCAACAGACAATACACCGCGATCAACCGTCGAGTGGCATGCTCTGGTTCACCCTGATGACGTCAAAAAACTGGCGACCGTCGTGAATGAACATGTGGCGCTTAAACAGGATTATTATGAAGTAGAATACCGTATTCTCACCGGTAACAAGCACTATCTGTGGGTAAAAGAGCGGGGCAGAAGCTACACCAAAGGCACAGACGGTAGTATTAAAAAGATCATTGGCTTTGTTGTGGACATTAGCCATCAAAAAGCACTCGAGGAACACTTACGCAACCAAGCGACATTCGATGAGCTGACAGGCTTACTCACCAGAGGCGCTGCATTGACGCATTTCAAGAAGCAACTCGGCTTGGCAAAGCGACAGTACACGCCACTCACCATGGCAAAAATCAACCTTGATACCAATGATCGCCTAAGCAAGCTCACGATGGAGGCGCGCAATATTGCCATTCAAACATCGGCGCGCTATGTCTACAAAAAAATACGTGAGGCCGATGTCTTGGCGCGAGTCGAGTCGGACAAACTGCTATTGCTCCTACCAAATACCAGCGTCCGTGATGCTAAAAACTTGCTTAATCACATCATCCACCCAAGCGAAGAAGAAAAGACTTTATTGCTCGAAGGCAATTCGGATCCTGTCGACTTTTGTATTGGCATCGCAGCGTTCCCCGAAGACGGCGAAACCATTGACGAATTGGCACTCAGCGCAAACCAAGCGGTCGAAAATGGTCAAGCAAGCTGCAAACAGCTAACAGTCAATTAATGTGTACAACTGCCCCTTTTTTAGGGGGAGCTTCATTCAGCGCGGCATGCTTTTATGCCGCGCTGCTGCGCTGATACACAGAAAAACGATAGTCATATGGGTTCGAACCCTCGGCAGCACATGCTTCTTCCCCTATTAAGGTGAACGATGGCCAATCCACCACTGGGAAAAACGCATCACCTTCTACATCGGCATCGACGTGCGTAATGTACAAACGGTCTGCTCTTTCAAGCGCCAACTGATAAATTTGTGCGCCGCCAATCACCATCACTTCCTCATGACCATTCACCAGACAAATGTCTTCACCCAGTGATATAGCCGCTTCAAGAGATGTTACAACATCAATGCCGTCGGCTTGATAATTCGCATCTCGAGTGATCACAATATTGCGACGACCTGGTAAAGGCTTACCTATGGATTCAAAGGTTTTACGCCCCATGACAATCGGCTTACCCATGGTCGCTTGTTTGAAATATTTCAAGTCATTTGGCAAATGCCAAGGCAAAGCGTTATTGATACCAATGGTTCGATTTGTAGACATAGCAACAATGAGTGACAACATAAAAAGTACCTTATTGATCGTGTTTTGGTTCTGATACAATGAATTCCATTTATTATACCCATGGCGACTTAAATTGTATTGACTAAGAATCGCCCACGACCTAGACATTCAAGGCCCTTTTATGAAGCAATATTTAGACCTTTGCCAGCGCATCGTCGATGAAGGCATATGGGTAGAAAACGAACGCACGGGGAAACGCTGTTTAACCGTGATCAATGCTGACCTGACTTACGACGTGGGCAAAGGTGAATTCCCTTTGGTGACCACACGCAAAAGTTTTTACAAATCCGCCATTGCAGAAATCATCGGCTATCTGCGAGGCTACGATAACGCCGCGGATTTTCGAGCCTTTGGCACCAGAACATGGGACGCTAACGCCAACCAAAACGACGTCTGGCTGAACAACCCTTATCGCAAAGGCGAAGACGACATGGGACTGTGTTACGGAGCCATTGGCCGCCACTTCCCAAAAGCAGACAACAGTGGGACCATTGATTTATTAAAACACATCATCGACGACTTGAGTCGTGGTGTGGATAATCGAGGGGAAATACTGACGTTTTATCACCCGGGCGCATTTCACATGGCTTGCCTTCGCCCTTGTATGTACAGCCATCACTTTTCACTGTTGGGTGACACGCTGTATTTAAACAGCACTCAACGCAGCTGTGACGTGCCGCTAGGTTTAAACTTCAACATGGTGCAAGTGTACGTATTACTCGCGATTGTCGCGCAAATTACCGGCAAAAAACCGGGCAAAGCCTTCCACAAAATCGTCAACGCCCATATCTATGAAGATCAGTTAGAACCGATGCGCGATGTGCAACTGAAACGCGAGCCATACTCTTTGCCAACGCTGAAAATCAACCCCAAGATCCAATCACTCAAAGACATAGAAACTTGGGTCACTATGGACGATTTCGAAGTCGATAACTATCAGTTCCACGACCCTATCGCCTACCCATTTTCCGTATAGCTAACTCAAAACAAAAAAACCAGCCGTATGGCTGGTTTTAAACTTCACTCTATGTTTCTTGCTATTTTGAAGCGCTCATCCCTGGAAAGGCCTTCATCTTGAACCCAGCGACCATCAGTCCAGCACCCATAATCACCATTGGCAAAGACAGCAGTTGGCCTTGTGTTAACCAACCAAAAGCCAGATAACCAATTTGCGCATCGGGCTGTCTTACAAACTCCACGAGAATTCTAAACGTACCGTAGCACAGTAAAAACAAACCCGAGACGCCGTATCGTGGTTTCGATTTTTGCGAGAAAAACCACAACACGCAAAACAACGCCACGCCTTCCAATGCAAATTGATACAGCTGAGAAGGATGACGGGCAAGCTGCAATGGATCCGCAGGGAAAATCATCGCCCAAGACACGTCTGTCGGTTTCCCCCAAAGTTCACCGCCAATGAAGTTACCCAAACGCCCAGCGCCTAAACCGATGGGAACAAAGGGGGCGAGAAAGTCGGTGACATCGACTAAGTGTTGCTTATAGCGACGAGCGAAAAAGAACATCGCTACAATTACACCCAATAAACCACCATGGAAAGACATACCGCCCTCCCAAATACGCACCATGATCAGCGGGTTATCCACAAACGCGGGGAATTGATAAAACAAAATGTAACCAATACGGCCACCTAATATCACACCAAGCGCACCGTAAAAAATGACATCACCAACCATCTCTGGCGTCCATAGGCCATTGGAACGCTTAGCGCGATACATGCCCAAAAAATACGCGCCAGCAAACCCAACCAAATACATAATGCCGTACCAATGCACAGCAATAGGCCCTACTGAAATCGCAATAGGGTCTATATTGGGATAAGAAATCATACTGTTGTTGCTAGCCTCAAAAATCGATGAATCCACATAATGCTTAGTCCACATTGGTGGTTTTGGAAGGACGAATCAAACGCTCGATGTTGGCTTCACGCATGAGTCGTGTCATGGTTTGTGTGACCGCTTCAGCATGAGCAAGTTTCATAACTTCGGCCAGCATGTCTTGGGCCTGCTGCATAGAGATGTTACGAATGACGGCTTTCACTTTAGGTAAGCTGGTTGAGCTCATTGACAACACATCATATCCCATCGCCATGAGTAAAATAGCGCCCATAGGGTCACCCGCCATTTCTCCACATACGCTCAGGCCCACGCTGTCATCGCGAACTTGATCCACAATGCTCAATAACGCGCGCAGCACAGCAGGATGAAAGGAATTGTATAAATCCGCAACCCGTGGATTATTCCGATCTACCGCCAATAGGTATTGGGTTAAATCGTTGCTACCTACCGATAAAAAATCCACCATTTCAGACAATTCTTTGACCTGATACACCGCCGCCGGAATTTCTATCATCACACCAACTTGGGGCATCTTGACGTGGTAACCTTCCTCTAGCACTTCATCATAGCCACGTCGAATCAAGGCTAAAGCCTCTTCTACTTCGGCGACATTCGAAATCATTGGTAACATGATTTTTAAATTATGCAAATCTGCGCTGGCCTTGATCATGGCACGAATTTGCGCCATAAAAATTTCCAGATGGTCTAAGGTAACTCGAATCCCGCGCCAGCCCAAAAAAGGGTTCGCTTCATTGATAGGAAAATACGGTAAAGCCTTGTCGCCACCAATGTCCAATGTTCTCACGGTCACCGGTGCCGGCGCAAAACCTTCTAATTGTTGACGATAAATCGCCACTTGTTCAGCTTCGGTAGGAAAACGATCGCGTACCATAAAAGGCACTTCGGTACGATACAATCCAATACCTTCGGCCCCCCGGTCCAAAGAGCGCGCGATGTCCGCCGACAACCCCGTATTAACGAACAAAGACAAACGTTGGCCGTCTAGTGTTTCACAGGGCAAGTCTTTGAGCGTTTCGTATTCTTCTTCAAGCAAGCGCTCTTCATTAACAATTTGCTGATAATTTTCTATCAGCGCCTCTGACGGGTAGGTGTAAATTTTGCCTAAATAACCGTCTACGATTAAATCGACTTTATCGAGCTGAGCGTAGGGTAAATCTAACGCGCCCATCACCGTAGGGATACCCATAGCACGTGCCAAAATAGCCACATGAGAGTTGCCTGAACCCATCACCGACACCAAGCCTTTGATCTTATCAATTGGGATTTCACCCAGCATTGATGCCGTCAGCTCTTCACCAATAATAATAGAAGGCTCACTAAAACGTTCGACTACGTTAGGGGCTTTTTCTTGCAGATGCGACAAAATACGCCGACCCAGATCACGAAGATCCGATGCGCGCTCGCGTAAATACGGGTCATCCATACGATCAAACTGACGAATGTGTGCCTGAATAACTTGCCTTAATGCCCCTTGCGCCCAGTTCCCTTCTTTTATTTTTCGAACAATTTCGCCTGCGATCGCATTGTCATCCAAAATCTTCAGATACACATCAAACAGCGCTTTTTCGTCTTCTGAAAGATGCTGACTAATACGATTGCTCGCGCGACGAATGTCTTGCCTAACGGCCTCAAGCGCTTGATAAAAGTCTTGTATTTCTTCTTCAAAGTCGGTGGTACGGCGATCAGGAATCACATCTAAATCGGCGGGAGGAAACACCACCACCCCACGACCTATTGCTACGCCAGAACTGCCTGGAACGCCTTTGTAGCGAAAATCTGAACCGCTTTGTATAGCATTTGGGGTCAAGTCGGTGATCGCCCCTGTCGCTTCCGCATGAGCAATAACACCCGCCAACTGAGCGGACAAGGTAATCAAAAAAGCTTCTTCGCCTTCGTCGAAGCGTCGTTTGTCTTCATGCTGAACCACCAACACACCCAACACTTGACGGTGATGAATGATAGGGACACCAAGAAAAGAGCGGTAACGTTCTTCACCGGAGCCTTTTATGTAATGGAACGAGGGGTGAATATGGGCGTCTTCTAAGTTGACAGGCTCCGCTCTTCGGCCCACCAAACTGACCAAACCTTCATCGGCCTTGAGACTCACAAGTCCGGCTACATCGGCGTTTAGACCACGCGTGGCCATTAGGACATATTCTTTGGTGTTGTTATCCACTAAATAAATAGAGCATACCTCTGCTCGCATCGCCCTACGAACACGCCGGACAATAATATCCAACGCGGCCGAAAGAGACTGCGCCGCTGTCACCTCTTGAGTAATACGTCTTAACAAACTTAGCATAGCGCTCCCATTAGTCTAAAGTCTCCCGCATCAATCGACTGAGTTTATCACTTTTCCAGCCGTCGATGTGCGCAGGATATAAGCTCTTTTAACGCGCGTCGGTACACATCCTTTTTAAAAGCAACCACTTGCCCAAGCGGGTACCAATAACTTACCCAGCGCCAGCCATCGAATTCTGGGCAATCGGTTCCGTCTACACACACAGACGCATCTGGACAACGAATCGACAAAAGAAACCATTTTTGCTTTTGGCCGATACACAAGGGCTTGCTATTGTGCCTTAACATACGCTTTGGAAGCCGATAGCGCAGCCAACCACGAGTTCGACCGACTATTTCGACCTGATGCGGGTCTAAGCCGACCTCTTCTTTGAGCTCACGATAGAGAGCCTCTTCAGCTGTCTCGTCGGACTTGATGCCACCTTGAGGAAACTGCCATGCATTTTGCCCGACACGTCTGGCCCAAAGTAGCTGACCACGCTCGTTCATCAATATGATGCCCACATTCGGTCTGTATCCGTCCGCATCAATCACGAGTCATCCCCTTCTAATATAAGAATAAATTAAATTCATTGTTCCATAATTCCCCCAAGCACACAATTAAGACTACTGTTATTTGTCGGCGCCAAGGCTATAATTCACGCACTTTAGAAGAATTAAGGAGCGCGTGTGACACTCGCAATATTTGATTTAGACGGTACATTATTAAACGGCGACAGCGATTACACTTGGGGGCAATTTCTAGTCGAACAAGGTTTAGTCGATACGCAGGTTTATAAGGCAGCGAATGACAAGTTTTTCTTGCAGTACCAGGCTGGCACACTGGATATTCATGAATATTTGGCGTTTAGTTTGGCGCCATTAACTCAGTTTTCACAAAACGAGCTGACTCAATTACATCGCACTTTTATGCAGGAAAAAATCCAGCCAATGATGCAAGAGAAGGCCACCGCACGCCTTAAGCATCACAAAGATCAAGGGCATTTTTTGCTCATGATCACGGCGACCAACCAATTCGTGACGGGTCCCATTGGCGAGGCATTGGGTATGGATCACATCATTGCGCCTGTGCCGGAAATCATCGATGGCGCTTATACTGGCAAGATTGTCGGTGTTCCAAGCTTTCAAGACGGCAAGGTGACTCGGCTCAATGATTGGCTTGCAAGCACTGGACATTCGATGAAAGGCAGTTATTTTTACAGCGACTCACGCAATGATTTACCGCTATTAGAATTGGTCGAACACCCGATTGCTGTTGATGCCGACGAAACATTAAGCAAAATCGCCAAAGAACGTGGCTGGCCGCATATTTCTCTTAGAGATTGATAGGAACGAACGATTTTCAAGCTGCAGATTCATGCAATAAATAAACGCCGTTAGATGGCTAACGGCGTTTTTATTCGATACGAAATACTAAATGACTTACAACCCCATATTATTATGGATTCGGTAAAACAAGGCTTTTAGATATTCTGTTTCTTCAATCGCTGGGTGCACCGGGTGATCTGGCGCTTGTGTACCACGATAAATCAATTGCGAGAAACGCTCTAGCTGGCGGCTATTGCTACGAACAATGTCATGTAAACGTGCGGTTTCAAGGTGCATTGAACAAGATCCTGAGACCAAAATGCCTCCCTTAGCGACCAGTCGCATCGCTAATTGGTTGGCTCTATGATACGCACCCTCACCCGCCTTAATGTCTTTGCGACGAGCAATAAACGCCGGTGGGTCCATGACGACCACATCGAAACGCTCTTTGTCTTCGATCAACGACTGCATGGCTTCAAACGCATCGCCGTGCATCAAATTAGAGCCACCTTCGTATTGATTTAACTTAAGATTAGCCTCCACATGACCAAGGGCACTCGCTGACGCATCGATAAAAGTCACGTCTGTTGCACCCGCCGAAGCGGCTTGCACTCCCCAACCACCTACATAAGAAAACACGTCTAGGACACGCTTGCCATCGCAGTAATTTTGCATGGTTTTACGGTTTTCACGATGGTCATAAAACCAACCTGTTTTTTGCCCATCCCATACTGGCGCCTGAAACAGCACATCGTTTTCTTGTAAAAATACCAACTCTGGCACTGTGCCAAAGGCTTCTTCTACATAAGTATCCAAGCCTTCGATTTGACGCATTTTACCGTCGTTTTTCATCAAAATAGCGGTGGGTTTGACCACATCTTGTAAGGCTTCGATGATCTCGTTCTTAACGCGCTCCATGCCAGCGGTTGAAATTTGTACTACTAAAATATCAGCAAAACGATCGACAACTAGGCCAGACAAGCCATCAGAGTCACCAAACACCAAACGATAGTAAGGCGCGGCGTAGGTCATATCACGCAACGACAAAGCGATTTTCAAACGATGCACCAAAGTCGACTTGTTCAACAAGGTATCGGTACTACGACTGATCAAACGACCGCAAATCAAGGTATTAGGGTTTATCGTCGCGATACCCAGTGATTTTCCTTGTGCGGTTTCGACCACCACCTGATCGCCTGGCGTAAATTGTTTTAATGGCGTTGCTGAGGTATCTACTTCATTACTGTAAATCCATTGATGTCCAGCCCTTAATCGGCGATCAGCTTGGCCTTTTAGTCGAATCACACTCAAAATTTTCACCCAGTATATTTAAAAAACGTTATTATAGTGACTCTAGGTTCAATTGCTACGAATTACACCCTAGCAAAATTACTTGTCACTAATGAAGTGTGCCCTTTATGTCATCAACATTGAACGAGAATCAGCTAAAGCGAATATTACAAGGCATTAGCATTCCCCCTCAACCACAGATATTAGTGGATCTGCATATGGAACAAGCCATGCCAGATCCGGACATGGCTCGAATATCGGATATTATTTCACACGATGTCAGCTTATCTGCCGCGGTATTAAAGTTGGTTAATTCGGCCTTTTTTAATCTGCCTAAAAAAATCACCTCGATCCAACAAGCGGTTGTCTTACTGGGCCCTGCCAGCGTCACCAACATAGTGAATGGGCTCGCGGTTAAAAGTGAATTGTCTGATGACACAATTCAATCTCTGCACAGCTTTTGGGATACCGCAACGGATATTGCTGCTATCTGCTCGAGTCTTGCCGTTCAGCTGAATGTCAAATACCGCGACGAATGCTACGCCCTTGGCCTGTTTCATAATGCGGGCATTCCACTCATGATGAAACGATTTAATGGTTACCAAGAGATCTTAAACCAAGGGTATAACAACCCAGATTTTTGCCTAACCGACATGGAAAATCAGATTTTCAAAACCAATCACTCTGTCGTCGGCTACTTTTTAGCGATCTCTTGGGGGCTACCCAAAAGCTGTTGCGATGTGATCGCCCGGCATCATCGCATTGACTACATGTTCACTCACCGAGTACCAGGCGACACGATCCCTTTGACACTCGCGGCCATATTAAAACTGGCTGAGCACATAGCCTCCACCTACCGACATATTGGAAATGCAACAGAAGACCATGAGTGGCAAAAAATCAGCCACTGTATTATGGACCATTTAGAACTGAGTGAATACGATCTTGATGGCCTAATAGAAGTGTGTCATGAACAAGGTTTGGGCGTGCTTTAAACGCCTATATCATTCGCGCGAAAACATCACTAAATGGTCTAGGTGAACACTTAGACCAATTTCTTGCCCTACAGCATGATTGTGATGAGATGACGCAAAACAGAACACTACTTTGTTTGAAGACAACCTAACACGGTATAAAAAGTGTGAACCGCGAAAAAACTTACTCTCTATAATACCGGTAAACTCACTGTCGTCATCGTGTAAAATATCATCAGGCCGTACTAATAAATCCACCTGCAGATTACCTTCAAAACCGTGGTCTAAATCCCCCCGAATTGTCCCTAAGTCAGAATGAACACAGTTTGGACCACACACAGTCGCCGACAAAAAATCACCATGACCAATAAAGCTCGCCACAAAACGCGTCGCAGGTCGATGATAAATTTGATAAGGTGACCCGGTCTGATGGATCTCTCCTGCGTTCATCACCGAGACTTGATCGGCCATGGCAAAAGCCTCCATTTGGTCATGGGTCACCAGCAGCGCTGACATTTTTTCACGTTTTAAAATGTCACGAATGTCGGGCACTAATTCTTCTCTCAGCTTAGCATCTAGGCCAGAAAACGGCTCGTCCATCAGCAACAGTTTGGGTTTAGGCGCCATCGCTCGTGCTAACGCCACACGCTGCTGCTGACCACCAGAAAGGGAATGCGGATAACGCGCATCAAAGCCTGACAACCCAACCAAGTTCAGTAAGTAAGTAATGCGGGCTTGCGCTTCACTCTTTGGCCAGTGTGTGAGGCCAAAGCCGATGTTCTGAGCAATGGTCAAATGTGGAAACAAGGCAATGTCTTGAAACACCATGCCGATATGACGATCTTCTGGATTCACGCTGGCAGTTGGGCTTGCTATTAGGTCATCATCAACACGTATTTCACCCGACATCAAAGATTCAAATCCCGCAATCGCTCGTAACAAAGTCGATTTTCCACACCCACTCGGCCCCAGCAAACACCCAATTTGCCCTTCTTTTAATTGAAACGACGCGTTCTTAACCACAACATGGCCATCGTAGCCGATAGACACATCAGTCAATGTCATGTTTTTTAAATAATGCTGTTGCCAAGACGACGACTTACCAGCCGATTGCGTTTGCTTTGAAAACAAAAAAGTCATGTACAGTCCTATTTAGAATGGCCAGTGCGTGAAGAAATAGAGCGACTCAATAACACCACTGGCGCTAACCCCACCAACACTATCATCAATGACGCTGGCGCGGCGTCAATTAATCGCTCATCTGACGCCAACTCATAGGCTCGAACCGCCAAAGTATTAAAATTGAATGGACGCAATACCAAGGTGGCCGGCAGCTCTTTTAACACATCGACAAACACAATCAACATGGCCGTCAACACCGAGCCTTTCAACAAGGGAATATGGATACGGGTAAGCACTCTAAATGGCGACATACCCAACGAACGTCCCGCCATGTCCATACTAGGCTTAATTTTTCCCAACCCATTTTGCACCGCACCTAAAGACACCGCCATAAAACGCACCGTATAGGCAAATAACAAGGCGAATAAAGTACCAGAGAAGATTAACCCGATGCTTTCGCCGCTGTAGTGTTTCACCAAATCAATGATTTTATGGTCCAACCACGCCAGCGGCACAATGGTACCGATCGCAATAATGGTACCAGGGAGCGCATACCCCATTCCCGCAATGCCAACCGACGCTTTCACGTTGCGGCTGCTATTAAGTCGAATGGCGTAACTTAACACCAGCGCCAAACCGACCACAATCAATGACGCCATCGCCGCCAGATACAGTGAATTCCACGCCAACTGCACAAAGTTCGAACCAGGCATTTCTGCCTTAAAAATAGCCCAGTACGCCAATACGCTCACCGGAATGATAAAACCCACCCAAATAGGGAATACACAAAACATCAATGCCAGCCAGGATTGGCCACTCGTTAATGGTATCCTACGATGACTGGCTTTTTTCAAACCAGATGCATGATAACGAATCTTATGACGAGAATAGCGCTCAAGCAAAATCAACATAGCCACGAAGAGCAACAATATGCCGGCCAATTGCGAGGCAGCTGCCACGTCACCAAAACCATAAAACGTGCGCAAAATGCCCGTTGTAAAGGTACTCACACTGAAATATTGCACCGTACCATAATCGGCTAATGTCTCCATCAACGCCAAGGTCAATCCTGTTGCAATGGCCGGTCGAGCCAATGGCAGGGCCAGTTTAAAAAACGCAGTTTTGCCGGAATAACCTAATGTACGACTGACTTCTAAGGTATTGGCTGATTGTTCCAAAAACGCCGCACGGCTCATTAAATACACATAAGGATACAACACCAAGGTAAGCATAGTGATGGCGCCGCCTAAAGAGCGAATGTCAAAGAACCAGTACTCGCCATAACGCCATCCAGTCATATCACGGATAATCGTTTGCACAGGACCGGCAAAGTCCAAAACGCCCGTATAGGTATAAGCGATGATGTACGCAGGCATCGCCATAGGCAACAACAATGCCCAGGACAAAAACGCCCGGCCACGAAATTCACACATACTGGTGAGCCAAGCACAAGGCACACCAATCAAGAGCACACCGGCGCCCACACCGAACATCAATATTAACGAGTTCGACACATACTCGGCCAACACGGTGTCATAAAGGTGCCGCCATACTTCACCATCCCCCATTAGCACGTTGACCAACACCACTAAAATAGGCAACGCCAAAACGACCGCGATAAAAACAGCGGCGCTTTTGAGCCAATTCCACTTGGGTACACCTACCCTCCTTAAAGAAAACCGCTCACCCATTGACATCAAAACCTATGACCGAAAAAAAACGTACCGTAAATATCATTACTTCCAACCCGCAGCGTCCATCATTTCCACCGCCTTACGGTTGTTTTCACCCAGCAAGTCCAGAGCAATCGTATCGGCGCTAAACGCCCCAAATACCGCCAAAGCTTCTGGCGGACTGACGCCCTCTACTACGGGGTATTCGTTGTTCACATGGGCGTACCATGCTTGGGAAGCGTGGTTGGTGAGAAATTCCAGCAGCAAAACGGCATTATCAACATTAGTGGCTGCCGCGGTCACCCCAGCACCACTCACATTGACATGGGCACCACGCTCGCCCTCTCCTTGGTTGGGCCAAAATAATGCCACCCTGTTGTAAACCTCCCGCTCGGCCGCGTCATCACTTTGACCAAGGCGACCATAGTAGTAGGTATTCGCGAGGGTAAGATCACACACACCAGCACTAACTGCTTTTAATAAATCGATATCGCCACCAAAAGGTGGGCGCGCTAAGTTAGCCATCAAGCCTTTTAGCCACGCGCGCACTTGACTCTCCCCGTCGGCTTCTAGCATCGAGGCGACCAAAGATTGATTATAAATATTGGCAGAAGATCGCACACAAATACGGCCCTTCCAATAAGGGTCGGCTAGGTTTTCATAGCGGGAAAGTTCGTTCGAAGAGACGGTCTCAGGGTTATAAAAAATAACACGGGCACGCTGCGACAAGCCAAACCAGTAGCCTTCACTGTCACGTAAATGAGAGGGGATATTAGCCGTGAGTGCGTCGCTGGAAATGGGTTTAAGCACACCTGCCGCTTTAGCACGATACAAACGCCCAGCATCGACCGTGACAAACACGTCGGCGGGGCTGGCATCACCTTCTGCCTTTAAACGACTTAACAAGGCATCGGCAGAGCCTGTGATTAAGTTGACCGTCACGTCATTTTGTTGCGCGAAGGAATCTAAAGCCGGCTTAATCAGCGATTCTTTACGCGCCGAATAAATATTAACCTCCCCTTTTGCCTGAACGCCTGTCGACAACAATAGGCAACTTGTTAATGCGGCATACCCCACGATGTTTAGGAGAGAAGAATTGTTATGGATAGCTTTGTTGCGATAATTCACTGACATGTTCACCTTGCGTCAATTCCTATGCAGTCGCCTAGCCACCGGATCAGCTGAGCAAATCAGAGGCAAAAAAGGCATTAAAAAATTTGCTGAGAAATTATCACAACAAGATCCTAAACACTAGCGATTATCATTTATTCACTCAGGTGTTGACCTTGTTGTCAGCCTAATAAATGGTTCAAGCCTTCACCTATCATAAGCGCATCGTCTAGCTCATAAATGACGCCGGCGGACAACCCCGCCGCCTTAGCCACCGCACTGGGAAACCCATCACGAACCAGGTCAAGGTCTCGGTCTGTACGTATGCAAGCACTGATATAACAAGCCAAGTTTAAGACACAAGCCAACGGTATCGGATCCCCTTCGGCAAAAGGTCTTTTGTGCTGCTGCACAGCGTCACCCAATCCTGAGGGAAACTTCCAAAGATCCATTAATGCTTTGCCGGCGTCTTGCGTTGTGAAGCCCAGCAGATCGTGTTCCGCTTTTAATCGGCTCGCTTTTCTGTTGGCTACCAAAGCATAAATATCCTGCGCAATATCAGGCTCAGTTAAGTGCAGCAATAATCGACCGATATTATGGACAATACCCACTGTGAACGCTTCGTCAGCATCAACCCTCTCTGTTCGCTTTGCAAACCATTGCGCCAGCTCGGCAACACGAAACGATTCGGCCCAAAATTCGGGTAATTTTATGCCATCAACCTGACTGACAGAGCTGGAAAAACCGGACGCAATAACCAGCGTTTTTAACTTATCCATTCCCAGCAATACCGTCGCTTCATCAATCGAGGATATTTTTCGCGACAAACCGAAATACGCAGAATTTACCACTCGCAGTACTTTTAATGAGATCGTTTGATCGTGAGAAACGCTGGCTGCAATATCAGAATAATTCGCCTTAGAATTATTGAGCAGCTGAATTAATTCACGCACGACATCAGGAACGTTCGGGAGCTTGTCTGTTTGCTTGAGAAGATCCTGAATCTGCATACCATGTCGCCTTTTAATCAGGTGAGTCACACACTCATCGAGTACAAAAAATTACAATTTCTTTCATTTTACTACAAAATATAAGGGCGCTTGCAAGGGCATTACCCCTGAACAATAAGAAAAATTGTAATACTTTACGAAAAAGACGATAAACCGGCGGCCCGAGCGATCAATTTTTTCTTTAACGCTTGGTTTTTATCGAAGTGTTTCATACCGGTATTTCTAAGCTGAACCCACAAAGGCTGTTGAGTCGAGAACAACCGCTTGAAAGCCTCCATCCCGGCGGCCATCGCCATATTATCCAGCATACGCGCACGCTGATAACGGCGTAACACCTTAATGGCCCCCAAAGCTTCGCCTCGTCGATGCGCTTTACTCAGCACCTCTACCAGCGCCATGACATCCCCGAAACCTAAATTCGCACCTTGCCCTGCTAGTGGATGAATCGTATGAGCGGCATCGCCAATCAGGGCAATACCAGACTTGACGTACTGTTTGGCATGACGTTGGCGTAATGGAATGGTTTGCCTTGCTCGAGTGATGCCTACTACAGTAAACCGTTTATTTATTGCGTAGTGTAAACGCCGACAAAAGTCCTCGTCCGGTAAGGCTTTTAAATGGTCAGCGTCGTCGGGGGGAACACACCAAACAATCGAAACAAAATGACGTTCTCCCACATCAGGCAATGGCAGAAATGCCAATACACCTTCTTCACCAAAACTCTGCCATGCGGTATTTTCGTGAGGTTGATCAATTTCAATCGTGGCCGCAATCGCGGTGTGACCGTAGTCCCACTCGACGGTCTCAAAGCCATTATCTGTGCGCAATGCAGACACCGCACCGTCTGCAGCAATGATTACCTGGGCATCAATTCGATCACCTGACAATAGATCAGCTTGTACTCCAGTATCACTGATTTGATAAGACGATAGGCCATTATTGAAATACAAATCAATGTTGTTCATTCGCTGTATTTGAGCCATCATTTGTTGACTAAGTACAGCATTTTCAACCAAGTTACCCAGCTCAGCCATAGAAACTGAGCCTGCATTGAAGTCAATATAGCCTGCGCCAAGGCCATCCCAAGCCACAATATTGTCATAGGTTGCCACTCGGCCTTGCGGCATGTTCTGCCATACGTTTGCTTCTTCCAATAAGCGTTTAGACTGGCTAGAAATTGCGCTCACTCTCGCATCGTAAGCTGGCGGCGGGGACAGCTCATACTCGCCATCATGCTTATCAATCAGTGCCACGCGCAACGATGCATTCGCCAACAAAATCGCCGACAAAGCCCCAACCATCCCCGCGCCTACAATTATTAGATCGTATGATTTCGCCACTGTCATTTCTCCACCGTGAAAAGTGATCGGAGGTTATTGACGACTATTGCGCCATAAACGCTTCGATCTCGTGTCTTTCTTTTGGTAAGCCGTGAGTCAACACATAAGGGCCTTCAGCACGGATCAATACATCATCTTCAATGCGAATGCCTATACCGCGCCATTTTGCGTCAACCGATTGATTGTCAGCCGAAACATATAGGCCCGGTTCGATGGTCAACACCATGCCGGCTTCGAGCAAACGCGATTCACCGGCGATTTTATACGCACCACAATCGTGCACATCCAATCCCAGCCAGTGCCCAGTATTGTGCATGTAAAAATCGCGATATGCCTTGTTCTCGATCAGCGTATGCACCTCGCCATTTAATAAACCGTGTTTAACCAAACCGTGCGTTAACACTCTCACCGCCGCGTTATGACACGCTTCGTAAGGAGAGCCGATTGTCAGTGCTTCCATGCCCGCATAATAGGCATCGAGGACGACTTGGTACAAAGCCGCTTGCGGTTCGCTAAACTTGCCATTTGCCGGAAAAGTGCGGGTAATATCCGCCGCATAACAACCCAATTCGGCACCGGCATCAATAAGAACCAAATCGCCGTCGTTAATGGTGTCGTCATTTTTAATGTAGTGCAGCACGCAAGCATTGCGGCCCGATGCGACAATATTGTTATACGCAGGCTGTCGGGCACCAGACTTCATAAATACGTAATTTAACTCAGCTTCTAACTGGTACTCCTTCATGCCAGGCCGTACAGCACGCATAGCGTGCTTGTGAGCCTGAACACTGATTTGTGCCGCGGCCTCCATGATGGCAATTTCTTCCGCGTCTTTGCGTAAACGCATTTCCGCTATGCTGGGTGATAAGTCCATAAAGCGCGTGGGAGCTACCGCGCCAAGACGTGCACGGGTGGCAATGGCATCGCACCACGCCGCTATCTGCTCACGCAATAGGCGGTCATTAAATAAGTAAACCACGTGATCCGCGCCGTCTAACGCCGCTAACGCTAAGACATCAAGCTGCTCTAGCGGTGCGGCATCATAGGCACCAAAGGTCATCATGGCGCCTTCGGTACCAAAACGAAAACCATCCCACTGTTCTTTTTCAGCGTCTTTTGGCAAAGTGATCAAGGTGAGATCGCCCTCACCATGGATCAAAGCGTACGCACTGGGTTCTGGGAACCCCGTCAAATAAAAGAAACTGCTGTGGGCACGGAACTCATAATCGCAATCGCTATTGCGCGAGGCCAATTCCCCTGTACGAACCACCACCACGCTGTTGTCTGGTAACGATGCCATTAGGCGTGTGCGGCGTGCCTGATACGTTTGCGTGCTGATGTTCATAAAAACCTCGTCGAACTACTCAGTGAAAAGTTGTTTTTTGTGTGTGATCCACATCAGGGTTTATCTCATGGTATTCTGTGTACATCATCATCGCCGATAAACGCACATATTCCACTAACTCAGTGAGGTCGGCTTCGTTGTCGTTACTGTCTTCCAATGCTTGCATGTCTGCTTGCATCGCCGAAATGTTCGCGACATCACGCAAAATTTGCTTAGTTTCATCTGATAAGGCGTTTTTCTGCCCTGACAAACCATAACCCGCTAAAAAACCATGCGCCCACTGGGACAGAGTTGTACCACGTTCCGATAAGGCGGCATCTTCATCACAAATACTGGGCACTAAAGCAAACTCGCCATTTTGCAATAAGGTTAACGTCGACGTGTAAAGCGCCACCATCGCCGAACGGCTGGCGTCATCTTTCCACTCTTCAATATCGCAAAACTCTGCCACCATAGTGAGCCAGTCTTCCAATAATAAGGTCACGCCAGACGCTAAATAACCGCATAATTGGCCATGTAACTCTGAAGGAGACGCTACAATAGATTCGGTCACAAAGACATCCGCAAGGAGGTCAAAGTCCAACGCATCTTTTAGCATTTCTGTGGACATAAAATGTCTACCTGTTTTTCTCAAGTCAATTAAAAGGTTGCACTCAAACAAGAGCGTTTCACACCATTGACTAAAACGCTGTCATTGGCGCAGCCGCTCAATTAGCCAAGCTGTTTTAAGCCGGACTCAACGGTTTGTAGAATCAAAGTATTAATGGTCATCGGGCCCACGCCACCTGGCACAGGAGTATACGCAGCGACACGATCGACTAAGGGCGTTAGCTCAATATCGCCAACACCACCAGGGTGGTAGCCCGCATCGACCACAACGGCTCCGTCTTTGATCCATTCCGCTTTAATGAACTCGGGTTTACCAACCGCGCCAACAATTACGTCAGCCTGCTTCACAAATGTGGACAAATTTTGAGTACGAGAGTGGCAAATTGTCACGGTCGCATTGGCATTCAGCATCATCATCGCCATCGGTTTACCCAAGATAGGGCTGCGCCCCACCACCACCACATGCTTGCCTTCAAGGGCCACGTCATAAGCGTCAAGCAAGCGCATAATGCCCGCAGGTGTCGCTGCGCCATAGGCTGGCTCTTGCATGGCCATACGCCCAAAGCCATGACAAGTCACGCCGTCTACATCTTTATGAGCGGCAATGGCGTCGAAACACAAGCGTTCATCAATGTGCGCTGGCACAGGATGTTGCAATAAGATTCCGTGTACATCAGGGTTAGCGTTCAATTCATGAATTTTAGCCAATAGTTGGTCTGTCGTTGTGGTTTCTGACAATTCAATCGCCAGAGAATCCATACCGACACGACGACAAGCATTGCCTTTCATTTTTACGTAAGTGGCAGAAGCAGGGTCAGCACCGACTAAAATAGTCGCTAAAATAGGCGTGTGGCCGGTACGTTTTTTTAGCTCGGCAACTTGGACTTCTAAGCGAATGTCTGTGTCTTTGGCGCAAAGTTTGCCATCGAGAACCAATGCAGTCATGAATGAGCTCCAATAAAAAGAGAGTGCTGTAAAGAGGGAGGCGCATTATACCTCAAGTTTTACTGAGATACGTACGACAGCACGGGATAATCGTCAATATCACCAGCAAAAACGCCAACGGTGTCTAAGTAAAACGGATCAAACCGCATCTAAATAGTCGACCATCAGCTGCAAATTACGCTGACCGCGAAACTCATTCACATCCAATTTATACACCAAACGTGCTTGACTGGCATTGTGATTCGGCCATTTATTTACATCGACAAAAAAACAGATCGCGTCTAACAGCAAGCCACTACTCGGTTCACGCACCATGAGCTTGAGGTGCTTTTCCCCCACTATCCGCTGTTGCAAAATATCAAACACACCATCAAAACAAGGCTCAGGGAACAGCTGCCCCCACGGTCCAGACAAACGCACCTGCTCAGCGAAGCTCAAACTAAAATCTTCCGGTGCCAATGGACCATCAGTGAACAAGGTCGCCTCGAGCTGCTCCGGCGTTACCCACTCGGTAATAATCGCGTCAAACGCCAAACGAAATGCCTCGTAATGAGTCTCTTTGATCGACATGCCCGCGGCCATCGCGTGACCGCCAAACTTGCTTAATAAGAGCGGATAACGTTTGGCTAATAAATCCAGTGCATCGCGAATGTGCACCCCAGGAATGGAACGCGCCGAACCTTTTAATTCGTTTTCCCCCACTCGGGCAAACGCAATCACAGGACGGTGGCATTTTTCTTTCATCCGCGACGCAAGAATACCGATCACGCCTTGATGCCAGTCAGCATCGTAAAAACACATGCCGTTTGGCATCTCTTGCTCTTCGTCCAGTAAGGTGAGCAGCGCCAATTCGGCCTGCTCTTTCATGTCCGACTCAATCACTTTACGCTCGCGATTAAACTGATCCAGTTGCTGTGCATACTCACGCGCTTGGTGAGGATGTACCGCCAACAAACATTCGATCCCAACCGACATATCATCTAATCGCCCCGCGGCGTTGAGCCTTGGACCCACTACAAAACCTAAGTCAGAGGCTTTTAACTGAGTATAATCACGACGCCCCACTTCCAACAACGCCAAAATACCTGGACGCGCTAAACCCGCTTGAATGCGCTTTAACCCTTGCTGTATTAAAATGCGATTATTGGCGTCTAATGCCACCACATCGGCCACCGTACCCAAGGCCACAAGATCTAAATAATCGGCCATTTTCGGCTCGGGAATGTGTTGCTCAACAAACCAGTTACGCGCTTTTAGCTCGGCTCGTAAGGCCGACATCACATAAAAAATCACCCCAACACCCGCTAAGTTTTTACTCGGAAAACCACAACGGGGGTGATTTGGGTTCACGATCGCGTCCGCCATTGGTAGCGTATCACCTGGTAAATGATGGTCGGTGACCACCACTTTCATGCCATAAGCCTTGGCCGCCGCGACACCGTCGATGCTGGCAATACCATTATCGACCGTCACCAGCACATCAGGCGCACTTTTTTGTGCTACCTCGACGATCTCTGGCGTCAAGCCATAGCCAAATTCAAAACGATTGGGCACAAGATACTCTGGTGCCATTGCCCCCATGGCCTCTAATGCCAAGATACCCAAACTGGTGCTGGTGGCACCATCCGCATCAAAATCCCCTACAATAAGAATTTTATGCCCAGCTTCAATAGCGTCAGCCAAAATGGTCGCCGCCACCGTTAAATCAAACATAGATTCTGGGCGCAATAAGTGCGGCAGCCGATAATCAAGCTCTTGGTGGCTCGATACACCCCGAGCAAGAAAAATGCGCCGTAGACTAAAAGACATGTCCGTCGGCAAATCTTTATCCATGGCTTGTATTGGGCGACGCTTTATACGCATACTGATACTCAAAGAAAGAAAAAACTCACAGAAAAAATAAATAATAACGTACGACGCCATCAATATTACACAATTGCCCACGACAATAGCGCCTGTTGGTGACAGAGTATTTGGCAACATTGGCATTGCCTTTGCTAATACTCAACCACCGTGACAGCTTAGCGCTTTTACCAACAACCAACTCATTTAGGATGAAAAATGGCATTTTCTATTAAAACAAGATTAATTTTGATGGGCACCTTAGTTGCTGTCATTCCCACTATTATTGCAGGGCTTATTATAAGCCAAAATGCCGTCGATAAAGGCACAACTACCCTGTTAGAAAGCACGCAAAAACAATTAATCTTATCAAGAGACCTGACCGCTCAGTCGATTGAAAGCTATTTCTCTTTTATTGAAAAGCAAGCCACTAGTTTATCCAGCAACAACAGCACCATCGCCGCGGCAAACGCTTTTTCTAAGGCCTTCAGTAATTACCCCAGTACAGGTATTGAGACCAGCAAACTCACACATTATTATAAAAACCAGTATGACCAGAATTATAAAAACTTAAACGCGGGCCAATCAAGCCATTCTGACGACTTACTGGCCCAACTAAGCCCCACTGCAAAAGCCATTCAAACCACCTACATCGCTAACAACCCTTCTCCATTGGGACAAAAAGATGCGCTCACTTCTAGTCATGATGGAACCGCTTACGATGACGTACACAAAGTATTTCACCCCATGTTCCATCAGTTTCAGCAAGAGTTTGGCTTTTATGATGTTTTTATAGCCGATGCAAAAACAGGCCAAATTGTCTACAGTGTTTTTAAAGAATTGGATTTTGGCACCTCTTTACTGACCGGTCCCTATAAAAACACAGACATCGCAAGCGCCTTCAAAAAAGCCGTTAATGGTAAAACCCCGTCAGCCACTTACTTAACCGATTTTGCTCCTTATGGCCCGTCTTATAACGCAGCGGCGTCTTTTATATCATCCCCAATTTACGATGGTAACAAAATGATCGCCGTACTCATTTTTCAAATGCCTATTGATCGCATAGACAGCGTCATGGCACATAATAAAACATGGGAAAAAAATGGACTGGGCAGAACAGGGCAAACCTACCTCGTCGGTAAAGACAAAATCATGCGCAGCAATGAGCGTCTGCTGTTAGAAGATAAAGGGGCTTTTCTTTCTCAAGCAAAAAATTTAGGCCTATCAAGCGTCGCCCTCGACGAAGTTGCTAAGCGCGACACCACGATTGGCCTTATCAAAGTGGAAAGCCAAGCCGTAAACAACGCAATTACTGGAAAAGAAGGCTTCCTCATTGAGGACAACTACTTAAATACGCCTGCGCTAACCGCTTACAAACCCCTTAAAATACAAGATGTACAGTGGTTTATTCTCAGCGAAAGCCACCAAGCTGAAGCTTTTGAACCTATCGCGAACTTAAAAAATGCTATTTATACAACCTTGGTCATCATTTCGGTCATTGCCATCATTGTTGGCGCACTGCTCGGTTTGTTGCTGGCTAACATCATTGTTCGCCCCATCGACAACATGGTGAATTTGATGCGCAGCATTGCAGAAGGGGAAGGAGACCTTACGCAGCGACTTCCAACAACCAGTAACGATGAACTGACAGAACTCGCTAAAGGAATTAATCTTTTCATTAATCATATTGATAAAACCTTTTCTTCTGTTCTTTCTTCTGTCGTGCGGCTAAAGCCTATTTCCGAAGATATGGCCGATGTGAACTCGAAGCTCTCCCTGGCCACCGAGCAACAAAAAACACAAGCCGCCAAGGTCAACGACTGCTTATCTGAAACCAATGACGCCACTAAAAAGGTGGAACAGGAGCTTGAGCAAATCAATAAGGCATCAAAACAAGGCAACACGATTGTGAATTCAAGCAGTCAAGTGGTTAACCAAGTGGCCACCACGATGGAAGAGCTTTCGATCGACATTACTCAAACCGTAGAGGCACTGTCTAAACTGAAAGGTGACACGGATCGCATTGCCGGCATTATCGATGTTATCAACAGCATTGCAGAACAGACTAATTTGTTGGCATTAAACGCAGCCATCGAGGCAGCCCGTGCCGGTGAAGCTGGCCGAGGCTTTGCCGTTGTTGCGGATGAAGTCCGCTCGCTGGCCTCTAAAACACGCCAATCCACGGATGAAGTCGCCAGCATGGTCGGCGCAATCCAAAACGGCACACTTGAAGTTGTCAAGCGAATGGAAAACAGCAAAACCAATGCAGAACAATCCTCTTCTCATGTTAAAGACGCCACCCAATCCCTGTCCTACGTGCAAGATGCAATGGACACGATCTCAGATAAAGTAACACACATTGCCAACGCGATAACGAGTCAACAACATAACTTCCTAGAAGTCACAGCTCATTATGATGAAATGAGAAACAGCTTTGTTCGAATCAACGAGCAATCTGAACGCTCAACTTTGGTTGGCAAGGACGTTGTTAAGTTGTCAGACAATGTGATCGCCCACATCAACCGCTTCCAAGTCACTGATAACAGTTGGTCATTAAATAGAAGATATAAGATAAGAAACGAGTCTGAATAATCACCGCTCTGTAGTACTTCTTAGAAACAGCGAGGTACTACAGTGATCACTTCAGGTTATAAGAAGACAACACTAACACGCTTTGCTTTGATTACGCCCCGTACTTTTAGCATGATATAAACGTGTATCCGCTAATGTGATGGCCTCTCGCAAGCTGGTTTGTTGATTTACTTGAGCCAGACCTACGCTCAATGTGACCTTAAATACCTGTTGTGCATAGTCAAACGAATACGCTTCTATGCTTTGACGAATGAATTCAGCACGTTCAAAAGCTTGGGCGTCATTACAATCAAAAACAGCGATTAAAAACTCTTCGCCACCCCACCGAGAAGATAAATCTTTATCAGACAGCGACGTTTGAATAATATGACCAAGCTGAGTTAATACATAATCTCCCGCATCGTGCCCATACTGATCATTTACTCGCTTGAAATAATCTACATCGGCTAACAAAAGGTGGTATTTCTGTTTGGATACTGAGGCCAATCGCTCTAACATGCCTCGTCGGTTTAGCAACCCTGTTAACGCATCAGTGTAAGCAAGAATTTTTAACTTATCTGACGTCTCTTTGAGTTCAAGGTTAAATCGGGATGTCGAGTATTCGTAAATACCAGAAAGAAAGATCACCACCACAAAAGAAAAAAGAATTCTCGATTTTAAGGATTCATGATAACCAAACTCATCGAAATGACTGTCCATAAAAAACATCACAAAAGCCAAAGCGAAGGTGAAAAAACACATTTCAATCAACCCTCGCTTAAAACCATTCAGAAACAACGCCACCGCGGGCACACAATATACCCAAACATGGCCCGTTCCATTAACCCCACCCGAATAAACTAAATACACCATTAGGATATACAAAGGGTAAATAACAAATTTTCCTGAAACTGCATGATTATGGGTACGTCTCAAGTACGCGTGATTAGCCGCATACAACAAAGCAATGGACAGCAAGACAACACCCAACAGAGGCTTATCACCAAAAAGAGACATAAGCCCAAGAGGAAAAGCAAACAGGACACCAACACTGGTGAAAAGATTGATGATTAAGACTCGACGAATATCATCAGAAAAAACCGAGACGGAGGTGCCAACAAAAAAACAAGTAAGCCAAGAAAACCGTGACGCGCGATCTTTCCCGGTTTGGGGCGCAGCACCGCTAGATTTTATGTCCATGTACCTGCTCCAAACGATAAAATTTCATAAAACCGAATACTCTAACAATCAGATCATTTTATAATCATACTCAGTTCTGTTATGCCGAGATACTCTATTTTTCGTTTATCAGATAGGGTACAAGCGCGATAACAACACAGGGACTACGGTTTCTACTTTTAAAATACGATCACCAAGATGCACCGCTTGCATACCGGCTTCGAGCCACTTATCTACCTCAAATTCATTCCACCCCCCTTCTGGACCTAGCGCCAATACCGACGGCTGCTGAATATCAACCGGACAGCGCGTCGCTTGATAAGGGTGGGCTAACAACCCAACTTTACCTTCCAATATGCTTGGTAATTGGTCCTCAACAAACGGACGAAAACGGGGAATCAATGACCATTTAGGCATCACCGTGTCTTTGGCTTGCTCCAACCCCTCAAACAAACATTGCTCAATGGATTCCATCTGCAAAACAGGGCTTTGCCAGTAACTCTTTTCTACTTTGGCCGAGTGAATTAAATACACGTCCTTCACCCCCATCGCCGTAATATTGTGCAAAGTGCGCTTGAGCATATTAGGACGCGGCAGCGCCATAACCAACACCATCGGCAAGGGCGACGGAGCAGAAGAAAAGAGGTTTAACGAGTGCATATAACCTGGCTTGTCGTCTCTAGGCGGCTCATAAACCCCTTCACCCATACGGCCATTCAACACGCCTACCTTCAATACCGCACCCGGCTCCGCTTTAATCACTTTTGTAATATGAGCTTGTTGGCGAACACTTAACACAAACTGGCCAGTGACTAAAATATTACGAGGGTCGAGTAAGATACTATTCATAGAAAAAACAGCTGCGTTAGGGGTTGGAATAAAAAGAAACGGCCAATCATAGATTGGCCGTTATACACGGTTTCTGCGAGGGAATTCAGCTAAAGACTAAATGTTTTTCGCCACAAACGCCTGAACATCGCCCAAGCGGTTATCTAACACTGTATAAGATTCTTCACGCTCAAAAAGGTCTTTCATGTGCTCAGGTAAAGCAGGAGTATCACAGCCCGCCTTTTCAACCGCCTCTGGGAATTTTACCGGATGCGCGGTGGCCAAGGTAATCATAGGCACGGTCTGATCTTTCCAACAATGACGAGCTGCTTCAAGCCCGATCGCCGTATGTGGATCAAGCAAGTATTGTGTTTTAGCAAACACATCGGCAATCACGTCACAGGTTTTCTGATCGTCTACTTTGTAACTGTCAAAATTTTCTTTTACAAAAGACCATGCTTGATCGCTCAAAGAGACATCGCCTTTATTAAAACGCGCCATCAAATCATCAATCACCACGCCATCGCGACCATGAGCATCGAACAACAGACGCTCGAAGTTGCTTGACACCATGATGTCCATACTGGGCGACAAGGTGACATTCAAAGACTGGCGACTCATGTCATTTTCAGCGATCACGCGATGCAAAATATCGTTCTGGTTCGTCGCAACCACAAGCTGATCAATTGGCAGTCCCATTTTCTTCGCCAAGTAACCAGCAAAAATATCGCCGAAGTTACCTGTTGGTACAGAGAATGACACCTTACGGTGTGGCGCGCCAACCGACAAAGCAGAAGAAAAATAGTAAACGATCTGAGCCATGATACGGGCCCAGTTAATCGAGTTAACCGCACCTAACTTAGCACCTTTCAAGAAAGACTGATCTGCAAAGCTAGATTTCACCATGCCTTGACAATCATCAAAGTTACCTTTTACCGCGATGTTAAACACATTGTCATCAATAACCGTGGTCATTTGACGACGTTGTACTTCCGATACGCGCTGGTATGGATGCAAGATGAAAATATTCAAATGCTCTGAATGACGGCAACCTTCAATCGCCGCAGAACCAGTGTCACCTGATGTGGCACCAAGGATGACTAGCTTTTCTTTACGCTCAGACAGAACATAATCCATCAAACGACCAAGCAACTGTAAGGCAAAATCTTTAAACGCCAAGGTTGGACCACGGAATAACTCTAGTATCCATTCGTTGTTACCAACCTGAACCATAGGCGCGATGGATTCGTGATTGAAGCTGGCATAAGCCTCATCAATCATGTTTTTAAACGCATCCGCAGGAATATCGCCTTCAACAAAAGGCCACATCACTTTAAAGGCCAACTCTTGATAAGACAAACTTGCCCAAGAGGCGATTTCTTCTTTGCTGTATTGAGGCAAGGTTTCTGGCACATATAAGCCGCCATCGTTCGCTAAACCTGCCAATAACACGTCACCAAACGACAGAACAGGGGCTTTGCCACGGGTAGAAATGTATTTCATAAAATAGTGTCTCTCTTACGCCAAGTTTTCAACACGAATGCGCTGTACCGTTCCTGCCACATCCGGCAAGGCTTCAATCGCCGCAATGGCCGCGTTCATATTGCGCTCTTTCACATCATGAGTCATCACAACCAAAGGCACCAACTCGCTACCCTCACGTTCACGCTGAATCAAAGACTCAATGCTGATGTCGTTGTTCGATAAAATTTGCGTGATGTTCGCCAATACACCGGCGCGGTCTTTGATCGTCATGTTCAGAAAAAAACCACACTCAATCTCTTCCACTGGCAAAATATCCACGCCAGACAATGCGTCAGCTTGGAACGCCAAATGTGGCACACGATTGGTCGGATCTGCGGTTAGTGTGCGCGCTACGTCTATCACGTCAGCAATCACAGATGAACCAGTGGGTAACGCACCGGCACCAGCACCATAAGTTAACGTTGGCCCGACCACATCGCCTTGCACCATGATGGCGTTCATCACACCGTTAACATTGGCCAATAATTGCTTATGTGAAATCAACGTCGGATGCACACGCAGCTCAATGCCCGCTTTAGAGCGACGCGCAATACCTAAATGCTTAATGGCATAACCAAGATCATCGGCAAACGCCACATCTTCAGCGGTGATTCGGCTGATTCCTTCTGTGTAGGTTTTCTCAAACTGCAACGGAATACCAAACGCAATCGATGCCAAAATAGTCAATTTATGTGCAGCATCTATGCCTTCAATATCAAAAGTCGGATCAGCTTCGGCATACCCTAATGCTTGAGCTTCCGCGAGCACATCTTCAAAATTGCGACCTTTTTGGCTCATTTCGGTCAGAATAAAATTACCGGTGCCATTTATAATACCAGCTAACCATTCAATACGATTCGCAGACAAGCCTTCACGGATTTGTTTGATAATAGGGATACCGCCAGCTACCGCGGCTTCAAACGCAACAATCACGCCTTTTTCTTGAGCCTTAGCAAAAATTTCATTGCCATGCTCAGCAATCAGAGCTTTATTGGCGGTGACCACGTGCTTGCCATTCTCTATAGCAGTCAGTACCAACGCTTTCGCCACCGTAGTGCCACCAATGAGCTCAAGAACAATATCAATCTCTGGGTTATTCACCACATCGAAAATATCACGAGTTACATTTATACCGGTGGTATCACATGCATCATTATCACGACGAGCGCCCACTTGCTCAATCGCAATACGGCGACCTACGCGTCGTGTAATCTCTTCAGCGTTGTCGCGAAGAATATTAAAACTGCCGGACCCCACTGTACCAAGTCCACAAATTCCGACTTTTACCGGTTTCAAAACAATACCCCACAGAGATGATTTAACATTTAAGTCATTCAGCGCCTTACTAGGCATTTTACTGAATGATAGATTCGCTCATTATAGCGCCAGTACGGCTCAAACCCAACGTAGAAAAGGCTGAAGAAGCAGCATGTTTGGTGAAATATTTTGCAATAAGACTACAATCCAAGTCGTTTTATTAGCTCAGCCGCTGGCAAATAACCCGGTAAAAAAACCCCGTTCTCTAATACTATGCTCGGCGTACCTCTTACCCCCACTTCATTGCCTAACTTAAATTGATCTGCGACGGGATTAACACATTTATTTTCAGGAACACTCGCCCCCAATTTTGCTTTCGACAACCATTCTTTAGGATTATCTGAACACCAAACACTCACCATTTTCGTATACACGTCTGATCCAACACCCGCTCTTGGATAAGCCAAATAGCGCACCGTTACACCGGCTTCGTTGAGTATCGGCACTTCTTTGTGAAGCATTCGACAATAGCCACAGTCCACATCGGTAAAAACGGTAATATGCGCTTTTTCGTTGTTGGCTTTGTAAACGATCATATCGGATTCTGGCAACACTTCTACTTTGGACAACTTCGCTTTTTCGGTTTCATTTTCAAGATTTGTTTTGTTGATACGAAATAGATCACCTGCAACAAAGTACTTACCGTCTTGAGTGACATGCAGCGTAGGACCATTTTTTAAGTCAACAATGTACAAGCCGGAGCCTTCGTGCAATTCAGCTCGGTCCACTTCAAATTGCGGCAAGGCCGCTCGAACCGCGGATAAAACAGAGGATTCATCAGCAAACAAGGTGCTTGAAAAGGAAAGCAACAACACATTTAAGATGGTAGTGCGAGAAAACAGACCAAGAACGTTCTTCATGAGAGCCTCAATGACAAAATATAAGTGTCCATTAGGCCATACGAGGTGGGGGAAGTTCCATTAAAAAATGTCACAAAAAAAGGCGACTCGCGTCGCCTTTTTTAAATAAGAAAAATTAACGTTTTGCCAATTTCTCTTTGATACGTGCAGATTTACCAGAACGCTCGCGTAGGTAGTAGATCTTAGCTTGACGCACGTCACCGCGGCGTTTAACTTCGATGCTTTCAACCAAAGGGCTGTACGTCTGGAAAGCACGCTCAACACCAATACCGCTGGAAATTTTACGAACGGTAAAGGCTGAGTTAAGGCCACGGTTACGCTTAGCAATAACAATACCTTCATAGGCTTGTAGGCGCTCGCGTGAACCTTCTTTAACTTTAACTTGAACGACAACAGTGTCACCAGGACCGAAGGCTGGGACATCTTTTGTCATCTGTTCAGCTTCAATTTGCTGAATCAGTTTAGTTTTATTACTCATGGATGTGACTCCTAATGATATGGTTTATTATCAGCATGAAGGTTCTTCTTTCTGATAATCTCGCAATTCCTACTCTGCCGAGGTTGAATCTTCAGTTTCGCGAATAAACTCTTCTAACAACGACTGCTGTTCCTTGTCCAACTCAAGGTCTTGCAGAAGGTCTGGCCGGCGCTGCAAAGTTCTTACGAGCTTTTGCTTCAAACGCCAGCGCCTGATCTCCTCGTGGTTGCCACTAAGTAACACTGATGGCACAGGTTCACCATTCAATATTTCGGGGCGAGTATAATGCGGGCAGTCCAACAGACCATCAGAAAATGAATCCTCATCCGCCGATGCTTGCTTTCCCAGCACTCCTGGTACCATACGAAATACAGCATCCATGAGCACCATAGCCGGCAACTCGCCACCGCTTAGGACAAAGTCGCCAATGGACCATTCTTCATCAACCTGCGATTGAATCAAACGTTCATCAACGCCTTCATAGCGACCTGCTACCAGAATAAATTCTGCTTGCTTAGCAAGTTGCTGCACACCTTCTTGCGTTAGCGTACGCCCTTGAGGGGTCAGATAAATAACTTTTGCGTTCGGCACCAATAATTTGGCGCTGTCTATCGCATCTTTGAGAGGCTGCACTTTCATGAGCATCCCTGGACCACCACCATAAGGTCGATCGTCGACTGTTTTATGTTTGTCGTGAGTAAAATCGCGAGGATTAAAAAAATCCACTTCGATCAACCCAGACTTGATGGCTCTGCCAGTTACACCGTATTGGGTAATGGCCTGAAACATCTCCGGAAAGAGCGATATAACGCTAACCTTCACGTTGTGACCTCAGCTTATCTGTTTAAAATTCTGGATCCCAGTCAACGACCATTTCCTGACGCTCTAAATCAATGTTTAAAACGTAAGTACCTGGAGCATAGGGAATCAATCGTTCTTCACGATCAAAGCTACCTTCACACGCACGGACAACAACTACATCATTCGCACCGGTTTCCATCAGTTGAGAAACCGCCCCCAAAAGGATACCCTCTTTGGTAATAACCCTCAGACCTTCCAGTTGACTCCAGTAATAATCACCTTCATCCAGTTCTGGCAATTCTGCTGCATCAATATAAACGTCCATACCGCAGATATCTTTTACTTGATCCCTGTCGCTATAACCCTTAACTGACGCGACCAAACCACGCCCTTGCAGACGACCTTGGCTTAACTCAATGGCTTTCCACCCACTAGGGGTTTTCAACCACCAATGCTTGTAATCAAAGATTCCTTGCATTGGGTCGGTATGGGAATATAACTTTACCCACCCTTTAACACCGAACACGGATGTAATGCGTCCAACGACAAGAGCTTGCTCAGGAGCAGCCGCTTGTTTTAATGTAGACATAGCATTACCTCAGTGTTAAGCGCTTTTGCTAGCATCTTTTATAAGCTGCGCAGCACGGTCAGAAAGTTGAGCGCCTTGGCTAACCCAATGATTTACGCGCTCTAAATCCACACGTAAACGCTCTTCTTGACCACGAGCAACCGGGTTAAAGAAACCCAAACGCTCGATATAACGACCATCACGTGCACGACGGCTATCAGCCACGTTCAAATGATAGAATGGGCGCTTTTTAGAGCCACCACGAGAAAGACGAATAGTTACCATATGATTGGTTCCTTATTGCTTAACGAAACACCCCTTGCCGAGTCGAATTTTTGACTCATACTACAAGAAGGCGGCATATTCTAGTCGATAAACTAGAAAAACAAAAGGACGAATCACTCGCCCTTTCACTTTTATTAGAAGTTTTTTCAATCCTCCAATAAAAACAAAGAAATACTAATTCAAATTATGAGGCTAACGACCTCCTGGAAAACCACCAGGCATCATTCCACCCAGCCCACGCATCATTTTCTGCATGCCACCTTTGGCGGTCATCTTCTTCATCATTTTCTGCATTTGCTTGTGCTGTTTGAGCAATCGATTCAAATCTTGAATCTGCAAGCCTGCCCCCGCTGAAATACGTTTTTTGCGTGATCCATTAATCACATCGGGATTACGACGCTCTGCCCTTGTCATAGAATTAATCAAGGCTTCCATTTGAACAAACATCTTGTCATTTACTTTGTCTTGAATATTGCCCAGTTGCCCCATACCAGGAAGCTTGTCTAACATGGAACTCATTCCGCCCATGTTTTTCATTTGCTGCAGCTGCTCTTTAAAATCCTCTAGATCAAAGCCTTTGCCTTTCTTCAGTTTTCCAGCCAGCTTTTCTGCTTTATCTTTATCAATCTGCTGTTCGGCTTGCTCAATTAAGGACAACATGTCACCCATACCAAGTATGCGCGACGCCAAACGATCTGGATGGAAAGGCTCTAAAGCATCGGTCTTCTCACCCACGCCCAAGAATTTAATTGGCTTACCGGTGATATGACGAACCGACAAAGCCGCACCGCCACGGGCATCACCGTCTGTTTTCGTTAAGATAACACCGGTCAAAGGCAACACATCACCAAACGCTTTTGCGGTGTTTGCTGCATCTTGCCCGGTCATGGCGTCTACCACAAACAAGGTCTCGATTGGATTCACCGCCGCATGCAAGGCTTTTATTTCAGCCATCATGTCGTCATCGATAGCGAGGCGACCTGCAGTATCGATAATCAAAACGTCTTTGTGGGCTTTTTTCGCATAATCGATGGCATTGTTGACAATATCGATTGGCTTCTGCGACAAATCACTCGGAATGAAATCCACACCAACTTCGCCTGCAAGGGTCTCAAGCTGCTTAATGGCCGCAGGACGATAAACGTCGGCACTCACAACCGATACCGATTTTTTCTCACGCTCTTTTAGGTATTTAGCCAGTTTTGCCGCCGAGGTGGTTTTACCGGCTCCTTGCAAACCAGCCAGCAAGATGATCGCCGGACGAGCAACACGAAGGTTCAGTCCATCGTTGGCTTGGCCCATCACATTTTCAAGTTCCTGCTTAACGATCTTCAGGAAAACTTGACCAGGACTTAAGCTTTTTGATACCTCAGTACCAATGGCACGTTCTTTAACCGCAGCAATGAAATCTCTGACCACGGGCAAAGCAACATCGGCCTCAAGCAGCGCCATGCGTACATCGCGCAGTACTTCCTGTATATTATCTTCAGTAAGTTTCGCTCGCCCTCGAATACGATCAAGCGAAGAAGTTAAACGATTCGATAAATTGTCGAACATATAGCCCTCAAATTTTAGCTCTTAATGGAAAAAACCTACGGTTTCAGTTTATCCAAGGTGAAATTGCCTCTATTATAACGGATAAATGATTACCACCCTATACCTTTACCCTGCGGAACCTTTAGTTTCATGACTCAATTATTGTTATGGCTTGCTTGCATTGCGTGTTTAATGGCCGGCGCAGCGTATTTTTTACGCCCCAAGAACGCAACGACTCATTATATCGGTGTCATTGCTATCATTGTTCACACAGCCTCATTAATACAGCTACTATTAAGCCACGATGGATTTACCTTTCTCACCATAGGCCTGTTAATTGCACTTATTGGCAACAGTCTTCTGTGGCTAAGTAACCGCAGCAAAGACCTATCTTTGTTGCTGGGCACCGCCTTTTCTTTAGGGGCCATTGTTATTGCGCTCAATGCAATTAACCCTTGGGACCTTACACAACTGCGCAGCAACTCTTGGGGAACAAGCGCTCACATTCTTATTGCTTCCGTCGCTTACAGCTTATTTACGGCGGCCTGCGGCGTTGGCATTCTACTGGCAATGCAAGAATACCAATTAAAACACCACAAATTAAAACAATTATTAAGAGTGCCGCCACTGCAAACATTAGAGCAAGTCATGTTTGAGTTTATTTGGGCGGCCTTCATTCTACTGACCTTAACGATTGCTACTGGATTTTACTTCATCGAGGACATGTTTGCTCAACACCTGGTGCATAAAACCTTCTTTACTATGGCATCATGGTGCGTATTTTCCGGACTACTAATAGGACGACATTTCGCCGGCTGGCGCGGACAATTAGCCGTAAAATTGACCGTTAGCGGTTTCTTTTTGTTGATGTTAGGCTACTTTGGCAGCCGAATTGTATTGCAAATTTTACGACACGGATCAACGATGTCATAAAGTATGTTTGACACTCACAACGTAAGAACCAATAATCAGACCATATTAACCGTTGAGGCGATCCTTTTTTGAACGAAGTACCTATCAGTGTTCTTAGTGGAATACTTGCTTGTCTTATCTTACTTTCTGCTTTTTTTTCGAGTTCCGAAACGGGTATGTTATCGATTAATAAATATCGACTCAAACACCTAGTCAAAAACAAGAACAAATCAGCCATAAAAGTAAGCTCTCTCCTAGAACGACCAGACAGACTGATTGGCGTCATTTTAATTGGGAACAACTTTGTAAACATTCTCGCTTCTGCGATTGCAACCATTATCGCCGTGCGCATATGGGGAGACGCTGGCGTTGCCATCGCCACCGCCGCCCTCACGATGATTGTGCTAATTTTTGCGGAGGTCACACCCAAAACACTGGCGGCCATCCACCCTGAAAGAATCGCTTTCCCGGCTTCTTGGGTACTCGCTATATTATTAAAAGTGCTTTACCCGTTGGTGTTTTTAGTTAACACCATTTCTAACGGCTTATTGCGCTTAATTGGTGTTAATGCAGCACAAAATAATCACAACACTCTGGACTCTGAAGAGCTCAGAACCGTGGTCAATGAAGCCAGCGGCCTTATCCCTGCGGCCCACCAAGAAATGTTAATTTCCATTCTTGATCTTGAAAAAGTGTCTGTCGAAGACATCATGATCCCACGCAATGAAGTCATCGGTATCGACATTGAAGACTCCATTGAAGAGATCATTGAACAAATTTGCCAAAGCAGACACACACGAATGCCCGTTTATAACGGTGAAATCAACAAGGTCATTGGCATTCTACATGCTCGTCATGCGGCGGTGTTTTTACGCGACCCAACACCATCTAAAGCAGCACTATTGAAAGCTACGGTGGAACCATATTTCATCCCAGAAAGCACATCACTCAACACTGTGCTGCTAAACTTCCAAAAAGATCACCAGCAAATGGGCATTGTCGTAGATGAGTACGGTGATGTTCAGGGCATTGCCGCACTGGAAGACGTATTAGAAGAAATAGTAGGCGAATTCACGCCGCCTACCCAAGATGAAGAAGAAGAGATCCAAACCCTCGATGACGGCTCTTTCAGAATTGAAGGATCAACTCATATTCGAGAAATCAACAAAACACTTAATTGGCATTTGCCGACAGATGGACCAAAAACACTCAACGGCCTAATCATAGAAACACTGGAATTCATCCCTGAGCACCCCATCAGCTTGTGGGTTGGCCATTACATGATTGAAATTCAAGCCATCGAAGACAAAGTGGTTAAGTACGCCAAACTTCAGTTAAAACGGTAAGGAAATGCTATGAGATATTGTCCGCAATGTGGTCATGCTGTTCATATGTGCATTCCACCGGGTGACAATCGCACTAGGGCTGTTTGCCCTAGCTGTGAATTTATTGATTACGATAATCCAAGGATCATCACTGGGACATTGCCCCTTTATAAGGGAAAAATACTTTTGTGTCGCCGAAACATTGAACCACGCCTTGGGTTTTGGACGCTACCCGCAGGCTTCATGGAGAACAAAGAAACCACCTCAGAAGGCGCACTCAGAGAGACATTGGAAGAAAGCGGGTCTGTGGCAATATGCAAACAAGCTTTTAGCATGATCAGCATTCCGCACATAAATCAGGTTCACCTGTTTTATCTTGCCGAGCTGGAACAAGATGATTTTCATGCTACAGAAGAAAGCTCAGAGGTATCCCTGTTTGCCTTAGAGGATATTCCTTGGGATGAGCTGGCGTTTAGCAGCGTTACCAAAACGCTCTCTTTGTTCATAGAGGACCACAAAAAAGGCCATTATGGCTTTCATGAAGACACTATTTTTCTAAACAATACCTACGAATAACCAAACGCATTTCACAGAATAACGGACGAAGCATTACCACAAACTCGCTTGCTCTTGACTACTTGGCAAAACCAATGTCGACTGGTAACCAGGACTTAGGCGCTGAATTTTTTGATCCAACATCGCTGCCAATGTCGGTGCGGCTATATTATCGGATGAATGCACAAACACAAATGGCGACAAGCCCTTGTCTAGCCACTGAACTAGCTTCACCGCCCACTGATCCAGCCAAACCTCATTATGCAATACATCTGGATGACCAATAAACCGGACCACAGGATACTCCGCTGTTGCAATAGGATGACAGGGAACTCTTGGTTTTTTGCTTTGCGCGTCTCTCAAACTGTCACAATAGGCCGCTGTCGAAAACACAGGACGCGAATCCATGATTACCCTATTGACACGACGCGACGCCAATTCGGATAAAAATCTCGCCTCGTTACCTTCCCCCTTATCAAAATACGACAAATTTCTTACTTCTACCGACAGCGGCGAAGACAAGCACCACATATCACACAAGGCGAGTATTCTCTCCAAAAAACGCTCATCCACTGTGGCGGGAAATTGCAACATAGTTGGCCCCAACTTCGGCACTAAAGGCTGCAACGAGCCAATAAACATCAACCAATCATGCTTAATATCCTGCCAAGGTCGATCCGCCATCCTATGTGTCACTGACTGTGGTGCCTTAAAACAAAATCGAAAACCCACCGGCACAGCATCAAACCAGCGCATCAGCTGCTCCGATTCCACGGTAGTATAAAACGTACTTCCCACCTCGACGGTAGAAAAAAAATCCGCATAGCACCCTATCCGCTGAGCCGCCGACAAAGAACTTGGGTACAACCAATTCACCCACGCCGGATGTTGCCACTGAGCCATGCCGTAACCAATACTCATACAGAGGCGTCTCGATACACTATACTATCGACAAAATAAGTTTTCTCTCCACCTTCTAGGCGAATACTCACCTCATCACCCTCCTGCTTTTTTAACAACGCACGGGCAACAGGCGAATCGATACTAATATAGCCAACATGGTGATCCAGCTCATCTGGCCCTACAATACGGTATTCTTTGCACTCACCAGCTTCGTCTTCCAGCGTTACCCACGCCCCAAAAAACACTCGTGTCAGGTCGCTTGGTAAACGATCCACCACGGTACAAACATCTAATCGCTTTTCAAGGTAACGTACACGACGATCAATGTCGCGCAACTGTCGCTTTCCGTATTGATATTCTGCATTTTCAGAACGATCGCCTTGAGCCGCCGCCTCACGAACCGTCTCCGTCACAGCGGGACGCTTTTCTTTCCAAAGATATTTTAGTTCTGCCAGTAAAGTCTGAGCACCTTCTTGCGTGATATAGGCAGATTTTGGCGGTGAAGGTGGACGATATCGACTCATAACACATCACTCAACAATCAACTAAAAATAAACAAAAATGCCGCCAAACAAGCGCTCGACGGCATTCACTTTTACAGCACAGTTAAATCAACGCAGCCCCACTCAATACACTAGCCCTATACACAAAAAAATGGTCGAAATACTCATGACTCCTGTTTATGAACATGCACGTCCATTTGAGGGTAAGGGATACCCACGCCTTGCTCATCAAAAGTGTATTTGATTTTTTCCAGTAGATCGGCTCGAACCGTCCAGTAATCTCCAGAGGCAACCCAAGGACGTAGGAAAAAATTCACCGAACTGTCCGCAAGTTCTGATACTGCAATCAAACACTTAGGGTCTTTTAGAATGCGCTCATCGGCACTAACAATCTCTTCCATAATCTTTTTCGCCAAGCGAATATCAGCGTCGTAGCTGATGCCTACAACCAAATCCAAACGACGAGTCGTCTCACGAGAAAAATTCACAATAGAACCATTCATAACAGAAGAGTTCGGAACAATAATAACTCGATTATCCGGCGTTCTAAGATAAGTATGAAACAACTCAATCCGATTGACTGTGCCCATTTGACCACCGGCATCGATAAAATCGCCAGAACGAAACGGACGCAATAAAATGATTAACACACCGGATGCAAAATTAGACAACGACCCCTGAAGTGCAAGACCAACAGCCAAACCTGCCGCACCTAATATAGCAATGAAAGACGTTGTCTCTACACCCACTTGACCCAGCGCCATGAGCGCGATTCCCGCAAACATTAGAGCATAGAGAATACTTGAGGCAAAACCAGCAACCGCTTGATCTACAGAAGCTTTTAATAGTCGTTTTTCACACCAATGGGCCACTTTACCGGCAACAAACTTACCCATAAAAAATATAACAAGACCAATAGCCAAATTGATCACACTGTCTACTAACCAAGGCATCATATCCGCACCTTGGTTAAATAAAGTTTCTATTTCATTCATAATACTTTGATCCTTCTCTCTTCCATTTATAGTAAATCAAATTAAACAGTCTGATTTATGCAGCCACTCATCGTACAACGACTCCAGCAGATCCACTCCTTGCTTGTTGAACACCATACAAAGACGGCCCTCTCTACGCTGTGTACCTTTTACACCACTCTCATCTATCAGCGAGCATTGCTCGCGCAACGCGTCTAACGCATCGTTTCCTCGAACACTCATACCAATAAAAGCATGCCACTCACACTCAGGCAAGCGTCCATGTATAGCCTTGCCAAGCAAATCTACGCATTGACTCTGGGTAAAGTTATAATAGGGTATTTTGGACTGGTGACGTATAAAAAACACCATTAACGCCACTAACAGAAAAAAGAAACTGACGATCGATAACAATAATTCCAGCATTAGGATGTGAAGTCGTGCGCCAGTAATGCCACTCGAGCCCGTTGCAACTGACCATGAAACTCCGTTTCATAACGATCCATTTCGAGTCGATACTTGATTCGTGCAGGTTTTGGTAATTCCCCCCACTGCTCATGAGTCGGAATATGCTGTGTTTTTTCGGTCAGTATGTAAAACGCTGAAATATCTGCATGCGCTGAGAAATCTTCCCTCAACTGGTCAAGCAAAAGCTTAATTCTGATGCTCGCCTCAATCCAACTCAACTCATCGGTACCAACAACTTTCAAAAGCACGTTAATACTGTCGATTCTCTTTTGTCGCTCCTCTTGGAACCGTATCTCACCGGCACGGATTCTTGCTTCCCTTGCTTGATTCCGCTTGAGCTGACGAAAAATACACCAAAGCGACACCGCGATCACAATCACGGAGCCGATTAAAAACACTAAAAACGCAGTAAAAGACATATAAGGTCCTGTCAATTAAAATCAAAAACTAAACCAGTCTTGCATTGAGCCATTCTGAAATATCTTGCACTTGCTCTGGGCAAACTGAATGCGGCATATCGTATGTATGATACTCCACTGAATAACCTTTCTCTGACAGCAAAGTTTTTGCTTTGACCGCCAATACTGGTGCCACAACAGAATCTTGCGTGCCATGCTGTATTAAAAAAGGCGTTCGACCGTTCGCAGATTCATTGGCCTCCACGATGGCATCATCACCAACTAAGTACGTTGACAGCGCCATAACGCCAGCTAACGCATGGTTTGTACGTAAGGAAACCTGATAAGCGATCACCCCGCCTTGAGAAAACCCCGCCAGAACGAGGCGGTTTGCGGCAATACCTTGATGAATTTGATCTTCTATGATGCCCTCAATTTGCTGACAAGATTCGTCGATGTTCGCCATGTCTACTTTGCGATCCAGCGACATTTCATAAATATCGTACCAAGCGCGCATGGTCATGCCGCCATTAACGGTCACTGGACGTTGTGGCGCATGAGGAAAAATGAAACGTATTTTCGCCATCGGCGATAAAGACAAAGCCGGCACTAAAGACTCAAAATCGTGCCCATCAGAGCCCAACCCGTGAAGCCAAATCACCACAGCCTCGGGCTTAGGATGGGTTTCAACCAACACATAGGGCAACAAATCAGTCATATTTAATACTCCAAAAGAAACACGCAATTATAATGCGCCTTAGCGTATCATATTGCGGTTATGGGCTCGATAGCCTACACCAAACCGTTCACCGAGACCGAGCCCTCCCTTAAAAACACACCATTAAAATCCTCTCAAACAACACAACCACAACAAACACGCAGAAAATAGATCAACATAAAAGCGACTAAAAACAACCAAAATGGAGCTAATCATTGTATTCACCATTAAAAACACAGAAAAAACGTTTTTTCCGCGACCAAGCATGGACGTTAGCGCGTAAAATAGTTTACATTTTGAGACTAAAGCTAGGCATAGTAAAAACACACGCTGAAATCATGAAATAATATGGCATCAGCAATAACATTGCTTCATGCTGACAACCGCTTCAAAGTACGCTGCACAAAGCACGGGATATAAAAGTAATGACCGACAAATTAAAGGCACAGCAATGACCACAACACTTCGATTCTTTTTACTAGCTTTAGGCGCTGTCATCCTTACTGGTTGCCAAAACCTTAGTCAGCCAAGTGCAAGCGGAGAAGTATGCACCACCGTTTCACCCTGTAACGGCAATGCGGTCGGAAACAGCTCAACCACCGCCTACACACAAAACAATGTTGGCAGCACAACCAACACCATTAGAATCATTAAACAAGAACCGATCTTAGTGACGGCGACAGGCTATGCCGCCGCTATGACAAACAAGCGCCTTTCCGCTTCTCAGGCTCGTATTTTGTCTTTGCGCAGTTCTATGTTAGATGCTTACAGAAATCTTTCTGAACGAGTGTATGGCTTAAAAATTGACGGCTCCAGCTCACTGAGCAACATGGTCATGCAAAATGATGAACTTAGAACATACGTAGACGCATACCTAGTTGGCGCTAAAGTCGTATCACAACGCGAACACGAAGATGGTACATTTGAAACCGTTGTTGAAATGGCGTTGCAAGAAAATTTCAGAGAATGCTTAACGTCCTCTAGCATCCAAACGGACCCAAACTGCAAAGTCCAACCAGGCTACCGCACTCTTAATGTTCAAAACACCACACCAACTTCAAACTTTTACAGCATTGAATAAGTCATGTTGCTTTTGAATCGCACTGCCCTGATTACCCTAATCTGCTTGTCATCAGCACTGAGCTTTGCAAACAGTGTCGACGCTGAAGGCCAAGCCGTGATTTATGACAATGACATAGCCGATGCGCGTTATAGAGCAACACAACAAGCCATCAAACAAGCCGTCTTACAATCTGGCTCAAGAGTCAATGCTGAAGACACATTGAGCAACGGCGACCTTGAATCCAATTTAGAAATACGCAGTACAGGTCGAGTTCAGCAAGCGAGAATACTCTTTGAAGAACAAAATGGTGACTTTCTTAGCGTAATGGCCAGAGTTGAAGTTACGCCCGATTCACAATGCAGTACTGGGCCAACCAGCTACTACAAAAAGACCGTCGGTGTGACCGGATTTGAGCTTCAAACCCCACAACAAGCAAGCCTCGGTGAACTGAGCAACATCTCTCGCGAACTACCCAAACATTTCGCGGATGCCATTAATAAACAAGGTTATGTAAGAGCATTAACAGCAACAAACGTCGCCATCTACCCTGACCTTATCAACGCCCCCTCCTCTACGAATTACGATGGCTCACTTACAAATGTCACACGAATAAGTGAGCAACTTGGCGTACAATATGTCATCAGCGGCGTTATTCGAGATATTGGCGAAGTCTATCTCAGATTCCCCAATGATAAAGAAGCCGCAAAAAATTCGAATAGCGACCTAGATAAAGAAAGAAACTTTGTGGTCGATATTTACATTTACGATGGTTTCAGTGGCGCCTTGCTGTTTGAGCACAGATACAGTGAAGTCGGCAATTGGGACATTTCGGATCATGCTAGGATTGGCTTTGGAAGCGCAAAATTTTGGACTATCCATTATGGCAAAGTAGTACAACAAGCTTTAAAAGAAAGCGCTTTGGACACCAGTGAACAGCTGCGCTGCCAGCCCTTCATTGCCAACATTTTTCGTACTGAAGGCAATAGAATACATATATCAGCGGGCTCACTCGCAGGCATCAAGCAAGGTGATAAATTTAATATTTACCGCCGATATGAGGTATTTAATCAGCTCCAATCTACGCAAACCCAGCTGAACAATGCCAATATCAGTGTTACAATTAAGCAAGTTCAGCCTAACTTTTCAGTAGGTGAATTGGTTGTTGATTCCAATATATTAAATGTTCAACAACAAGATGTCGTGATTGCCTGGTAATTTCATACAACTGCGCCGAGACTCAACGGCCACTTTATACTTTAGGATCAACAATGAATAACGAACTACTACACCACCTAGAACAACGCATCAACGAAGCGGTTGAAGAAATTGGCTCTTTACGTACGCGCATTTCAGAGCTAGAAATGCAAAATTACGAACTTAGCGAAGAAAAAAATGACATTCAAAACGCATTAACACAAACCAAAGAGCAGCAAACCAACTGGGAATCATCACTTTCTCAGATGCTTAATCGCTTAAACCAAATGGACAACAAACAATGAGATCACTTCTTCTTGCAACTTTAGTTTTAGTGAGTGCGCACGCATCAGCTGAAGGACAAATTGCGAGTCTGGTGACGTTTGAATCTGCCGCTGCTCGTCCCGACAATACGATGGGGCAGAAAAATATAACATCCATTTTAAATGCATCAATGGAATACACACTCCCCGAGAACATTTCTTTCTATGGAGGGTTTTCCTTTGTGATTGGCGAAAAATTTGAAAGCGCCGTGACCCTTGGCTCTCGCTTTTACAGCGCCACGCCGGCCTTTCAAATATTCCCTGGCATTCCAATGTGGTCATTTATTGGTGGTGGCGTGTCCTTTATGGACGATACCGTCTACTACCCAGAAGCTGGCTTTCGCGTAGCAACATCGGATACATCACGACTCGATGTGTATATTAAAATACTCAACAGTAGCGATGACACTTACGACAAACATGTGATGGTTGGCGCTGGACTTACGTTTTAACTAAAATGACATTATTTCGTATTTTCATTATTAGTTTTTTAATCGCTATGGCGTTTACTTGGTGGCAAAGTGATAACAGTATCAATATCACCTTACCCGATGAAGGTCAGCGCAATGAAATGATTGGCACAAGTAACACGCCCAACATTCCGTTAACGCCAATTAAAGATTGAGCTTTGTGTTTTTATGGAAAAACTTATTACCACACTCGAAGCGAAAATCACCTCGCTGATTGAACAATTAGACATTGCTCACGAGGAAATACAACAGTTAAAGGGGAAAACATCCTCCACCATTGAGTACAGCGCTTCAATGGACCTATTGCAACAGATGGCAGACCGGTCAACAGAAGATCAATTGCAACTTTATATCGAAGATTCTCTTGATCCTTTGGAAACCTCCCCTCCTTCTGAGCAAGCAATACCATCAAGCCCAGTTGACCCACAACCGGACATTGATCTATTGCACGAGCTTGCTGATAACAGCACCACAACCACGACAACAGAACAGATTGATTACATGACCACACAACAACCTGAGCTTGACGGCTTGCAAAAAGACGACATACTAGTAGACACCAAAAACACTAGCGTACATGAAGCAAGTGAAAGCACCACAGAGGCAGCGACATTGACGCCTGAACAAAAAAAGCGTCAGAAAAATCAAAAAAACAACCGTCGCCTAATCAAATTGCTTGAAGACCGTTACCCCAAAGCGTTTGACTGGAATCAACCTAAACCACTGAAAGTCGGCATAGACAAAGATATGGTATTAGACGATAACTTTAATGCCAGCAAACAAAAACGCGCTTTAGCCGCTTACACTCGCTCAGACCGCTATAAAAAATGCCTATTGTCTGGTCAGCCACGAATTGACCTTGAAGGCACTGCAGTTAATAACGAACCCGCCTTACCGGACTCTATGATCCCTAAAAAGGCAAAAACAACCACAACAGGCAGACCGATGAGAGACAGAACTTCGTCACCATCGCCAAAGTCAAAACACAAAGCCCGATTCAGCGCAGATAAAAACAAAGCCAAAATTGAACCTAAAGTAGCAAAAGAGGCAACACCAAAGCAGGATGATGTTTACGACAACTTATCTGCCGAAGATCGCATGAAGGCAAAACTAGAAAAACTACTAAATAAATAACGAAAAGTGTTTACATGGCAATGCGGTGCGTATACTATACGTCCCGCTGCTGTGGAGGGGTTCCCGAGTGGCCAAAGGGAGCAGATTGTAAATCTGCCACGAAAGTTTCGGTGGTTCGAATCCACCTCCCTCCACCATTAATTTTTATCTGAAGTTAATGTTTTGCAGATTCAAGAAAAATCCAAGCACCTTTCAATAAGTAAACTTCAAAAAGCATAAGTACCATGCTTTATCTGGATAAAACCACACCTTAAGCACAGACTTATCCACATTTTATTAAAAAATCACAACCCCCCATTAATGCCACCCCACTAAGACCACACCAAATCACTAGAACCAACCATTCATAACATGTCACGTACAACATGTCATACACAACAAACAAGACACAAGCACGAACCAAAAACTAAGAATAAGGCAGATAGGCAGATAGGCAGATAGATAAGCTATCTTTAGAAATAAGTAAGAGACAGGATAAAAGACAATAAAAAAGAAATGAGAAGGCAAGGACAAAAATGGTGGGTCGTACTGGATTCGAACCAGTGACCAATTGATTAAAAGTCAACTGCTCTACCAACTGAGCTAACGACCCGCTCATAGTTTTTGTACTGACAACCTAATGGTCGGAGTAGAGGGATTCGAACCCCCGACATCCTGCTCCCAAAGCAGGCGCGCTACCAGACTGCGCTATACTCCGATTGGCTCCTCGAACTGGACTCGAACCAGTGACCCAATGATTAACAGTCATTTGCTCTACCAACTGAGCTATCGAGGAATTAATCAGATTAGTGCAGGACATAAATAAGGATAGTTGGTGGGTCGTACTGGATTCGAACCAGTGACCAATTGATTAAAAGTCAACTGCTCTACCAACTGAGCTAACGACCCAACTATCAAGTAATGGGGTGGACGATGGGGCTTGAACCCACGACCGCCGGAATCACAATCCGGAGCTCTACCGACTGAGCTACGCCCACCATTACTAATGGTGATGATAAAATAATGGTCGGAGTAGAGGGATTCGAACCCCCGACATCCTGCTCCCAAAGCAGGCGCGCTACCAGACTGCGCTATACTCCGATGGCTCCTCGAACTGGACTCGAACCAGTGACCCAATGATTAACAGTCATTTGCTCTACCAACTGAGCTATCGAGGAACTAATTTTATCTTTGCTTACAACGACCATCCAGTAGATGGCGGAGGAGGAGAGATTCGAACTCTCGGTAGGCTATTAACCTACGCCAGTTTTCAAGACTGGTGCATTAAACCGCTCTGCCACCCCTCCGTTGCGAGCGAGATGTATAATACTGATTTGAGATTTCAGTGCAACCTCTTTTTTAAAAAAGTTTCACTTTTTTCGTTTACATAGCCCTGTTCAGGCGCAGAGCGAATCCAGACGTTGGAATACCAGTAATACTGCTGACCAGAACGGTCCGGCATGCTGCAATTAATTCGACCTCGCCCCACGCCAAATGCTTTATTTGCTGTGGCAATCACTTCACGGTCAGACGTCCAATCAAGGGACGTTTTGCCCTGGCCTGACACGTAGCACGCCAAATCCTTCAAACGGTACTGTCCATCCTTAAAAGTCAGCCGAATAGACACAGGCTGATCCGTCGCATAATCACCACCCGTCTCCTCGGCAAGCAAGGGCATCGGCTTAGAATGTAACTTAGTTTTTAATGTCGACAATGGAGCGTAAGCACCAGACGCTGGAAAACGCGGTAAATTTTCAAAATCCGAATCAGCACTGATTACACCCGACTGCTGGCCAAACGCCATCATACCTTTGGCTTCCATCAGATCACGGATGCGACTATTCGACTCACCATAGGGGTACGCCAGCATTTTGGGTGAATACCCTAAATTGTCTATCAGCAATTTTTCAACTGTGTCTACCTCATACGCCATTCGCGCTAACCATGCCTCATTCTCCTCGCCTTTTTCTTTGCGCAACATATAGGGATGTCGAATGGTATGATTGGCGAACACCGCACCCGCTTCCTGCATTTCTTTCATTTGTTCCCACGTTAAAAAGCGTCGACTGTTACGCTCAACAGGCTCCGTGTTAATAAACACAGTAAAAGGAAAACGTCTTTCTTTTAAAATCGGAAAGCCGGCTTGATAAATATTGCGATAGGCGTCATCAAATGAAATAGCCACGGCTTTATCAGGTAAAGATTTTCTGGCTTTTAAATCATCTAACGCAGAGCGTAAATCCACCACAGTAAAACCAGCACTTTGTAAATAATCCATGTGCTCAGTAAATTGCTCAGGCGTCACAGAAGTAGACGCTGGGGTGGTATTGCTCACATGGTGGTATTGAAGCACGGGCAAATAATCCTGTGCTTGCGCCGAGACACTCAGCACGACCGCTAATAAACCAACATGACACTTTAACAACATACTTTTTCCTTTTTAGTGATTGTTTCAACGCATTCTACGGACGAAACAAACACATAACCAGTACAGGGCCCATTCATGCCCTACACCGTAAACTGTTATGGCTGTTTTGCTATGTCACTGCCTCTACTTTTTATGAGAACTAACTCCTACACTCGATGAATCAGATTAGACAAAAATAAGAGGTTAGCATGAGTAAATCCGTTTTTTATCAACATCTCAAAGATCAACTTCAAACTCTAAAAAATGAAGGGCTCTATAAACAAGAGCGCCCACTTATCTCGCCTCAATCCAGTCAAATACAGACCACGGACAAGACCCCTCTGATTAACCTGTGTGCGAATAACTACCTTGGACTGGCCAACAACCGATACGTCACCCAGTCAGCCCATCAAGCACTGGAGCAGCACGGCTATGGTATGGCGTCGGTGCGTTTTATCTGCGGGACGCAACACATTCATACCCAGCTAGAACGAAACCTCAGCGACTTTTTACAGATGGAAGACACGATCCTGTATTCGTCCTGCTTTGACGCCAACGCCGGGCTGTTTGAAACACTGCTCGGTAAAGAAGACGCGATTATCAGCGATGCACTCAATCACGCCAGCATCATCGACGGCATTCGTTTATGTAAGGCAAAACGTTACCGCTACGCAAATAACGACAGGGGTGAACTGGAAGCTAAGCTCCAGCAAGCAGACATAGATGGCGCAAAAACCAAGTTGATTGTAACGGATGGCGTATTTTCTATGGATGGCATCATTGCTGATCTCAAATCTGTCTGCGACCTTGCCGACAAGTACGATGCACTCGTTATGGTCGATGACTCTCATGCGGTCGGATTCTTAGGGAAAAACGGTCGAGGCAGCCATGAATATTGCAATGTGCTCGGACGCATTGACATCATAACTGGGACATTAGGCAAGGCCCTTGGTGGCGCATCGGGTGGTTACACCAGCGCGTCTAAAAACGTTGTTGACTGGTTGCGTCAGCGCTCGCGACCTTATTTGTTTTCAAATTCACTGGCACCCGTTATTACCGCCACCAGTATTGCCATCCTTGAGATGATTCAGACCGGCTCCGCGGCTCGCCATCAACTGCAACAGAATAGCCAATATTTTCGTAGTAAAATGAGCGCGTTAGGGTTTCACTTAATCCCCGGCGACCACCCGATTATTCCAGTACTTTTGGGCGACGCCTCCGTGGCGCAAGCAATGGCCAACGCCCTCTACAAAGAAGGTATCTTTGTGACTGGATTCGCTTACCCTGTCGTACCCATGGGTAAGGCCAGAATTCGCACTCAGATGTCGGCATCTCACACTCAACAAGAGCTCGACCAAGCTATCCATGCTTTTGCAAAAGTAGGACGTGAAATGGGTTTAATTGAAGGAAATACACCATGAAAACGCTGACAAAACAGCACCCACAAAAGGGCATTTGGATGACCGACGTGGCCTATCCCGAGTGCGGCCATAACGACGTCATCATCAAAATACGCAAAACCGCGATTTGTGGAACGGATATGCACATATACCACTGGGATGAATGGGCACAAAACACCATTCCGACGCCGATGACCATCGGCCATGAGTTTGTTGGTGTGATCACTGATATTGGCCCTGAAGTTTCTGGCTTTAAAATTGGTGATCGCGTGTCTGGTGAAGGTCATATTACCTGTGGCCATTGTCGAAACTGTCGCGCTGGGCGACGCCATTTATGCCGAAAAACACTGGGCGTCGGCGTCAATCGTACGGGCGCTTTTGCCGAATATTTAGCCATACCCGCCAGCAATGCGTTTAAAATCCCTGACAACATCAGCGATGACATGGCCGCTATTTTTGATCCCTTTGGTAACGCGACGCACACAGCACTGTCGTTTGATCTCATCGGTGAAGACGTATTAATTACCGGTGCAGGCCCAATTGGCGCCATGGCTGCAGCCATCGCTAAGCATGTTGGTGCACGTAATGTCGTCATTACCGATGTAAACGACTTTCGCTTGGGTCTTGCCAAAAAAATGGGCGCCACGCGCACCGTTAACGTAAGTCGTGAATCGCTGAAAGACGTCATGACCGAGCTCGACATGCACGAAGGCTTTGATGTTGGTTTAGAAATGTCGGGCAATGATCAGGCGTTCCGCTCCATGCTTGAAAACATGAACCATGGTGGAAAAATTGCCATGCTGGGAATTCCTAGTAAAAACACACTCATTGATTGGAATCAGGTTATTTTTAAGGGTCTCATCATCAAAGGGGTTTACGGGCGAGAAATGTATGAAACCTGGTACAAAATGGTCGCCATGCTGCAATCTGGTTTAGACATACGCCCCATTATTACTCATCGCTTTAACATCGATGACTTTCAGCAGGGCTTCGACACAATGGAATCGGGTCAATCAGGAAAAGTCATCCTAGATTGGCATTAAATGCACTCAAGTTATTGCGTCGAGAAGGTGATCGCGTTAGCGTCATTCTTTTAGACGCAAACCGAGCAAACACATGTTAGACATCGGCATTCAAACACACCCACTGCCCCACCAAGACGCGCTCTATATTTTGTTGCACCGTAATCAAGTGCTAACAGAGTCGGACGACCAGTTTCTGATACCCTTTACACATTTCCAACCTAATGCCAACATGAACGCCGTGTTTTGTGGCGCATGGACCAACCAAGAAGGCGAAGCACGAGACATTTTTGTGTGTCGTTTTGAATCTATTCCTAAAGGCTTTACAGAAACCGGCTTACGCGAGCTGCTTTTCCTTCAGGACCAATCTCACTATTTGTTGTTAAGCCGTGCTCACCAGCTGTCTACTTGGGACAGAGATCACCAGTTTTGTGGTCGTTGCGGCGCAGCGATGCGTGAAAAGCACACCAAAGAACACACCAAAATCTGCCCATCTTGTACGTTACGACATTACCCCAGAATCTCCCCTTGCATCATTGTGTCGATCCGTAAAGGCAATGAGATTTTATTAGCACGCGGCCTACACGCGCCAAAAGGGAAGTTCAGCAACATCGCGGGCTTCGTCGAAGCAGGCGAGACACTAGAACAGGCTGTCGCGCGTGAAATCCGTGAAGAAGTGGGGCTTGAAGTCACCAATATACGTTATGTCGACAGTCAACCTTGGTCGTTTCCTCATCAACTGATGGTCGGTTTTTTCGCCGACTATGACAGCGGCGAAATCACCCCAGCACCAGGCGAAATAGACGAAGCCGACTGGTACCCTATTGATGATTTACCCCATACCCCGAACTTGGCCACCATTTCAGGGCAGCTTATCCATCGTCATATCGAACACATAAGCGCAAATCCGCTCTAATTATTTCTGTGTTCAATACAGACTTATTATCGGTATTCAACAAAAAAGGGCTTCCATTTGAAGCCCTTTTTTAGGGTTTTTCTTGGTAAAACTTACTCGGTAATCACCTTGTAACAAGGCACATACGCGCTGCCGGGCAGTTTCATTCTTTGCTGGCGCACAAACGCTTGCAGCAATAAATCCAGCTTTGCTAATAATGTTTTATCGCCATGAATCTCAAACGGGCCAAACTCTTTAATGTAAGCCACGCCCTGGGCTTTCACATTGCCCGCCACGATAGACGAAAAGGCACGGCGCAAATCGGCCGCCAATAAGTGTGTTTCTTGGCCAAAATTCAAGTTCAACTCACGAACTTTTTCATGGGTCGGCTCAAACGGATGCTGAAACTCTTCGGGTATGTGCAGCTTCCAATTGTAATAAAACGCGTCCTGATGGGCTTTCCGGTATTGGCGTACTTCTTCCATACCCTGCTTCATCACACGAGCCACCTCCACCTCGTCTTCAATAATGATGCGGTATTTACTCTGCGCCTCTTGCCCTAACACATCCCCAATAAAAGCATGAATTTGCTCAAAGTAGTCGGCACTTTCTTTTGGCCCTGTAAACACCAAGGGAAAAGGCAAACCAGCATTTTTCGGATGCAACAGAATACCTAAAATGTACAAAATCTCTTCCGCTGTGCCGGCGCCGCCTGGAAACACCACAATCCCATGACCGGCTCGAACAAATGCCTCAAGACGCTTTTCAATGTCTGGCATGATCACCAGCTGATTCACGATCGGGTTAGGTGACTCGGCGGCAATAATACCTGGCTCTGTCAGCCCTAAGTACACACCGTCTTTAATGCGTTGTTTGGCGTGGGCAATGGTCGCCCCTTTCATCGGGCCTTTCATCGCGCCAGGGCCACAGCCAGTACAAATATTCAATTCACGCAAACCGAGCTCATGGCCCACGCGTTTAGTGTAGTCGTATTCGTGACGGGCAATCGAATGTCCACCCCAACAAACGATAAGACTCGGGTCCTGAGCACGACGAAACACCTCTGCATTTCGCAGCATATCAAACACCACATTGGTCAGTTTCGCTGAACTGGCGCCTTCTAATCCACCTGCTAAGTGGTATTCGTGCTGCGTGAAAATAATGTCTCGAAGTACACTGAATAACATTTCACGCACGCTGCTGATCATTTTTCCATCCACAAAGGCGCTGCCTGGGGCGTTTTTGAGCTGCAACTTCACACCGCGCTCTTGCTGAACAATGCGAATGTCAAAATCACTGAACTCTTCTGCCGCAGCTTGTGGATCATCCGAGTCACTGCCGCAGTTTAAAATTGCCAATGCACAGCGATGAAACATATCGTGAAATGGGCCAGACTCTTCTGACAAAAACGAGATTTCATCTTGCGACAACATTTCTAACGCACCCTTTGGTGCGACCAACGCATCAACGCGATCTTCATACTGCATGATCGCCCTCCTCTATTCGTATTGTTTGTATGCCATCCCAACATAGTGGTTACGCATCACCGCTTTATCAAGCCTTGCCAAACAAACCTCATGAAATAGCAACACGCAACCGAGCAATGGGACGATCGTCGATGAGTACATGCAGGGCCGCGGTAATGAGCGCGATCACACACGCGGCCCACCACACCACATCATAAGAGCCTGTCGTGTCATACAAATACCCACCTAGCCAGACACCGCTAAAAGACCCTAATTGATGACCGAGAAACACGATACCGTACAGTAACCCCATGTATCGTAAGCCAAACATTTGCGCCACAATGCCAGAGGTTGGCGGTACCGTCGCCAACCATAGCAGGCCGGTAACAATCGAAAACGCATACACCGAATATTCCGTCATCGGAAAATACATAAACGCCGCAATCGACAATGCCCTAAGAGTGTAAATAATGGTGAGTATCTTCTTCTTCGAATATTTACCAGACCATGAGCCTGATAAAAGGCAGCCGATAATATTAAACAAGCCAATCAACGACAAACTGGCCACCGCAATCTCAGACGTAAAACCTTTATCCGACAAAAAGGGCGGCATGTGCACTGTAATAAACGCCAATTGAAAGCCACACACAAAAAAGCCCACTACTAATAACCAATAATGAGAATAAGCACTTGCTTCTTTTAACGCCTCACGCATGGTTTGGCTGACATCGGCAGCAGAAGACTGACCGTTAAAGGCATCTTTTTCTTGGCGAAACGGACTAGACAACAACACCATCATCAGGGCACACACACCCAACAACATCAGCGCTGTGCTCCATCCATAAGCGGAAATAAAGCCCTGAGCCACAGGAATAACGAGCAATTGCCCCGCCGAACCCGCGGCACTGCCCAATCCCAGCGCAAATGAACGCTTCTCTGGCGACACCATACGCGCCATAGCAGGTAAAACAACACCAAAACCCGTTGCCGCAATGCCCATTCCCATCAACATACCCGCCCCCATATTGAGGCCAAACACCCCATCCGCTCCGGCGGTCACATACAAGCCTAGCGCATACAAAGCCGCCCCAATAAACACGGTTTTTAATGTGCCATAACGATCAGCAAACGCCCCAGCAACCGGCTGAAACAAGCCCCAACATAAATTCTGCAACGCCAACGCAAAAGCGAACACTTCACGCCCATAACCGAACTCTTGAGAAATCGGCGCCATAAAAAAGCCCATGGAGGAGCGTATGCCAAAATTGAGCGCCAACAGCAAACAAATAAGAACAATAGATACACTGAGTAACTTCACAGGACGTGACATGAATAGCTTCCTAAATAAACAACAATAGAGGGGTAATCCTACCTAGCGGCCTCATAGTATTGCTGGTACAGAAATAAGTCGAGTCAGAAACCATTTTTCCCTGACGCATTATCGTGATGGGCTCAAAACTCGATGGCAGAAAACAGATCTGCATTATTCATGACGCCTGACGTGAACACGTCACAGCGCTGATGGAAACAAAAAAAGGCGAACCTGTTGATTAGGTTCGCCTAAAGCGGTTATTGCTTAAATCGGCTACAGTGATCGCGCCAAATTGTTGGTGGTCATTCAGGCATGCTGGTAGTAACCGTATTCGTTTTCATACTCTTCGTAGATGTCTTTGGGCATTGTCTTCTGCGGCCTCATCTTATGAAACGCGGCTTTTAAGCGTATTGCTTTATGCTGTAAACGTTCGATACGACGTGTCACTGTGCGGCTGGTACGGTTCGCCGCGCTGTCAATGGCGGAATACAGATCCGCTTGCTGCTCAGTAATCACCACGTCTTTTTGGCCATTGATTTTGACCAATACTTGGCAGTGTTTGTCTTCACCACCTTTAGGACCGTTCACATCGGTAAGCGTAACGGTCACATGTTGAATGTTGTCATAACGGGAATTCAATGCAAAATTAAGGCGACGTTTCACATACGCTTTTAAACTTCTCGTTAGAGCCAAACGACGTGCATGTACTTTTATTCTCATCTTGATCTCCTTTACTCATAAATGAGTAAGTTACGTTGGAGAATGTAACTTACCGACAAAGACTTTTAAGATATAATCGAATTATCAATGTCAACAATCAGTTTTTTTCGAAGTATTGGTAAAATATGATCAATTTCAAACATTTACACTATTTCTGGATGACCGCAAAACAAGGCAGCATTACAAAGGCCAGTGAAAGTTTGCACATTACGCCGCAAACGATCAGCGGGCAGATCAGTCTGCTGGAAGATCAACTTGGAAAAACGTTATTTACTAAAATGGGTCGCACGTTAAAACTCACTGATACCGGTCGACTGGTTCTGAGTTACGCGGATGAGATTTTTGCTTTGGGCAGTGAACTGGAGCAATCCGTTCGTGTCGCATCGACTGATCGAACGCAACGACTGCGCGTTGGCATTGCAGACGCCATTCCAAAATCCATTGCCTATCGATTGCTGGCACCGGCCATGAAGCTCGATACGCCCATACGATTAGTGTGTAAAGAAAACAGCCTAGAAAGCCTGTTAGGCGAGCTGGCGTTACACAAACTGGATTTTATTATTGCCGATGGTCCGATTCCTCCGCACTTAGGTGTGCGAGGGTTTAACCACTTTTTAGGCGAATGTGGCACCGCATTCATGGCGGCCCCCAATGTCCTCCAAGACCACGCTGTGAGCTTCCCCGAATGCCTAATGGGGGCGCCGTTTCTGATTCCCAGCGATCAATCTTTAGTACAGGTTCAGCTGCTGCAATGGCTAGAACGGCATCATATTCATCCCAAAATCACAGGGGAATTTGACGACAGAGCCCTAATGAAAACCTTTGGTCAGGCAGGAGCCGGCGTCTTTGTCGTACCGTCGGCGATATCAGAAGAAGTGGCTAAACAATTTAAAGTCGAGCTCATTGGCCACACGGAAGACATTCGCGAGCAATTTTTTGCCATCGCTTCGGAGCAACGCCTGACCAACCCTGCTTTGGTGGCCATTAATGAAGCCGCTAAAGAATGGCTAACACATTCATAACCCCCGCTTACAAAAAAGCATGCATGACCAAAATCAAAGTAAAAAAGCACAAAAAAGCCCTCGACAGCAGACCGTCGAGGGCTTTAGAAAGTCCGTAAATATTCGGTTTAACGCAAAGGATTACTTGCCCGTCGCACGGGACACGTATTCACCGTTACGCGTATCGACACGCAAAACTTCACCGATGTTAATAAACAGAGGCACACGCACCATAGCGCCGGTAACCAAAAACGCAGGTTTGGAACCGCCGTTTGCCGTGTCGCCTTTTACACCTGGGTCTGTGTCTTTTACTTCAAGTTCGATGAAGTTAGGCGGTGTTACCGCCAATGGCGCACCGTTATACAGGGTAATGACGTATTTTTCTTGCTCTTTAAGCCACTTAATCGTGTCACCCACAGCGGTTTCGTCAGCAGCATGTTGCTCAAAAGAGCCATCTACAGCCATGAAATGCCAGAACTCACCGTCGGTGTACAAGTACTCCATATCGGTGTCCATTACGTCAGCGGTTTCTAGAGTATCGCCCGATTTAAAAGTACGCTCCCAAACACGACCGGTTTTCAAGTTACGCAATTTAATGCGGTTAAACGCTTGGCCTTTGCCCGGTTTGACGTGTTCGTTGTCGATGATCGCACATGGATCGCCGTCGACCATAACTTTGGAGCCGCTGCGCATGTCGCTGGTAGAAATATTAGCCATATATCCTCACAGTATATTTTTAGAGAAAAGGCTCCGACTGGCGTATCATGTCAGTCTTATATTTTTTCAGAGCCGCTGGCCTATTGGCCAAAAAAAGTTGGCGCTATCATAACCCAATTGAAGACAATTTTGCAGATATTTGACGTGATCCCTATTCAAACAAAGCTCAATCCACACTGGCAACAGCATCTTTCACAGGCCATCACCTCCTTGCCCGAGCTGATCGACCACCTTGGTTTGCCTGCGTCTCTTGCTCATCAAGGTACAGAAGCGCACCGGAGTTTCAAATTGTTGGTGCCAAAACCCTATTTATCGCGCATTGAACAGGGCAACCCTAACGACCCTTTGCTGCTGCAAATTTTACCCAGCGCCGCGGAAATGCAAACGGTTGCCGGCTATTCCAAAGACCCACTAGAAGAAGCCAACCACACCCCACAAAAAGCCATTGTGCACAAATACAAGCGCCGCCTATTGGTGATTACCACCGGCACCTGTGCGGTGAATTGCCGTTACTGTTTTCGTCGCCACTTCCCTTATGGTGACAACCAACTGGCGCAAGCAGAATGGCAATCCGTTATCGATTACCTAGAAAACCACCCAGAGATCAACGAAGTGATTTTAAGCGGCGGCGATCCCTTGATGATGAAAGACGCCTTATTGGCCGACAAAATCCGCAAACTCGACGCCTTACCGCAAATCAAACGTCTGCGTATTCACTCCCGTTTACCGGTGGTGATTCCGGCGCGAGTCTGTGATGACATGCTTAATTGGGTACGCGCTAGCCGCCTCGACATCGTCATGGTGTGGCACATTAACCACGCCAACGAAGTAGACGCCGAACTGACGCACGCCGCACAACGGCTCACACAGGCCGGCGTAACTTTGCTTAATCAAGCGGTGTTGCTAAAGGGTATTAACGATTCGGTAGAGGCTCAAGTCAATCTCAGTGAAGCGGTGTTTCGTGCCGGCTTATTGCCTTATTACCTATTTACGCTCGACCCAGTGGAAGGGGCCGCGCACTTTGATATTCCCATTGAAGACGCGCAACGCTTAATGGGAAAAGTCGCCGCAGAATTACCAGGCTACTTAGTACCAAGGCTAGCAAAGGAAATCCCCGGCAAATCGGCCAAGAGCGTGTTTGCTCCCTTACTTTAAAAAGCAGATGCACTAACGCAACAGCGCAATCCGCCCCACTTTGACCTGCTGGCGACGTACGCTGACCGTGGGCGCGAGCTGATACAGATCGCCATTGCGACCGACCAATTGGCCAGGCACGTGGCTGAGCTTGGCCACATCAGCATTCGCATCTAGGTGCTTAGGCTCCCCATGAACGGGAATCGCCCATTGCGGTTGCACCCAGGTATAAAGCTGCTTCAATTCTTCCCGGCAAGGGTGACCACTCACATGAATGGTTAAATCCGTGTCGTGGGCCTGTAACGTACGGATTTTACGGCCCTTGAATTGCGTCGCCAAACGGTCGATGGCCTGTTCGTTACCCGGGATACGCATGGCACTGAAAATAACCAAATCGTCCGCTTCGAGGCTTAAATCAAAACAATTGTCTGCCGCGAGTCGATTCAGCGTCGCTCTAGGCTCGCCTTGGCTGCCAGTCACCACCGCCAGCACCTCCTCGCGAGGCAAATAGCCAAGATGTGACGCATCGATGATGGGTAAATCGTCTGGCCAATGGCCGGTTACTCTGGCCGCACTGACCATATTGGTTAACGAACGGCCAATCAGCGCCAAGTAACGCCCCGTTTCTTGGGCCACTCGCCCCAACGCGACGAGTCGCGCTACGTTGCTACTGAAACAGCCAACCACAACTCGATTCTTTTCAGATTGGATGGTTTTCAATAGGCCTTGATAGCAATCGTACTCGGAAGGTGAAAAACCCTCTTTTAACGCATTGGTCGAATCGCACACCATGGCCAAAACATTCTCTTTAGCGAGGGCTTTAAACGCCGCCGGCGAAAAGCTTTTGCCCAGCATCGGCTGCTTGTCGATCTTCCAATCTCCGGTATGAAAAATACGGCCCGCTGAGGTATCAATGGTCATCGCAAACGGCTCAGGCACAGAGTGCGTCAGAGCAAGCCACTTCACAGTAAAGACACCAATCTTTTTACTTTCGTTTTCAGCGACTTCAATAATGGGAACTTGATCGACCAAACCCACTTGCACCAATTTTCGACGCAGCACTTCAGCGGTAAACGCCGTGGTATAGACAGGGCACTTGAAACGACGCCACAAAAACGGCAGCGCGCCTACATGGTCTTCGTGAGCATGAGTGATCACGATGCCGGCCAAACGCTCTTTTTGCTCGCTGATAAAACGCGGATCGGCACACACCACTTCCGACGTGCTGAATTCGCCTGGCGTCAGCGGCTCATTAAACGATACACCGCAATCCACCATCAACCATTGGCCGTCGTGCCCATACAAATTCATGTTCATGCCAATTTCGCCTGTACCACCCAAAGGCAGAAACCACAAATCGTCTTGTGAGGGAATCAAAGATGAGATAACACACTCCTTGTTGGTGAATTTTTTAAGAAGGAATTCGCAGAGATTCGTAATTTTTTATCTATAGTACGCATTATCCGCTAGAATCTCGCCTACTAAAAACCAACACGTTACTTCAGTAAGCGCTTACTTTTATTAATGGATGATCACATTGAACACCACATCTCGATTTAAAACGCTACTCGGCAAGGCCGTTATTTACTGTATCTTTGCGGCCTGCGCCGTGATAGTGATTCTGTATACTATTCAGTACTTTGGCGCTAAATACGCCGATGAAAAGCTGCAAGAACAACTCACATATTCTGGTCTAACATCACAGGTGCATTATGAAAAAGTGTATTTTGACCCTTTTACCTTAACGCCCTCTTTTGAAAAAGTGCGTATTGGAAACGAAAGTGCCCCTTGGTTGCGCTTCGCTCGGATTTCATTCAATAGCTATCCGCTCACGTACCCTAATGTAGATATAGACTTCTGGATTGAAGAAAGTGCCATCACCGAGGTATCTCGTGATACCGGCCGCATTATGCAGGCAGCGGGCATAGAGACATTACTGGGCAAGGGGAAGTTTTCCTCGCATACAGAAGGGCAACAAGTCAGTACGGCGTTTCAGCTACACATAAAAGACGTTGGCAAGCTGTCCTTTTCTTCCTATATCAATCTTTTAAATGACACCCTTAATGTTCCCGAGATTAGATCTGACCTGTTGGCGTCCTTCGCTCTGGGGCAGCCAGAAGCCATATTGAGTATCTATGGGGACGATATCGCGCTAGGCACTTTGTCGTTACGCTATGAAGAGGCCGGCTTGGTGAATCACGTGTTCCCGGCCAAACCCTTATCTGAGCGTGCACAGCAAGCGCAAAAAAACGCATTTACGTTTGGCAGCCAGGTTTTAGGCTTAGCAAAGGCCAATTCAAACAACGCAGCTCACATCGCCGAGACTCTGACGAAGTTTCTCGCCCAACCTGAGTCAATCACCTTATCCATTGAACCCAGCAATCCTGTGACATTAAAGCAACTGGTGCGCTCTGCCCGTGAAGATGCACTTTACTCACGTAGCCAAATGACGTTGTCGATACCTTAACAGCATCATGAAAACGGGTTAAACATCGGCCGGTATGACTGGTTCGATGTGGCCCGAGCGATGCCTTTGACCATGCGAAAGATCGACCAAATCCACACGCCCAACAACACAAAATAACCAATAAAAAACAGCGCCAGCACCAAGCCCACCACCGTTAAAAAAATCCCCCACCAGAAAGTGCTGATGATATTCACATAATGATCTTCAAAATAGGTACCACGGGCATCGCTGATTTTTACCATCGCCCAAATGGCCCCAATCAACCAAAATACGCCAGTAAAAATCCCCAGCAACATAAACACATACGCAATGACCACATTGCTTTTTGCATTTTCTTCACGAGCAGTTAACGAGTTAACACGGTGATCTGGCTCAAACCCTGACATACCCCAACACTCCGTTATTCGGTTTTATGATTTCAATTTGCAATAATTGCTTGTACCGTAGTCTTTTTCGCCCTACTACTCACTTCTTTTCACCCTAGGAAAACCATGAAAACCGTGACCATTCTTGTTGATGTTCAAAACGTGTATTACACCACAAGAGACGCGTTTGGGCGCTCTTTTGATTATAACCGATTTTGGCAACAAGCCACCGAAGGCCGTCAACTCGTCAAGGCCATTGCCTATGCCATCGACCGAGGAGATGAGAAACAACGCCAGTTTCAAAACATTTTACGAGCCATTGGGTTTGAAGTGAAATTAAAGCCCTTCATTCAACGCTCTGATGGCTCAGCAAAGGGAGATTGGGATGTAGGCATCGCCATCGATGGCATTGAGTATGGCAAAGACAGTGATGTATTGGTGTTGGTTTCAGGTGATGGCGACTTTGATATTTTAGCCAAAACATTAAGAGCAAAGTATCAAACCCAAGTAGAAGTTTACGGAGTAGAAAGTTTAACCGCACACTCTTTGATACACTCCGCTGACACTTTCACAACCATTGATAACAAATTGTTACTAAAATAAATACAACTCATCTATATTTTTGATGGATAATGTGAAATCAAAATTAGAATGCTTAATTTATAGGCAAAAAAGATGATAAATCAAAAACACCCTCACTTATTAGAAACTAGGCTGTCACTTCATAAGTGGCTGAGCCTGATAACGGGCATTATCATTCTATTTTTTTGCGCCTTCAACGTCATTTTACTAGGACAGAAATCAATCGGCATCATCGATGCTTTTTTTGGCCTATTGAATCTGTATTTTTTTTATCAAGCACGCCAGAACAGAGTAAAAAACTGGCACAGTTATCTTTTAATTGCCTCTTTGACGACCACTATTTTTTATACATTTTACGTCGCCGATCTCAGAGCAGGCTCGGCCTACTGGCTGCTGTTCTTGCCGCCGCTGTATTGCTTACTGGCCGGGTCTAAACGTGGCCTTGTGCTCACTGTGCTTCTTTCGTTTCCTGCTATTTTTTTGCTGTATGTAAAATCAGACAGCGACCACCACATCGCCCAGCGATCTGTAGTTAACTTTACACTGACCTACTTTTTGTCTTATATAGTCTGTTATTTGTACGAAAATCAGCACATAACAAGAGATCAAACGTTACAAAAAATGGCCTTCCAAGACCCTCTGACGGGCGCCAAGAATCGCCACGCCTTAAAAATGCTGTTTGACAACATCCATAAAAAAACGGCCATCACGTCACAGCAAGAATCCACACCCCCATCGAAAACGCATCTTCTTATTGTTGATATTGACTACTTTAAGCGGGTCAATGACAAATTCGGGCACGATGTTGGCGACACAGTACTGATCGAAATCACTCAACGTCTCATGGATCACGTTGGGGACGATCAGGTATACCGAATTGGTGGTGAGGAATTTCTGATCATTCTCAAACAGCACTCATCTACCCAAGCCTTCCATGTGGCTGAAAACATTCGACAAAAAATAGAAGCTTCTGCGTTCTATATACAGCAGCACGAAATTAACATCACGGTGAGCATTGGTATTGCACAATTAAAGGCCGACCAATCGTTTCAAGCGTTTTTACAAGTCGCTGACCACAACCTGTATTCTGCAAAACGCAAAGGTCGAAATGTTGTTCACTACGGCTCAATGAATATCGTGGGGAACGCTAAGGCGGTTTAATGCAGCAACCAGAGGAAAATTAAGACTGAGAAAAAGTGTCTAAAAATAACGCTTCGACCTTATCCCTTGCCCAAGGCGTTTTACGTAAAAACTTCAGGCTTGACTTGACCGTCGGATCACTTTTAAAGCAATTAATATTGATGCGAATAGACAATTCTTCCCAACCGTAATGCGCCACCAAATCGGTGACAATTTTCTCCAGTTTCACTCCATGCAATGGATTATTAGCTTGCGTCTCGCTCATCCCAATTCACTCTTTCATGTCTTCAAAAAAAGAATCATACGATGATATTTGACTATTACAACAATTCCCCGAAAAATAGCGCCTATTGATACATTAACCCCATCACCTCTAGGAGAAACAACATGGGCATTTTATCTGGCCTTAAAGGGCTTTTTTCTGGCGCCGAACGTGCACCAGAAAAACCAGAAGACACCGTGGAATACAAAGGATTTTCTATTATCCCCGCCCCCATAAAGGAAGGTGGTCAATTTCGCGTGGCCGCGACGGTCACCCAAGGAGAAGGTGCAGAGCAACAAACACATACATTCATCCGCTCAGACCTGATGCCAAACCGTGACGAATGCATTGAAATAACGTTACGAAAAGCCAAGCTAACCATCGACCAAATGGGCAGCCATATTTTCAAGTAATCTACCCAAAAAATCACCCTCTCGATAAAAAAGGCCATTATGAGCGCCCCCATAGGACAACATTGGAATCAACTAAATGACAGTGAAGACCTATTGGGGGCACTATATCGAGCCCGAACCTTTGCTTTTTTAGGACCAAAGACCCAAGTACAAACAACGCTGATAAGCCACATTGGCAACCCCAATGCGCCCAAAAGCCTCTTATATGTTCACGGTTACACCGATTATTTTTTCCAGACAGAGTTGGCCGAGCATTTCGTTTCGCTTGGTTATCGTTTTTACGCCTTGGATTTACAAGGCTACGGGCGCTCTATTCGTCCAACCACACCGCCAAATTGGTGTGATTCAATCGAACAATATGGCCAAGACATAGACATCGCTCTCGCCACCATGAAACAAGACGGCGTTGACGAAGTGGTTATTCTCGGACACTCAACCGGCGGCTTAATCGTGTCCACCTACCTGGCTCAACCTTACGCACTGCCAGAGCGAGAAAGCCATTACAAAAAAGCATTTCCCACTGTACGAGGGCTCATATTAAACAGTCCTTTTTTAGCTTTACCTTTTCCGCCGGCGCTTCTAAATAGAATCAGTTGGCCGATTAGAACCCTGGTCACCTTGCTGCCTTTTTCGTATTTGCGTGCGAAAAAAATCACCACTTACGCTAAAACATTGCACACAAAGTTTGGCGGTGAGTGGGATTACCGCCTAGATTGGAAGCCTGCAGAAGGCTTTAATTTATCGTTTCATTGGCTTAGAGAAGTCATTCATGCTCAGCGTAATTTGGCGAATCAACGCCTTAGCCTACCCACCTTGCTATGCCGCTCTGACATCAGCACGATAGGTAAAGATAGCGTTGAAGAAACCCAACAAGGCGACGGCGTGTTAGACGTAAACAGCATGCAGGAAGCGACTGAAAAAACCTTCCAAAACCTCACTTGCGTAAGTATTTCACAAGGCTTTCACGATTTGAGCTTATCTCATCAACCGGCACGCCATGCGTATTTTAGCGCCATGACCGACTGGTTAAGCACCTTGGCGACGCATGACCCAGTCAAGTAGACACGTAGGCAATACGCGCTTCATGACGACCGCTGCATAGGTAGGCAGCGTCACATAATAATGCGCCCGCGGACGTGTGGATTCCAACGCGTGAATCAACTTTTTCACCACCGCACTGGCCGGTAAGGTTTGCGATGACGTGGCGCCTTCTGTGCTCAAACGCGCTATCGCTTCTTTATAACCCGCTTGATGACGGCTGTTCGTGGTATCGATATGAGCATTGAGCGCCAACAAGGCGTTGGCTCTAAATCGGCTTTCGATCGGGCCGGGCTCGATCAAGCTCACTGTAATGGGCGTATCAGCCAACTCTAAACGCAGGGTATCGATCAAACCTTCTAAAGCAAATTTACTCGCGTTGTACGCCCCACGATACGGCGCCGCCACCAGCCCCAGAACAGAACTGTTGCTGACAATTCGCCCATACCCTTGTGCCAACATCACCTTTAATACTTTTTTGGTTAACTCATGAGTACCAAAAAAATTACCCTCGAATTGCGCCCTTAATGCCTCGATGGGTAAATCCTCAACCGCACCCGGCTGCCCATAAGCCCCATTATTAAACAGCGCAAACAACTCACCATTGGTGATCGCCAAGGTGTCTTCTAGCCCCTTCGCAATAGACGCGGAATCCGCCAAATCCAATTGCACAACGTGTTTAATCCCCTTTGCTTTTAAATCGTCCACATCGGCCGCTTTACGACAGCTTGCCACGACTAAAAAATCACGTTCCTGCAGCATTTTTGCCGCCTCAAATCCAATACCAGTGGAACAGCCTGTTATTAAAATAGAATATCGCATCACATCCCCCATTCAATTAATGTAGATAAATATCCACCATGATTCAACAAACACCCCACCAAGACACCCAGAAAAGACCCGTCATAACAATGTCATTTTTGACAATTTAAACGCTACAATTGTCAAAATACACACAATTAGGCGAAGCTAATTTAATAAACACTTAACGAAACTTTGATGGTTTTTTATAAAAACTTTAAATATCAATTAGTTATATAGTTATTATGGTTTTGGCATGTTTTCTGCTTTATCAAGTCATTCCTTCTTCATATGGACGGTCCATTTGAAGAATCACAGACTGCGAGGTGACACATGACAACGAATCATACAACACAACCCAATGTTGCGGCTTTTTTCGACAAAGACTCCAACACCTTTTCTTACGTTGTAAAAGACCCTACTTCTTCAAGCTGCGCCATCGTCGACAGCGTGCTGGACTTTGACTACGCCTCCGGCGGCACGTTCAACAAAAGTGCTGATGAGATCGTTACTTACGTCACCGATCATAAGCTCAGCGTAGAATGGTTAATTGAGACCCACGTTCACGCTGATCACCTTTCTGCCGCCCCTTATTTACAGCAGAAACTGGGTGGAAAAATAGGCATTGGCTCCGACATCACAACCGTACAAACGACCTTTGCGGGTATTTTCAATGAAGGCGCCGACTTTTTGCATGATGGCTCTCAGTTTGATCATCTTTTTACTGATGGCGAACAATTTACTGTTGGCAACATGACGTGCACGGCTTTGCATACTCCTGGGCACACACCGGCTTGCTTCACCCATGTTTTAGGGGATGCCGTATTTGTCGGCGACACTCTATTTATGCCTGACGCAGGAACCGCCCGTGCAGATTTCCCCGGCGGCGACGCGGGCATTTTGTTTGATTCTATTCAAAAAATCCTCGCGTTACCTGATGATAATCGCATTTTCATGTGCCATGACTATTGCCCAAATGGTCGCGAACTGGAGTACCAAACCACCGTTAAACAGCAACGCGAGCACAACATTCACATTAAACAAGACATCAGCAAGGCCGCGTTTGTTGAGCTACGTGAAACACGCGATAAAACCTTGGCCATGCCTCGCTTGATATTACCGTCTTTGCAAATCAACATGCGCGCTGGCCACATGCCAGAGCCCGAAGAAAACGGCTTGTCTTACTTAAAAATCCCGTTGAATGCGTTTAAGTAAGCGCGTTTAACCTACTTAACCATGAATTCAATATCTCTAAAACAACCTGCTCTCTAGCAGGTTGACCTAATAAAAAAAAGTCTAGCGGGCTCATCCGATAGGCTGACTATAAAAACGAGAGAATCAGCATGATACGTAAACACATTACTGAAAAATACTCTGTATCAGAACAAATCACCCTAGGCGACATAGATACACTGGCCGTTTCTGGCGTGACCTTGATCATTTGTAACCGTCCAGATGAAGAAGAAAGCGAGCAACTGACTTTTGCTGACATCGCCGCCTACGCCAAAACAAAAAACATCGAGGCCCTGCACATTCCTTTTGCGGGCGGGCAAATGACAGCGTCGGATGTCGTTGAAATGAAGCTAGGCCTTAAAGACGCCAACAACGTGCACGCTTATTGCCGTTCGGGTAATCGCTCAACGCTCATTTGGCAAGCCGTTCAAGACTTGCCCAGCTCAGAACAAACCAGCATAAGCCAAACCAGCACAACGTCAGCGACACATTACGATGTGGTCATTGTAGGAGCCGGCACCGCTGGCATTTCCACCGCGGCGAGCTTACTCAAACGCCAACCCAACTTAAACATTTGCTTGGTTGATCCTGCTGAAAACCATTATTATCAGCCGGGCTGGACACTGGTAGGTGGCGGTGTTTTTAAAGCCGCCAAAACTCGTCGTAACATGGCCGACGTAATCCCGAGTGGAACCAAATGGTTAAAAGAGTCTGTGCAATCATTTTCGCCGGATCTCAACCAAGTATCCCTGCAAAACGGCCAACTACTTTCTTATGATTTTCTTGTCGTTGCCGCTGGCATCCAGCTTAACTGGAATGCCATTGAAGGGCTAACAGAGACCTTAGGGCGCAATGGCGTCACCTCTAATTATCGTTATGATTTGGCACCATATACCTGGGAACTCGTGCAAAACCTAAAAGGGGGCAACGCCATATTTACTCAGCCGCCAATGCCAATTAAATGCGCTGGCGCACCGCAAAAAGCCATGTATTTGTCTTGTGATCACTGGCTAAAAAACCGTCGCCAAAAAGACATTTCAGTGTCATTTTATAACGCTGGCGCTGTGCTGTTTGGTGTCGCGGCTTACGTTCCTGCTTTACAGAGCTATATCGAAAAATATCAGGTTAATACGCATTTCAGCCATAACTTGGTCAAAGTCGATGGTCCGAATAAATTGGCTTACTTTGCCACCACCGATCAAGATGGTGAACCCACTATTATCGAACAAGCCTTCGATATGTTGCACGTTTGCCCATCACAAAGCGCCCCTGATTTTATCCGCAACAGCCCCTTGGTCGATGCGGCCGGCTGGGTCGATGTAGACAAAGAAACCCTGCAACATACTACCTACAAAAACGTCTGGTCACTGGGCGATGTCTCAAACAGTCCGAATGCGAAAACGATGGCGGCTGTGCGCAAGCAAGCACCCATCGCTGCACATAACATCATTGAAGCGATGAAAGGACGTGAAGCCAACGCGGTTTATGACGGTTATGGCTCCTGCCCTCTCACTGTAGAGCGCGGTAAAATTGTCTTGGCGGAATTTGGTTTTGGCGGCAAATTGCTCCCTACTTTTCCAAAGTGGCTCAATAATGGTACCAAACCGACGTACCTTGCCTGGGTGTTAAAAGAAGACTTGCTGCCTCCGTTCTACTGGCATGGCATGTTAAAAGGCCATGAATGGTTTGTTGCCCCTACCTTACGCAAATAACGCACACAACGAGAATCACACCATGATGTTGGAACGTGTCATCCCCGCGCTTGGCTGGCTTAAAGGCTACAACCGCGGACAATTCAGCCAAGACGCCACTGCCGCGTTTATCGTTACCATGCTACTGATCCCTCAGTCGCTTGGTTACGCGATGTTGGCGGGTGTCCCGCCAGAAGTCGGTTTATACTCCAGTATTTTGCCCTTGGTGCTGTATGCGCTGTTTGGCACCAGTACGTCGCTGTCCGTCGGTCCTGTGGCCGTCGCCTCTTTGATGACCGCTACGTCACTGGCCGTCATCGCCGAGCAAGGCACCGCCAGCTATTTAACCGGTGCGATTACACTGGCCATGTTGTCCGGTATCATGCTGGTAGCAATGGGCGTAATGAAGTTGGGCATGGTCACCAACCTACTGTCTCATTCGGTGATTTCGGGATTTATTTCTGCGTCGGGGATCATCATTGCATTGAGTCAGCTTAAGCACATTTTGGGCGTATCTGCCCATGGCGACAATGTGGTAGAACTGCTGGTCACCATGTTCGAAAGCATCGGGCAATTTAAGCCGGTGACCTTTGCCATTGGCGCTTCCGTGGTGGTGTTTTTATTGCTGGCACGTCGTTACGCAAAGCGCGTTTTTCTTATGCTAAAAGCGTCGCCTTCTGCCGCGGGTTCTCTTGCGAAAACTGCGCCTATTTTAGGGGTTGCAGCCAGCTTAGCTGTTGTGTACTTCTACGATTTACAATCCCATGGTGTCGCAATCACAGGGCATATCCCCGCGGGTTTACCCACATTAGGCTTAACTTTGCCTTCGATTGAATTAATCAAATCACTGGCGTTACCCGCCTTGATGATTTCAATCATTGGTTACGTTGAGTCTATTTCCGTGGGGAAAACCTTGGGTGCGAAACGTCGTGAAAAAGTCAAACCGAACCAAGAACTCATCGGTTTAGGCGCCGCCAACATAGCCTCAGGCGTGTCTGGCGGCTTTCCGGTAACGGGTGGATTTTCTCGCTCTGTGGTGAATTTTGACGCTGGCGCGGTCACTCAGCTTGCCAGTGTCATGACGGCCCTTGGCATCATGATTGCGTCTTTGCTGCTCACGCCCATGTTGTACTTTTTGCCCAAAGCTACCTTGGCAGCGACTATTATTGTGGCGGTCAGTACGCTGGTCGATTTCTCAATTTTGAAAAAAACTTGGCGGTTTTCACGCAGTGATTTTTACGCTGTGCTGGCGACTATTGTGATCACCTTACTGATGGGCGTTGAAGTCGGTGTGGCATCCGGTGTGATCTTGTCGATCGCTTTGCATTTGTATCGCACGTCCAAGCCTCACGTAGCCGAAGTCGGGCTCATCGAAGGCAGCGAGCACTTTCGCAACATAAAGCGTTATGACGTGATCACTTCACCCACTTTGTTGTGTTTACGACCTGATGAGAGCTTGTTTTTTGCCAATGCGACATTTTTGGAAGATTACGTTATCGAAGCGATTAGTCAGCGTGACGCCATCAAACACGTGGTGATTCAATGCAGTGCAGTGAACGAAATTGACTACAGTGCGCTGGAAATGCTGGAAGCGTTAAACCTTCAGTTAAAAGACTTAGGTATTAAGCTGTCTTTCTCTGAAGTGAAAGGCCCAGTCATGGATCATTTAGAATGCAGTGGTTTTTTACAGCACCTTAATGGAAAAGTGTATTTGTCACAGTATCAAGCGTTTCAAGACATTACCGGTCAGTAAAAAACAATCTGAAATTCGCAATAAGATAAGCAAAAAAAGCAGAATAGGATGAACTTCTATTCTGCTTTTTTGTGTCGTGCTGTTTTTAAGAAGCTGCGATCAGATACGGTTTAGCAAATCGGTTTTTTTGGCGTTGTATTCATTCTCTGAAATGGCGCCCATGTCACGCAACTTGGCTAACTTTTCAATCAGCTGAATCACATCGTCAACAGACGACGTTTGACGAACGGATGATGTATTTTGATTAAACGAGGCATTATTTTGTGAAGCATTATTTTGTGAAGGCATCATGGTAGAAACAGGGGTTTCCATGAAATTGTTTTGTGGAGTTTGAATCGGTGCTTGCACTTGAGCCGAAGATCCCAACCCCGACACAATCGGCAAACTGTTCACGGCAATGGTGCCGTACTGGCTAGAAAACGTCAGCGAATCGTTACCGCCTTGCTGCTGACCAATGCCACCAATGTTGTTATCCAAGGTATCATAAACCGTCACGTTGCCGTTCACATCGACGGCTAAGCGATTTGGAAAAATCGCATAACGCGTACTGTTCTGCGCGCCACTACTAAACGGCTGACCCAAGTCGCCCGGCCACCATTGATTGCTCGACAACGAGCCTTTGGGTAATGGCGCAAACACCTGCGTATTCGCCAAACCATTGGCCAATTCGTTACACAAATTATCGACCGTAGATTTCAAACCATAGTTAAACATGTCGCCTACCATGGTCATGCCACCGCGCATCCACTGACCACCGCCACCCAATTCAGGGCAATTAAATTGCGCCATGGAACCACTGCCATTATTCACCGCGATCAACATATGCATCACGGCATCATGGCTTAAGTTATAACGGCTAGAAAGGGAATTGACGAGATGGTGTCCGTCTTGTGTTAAATTTTGCATGTTTGAGTTCTCTTGGAAGGGACGACAGACTGTGTAACAGGTTGCAGCATCATGCTGGCCTACAGGTTTCGTAGAAGGTTATTCTAACACATCCCCTCTTACAAAATGGTGACAACCGCCTAAAAAGCAAAATAAAGTGTTTATTTTTTGAACACGCGCTTTAAAAGGAAAAACACGTTTTTGTAAGCAAAAAAAGACCCGTGTGAATCACAGGTCCGTTTAAAAAATAGTAGAAACAATCTAGCCCAGTAGACCATCAAAATCCGAGGCATCATGGCGCTCTTCAAGGAACACATCGCCCCAAGTGCGATTCACAATTCGACCTCGCTGCACCGCCGGACGCCGCTCTATGGCTTTCGCCCAACGCATCACATGCTGATAGCTGGCCACATCGAGGAATTCTGCGGCGTCGTATAAGTTACCCAATACCAAATTACCATACCAAGGCCAGATAGCGATGTCTGCGATGGAGTAGTCGTCCCCAGCAAAATAGGTGTGATCGGCCAAGTGCCTATCCAACACATCCAGTTCGCGTTTCACTTCCATGGCGAAACGATCAATGGGATATTGTTGTTTGGTTGGTGCGTACGCATAAAAATGCCCAAAACCACCGCCTAAATACGGTGCCGAGCCCATTTGCCAAAACAACCAGTTACGGCATTCGGTTTTACTGACAAAATCCTTTGGGATCAAGGCATCAAACTTTTCCGCTAAATACTGCAAAATAGAACCCGACTCAAACACTCGTGTCGGTGGCGTGGTACTGTGATCCATTAAAGCGGGGATTTTGGAATTGGGATTGATCTCAACAAAGCCAGAGCCGAATTGATCACCTTCACCAATGTTGATCAAGTAAGCGTCGTATTCCGCTTCGCTAATGCCCAACGCCAGCAGCTCTTCCAACATAATGGTGACTTTTTGACCGTTTGGCGTCCCTAAGGAGTGCAATTGAAATGAGTGTTTACCCACTGGTAAAAGCTTATCATGAGTCGCACCAGAAATAGGACGATTCGTACTGGCAAACTTCCCGCCATTTTCAGCCTCCCATTTCCAAACCGTCGGTGGAACATACTCTTGATTCACGTTGTTATCGGAGCTCATACATTATCCTCATTAAAATAGGCTAAACAGGGTGCAAGCATTAATGGTTACTTTGTTATTAGAAATCAAGTCCGTTGAATCATGGATACTTTTCATCGTCTCTTGATGTAAAAAGGTACATCAGTGTCATCCAAATTCAACGCGCTGACGTTTATACTAGGTGTATGCTCTTTTGGTTAACGATTTTTATAAAAACGTTGTAATAAGTAGGTTTGTGCTCTCGTCAAACAATGTCACACTCATTTTGCCGCACCCAGGTGCTCATAAAAACCTAAGGAAGCTGATATGAAAATCCATCACGCATTGAACCGTACTGTCGGGATATTGGTCCTGACCAGTGCCGCTTTTTCTAGTAGCGTATCCCTCGCTGCACCGCAAACCATGATGGTGGCTGGCGGGTGCTTTTGGTGCGTAGAGTCCGACTTTGAATTAGTGCAAGGTGTCAGCGATGTGGTCTCAGGTTACAGCGGCGGCCAAACGGAGAACCCCACCTACAAACAAGTTTCAACGGGGAAAACCGGTCACTTTGAAGTGGTTGAAATACAATTCGACGACGAGATTGTATCGTTAGAAGTACTGGCCAATTATTTTTGGAAAACCATTGACCCTACCGACCCTTACGGTCAGTTCTGTGATAAAGGCACGCCATACAAAACAGCTATGTTTTATCAAAGCCCTGAGCAAAAATCCGTTTTTGAGGCGTCTTTGGCCAACGTCAACGCAACCAAACCCTTTAAAGATAAGATCGTCACCGAGATTCTCCCAGCAAAAACATTTTATAAAGCAGAGGAATATCATCAAAGCTATTACACCAAAAACCCGTTTCGTTACGCCTATTATCGCGCCAGTTGTGGACGGGACAATCGTATCGAAAGTTTATGGGGTGATGTAGCCAGCAAACAATATCATTAATGAGTCTGTCCCTCGAAAAAAAGCGCTTGTGTGTTCAGGCGCTCTTATACCGTTTCACGCCACAGACCTTTGACCGATTGCATGTAAGTCACTACTCTCTTATAAATTCATTAACTCAATAGACCGCCATCATGAACCCGATTCTTCAGGCCCAGATCAACCATAAATCCATCCGCCAATACACAGATAAACCAATAGAAGACGCATTGTTAAGGCAATTAATTCAGTGCGCTCAAGGCGCGGCATCATCGAGCTTTATTCAGGCTTATTCACTCATTCGAGTAACAGATTCAGTCAACCGAACAACCATGGCTACCTTGGCTGGTGGGCAAAAATGGGTGGAGACGGCGGCAGAATTTTTGGTGATTTGCGCCGATCTAACCCGCGTAGAAGCATGCAGCTTAGCGCAAGGATTAGGCCCATTAGAGGGTCACACTGAACATTTTATTGCGGCGACAACCGATGCGACGCTTATGGCACAGAATCTGATATTGGGTGCTGAATCAGTTGGCCTTGGCGCGGTTTTTATTGGTGGCATTCGTAACGACCCTGTGCAAGTCGCTGAACTCCTGAGCTTGCCAAAGCTTGTTTACCCAATTTTTGGCCTTTGTTTAGGCTACCCAGACGCCGAGCCAGATCTAAAACCGCGTTTACCTGTCGACGTAATAGTACACAAAGACAACTACAACAGCCGCCGTGGCGCCAGCGATGTACAAGACTACGACGCCCAAATGCAGGCCTATTACCAGAGTCGATCAGGCAACCAAAAAATAAGCAACTGGTCGGAGCAAACCGCCAACGCCGTGCAAAAGAAGAAACGTGAGCACATGTTAGGCTTTTTGCAACAACAAGGTTTTTTAAAACAGTAAACTGACTTAACATACTGTTTTATTGTTTCAACAGAAATAATTCAACCCAAAAGGAAAGACCATGATCACCAAGGTTCCAAATACTCTTTTTAAAACCCGAGTACGCAACGAAGAATTGGGTGGCCCTAACCCATTCGAGTGGAAAGATGTTACGACTGCTGATTTGTTCAGCAATAAAAAAGTCGTGGTTTTTTCCTTGCCTGGTGCGTTCACACCAACGTGTTCAACGTCTCACCTTCCACGCTACGAAGCGCTTTACGAAGACTTTAAAGCGCAAGGCGTAGACGCCGTTATCTGTATCTCAGTCAACGATGCTTTCGTCATGTACCAATGGGGCAAAAGCCAAGAAGCGAAAAATGTCTTTCTATTACCAGACGGCAACGGCGACTTTACCCGTAAAATGGGCATGTTGGTCAAAAAAGACAACCTAGGTTTTGGCATGCGCAGCTGGCGTTATGCCATGTACGTCGAAAATGGCGAAATCAAACAAATGTTCTCTGAAGCTGGCTACCAAGACGACGCACCGAGCGATCCGTTTGAAGTATCCGATGCAGATACCATGTTGAACTACTTAAAAGCGCGTTAATCCCCGCCAAGTCATTCAATTTTGCATACTAAAAGCAGGCGTTCCTCCGAGCGGCTGCTTTTTTTTGTTTGCGCTAAAGACAAAACAATAAGCCGAATAAAGCTCAAGTCACCTGGCTATGATTTTATGCGATTCTCGCAAGACCAACTGACCTTTCAGCACCGTCCGCGCTACGTCATTTCTCAGCATCGCTTGCACGGCTAAATCAATCAGAGCACTGACTGGCGGCGCATAGCTGGTTAATTGGTACGATGGGCTAGCACCATACGCTATATCATCAAAGCCCACGACAGCAATAGACCCTAAGCAGCCATGCGCTCTCATGGCATCAATGACGCCAAACGCCACGGCGTCATTCTCACAAAAAATAGCGTCGACTCTTTCATGTTTGGGGGTTGTATTCAGGTAACCGGCAAACACGTCACACGCCATAAACTGATCATAGTTAGTGACATTTAACAAAACACTAAGATCAAAACCAAGCTGATGCAATCCATCTTCGTACCCTTCTCGCCGATTCACTCGAGTCGTCATGCCTGTAGGCCCTGAAAAGTAAGCAAATTGTTTAGCGCCCTCGCCCACTAACAAGGTAGCAATGTCAAAACCAGCCGCATAATCATCGGTATTTAGCACCAGAGGTTCAGGCAAATCGCAATCCCGAAACACAATAACTAAAGGAATACGCTTGATATTGCTTGCTAAAGAAACAAAATCACCCGTTAACGTTGCCCCTAAAAATATCACCCCATCAGTTTGCAGTTGATCAGCGTGTTCGACTAAATCGGCCACACTGTCTTCATCGGCGACATTGATCAACAACGCTCTAAGCCCATTCTTTTGTAAAGCAAAACTCAGTTGATCGAGCAGTTTCATCACGTTGTAGTTTTGAAAAGTATCCACGACAACTGCGATCAAGCCTGTTTTCTGTGTCGATAAACTTCGAGCCAGTAAGTTGGGTTTGTACCCCAGCTGCTTAGCGGCGTCTAACACACGTACTCTTGCTTCTTCTGATATGGGCTTACCTGGGGTAAAAGTGCGTGACACGGTCCAACGCGATACACCCGCTAGAGCCGCGACTTCAACGGAGGTTACTTTTGGCTGACTGGTATTTTTTTTCATGTGTTTACAACGTAATAAGCAGGTTTTCTATTTTGTCATTGTATCCATCCAACCGCCATCTCAATTGAAAAATAAAAAATTTATATTCTATTTTTATTTTTTTGAAAAAAAAATTCCAAACAGACTTGACGATATTCTGCACACGAGTGCATACTAATCCAACTGACTGCACACGTGAGCAAAATCAGTACCAACACACTAGGAGAATAATAAGATGAAAACGCTAGTAAGCCTTGCTGTATCAACGTCCATTACTTTAGGCGCCACTTTGCTAAGCCCTGTTGCATTGGCCGACAATTTGCGTATTGGGGTAACGATGGCAACGTATGATGACAACTTTTTAACACTGCTAAGAACCGCAATTGAAGCACGCGGACAAGAAATAAAAGACGTCGATTTACAAATCGAAGACGCCAAAAACCAAGTAGGCGCTCAACTTAACCAGGTGCAAAACTTCATCGCTTCTGGTGTCGATGCGATTATTATCAGCCCTGTGGATACGGACGCTACAGTTTCAATTAGTGATGATGCACAAGCGGCAAACATTCCGTTAATCTATGTCAATCGTCAGCCAATCAATATTGATTTACTACCAGACAATCAAGCTTTTATCGCGTCAAATGAAGTCGATTCTGGCACCCTTCAAACAAAAGAAGTGTGTCGTCTCATGGGCGGTAAAGGTAACTTAGCCGTCATAATGGGCGCCTTAACCGACCAAACAGGCATTCAACGCACACAAGACATCTACGATGTTATCGCCACACCAGAATGCAGCGGCATGAAGGTTGTTGTTAAAGATACTGGTTTATGGCAGCGCTCAATCGCTAACAATATCATGACAAACTGGCTTTCTGCGGGTATCCAATTTGATGCTGTCATCGCGAACAACGACGAAATGGCCATCGGCGCCATTCAAGCGATGAAAGCCGTTGGTATGGACATGGATAAATTCATTGTGGCCGGGGTAGATGCCACGCAAGACGCGCTTCAAGCGATGCGCGAAGGCGATTTAGATGTCACGGTTTTCCAAGACGCCAAAGCGCAAGGTGCCGGCTCCGTTGATGTTGCTATCAAACTGGCAAGAGGGGAAGACGTACCACAAAAAGTATGGGTTCCCTTTAAATTAGTCACCCCTGCGAATATGGAAGCCTTTGCGAACCGCAACTAGTATTCCACCCAGTTTCTACCTCGAAATTTTGCAGCGGTGTCTATAGCCGCTGCGTTTTTTTGGATGGTCATTACTCAGTGAAAACACAGTTATTCAATCCGCACCAAGCAACTCCAACTTATTCCGTCTTTATAGTGAGGTTAATATCATGCCTAATTTTACCCTATCCTGTTGCGCAGAAATTTTATTTGTTGAATTGCCCATCGCTGAACGCGTGCAAAAAATCGCAGGCTTAGGCTTTTTACCTGAACTTTGGGACTGGACACAACACGACATTGACGCACTCGTTGAGACTGGCGTCGAATTTTCGTCGATGACCGGCTACATCAAAGGCGACTTTTTAGAAAATAAGGCAACACTGCTTGAGACCATTCATGAATCCGTCGCGGTCGCCAAACGATTGGGCATTCCACGATTGAATCTTCATGGCACTGGGTTAGACAATAAAGGGCTGCCCGTTCATCCTCGTCCTGTATTGACTGGCCGTGACTGGATTCAAGCCTACAAAACACTGATCGAAATTGCACAAATTGGCGAAGATAACGACGTTATGTTTGTACTCGAAAACCTCAATGTCAAAGTAGACCATCCTGGCGTACCTTTTGCTACAGCCGAAGAAGTGTATACCCTCATTTCTGAGGTCAATCACCCTAATTTAAAAATGATGTTAGACCTTTATCATCAACAAATTGATGAAGGCAACTTAATGGACTCCCTCACGCGATACCTGCCTCATATTGGCGAAATACAAGTCGCCGATGTACCTGGTAGACAAGAGCCTGGCACTGGGGAAATGAACTACCCAGCAATTGCCAAACACCTCGAAAAAATAGGTTATCAAGGCGTGGTCGGTTTTGAAGGTTTTCCAGAAAGCGACTCCGCACTGGCATTGGAACGATTCAAAAGTGCGTTTAATTTCTAACGGTTAACCCTGAATCATCGACGTATCACACAATTACTATAGGACACCTTATCATGACCAAAAAAACCGCTAACTTAGTGCTTGTCGGCGCCGGGCGCATGGGATCTCATCATGCACAAAATATCGCTTTCACTCTGAACAATGCTCATTTATTTGGTATTTTCGATCAATATCTTCCAGGCGCCAAAGCACTCGGTGAAAAGCTAGGCTGTGATTTTATTACTGATAAAATCGAAGACATCGCTAACCATCCAGAAGTCGATGGCGTGGTAATAGCAGCACCGGCACGTTTTCATGCTTCGATTTCAAAATACTTTTTAGAACATGGCAAAGCGGTGTTCTGTGAAAAACCGGCCGGCCTAACCCTTGCCGAAATCGAAGAGACTAGCGCCGCGGCGGACACGGCGAAACGTCCTTATCAAATCGGCTTTAACCGTCGTTGGGATCGCGCTTTTGTCAGTGCCAAGGAAAAAATCCAACAAGGTGTCATAGGCACGCCACAACAGTTACGCTCATTAACTCGTGATCCAGGCCCTTGGGGGGGGGATCCTTTCAATATTCCAACTTGGACGATTTTTTACGAAACCCTAATTCATGATTTCGATACCCTACTTTGGCTAAATGACAACGCAAAGGTCGTCGAAGTCCGCGCTTTAGCCGATGCCTTGGTACGCCCTGATGCCAAATCTCATGGGCATTTAGATGTGGCCACCGTGACCTTACGCTTTGATAACGGTGCCATTGCCATTGCTGAAGCGAACTTCTGTGCTATGTATGGCTACGATGTGCGAGCCGAAGTACTCGGGTCTTTGGGTATGGTTCAAATGGGGGATGTGCGTAAACCGAATATGACAAGCTACAACAAAGACGGCGCCCAAGACGATACTTGGCGCGTAGATTCCGATATTTTTGTCGACGCTTACGCAGCTCAAATTCGCGCTTTTGCCAATGCTATTTTAACCGGTCAACAGACGGGGCCAAATGGCCGTGATGCGCATCGTGCATTGGCCATTTCATTAGCTTGCATCGAATCCGTTACTACCGGTAACGCTATCACCACCAACATCTGATCGCGTTTCACTCACACACTCCCGTGCCTTCTAGGGAGAGTGTGAGTTTCTTTTCAAATGCCCCTTTTCTATTGCCCCTGAACCAGCAGCAATACGACTACCAAGAGCAAACCAAACGACACGCTTTGCCAGAAAACAACCGGGTTACGTTGTATCAAGGGCCGTTGCGTTCGATGTAAAAACGCCTGATTTGGGTGATGCAGGTCGTAGATAAATTCAGAGACTTCTTCGTAGCGCTTTAACGGATTGATGTGTAGGGCTTTTTGCAAGGCATCGTCGATCCAAACCGGAAACTCCGTTTCTTCAGTGATGAGACTGCGGTAGTTCAAGCGTTGCTGTGCAGCGATGCTTTTGGCTTGTGCTATTTTGGGGCTGTAGGGAAACTCATTACCTGACAACATTTGATAGGCGATCACGCCTAATGCGTAGATATCAGAGCGTTCGCTGCCTGCGTGTCCTAAAAAGTATTCTGGCGCAGAGTATCGCATAGTGCCACGCAGCACCTCGCCCTCTTTAAGCTGAGTCACCCCCGCAATGTGAGTGGAACCAAAATCAATGATTTTGACGATATTATGCTTATCGATCATGATGTTAGCTGGGCGAATGTCTTGATGGATCATGGCGTTACGATGAAACGCCTGTAACCCCTTCGCGATTTGGGAGACGATGTCTCGGACCTGTTCCAATGTGGGTTTTGGGTGGTCTATCATCCATTGCGCTAACGATTGCCCTTCAAGATACTCGGTGACGAGATAAAGTGATTGCTTTGGCCTTGAGGTCGTAATGGCATTGACCACATGCGCATTGTGTATTCGTTTCGCGATCCAGTCTTCCAACATAAAATCGTCTAAATACGCCTTATCTTCCGCTAATTCGGCTGAAGGGGTTTTAATCACAACCATGGTATTACTATCACAATCACGCGCAAGAAAGACGTGACTGCGGCTGCTCACATAAATAGCGCGCAGTATGTCATAGCCTTCAAATTGCATCCGTTCTTTTAAGGGCGGCGGTAAGGGTAAATGCTCAACTCGATTGGGCAATTCATCCTGTTGATAGCGGGTCACATCATTAACACGAACAATTTGTACGCTAAGGTTGTCGTTGCTCCCCGCGCTCAACGCCTGTTCGATAAGTTGCTCTGCGGCGTGATTTAAATCATCCGCCTCCGTGATCATACCAGACAGGTGCTCGGCATCGAGAAAGTCGTAAACACCATCGGTCACCATCAGAAAAACATCGTCTTTTTTAATGGGAAACGTCTGGTAGTCTAATTCAATAATCGGCGCTATGCCCAGCGCTCGAGATAAATAACTGTGCTCTTTTGATACGATACGACGATGGTCTTTGGTCAGCTGTTCTAGGGTTGACCCCACGCAGCGATACACTCGGCTGTCACCCGAATGAAAAATATGCGCGTTATTAGCACGCAACACCAGTGCACTAAAAGTGCACACATAGCCTTTGTCTTTATCAAAACGACTGGAGCCTCGTTGCGTTTGTGCGTACAAAACGGCATTGATGGAAGTCACCACCTTTTCACCTGAGTTTTTAACCGACCAGGCTTCTGAGGTGCGGTAATAGTCGTCTAAAAACCGGCTAACCGCTGTATCACTGGCAATTTGGCTCACGGGACTCGAGCTGATGCCGTCGGCAATAACCAGTGCGATGCCTTTTGTGGTGAGCAAGGGGTCGGTGGGAACAAGATGACCGATGGCATCTTGGTTTTGCGCTTTTTGTCCCTTACTGGTGGCACAGCCAATGCTGACATCGAGTGCTTTCATTGTATTTCCTTAAACAAAAAAACACGGTAAAGATCGTCTCAATACCGTGCCTTCTTCAATGCAAATCTCGTTAAGCGATTTTACGCGCTGCCGATGTTTTTACGTGAGTAAAGTACAGCGGCAAACCAACCAACAATAAACCGCCTGCCAAATTGCCCAATACCGTTGGAATTTCATTCCAAACAATATAGTCCATAAAAGTAAATTCACCCCCCATAATCATAGAAAAGGGGAACAAAAACATATTCACAATAGAGTGCTCAAAACCCATGAAAAAGAACAACATCACTGGCATCCACATGGCCGCCATTTTCGCACCGGCTGAAGTAGAAATCATCGCACCGACGACGCCCATGGATACCATCCAGTTACACAACATACCGCGGATAAAAATTGTAAACCAACCACCTGCACCATGAGATTGGTAACCTAGAGTACGAGACTCACCAATCGAGCTCACTTTGGCCGCGATTGCTCCGCCATCGGTTCCAAAGCCGTACGTGAGAATAAATGCCATCATAAAAGCGGTTGTTAACGCTCCTGCAAAGTTACCGATAAATACCAAGCCCCAGTTACGCAACACTTGACCAGGAGTCACACCTGGACGCTTGTCTAATAAAGCCAATGGTACCAAGGTAAACACACCAGTTAACAAATCAAATTTCATTAAATACAACATGATAAAACCAACGGGAAACAGCACCGCACCCAATAAAGGGCTGCCCGTTGTGGTGGCCACAGTAATCGCAAAAATCGCGGCCAACCCTAAAATAGCCCCCGCCATAAAAGCTCGAATCACGGTGTCTTTTGTCGACATGTAGACTTTTTGCTCGCCTGCATCGACCATTTTGGTTACAAATTCACTCGGTTCAATATACGCCATGTTAACGCCCTCTTATCTCAATGTTTAAAACACTATTTTTAAAAAATGCGAAATTTATTTGCTTTATTGCTTTGGCTCATTACTTCGACTTATTACTTTGCTAAAATCGCATTCACTTTTTATCACCATGATTTATAAGGTAAAAACTTTCCATTCATGGTGAGAAGAACGCGATCACCTTTGGGGTCTGCAATTTTTTCAACCTGCATAGAAAAATCAATGGCGCTCATGATGCCATCGCCAAACTTCTCTTGAATGACCTCCTTCAGCGTTGGACCGTAAACACCGACCACTTCGTATAAGCGATAAATCAAAGGGTCTTGTGGTATGGCTTGATCCCATGTTTTGGTTGGGTATTGCATAAGCACCGCTTTGGCTTCAACTGGCAGCGCTAGAAAATCCACCAACTTATCCGCCACGTCTTCGCTGCAACTGTTCATTCCTAAACAGGCGGAGGTTATCCATACATCGGTCATACCTGTCGCCTCAGCAATGGCTTCCCAACTTACATTTTTGTCTTTTTTTGCTGCAAAAATAGCTTCCGTAACATCAATTTTTTTCATTCGTTTTCTCCAAAAAATCGAGGAAGAATGTCATCTTCATTGTATAACTCAGGTTTGTCTGGGCGCATAACGACCAAAAAATGAACAACAAAGTGTTACCGGTCACATGATCAATATTGCAAAATGGCGTTTTAGAAAATAAATGAGAAGAGAGAATAAACAATAGCCTCCCTAATCAGTCGCTGCCTTTTCTAAAGGAGCCTGATCGAGTGCGACTAACAGGGTTAGTCACGGGCGACAATGCCATTCATTTCATTGACCGACGTTGGTCAATGGGTAAATTGTTTATGGCAATCACATAAACATAAGAACTAATAAGCAAAATAAATGCCAAAATCCTCACTGTATTAACAATACGTCTTAATTACTTTAACACTATGATTTTTATAACATTTAACAAAAAACACGATACTCACTTTCAACCAAAAAAAGATACTAAAGGCCAATCAAGACAAGGCTTTGCACCAAAACAGCACAGCGAAGATGACAAAGCGTCGTTGAACTGCAACTAAGAAAAGGCGAAAGAAATAAAGAATGTCAAAAAATTAACAATGAAAACGGGAACGATTTGCATTAGTGTTTGTCTATTGGATCTGTAATGTATTAATAAGCCGTTTTTCAAACCTATTATTAATCATCACTTTTAACCATCACCGTTTAAAAAATAGGTAACCTCGAATGAAACAATCTACAACGCTTGTTGCCCTGATAGGTACGTCAACTCTACTCACATTGACCAGCGCATCAGCGAATGCAAGCGGAGAAGTCAATGTCTATTCTGCACGCAGTGAAGCGCTTATCGCACCGCTGTTAGAGAACTACTCAAAAGAAAATAGAGTCAAAGTAAACCTGATTACGGGGAGCGCTGACGCACTTTTGAGTCGTTTACAGTCTGAAGGTGATGCCAGCCCAGCCGATGTATTTATTACCGTAGATGCTGGTCGCTTATATCGCGCAAAAGACGCTGGTGTACTACAACCGTTTGAAACGGAAGCGTTGAATAAAGTGGTTCCTGATCACCTTAAAGACCGTGACGGTTACTGGTATGGTTTATCGCAACGCGCTCGTGTGTTGTTTTATAACCCTGAAGCCGTATCAGCATCAGATTTATCGTCTTATGAAGACCTTGCTGACCCAAAATGGAAAGGCCAAATTTGCATTCGCTCATCAAGCAACATTTATAACCAGTCTCTTGTGGCATCGATGATCGACGCACACGGCGAAGCGGACACATTAAAGTGGATCAAAGGTTTGGTCGCCAATTTTGCGCGTCCACCAGCGGGCGGCGATACCGATCAGATCAAAGCCGCGGCGGCCGGTGTGTGTAATATTGCCGTTGCCAACACGTATTACTTTGGTCGTTTGGGTTTAAGCGACAACGCTGAGGATCGTGCGGTGTTTGATAAGCTGGCAATGTTCTGGCCAAACCAAGCGGCGGATCAGCGTGGCGCCCACGTTAATGTGAGTGGTATCGGCATCACAGCGTCATCAAAAAACACCGACAACGCCAAGCAATTAATCGACTTCTTGGTTAACCCACAAAGTCAAACTTGGTACGCGAACGTCAACAACGAATACCCCGTAGTCGACGGCATAGCGCCCCCAAAAAGCTTAGCCACTTTTGGTGAGTTCAAAGGCGATCAAGTCTCTTTGAGTGTGTTGGGTGAAAACAACCGTCAAGCCGTGAAATTGATGGATCAAGGCGGCTGGAAATAAGCCTAGGTTTTGGTTAGGCAAATTCACGATCAGAAACCACACCATCACAAATGACACCATCAAATGAAAGAAGAGACACTATCTCGTCTCTTCTTTCATTAATTCCCAGAACGCGGCCACTAACGGATTTTTTAGGCTTTTCTTAAGGGTGAATAAGCCAATGTCGTAAGCGGTTAACTCAGGCTTTACTTGCAAAATAGTCACACGCTCTTTCAACGGACTATTATCCAACACGATTTTTGGCACCACGCCAATACCAAAACCCAAGCTCACCATACTCACAATCGCTTCATTCCCCGCCACTTGAGCATAAATAGTGGGCGTAACCTCCCTTTGACGAAACCACTCATCGACTCGATTTCTGGAAACACCGGCCTCCGATAAGATCATCGGCACTAGCGACCACTCTTTTAATGTTGTGGGAGACGAAGTCGGTACATTTGGCTGCTGTTCCAATGGCGCAATAAACACCAAGGGCGACACAGTAATCGGCTTGAACGCCAGACCACGATTCATCGTCACCGGTCGTGCGGCGATCGTGATTTCTTCTTTACCGTCTAAAATCCTTGCAATGGCTTCGTCTGGGTCGCCAGTATGTAACTTGATTTCAATGCCCGGATGAACGTGTCGAAAGCGACTCAGCATTTCAAATAAAAAGCTGTAGCTGGCCGTCACCGAGCAATAAATACTGATTTCGCCACGTAGCTGCGCTGAATTATCCATTAGCTCATGTCGAATCAAACGCCACTGACTGCTGGCGTCCCGAGCGTATTTAACAAATTTCTGACCTTCTTGTGTCAATGCCACCGTACGATTGTCGCGGGTAAACAAGACCACGCCAAGGTCTTCTTCTAACTGACGAATATGGCGCGACAGCGCCGAAATGCTGATGTGGCACTCTTCACTGGCTCGACCAAAATGCAAGGCATCGGCGAGCGCTAAAAAGTGCTTTAGGGTTTTAATGTTCATCCTGTCAACTTTATATTGGAAAGAGATCGGCTCATCATAAAACATAGTTGCAAAAAATGGGACGTTATATTGCAAATATATCAATTTACGAAAAGGTCTTGCTGCGTTAGATTAGCCTCATTCGCAGAACGCCACTAAAAATATAACTTGGCGACTGTGTAATCCATTTTTAATATCGGCGTGTTTTTATCGTTGATACATTAATCAACTCTATAGGATGTGTGTAACATGGCTAATTACTTCAATACTTTGCCGCTACGCGAGCAACTGGCTCAACTAGCAAAATGTCGTTTCATGGACAGCTCTGAGTTTTCCGACGGCGTGGAAGCGCTAAAAGGCAAAAAAATGGTTGTCATCGGTTGTGGCGCACAAGGCCTAAACCAAGGCTTGAACCTACGCGATTCTGGTCTAGATGTTTCTTATGCGCTGCGCCCTGAAGCCATCGCACAAAAGCGTCAGTCTTGGAAAAACGCGACTGAAAACGGCTTTGTTGTTGGTACCTACGAAGATTTGATCCCAACCGCAGACGTTGTTCTAAACCTAACGCCTGATAAACAACACACGCCTGTTGTTACTGCCGTTATGCCACTAATGAAAAAAGACGCTTGCCTATCTTACTCTCACGGTTTCAACATCGTCGAAGAAGGCATGAAAATCCGCGAAGACTTAACGGTTATCATGGTTGCACCTAAGTGCCCAGGTTCAGAAGTTCGCGCTGAATACGTTCGTGGTTTCGGTGTTCCAACATTGATCGCCGTTCATGAAGACAACGATCCAAGAGGCGAAGGCCTTGCGCTAGCAAAAGCCTACGCAGTGGGTACTGGCGGTCACAAAGCCGGCGTTCTAATGTCGTCTTTCATCGCGGAAGTAAAATCTGACCTTATGGGTGAGCAAACGATTCTTTGCGGTATGTTGCAAACGGGTTCTATTCTTTGTTTCGACAAAATGGTTGAAGAAGGCATCGACGCGGGTTACGCGTCTCGTCTGATCCAATTCGGTTGGGAAACAGTGACAGAAGCCTTGAAATACGGCGGGGTAACCAACATGCTTGACCGTCTTTCTAACCCAGCAAAAATCAAAGCCTTTGATATTTCTGAAGAGCTTAAAGTCATCATGCGTCCTTTGTACAACAAGCACCAAGATGACATCATCAGCGGCCACTTCTCTCAAACGATGATGGAAGACTGGGCGAACGACGATGTAAACCTTCTTCAATGGCGTGCCGACACCGCTGAAACGAATTTCGAAAAGACACCAGCAGGCGATGTTGACATTTCTGAGCAAGAATTCTTCGACAACGGCATCTTGATGGTCGCTATGGTAAAAGCCGGCGTTGAGCTGGCGTTTGAAACCATGACAGCGGCGGGCATCATCGCTGAATCGGCCTACTACGAATCTCTACATGAAACACCACTGATCGCGAACACCATCGCTCGTAAGAAATTGTACGAAATGAACGCGACGATTTCCGACACAGCAGAGTACGGTTGTTACCTATACAACCACGCGTGTGTTCCTCTATTGGCAGACTTCATGAAAGACATCAAAACTGACGTGATCGGTAAAGGTCTGGCTACCGATGACAACGGCGTAGACAACGCGCGCCTAATTGAAGTAAACGCTGCGCTTCGTTCTCACCCAGTGGAAGCGGTTGGTGCTGTGCTTCGTGGTCATATGGCGGACATGAAAAAGATTGTTTAATGTCTTATAGATATTAACGTTCTAAAAAGCCGAGTGACTCATTGAGTGCTCGGCTTTTTTATTGCTTCGCTTTTTGCTTTTGATCTTTGACAAGGAATCCTCCATGAATGCCGCCATCCGCTTGCACGATTTAAACGTTAATTTTGATGATCGCTTTACGCTAAACGAGATTAACTGGACCATTGAACCCAACCAGCATTGGGTCATCACCGGCACCAACGGCTCAGGTAAATCGGCCCTTGCTGCTGTACTGGCCAGTGTTGGCGATATTGAGCGCGGTTCTGTCACGGGGTTACCAAAAAAAGTCGGATTGGTATCGTTTGAAGCGCAAGCAGAATTAATTGCCAAAGAATTGAAAAAAGACGACGCCGACATCATGGACGTTATTTCCCTCGGCACACCGGTTCGAGAAATGATTTTCGATGACTGCGCCGAGCCAGAATTGGCTCACGCTCTGGTAAAGAAATTCGGTTTAAGCGCACTCCTTGACCGAGCTTTTCGTAAACTCTCTACAGGGGAAACCCGCAAAGTCATGCTGATTCGCGCCTTGTCCAGCAAGCCCGATTTATTGATTCTCGACGAACCTTTCGACGGTTTAGACGCCGACACGCTTGCTTTGCTGCAAGCTCACCTGATCAGCATCGCTGATACCGTGCCGATGGTGCTGGTGTTGAACCGCTTTGACGAAATGCCCGACTTTATTACTCATGTTGGCTATATGTCTAAAGAAAAGCAATCTAAGGAGAAGCCGTCCAAGGCGCAGTCGATCGCAGGAACATTGGCTCATACCATCGACAAACAAGACGAACAAGCCTATCAAGATCTGTATCAACTGCTGCATTTGAAAACCACCGACCTTGCCATTCCAGACGCCGACAGCGCCAATGCCCTGCCCGCTCTTGATCCGACACAACCGCTGGTAAAACTTAACCAAGCGACGATTAAATATGGTGACACCGTCATCGTCAACAAACTCGATTGGACCATTACCCCAGGCCAACATTGGCAACTCAGCGGCCCGAATGGCAGTGGCAAAACGGGCGTCTTATCCTTGATCACCGGCGATCACCCACAGTGTTACAGCAACGACATTTTTGTGTTTGGTTTTCAGCGCGGCAAGGGCGAAAGCATCTGGCAAATCAAGCAATTCATCGGTTATGTTTCTACCTCGTTGCAGTGGGAATACCGCGTCAGCACCAGTTGCCGCAACGTCATCCTCTCCGGCTTCTTCGACAGCATAGGCGTGTACTCCAAATCCACCGACCATCAGAAGAAAATCGCTGACCAATGGCTGGCACTTTTGGGTATGAAAGACCGCACCGATCAGCCGTTTAACAAACTCTCCTACGGCGACCAGCGCTTGCTTCTCATCGCCCGCGCCATGGTGAAACACCCACCGCTGTTGATCCTAGATGAACCCTGCCTCGGCCTAGATGACATGAACCGCCAGCTCGTTCTCGCCCTCATCGAAAAAATCTGCCAAGGCAAAGAAACCACCGTACTCTACGTCAACCATCACGCGGAAGACCAGATCAAAGGGATAGAGAACTACTTGGGGTTGGTGAAGCGCTAGCGTTTTTACAACCCTTTAATCCAAATCGTTCTGTTCGATATAAGTGGTTCTGTTCAATATAAGTAAGGTGCCGTCCTAAGGTGAGTGACGATATACGCAGACCGGCGTACCTTACGATGACTTAAACAAGGTTACTTAGACAGGGCGACTTAAACAGAGTTACTTAAACACTTAAACACTTAAACACTTAAACACTTAAACAGAGTTACTTAAACAGAGTCACTTCGACTGAAAATGCTTACTCACACACGTTTTGACCACTTGCCACATTGCCTGAGAGCCCGCGCTGATCACGGAACCATAGCGCTGCGTCACTTGTTCATGATTCACTTTCCCTTCCACCCAAGTACCGCCCTTGGTGGCAAGGTTATGGATTAATGGTTGTAGGCGATCAAGCGATTTCGCGAAGACGGCATCATTGGATTCCGCAGCCTCAAATTCGTACCAAAGGGCTTTTAGCTCGTCACCTTGTGACGTGGGCAATAAGCCAAAAATACGCTCTGCGGCCTGCTGTTCGGCTTTCTCTTGGGCACTGTTATCGGTTGTTTCATGAATGGGATGATCGCCCGCATCAATTTCAACGATGTCGTGTATCAATAGCATTTTGATCACGCGCTCAATGTTGATGACTGGGTCAGAGCTGTCTTTTAAAATTAAGGCGTACATGGCCAAATGCCAGGAATGTTCGGCGGAATTTTCTCGTCTTGATTGGTCAATCAAGGGCGATTTACGAACCACCGATTTGAGCCGATCGATCTCACGTAAAAAGTGGAGTTGTTGTTCTATGGTTTGCTCAGGAAAGCCGCCAATGGCTTGAGCAATCCACTGATTGGCGTCGGGGATAATGTCTGTCAGCTGCGGGAGGTCATTCACACACAAGAATTTGATGTCTGGGTCTGTTGCTCTGGTGAGTAACGCCAACGTCTCGGCCGCGGGCTGCCCTTTTCCCTGTCCGCTGGAGATATGGAGGTGGTCGTGTGTGGTGGTGATTTTCGCCTCGTTGTCGCGAATACAAGCATGGTTATGTAGCCCTTGTGGCAGAAATTGCGCCAAGTTGCGAAATCGATAATGTATGTTATTAACAAAATACTCTGGATATTGAGCAAACAGCTCCGCCATTTTAGAGCGGCGAAACGGATGGACCACATGAGCAGAGGAAAACAGCTCCGTGGCGGGATAATTAATCATGTTCGCAGCGTTTATTTGCATAAAATGATGAAACTTCGCGGGATCATGCCGAGCGTCGGCGTCACTCAGCACAGCGCTGAAATCCACCCATTTACCCCGAAAAATAGGCATAAGCCCATCGAATACGTCGGTCGGACTTAAAGGCGCGGTCAAAAACACATCGTCATTGAAATACAGAAAACGTTCACTCAAGCCTTCAATTCGCCACATCATGCTCTCTATCGTCAAAGAGTTAAAAGTGGGCAACACTTGGGTAAAGCCGTCGAAAATGTGTGAATGATACGCAATATGCACCTTGTCACGAATGCGCTTCGAAAGGCGGGATAAATCGGGGCCGATGTCATCGACCACGATCCAGATTTTCCCTATCCACGGTGCATGGTTCTCAATCGATTGGACACAATACAAAATTTCATCGTTGCACATCCAGCGATGAGGATTCGAGGCATTTTCATGCAACGGCAAGGACTCCATCGCCATGTATGTTTGCCGTTTCTGCTGATGCCTGACCGTACTGCCATCCACCCAGGTAATCACCGCGTCTATCGGTTCAAGCGGGTATTCTGTTGCCTTGCTTACCATGTCTGTATCCGTCGTTTTAATGAGTGAAGTAACGCATCACCACGTCTTTTGGATGGCGCCACAATGACTTAGAACGTGATGCCATGAATCATGACGCCATTCGAAATCGAATAAGTTCTGCGCTAAGCCAGTCTTGGCTTTTTTGAGGGGCTTGGCCATCACAGTGAATCCAATAATACCGGCCAGACAAGGCGCTTTTGCTCGCTGAATAGGCAATAAAATCTTCGGCAGACTGGATATCATCTCGGTAATAATCGTACTTACGCTGAATGTGTTTCACCGCCTCGGCGCCATTGTGTAGTGAGCCATTTCGCTCGTATTGGCAGTCGGTTGACGCAACATAGTACAATAAATGATCAATCTCAGCGTGCACCGAGGCAAAGGCATTCACACTGAATGCGACCAACCATGCTACCAATGCCGTTTTCATTTTCGCCCCCTCTGTCTTTTTCCCTTTATTTTACCTTACCAAAGACGATTGTCTGACCATTTTTAGGAACAATAAAATCGTTAGGATCAATCCCCTGTTCCGCTAAACTCATCGCTAAGGCTTTTTCTGGGTCGTCGATGCCTTCATCGGTTAATTGAAAGGTGCCAAAATGCATGCCGGCACTTAATTTGGATTTTAGATCTTGGTGCGCTTGAACGGCTTCCGCTGGATTGATGTGTTGGTTTTTCATGAACCACCTTGGTTCATAGGCGCCAATGGGAATGAGGCTTAAATCCATCGGGCCAAATTTTGCTTCAATGTCTTTAAATTGACGATTGTAGCCCGTGTCCCCCGCAAATAAGACGCTCAACCCTGCCGACTGAATCACAAAGCCGCCCCATAATGCTTCGGAACGATCAAACAACCCTCTTGCGGACCAATGTTGCATGGGCACCAAGGTGATAATAGACCCCCTTTCTGTGGTGTAGTCTTGCCACCAATCCAGCTCGATCACGTTGTGAATATTATTATCGGCCAAGCATTTTTTATTGCCTAAGGGCACAACAAACGTCGGCTGGTCTTTTTGGTTGATGGCGACTAACGAGTCAAGATCCATGTGATCGTAATGATTATGACTGATCACCACCACATCCACTTTAGGCAGCTCTTCAATAGACGCACCCGGTGTACGATGGCGTTTTGGCCCAGCCCAAGAGAATGGGCTCGCCCTTTCGGAGAAAACAGGGTCAGTCAATACGGTCAATTCAGGGAATTGCACAAGATCCGTAGCGTGATTAATAAAGGTCACCGCCCCTTCGCCCTGTTGCAGTGAATGAGAAAAATTCGGCGTCACGTTGTCATCAACAGACTCTGGCCACGTCTGGGCATTGCCCGCCAACTTCCATTTCAAAAGGTCAAACACGCTTTTTTCGACATCGTAAGAGCGGTCTTGATTGTAAAACCGCTCGCCATCGCTGTGGTCTGTAACTGGGTAGCGTTGAGCACTGCAAGCGGTCATAAAGAACGCACTGGCCAGCAGCAATACACGGGGAAAAGTAAACGGTTTTATCATGACAAGAACTCACTTTTATAATGGTATGGCACTCAAATAAAACCCTCTAAAAAGAGGGTTTATATCGGTTATTTTAGGCTTTATACGATGATTTTACTCACTTAGCCCAACCCATGCCTATAAAAGTAAGAAGTGATTACTATCTTGGCTTTTTTTGCACCACAAAAGCCTTACTCACAATGAGCCCACTATTAGCTTAAGGCTTTCGAATGGTGCTCTAAGTGCTCGTCAATAAAGCTGGCGATAAAAAAGTAACTGTGGTCATAGCCTGGCTGTCGACGCAAGGTAATCGGATGGCCTGTTTTTTCGCAAGCCGCTTCTAACGCTTCTGGCTTTAGTTGCTCCACTAAGAAGTTGTCGGCTTCGCCTTGATCGATAAACAGAGGTAAACGCGCTTCCGTGCTCTCTCCTAAGCTTTCAATTAAGCAGGTGGCGTCCCATTCTTTCCATGTGGCGCGGTCTTCACCTAAATAACCCGTAAAGGCTTTTTCGCCCCAAGGGCAATTCGTTGGATGAACGATGGGCGCGAACGCCGAGACAGACTGATACACACCCGGATTTTTCAACGCACAAATCAAGGCTCCGTGACCGCCCATGGAATGACCAGAAATAGAACGTTTGTCGGTTACTGGAAAATGGGCTTCCACTAAAGTTGGTAATTCCTCTACCACGTAATCGTACATGCGGTAAGTATTCGAATACGGAGCCACCGTCGCGTTTACATAGAAACCGGCACCAGAACCGAAATCATAGCTTTCGTGTTCACTCGGATAATCTGTGCCACGCGGGCTAGTATCTGGGCATACGAGCGCTAAACCCAACTCCGCCGCTTTACGAAAGGCACCGGCTTTTTGCATGAAATTTTCGTCAGTGCAGGTTAAACCCGATAACCAGTACAACACGGGTACGCGCTGTGTTTCGGCTTGTGGTGGTAAAAAAATCGCAAACGTCATGTCGCTTTTTACCGACGTGCTGTGATGCTGATAACGCTTCAGCCAGCCGCCAAAGCTTTTGGTGCTCGATAACAGTTCCATCACTGTCTCCTTATCCGTAGCAAAAAAGCCCGCTGAGCGGGCCTTTTACATATTCTATAAATCGTTACTTATCAAACAAGATAACCGTGCGAATGCTCTTGCCTTCATGCATCAAGTCGAACGCTTTATTGATGTCTTCCAAGCCCATGGTGTGCGTGACAAATTGATCAATTTCAATTTTGCCATTCATGTAATCTTCAACATAACCCGGCAACTGACTGCGGCCTTTTACGCCACCAAATGCGGAGCCTTTCCAGACTCGCCCGGTGACCAATTGGAACGGTCGCGTAGAGATTTCTTGGCCGGCACCCGCCACACCAATGATAATGGATTCGCCCCAGCCTTTGTGACAACACTCCAGCGCTGATCGCATGAGATCGACGTTGCCAATACACTCGAACGAGTAATCCACACCGCCATCGGTCATATCGACAACCACTTGCTGAATCGGAGCATCGAATGTTTTCGGGTTGATGCAATCAGTCGCGCCAAATTGCTTCGCCATTTCAAATTTCGATTCATTGATATCGATAGCGATGATACGACCAGCACCGGCCATGCGTGCGCCTTGGATAACCGACAAGCCAATGCCACCCAAACCAAACACAGCAACGGTGGCGCCAGCTTCGACTTTCGCTGTATTCAATACCGCGCCAATACCCGTTGTAATACCACAACCCAACAGACAGACTTTTTCCAGCGGTGCATCGACGTGAATTTTTGCTAAAGACACCTCGGCAACCACACTGTATTCAGAGAAGGTTGAAGTGCCCATATAATGAAAAATAGGTTGTCCATTGATACTAAAACGGCTGGTGCCATCGGGCATTAAGCCTTTACCTTGAGTGACACGCACCGCTTGGCATAAGTTGGTTTTGCCGGACAAACAGAATTTACACTCCTTACACTCGGCCGTATAAAGTGGAATAACATGGTCGCCTACGCTCAGCGATGTCACACCTTCACCGATGGCTTCCACAATACCTGCGCCTTCGTGCCCCAAGATCGCAGGGAAAATACCTTCTGGATCGTCGCCAGATAAAGTAAAGGCATCGGTGTGACACACGCCGGTCGCCACCATACGCACCAAGACTTCGCCTTTTTGCGGATCTTGTACATCAATCTCTTCGATTTTCAGGGGTTGGCCTGGACCCCAAGCAACAGCGGCTTTACATTTCATTGTCTTCTCCACATTAGGCATCGCAAAATACTATTGGTTTCTACTGATCGCAGTCTAGCGACAAAAAATTAAAAGGATAATAGGCATTTTAGAAAAGGATTGTTGCCATACAGCAACAATCCTTATTACACTCCCTCAACTATGCGCCAATCTGCGCGGCTCGATTGTGGAGTAACAAAGTGAAAAACTGGGAAGCTATGGAAGCCTTTATTGAGGTGGTGCGACAAGGCAGCTTCTCCGCCGCCGCAATCAAGCTCAGCGTGTCCGCCTCGCACATCAGCCGTTTGATCACTCAGTTAGAAAGCGATCTGGGCACCACACTGCTATTTCGAACCACGCGACGCATTCGACTCAGCGATGCCGGTGAATTGTATTATCAGCACTGTCGTGGCTTGCCAGAAGCACTGAGCAGTGCGGAAGAAATGATCTCAACGTTAAACCAAGCCCCCATCGGCGCGTTTAAAATGACCTGTGCCACGACATTTGGCGAGCGTTATATCGCACCGTTAATGAATGATTTTTTGTTAGAACACCCAAAAATCGAGCTCGATTTCCACCTTACTAATCGCTCGGTAGATTTGATCGAAGAAGGTTACGATTTGGCTATCCGCATGGGTGCCATGAAGGACTCCAGCCATTTATCACGACGTTTATGTGATCGAGTCGAATATTTATGCGCCTCACGGGACTACATAGATCAACACGGTATGCCGCACACATTAGCGGAACTAAGTAAACACCGCTGTCTAATTGGCTCTAAAAATCACTGGCTGTTTCAACAAGAAGGGCAACGTAAAGAAGTCAAAGTCAGCAGCCAGTGGCGCAGCAATTCTGGCCCCGCTTTATTGGACGCGGTACAAAAAGGCATGGGCATCGCCCAACTACCTGACTATTACGTTCAGGAAGCATTAACCGATGGCAAGCTGATTGCCTTATTGCCTCAGTATCAATATCCATACAGCGGCGTGTGGTTGGTGTACCCCAAGGTTCGTCAGCCATCGCCTAAACTGCAAAGCATCTGTGATTATTTGATTAAACACTTTCATCACACGCGACATTCTCAGTAACTTTCTGATTGACCTTCTCAGTGACCTCCTCAGTGACCTTCTCAATGGCCTAGTTAATTTGCCAAATAACGCACGTGTGGTTAAATACCCTTCTTTTTGTTTACCAAGTGATGGTTATGTTTTCTCAAGAAGATCTTATTCAAGTCGCTCGCCAATCCATGCCTTTTGGCAAATACAAGGGTCGTGTTTTAATCGATTTGCCCGAAGCGTATTTACTCTGGTTTGCCCATGAAGGCTGGCCGAACGGGTACCTTGGCCAGTGGCTGCAACTGGCATTGGAGATTAAAATCAATGGATTAGAGTCACTGGTTGAGCCGTTACGTGAGCCAAGGCAACCACAAAAAAAGGCGCCGAAAGTCCGTATTCGTTTCGATGATTAATCTTGGCTAATGGCTACGTTGATGGCCCCGACGACCTAGGGTACACATAATGCAAAACGCCACGGTCTTCTTTTTCAAAAACAAAGCCTACATTTTCTGACGCTTTAATAGACGCCATATTGCCCACTTTTATTTCAGCCAATAACGGATCCTGAAAGTGCGCGATAAGGGTCGACAACATTTGTTGCGCTACGCCTTTGCCTCGGGCTTGTGGCGCGACTACCCAAGACAGTGTCCATGCTCGCCCAGCACGATCCGCCCGGCAGCTTCCTACCGCTCGACCCTGCCATTCTGCCACCCATAAACGGCGTGTATCTGGGCTGTTTAATGAGACTTCAAGCCACTTAAGGTGGACATCAAATCGTATTTCTTCGTTATTATGGGACGCTTTACGGGTTTCCGGATCGTTTCGCCATTCAAATAACCGTTTGGCGTCTGCCATTGTCGCAGGTCGTAAATTCACTCGATCTGTCATATCACACCTTGTGGTTTTCCTAATCTACCCTTTGCTTCAGGTCGCAGTATACACAGAATAGGAAAGGGTTACCCCGCCCCAAATTGATATGGCTTGCCTCATGTTTCGCACTGATAAACACGACAAGCATCACGTCACTAAACAGGGTAATATTTACTCCGATTATTTACTCCGATTATTCGCTCACTCCAATCACTATCACAGAGAGATGTTTTGCAAAAAAAAACCAAAGGCTTCGCCACCATCTTCGATGTCGCACACTACGCAAAAGTCGGTAAAACCAGTGTGTCACGCTATTTGAATGGCGAGCAAGATAAGCTCTCTGACAGCTTACGTGACAAAATAGCTCACGCCATAGAGCAGCTCGATTTTCGCCCTAACCACTCAGCCAGAATGCTCAAAGCAGGCCATTCGAAGCTCATTGGTTTGCTGTTGGCCGATGTGACCAACCCCTATTCTATTGCTGTTCTACAAGGTATAGAGGGAATATGTCAACGTGAGGGGTACATGCTGATGGTATGCAATACCGACAACCAAATCGCATTACAGGACAAGTATATCTCCCTGCTAGAAGCTCACCGCGTAGACGGCATTATTATCAATACCACCGGCATGACGCAAAAACACCTAGCCAACGTAGAGCGTTTGTCCTGCCCTTTAGTACTGATTGATCGGTTCAATACATCGTTCAATGTGGACGCAGTTGGACTAGACAACGAGCACGCCGTACTCACTGTCTGTGATCATTTAAAAATGCAGCATTATCACTCTATTTTGACCGTCACAGAACCGGTGACTATTGAGCCACGTTTCACCCGAGTCGAAACGGTAAAACGCTTTGCCGAAAAGAATGACCAGACTTACCGAATCGTTGAAATTGAAAAAACGAGTGTGGATCAACTAGCAGAGGCGATCACTCAGTTTATCGAGTCCGATAAGGGCACTAAAAAAGCCATTTTTGCCACCAACGGCGTCGCAATGATGAGCGTAGCCAAAGCGCTTAAACAACAGGGCGTCAGCGTTGGGACTGACATCGGTTTCATTGGTATCGATGACCCAGAATGGGCACAATTATTCGACAATGGTATTACCGTAATGCGGCAGCCTACCCAGCAAATAGGCCAAATTGCATGTGAACACTTACTGTCACGAATTCAAGGTAATCTTAGGCCTCCTCAGCACATTAAGCTTAAAGCCACATTAGTGATTCGCCATTCAACCTAAAGCGTTTCCTAAGCTTGCAAAGCACTGACCAAGTCCATCACCAAGCAAGCTTTCAGACCGTACTCTGACTTTTTATGGAACCGATCCCATGATAGTATAGAGGCACTAAAACACAGCAAGCAGAGACGTTAAAACCCAAAAGGAACAGAACATGACAGAACAACAGCAAACCCATTCTTTTGTAACCCTTGGTGAAGCAATGGCCATGTTTGTTGCTGATGCAACGGGGCCACTGGCCGATGTAGAACGGTTCAGTCGCTCCCTAGCCGGTGCCGAAGTGAATGTCGCAATAGGCATGGCGCGACTGGGCTTTGAGTCCACGTATATTAGTAAAGTGGGCAATGACAGCTTTGGCGCGTACATTCGCAAAACCATTGAAAGTGAGCAAATCCAGACAGACTCGATATCAACAAGCTCTCAACAACCGACTGGTTTCATGCTGAAATCCAATGTCATCGACGGCAGTGACCCAAAAACAGAATACTTTCGTCGCCACTCTGCTGCTTCAACGTTAAACGCAGAAGACATAAAAACTGAGCTATTTCATGCTGGCACCCACCTTCATCTAACCGGTGTCGCGGCGGCGATTTCAGACTCCATGAGAGAGGCCATCCAATGCGCATTACAATACGCAAAAGCACAAGGCAGTCGGATTTCTTTTGATACGAATTTGCGCCCTGCGCTGTGGTCTGATCAGGCTACCATGGTAGAAAAAATCAATGAATTCGCCTTTGCCTGCGATCTTGTTCTACCCGGTGTCGAAGAAGGAAAAATCCTCACTGGCAGCGATCAACCAGAAGAAATAGCCGATTTTTACCTTCAACACGGTGTTAAAGCAGTGATTGTCAAACTGGGTAGTGCCGGCGCCTATTACAAAACTCAAAGCGGTGACAAAGGTACCGTTGCTGGATTCCCTGTCAACAAGGTAGTCGATACCGTTGGTGCAGGTGATAGCTTTGCCGTTGGCGTCATTTCCGCCCTTTTAGATGGTTGCTCTATGGAACAAGCGGCACGACGTGGCAATCTTTTAGGCTCTTTGACCGTTCAAGTACGCGGCGACAGTGAAGCGCTGCCTACTCGGAACGAATTAAATACCTTAGAAAACAATCAATAAGACAGCAATACAGACGCAATAACGTAAACATATTACCATTAAAAAACCAGTATAAAAAACACACTGGTTTTTTAATGTTTCAAGAGAAAGTGGATACAATCGCGCGCATATCCCTCTTATCAGTTTGCATTAGACATTTAGCTTAAGAAAATAATCAAAGATTTCAGGCACATTACCCTTGCCCATTTCTAAATCAACACCGGCTTGCAAGTTGGCAGACGTGCCTTCTGCAATAAGAGATCGTGTACCCAGATCTTCTACCATCGCCAAGAAGTACCCTAGGTCTTTATTCGCATTGGCAATAGAGAATCCTAGATCACTGACGTTATCAACTGCGTAGTTTTTGCAGAATTTCATAAAAGGAGAGTTAGAAGGACCAGCCGACATAATGTCAAACAATTGCTGACGATCCACACCAGCACGATCTGCGACAGCAAACGCTTGTGACATCGCTGTTACGGTTGTCATTCCCATGAAGTTGTTAATCAGCTTAGTCGTATGACCAGCACCTAGCGCACCCAAATGGAAGACGTTTTCGCCTTGCTGTTCAAGCACAGGTTTCACTTTCTCAAAATGCTCAACATTACCCGCCGCCATGATGTTCAACAGACCCTCTTTGGCGTGCGCAGGTGTACGACCAAGCGGCGCATCAACCATGCCCGCGCCTTTCGCCGCTAGATCCGCACCAATTTTACGAGTGGAAGCTGGAATAGAGGTGCCAAAATCTACAAGTATGGCGCCCTCTTTAATGCCCGCTAATATACCATTATCGCCATAAACTAGAGCCTCAACCACATTGGAAGTCGTCAAACAAAGCATCACGATGTCACTCGCGGCAGCTAAGGCTTTTGCCGAATCAACCGCTGTCGCACCACGTGCCACGCAGGCTGCAACCGCGTCTTTATTTAGATCCATAACATTCAGTTGAAAGCCTTTATTTTGAAGGTTTTCCACCATATTTCCACCCATTAAACCCAGCCCAATGAACCCAATAATCGGCTTAGTCATGTTTATTCTCCTAAGTGTTTACTTACGAATACAAGATCGAAATCATCATTTTATTTGTATGATTATATTATCATATATGGGTATCTTTGATTTGACTAGGGTAATAGCTAAAGGTCGAAAGCTAGACAAAATAGAGGAATACTGACACTCTGCGCCCATACTACCTCAAATAGTCGAACGTATCGTCGGTTCAAACGCAAGGTAGCGTGCCACTTTGATATCAAATCATTGAGTTCCATTATCGAACGAAACGCTTTATTTGTAGTATTATATTATGTTAATTTGTTTTTGATGATTGCGAAATCATCATCTTGACGGCAGTCACAACGAATGTGTTTCTTACGTTGAACTCTAACATTATGAATTTGAATGGTTATTTTGAATGAACAGAAGGAGTGTCAGAAATGAGAGATCATAAGCAGCTTGCAAAAGACGCAATTGATCTGGTCAAACCAGCCATAGAGACGCTGTTTAACCAAACTAATCGCAAAGAGCTGCACATTGTAGTGATGGACCCCAGGGTAAAACCTTGGGAATCAACCTTTGAAAATGCCATTTTGTATCAAGAGTCAATTAAAAATACGTTATGGACAGTTCCTTTTGATGTCATCGCCAGAGAAAAAGCGGCTCAGGCTTGGCGTTATCAGCGGGCGAACATTGACTATCAGACAAAACACCCTTCTTCTTTGAAAGATAACGATGTGCTCTTTTACGGCTCCTTCGTTTACGGTGACATAGTGGTTGCCTGCAGCGGTGTTGAACAATGGTTTGATATGCTCATTAGTGGATGGATTGCACTCGCTTTTGAACAACTGGCAATGGCCGATTATCAAAAATGCAAAGCACTAGAACCCACTAAAATGCACAAAAAATAGTAAATACAATAAATATAATATTAGGATGAAATTTATGAAAAAGCTGATTAAAAACACGATCATTCTGGCTGGCATTCTGGCGTCTGCCTCTACTTTTGCCGCTGACTACCCCAGCAAAAACATTCGTCTGGTCGTGCCTTTTGGTGCCGGTGGTGGTACAGACTCCGTGTGACGCACTATCGCAAACAGTGCGGAAGGAATCCTTGGCACTAACATTTCTGTGATGAACCGCACAGGAGGTTCTGGCGCCGTGGGTATGAGCTTCGGTGCGCAACAGCGTGGCGATGGCTACACCTTAACCGTGGTGACTCGTGAAATTGCGTCACTCCCCCAGATGGGTTTAATGCAGCATGACGCGGATGACTTTAAACTGATTCGTTTGGTGAACCTAGACCCCGCAGTTGTTCTGGTCAATAAAGACAGCGAGTTCAATAGCATTAACGACCTGATTGCCGAAGCGAAAGCCAACCCGGGTAAAGTAAAATTTGCCTCAACGGCCGCGCCAAATTTTTACTTAATGGCATTACAAAAAGACCAAGGGATACAGCTGAATGCCATTCCTTATAACGGGTCTTCAGAAGCCATCCCTTCCGTTCTAGGTGGCCACACTGCGGTAACCATGGTAACCCCTGGCGAAGCGATTTCTCAGTTGCGTTCAGGCCAGCTCATAGCACTGGGCGTCATGTCTAAAGAACGTATCTCCTACATTCCAAATGTTCCGACTTTGATTGAGCAAGGCATCAATGTAACGACAGGAACTTGGCGCGGCATTGGCGCACCGAAAAGTACGCCAGATGAGATTATCGAGATTTTAGGCAATGCCTTTGATCAAGCGATGGCGTCCAGTGAATTTAAAGACTTCATGGCGAAAGGCGCTATGACCATTCATAATATGGACGCGGCTGAATTTACTCAGTTCGTTAAAGATGACACACAATCATTAAGCTCACTGATCAAATAACTTAACTAAAAGTGTAAGTGATTGATAAGATTGTCGGTCACTTACACTTTTTTTTATTCCAGAAGGCGGTTTTCTATGCTTAATAGAGCATCTTGCAAAACGAATAGCCAACCCATTTGTGGATAACTTATCGCCCCTTTAGAGGCTGTTTTTTTACTCAGTTAAGCATGTGTTTCTATGCATTTTCTATTTTGACTAGGTCGTCATCGCTTTTCTCTCTTTTTTGATCATAGCGGCTCGTTCTGTGACCACCCCAGAAGCACAATATCCTCGATACATGACTTATCTTTCTGCGATTTATTGCCGCAGTCGAAGCAGTTGATCGACACTCAGTACTAAAATGCCAAACATCAGGTGACTCATGACTTTTACCTCACCACGTACCCAGATGTGTCGACCTCCGAACTCATCCTTGAGTCGGCCATTGGCTCGTTCTGCGCCCGAACGTTCCCGATAACGCACCGTATCGGCGGGTTCAAATCCTTCTTTCTCGCCCCCTCTGGGGTTGTGATCTATCAGGGGCACAGGCCCTAACTCTCTACTGTGCTCATGCAGGTCAATACTGCAGTAGGCGGCGTCCATCAGATCATAAAGGTTGGTCACCCTCGCCGCACTGATGTGAGACAGAGGGATGGCGGCACGGCTGTCATGCATGGAGGCTGAGGACAGCAAAGCGGAGATGGGGACGCCACAGTCTGCAATGTCTAGATGCAGTTTGTAGCCATTCCAGCTGTTTTTATAGCCTTGAGCATTGCATTTTGTGCCACGACGGCAATCAACCGGGATCTCTTTAAGCATCTCTTCTAGGCATTGGGTACGTTGCCGTGCCACATTGAATTTGATCGGGCGTTTTTCATCTTTGTCCTTGCGGGGCCGCCCTTTAAGCTTAGGTTTATCCGTGTCCACTTTGTCGATCTTTTGTGGACGTTCTCACTCACCTTAATCGCCGTCCCGTCTCGGCTGATATGCCCAATGAGACGATCTCCAAAGTGCATTTTGATCAGCACCTCGTGGGCACGTTCGGCCAACTTATCTTTGGCAAACGTCTCGAACGCACGAGAAAAAGTCGAGGCTGAGGGCAGTTTCTTATGAAGCGGAAATCCACAGATTCGCTGTAATGCTTTGTCCATGTTTAGGCGTTCTATTAGATGCACCGTGGTGGTAAGCCCAAGCACTACCTTGGCAACAAACGCGTTGGCTAACCAAGCGAGTTCATGGGGAGGACGCCCCGTCCGATACGAAAAACGTGTCACAAACTCTTCGATGCGAGACCATTCCAAGATATGAATCAGTTTTTCAAGTTTTGGGGTCAACAAGCCTATTTCTTGGTGTAAAGCAGGAATCAATTGGCCTTGAACGATTTGCCAGCGTTGCATTATTTGTTGGGGCGTCGTAGCATTCATAGAGTGGGTATGTCGATGTTGTGTGAGAACGCTATCGTCGCCGGAAACGGCAGCCCACGTCTTCTCTTTTTTCGTTATTCCACGAATAGATATGGCTTATATCGACAGTTTTGCAATTACCTCAATATGAGAAGCTATTTCTATTCTATTACCCTGCTTTACTTTCTTTTTCCCATCGCTGATAACACTATACACTCAAGCGGTGCTTGTCTTCTTTCATAAGTTCCATACTGGCTTGATACGCTTTATTACTATCACCTGCCATTATTGCATCATAAATAGCCCGGTGTTCACTCAAGCAAACACCGCCATCTTTTGAGGAAAAAAGAAAGAACCATTTAAACATGGCTACCAATACATTCCCAAAAGGCACATAGAAACTGTTGCCGGTCGAAATAAAGATCATACGATGAAATTGAGCGTCTACTTCGATCCACTCATCATGATCAAAATTTTCAGCAATCGCACACATACGTTGAAAGATATTAGCAAACTCAATACGATGTTCTTTTGTTGCCCTTTCTGCTGACAAGGCACAAGCTTGGGGTTCGATGGCTTTTCGCAATTCTAAAAACTGGACATAAATGTCCTCGGTTGTTTCAATGCCAATCATCCACTCTAGTAATTGGACATCTAAAAAATTCCAGTTTGTTTTACACTTAACTCGTGTGCCTACTTTGGGTTTAGATTCAATCATGCCTTTGGAATACAGCATTTTGAGTGATTCACGAAAAACAGTCCGGCTAACACCCATTTGTTCGCATAATATCGGCTCACTGGGCAATAAAGCCCCTTCTGGAATGTCACCTGAAAGGATTTTCACTGCTATTTCGCGAGCGACTTGTGCATTTAAGTTTTCTCGTTTTAGCCCTACATTACTGAACTGGGAGACCATAGTTTTTCCTTTTGTTATCCATTTATTGTACCGTTGGAAAGACAAAAACGATATAACTAAATCTCTCTTGACTAGTGTCTGAATGATGGAAAAAAAGATCGATTGATCAATAACTTAACGCCATACAGTTGGCTTCATCATTCTTATTCTCCTTAGCCCTTCTCTTTAAGAAGTCCGTGTTTGTCACTCAACAGAAGCCATGAAATAGTGGCTTAACATTCGCAGCCTATGCTCCATTTTAAAATAGTTTCTAGCGTCTTGGTATGTCAAGATAAGTTGCTTGATGTGCAGCAAAGGCAAATACACCTTATCTAAACATGTCTGTCGCCAATGTGGCGCTAAACGGGTATCGCATACGGTGTCTAGCAAGACGTTAAACACCCGTTGATGCAACGACATCGCGTCGACGATGCACAAACGCTCGGCATACTCCTCGGTTCGGGTTAAGTAATAAGTGAGCACTTGCGGTGTATCCGCACATTGCCCGCCTTGAATTGTCTGTTCGAGTACTGAAAATGGTACTAAATAATGACTCACTACCTCACCCCTTTAAACATCGTTTGACTCACCACAAATACAAATGAAAACCATTATTAATAATGTAGGCAGACACAAGTACTGTCAAGCGGTTGATAATCATTCTTATTAAAAACCAAGGTGGCGCGTTTTACAGTGCGCATTTTATTGATTAATATCAGCGGGCTTCTCTCTCAAACGTCATACCAAAAGCATCACGCCATTAACAACAAAGCCCCTGATGCACAGAGCGCAACAGGGGCTTATAAAGAGCAATGTCTGCTTAATCGTGGTGATAGCCTCAGTGGTGATGACCGCCCACACCATGTGCGTGACCATGGGCAATCTCGTCATTCGTCGCCTCACGCGTATCGACAACTTCGATATTAAACGTCAGGTCTTTACCAGATAGTGGATGGTTCAAATCCACTGTGGCGTGCTTTAGTCCGACTTTTACCACGGTAACCTGACGCATACCTTTGTCAGTTTTTACCATAGCAACCATGCCCGCTTTCCAGCGCTTTGCGCCTTGCAAATGCTTAACAGGCATTTGTTGAGTACGATCTTCGTAACGTTCGCCGTAGGCATCGGCACACGCCACGGTAACTTCAAACGCATCACCCACATTTTTGCCTTCCAGTGCTTTTTCTAGCCCTGGGATAACGTTGCCATGGCCATGTAAATACGCCGCAGGGTCTTTACCCGCTGACGTTTCAAGCAAGGTTTCACCGTCGCGTAATGTGTAGTGAAATTGAACAACTTGGTTGTCTGTAATCGACATGTTATTTCCTCATTTTGTATTCAAAGAGTGAGCGTCATCGCCCCTATTTGGCCGCATTATAATCATAATATCACCGCTTACCTAATGGCTTACGCTCATCATTAGAAAATGGCGAGTTCTAATGAATCTTCGTGGATAATAATGTCTTTCACCATGGTCGCGGCGGTTTTTTCGAATGCCGAATGATCCAGTATATAAATAGGGTGTTGGTCGAAATACTGAGCCAGAGCCTGCTCAAAATCTCCCCGTAAAGACCCCAACGTTGACCGCAGCATTTTGTCATTAAAGCTGGAACCTTCAACCGCTATTTTAGTGATTTTAGGCGCCACCAAATACAAACGGTTTTCTTCAATGCGAATACCAGATTCAAACGAGGGGTTAACGCTGGTCGTCAATGAAAACGCCTGCCCAAACGCCGTTAACGTCCCCGTCATATCACTCACAAGATCGACCAATACCAAGCCGCCGTCGCGCTCCGTAAAATCAATGACCGCTTGCGTCACCAACAAATCTAAATTTAATGTATTACTGTCTAAAGTGAGTGCAATATGGCGCTCGTTTTGTTGCTCAAGCTGCTTTACGACCTCTTGATTGACCTCCTCTTCACTAATTCGAAAGCTGTTGCAGCCCGCCAATACTATCGACAAGCCTAACAAAGCAAACGTACACACACTGCGACCAATTTTCATCACACATTCCTCTTCGCGGCCACATTGGCATCGCGTTTTTCATACCAGAAAGCCATAAAATCTTCAGTGACTTTTTGCTCTATGTCCACCGCTTCCTCCGTTGGGCAAAATAATGAAATAGTAAATACATTAAACCCCTCCGGTGTCGTGGTAATGCGTACGCGTGGTTCAGGCCCCGAAATACGAATATCCAAGCGCTTTTCGATCAAACTGTTGTAGCGAATCGCCACCTCATGGAAATGCTCAGAATACTGGTGAATTTTTGTTAAAATCTGTTCTTTAATTACAAACAAATTCACCTCATCGGTTTGCCGTGCAATAGAAAAAGTATGCGTCACATAACGGCGCATGTAATTCAAATTTTGCACCGTATGCAGCAGCAACACACTATTAGGCACGACCGTGGTACGCCCAGTATACGCATAGCTGCCGCCTTTCAAATCTACTTCAAACAAGGTCGTCGACAACCAATCGCTGTCGGTCACTTCGCCTTCATAATTGGCAATGCGTATCCAATCACCCACCTGATAGGGCCGCGTACTGGCGCGGTAAAACGCCCCCACAATACAGGCAATAAACTCCTTCGTGGCAATCACCAACGCCACCATAAACGCCGCAATCGAAATTGCAATGTTTTGTAATTCAGAAGACCAGATAAGCACTAACCCAACCACTAAAAGCAGATTAAATATGTTATCTACCGCGTTGATTCTTTGGCGCTTTTTATCATTTTCTGTCTTTTGATTAACGCGAATCACTCGTTTGGTATAACGCCGCACTAAATAAGACAAAAAAATCCAAGCGATCGTCAAAACGACTTCAACATGATCCATTAAAATGGATAAGTCTAACTGGGAAAAATCGACCGACATAAAACGCACATCCTTTAGTAAGGTCGCCACTTTAACAAAAAGTCACGCTGATCAACAAATAAAAGCACTAGACAAACCACAAAATAATACTGTACATTTATACAGTATTATTTATATCGAGGTGGATTATGCCTGTAATTATCAACTATGTTGTTGAACGTGATGGAATCGAAAAAATGACGTTTACTTCCAAAACCGACGCCGATGCCTACGACAAACTGTTAGACACAGCCGACGCCTTGTACGAGGTATTGGCTCAAAGTGACCTAGCAGGAGACCATAGCCAGAAAGAAGCACTGTCTATGTATTTAGCCCAACAAAAAGACGTGCTCTTGGATATTTTAAGCTCAAAAAAGAAAGCCACACCAAAAGCGAAAAAAACCAACACACAGCCAACACAATCAACGCTGGGCCTTAGTAAAAGCTCGCCAAAAAAAGCACTCGAAGATCTCATCATAGAGACCGATGAAGACGCCACCTACACAGAAACCGAAGATGACAGCAGCGCCGTATTTGATGACGAAATCACTGACTACATTGAAAGCGACGCCGCTTAACGTCGTTTCACTCACTGCCTCGCTTACAAGGACGTAAGTGGCGTAGTATCTCCAAAGTGAAGCGCAGCTAATACCCAAATACCCCTATTCACCAACTGCATTTATTTCCCTAACAATCTCGGCTTTCACATATACTTTACCCATGTAAACCTGTTTATTTATAGTTTGTTTGTTGTCGTTGATGATTGGAACCCAGCATGAAGCCTAACGCCCCCAAAAATACCGTTGATAAAAATATGTTGGGGGTATTTCGTTACAGCCGCCGAGCCCTTGAACTGGTGTGGCAAACGTCTCCGGCGCTCACTTTGGGCTTGGCATTCGCTACTCTGATTGCCGGCGTACTACCGGCCGCTATGGCCTACATAGGACAGTTGATCGTCGACGCCGTTCTGGCAGCAATGGAAAGCTACAAACAAGACCAAGTATTGCATTATCAAACCGCATTAAATTACGTCGTGCTAGAAGGTGTTTTAGTGTTAGTCATCGCGGCGGCTCAGCGTTCATTGACAGCGCAAAAAGCCATTTTACAAGGTTTACTCGGACAAAAAGTTAACCTAATGATCTTGGACAAAGCTCAAACCCTAAGTTTGTCCCATTTTGAAGATTCCGAGTTCTACGACAAACTGGTGCAAGCTCGACGAGAAGCGTCGAGCCGACCGCTGGCGCTGGTCAATAAAACCTTTGCCTTACTGCAAAATGCCCTTTCTTTATCGAGCTTTGCGGTCTTGCTGTGGCACTTTTCACCATGGGCCTTACTGTTGCTGATCTGTGGCGCGCTTCCTGCATTTATTGCCGAAGCCAAATTCTCTGGTGATGCGTTTTTGATGTTCCGCTGGCGCTCTCCAGAAGTGCGCCAACAAAACTACTTAGAAACCTTATTGGCCCGTGAAGACAACATAAAGGAAGTGCGACTTTACCAACTCGGCGAGCGTTTTTTACAACGCTACACTGACATTTTTTTAACCCTCTTCAAAGAAAGTAAACGCTTAATCTTACGCCGTGAAAGCTGGGGCTTCGCGCTCGGTGTCATCAGCACCTTAGTGTTTTATGGCGCCTACGCTTGGATCGTCAGCGACACGATTATAGGCGCCATCACATTGGGCCAAATGACCATGTACCTGTTGCTGTTTAGACAGGGACAAAGCGCCGTATCAGCCTCACTGACCGCCATCAGCGGCATGTACGAAGACAACCTATATTTATCGAATCTGTACGATTATTTAGAGCAGGAAACTTCACCGTCTACCGGTGGCTTACTCGTCGGCCCCAACGCCCACGACGGCATTCGTTTTGAAAACGTGACGTTTCACTATCCTGGCACCACAAAACCCGCTTTATCCAATATCAATTTGCATATCCGACTTGGTCGCAGCGTGGCGATTGTCGGCGAAAACGGCTCAGGAAAAACCACCCTCATCAAGCTATTAACGCGACTGTACAACCCTACTGAAGGGCGAATTTTACTCGACGGACTGGACTTGCTCGAATGGGACGAAACGGCCTTACTCAAACGCGTGGGTGTAATATTTCAAGACTTTGTACGCTATCAATTTATTGTCGGTGAAAACATCGGTGCGGGGGACAACGACCGTTTTCATGATGAAAGTGGCTGGGCAAAAGCCGCGGCTCTGGGTAAAGCCACCGATTTTATCGATCAGCTGGACAAAGGCTATCAAACCCAATTGGGCCGATGGTTTAAAGGTGGTCAGGAATTATCAGGGGGACAATGGCAAAAAGTCGCCTTAGCGCGGGCTTTTATGCGTGAAGACGCCGATATTTTGGTCTTAGACGAACCCACCGCAGCGATGGACGCCCAGGCCGAAGCGACTATTTTCCAGCACTTTCAGGAACACACGAAAGACAAAATGGCGATCCTGATTTCCCATCGGTTTTCAACCGTACGCCTAGCCCACGAAATCATCGTCATGGAACGGGGCCACATTAAAGAACGTGGCACCCATGAGGCCTTACTGGCTCAACAAGGTCAATACGCGCATTTATTTACTCTGCAAGCGCAAGGCTATCGTTAAACCCGATCGCCTTCGTCGTCACTTGCATCAAAATCCACTTCATCAAGATCGGTTTCATATTCGATCTCAGTGTCGTCCTCTTCACGGGCAGTACGCTGTGCCGGCACCGCTAAAATTTCCAAGTAAAAAGACGTCCACTCTTGGCTTTCTGCAAAGCTGATTTTCTCGTTGATTTGCCCAACGTATAGGCCTACTGCACTGTCTTGTGTTTGTCCGAAGCGACAATCAAAGCCCCAAAAATCCGCGTAATCCGGTAAGGTTTTATTGCGCTCTCGTTTTAGATATTTTTTCACCTCACTTTTGGTCGCTTCGATTAAACGTGGGTATTTAATAGTGGGATGAGAGAGTTTAAATGTCTTTTTCATTAGGATCCTAAAAATGTCGATGTCTGGCTGCCATGGCATAAAAATGCGTGGCGACCCGTGGCGAGCATGATAACGGATCGCCCAATCGGTTGCCACTTACTTACAGTCACACAACCTGATAAGGCTTTAACAAACGATGAATAAAGGCCAGCTTTTCACGCACTGCAGGCACCAAAATGAACGGATACAAATCCGGCTGCCCCATACCACGATTAAGGTTATTCACCGCAAAGGTCAAGGGTAAATATTGCGCCAAAATGTCATCGAAATTATCGTGATGATAGGGGTCGATGTTTACCATTACTGCTAAATTTTCACTGTTTTTTCCAACGGGCTGCAAACTCATACCCAAATCACTGGCGGTTTCCAAGGTGTCAACGATGTGCAGATAATGTGCCCAGGTTTCTGCCCAATCTTCCCACGCATGAGACGAGGCATAGACACTGACGTAGTCTTTTTGCCACTCAGCATTGGGCTTTTCATAGTGCGCTTCTAACGCATCGCCATAATCTTCTTGGTCATCGCCAAACAACGCACGAAACTGAGCCAAAGCCGTGTCGTCTTCAAGAATCAATTGATCCCAGTAATAGTGCCCTACTTCATGACGAAAATGACCAATCACCGTACGGTATGACTCGTTCATATCTTCGCGCATTTGCTCGCGATCAACCGTATTTCCTTCGGATGCATTAATCGTCACCTGCCCTGCGGCGTGGCCAGTCATCGCGCTCACATCTTCGGGCACCACGTTATTTTCAGAAATAAAATCAAATGACAAGCCGTCTTCAGGCTCGCTCTTTTTGCTCACTAAAGGCAGACCAAGGCGCAAAATCGAATACACCAAACGATGTTTAGCAAACTCTAATTGCTGCCAAGCCTGGCGCTCTTCTATCTTGCCCAAATTGGGAATGTGCCGATTCAACTCACACGCCACACAAAATGTGCTGCCGCCCTCTTCCACTAGCCAATTACAAACCTGATGCTGATGATTCTCACAGTAATACCAACGCTTTGCCGGCTCGGTTTTATCGGCCAAAGCCACCCAAGCGTTGTCTACAGAAGTCAAAGCACTGATCACCAGTTGGTCTGGCAAAAAGCCCAGCGCAGACGAACATTGTTCACAGTGGGTATTTTCAAATAACACCGTTTGACCGCATTGCTGGCAACTGAAAATTTTCATAGCGCTCCTGCTGTTAATACAGCGGATGGAAAAGAAGAGGGAGAAAGAAAACCATTGAAAATGGAACGTCGAATCAATTAGGGCGTCTTTACAGCATCATAATGGAGCTGAGTCAAAATACCTACTCATAAAACGAGCGCACACGAGTGAATCGCGCTGCGTCAATGATTGACCATAAATGCAATATTCCACCGACTAACCACATAAAAAACAAGATAACCGTCGCACCCAACGCATAGCTTATAAAAGTCGTCACAAAGAAGAACAATGCCATAAAAAAGCGCCCTTGCACTAACTGCCCCAGACCTGGGATAAACACATTACAAATCGCCGCGAGCACATTGCCGCCAGAACCTTGACCAGACATAAGCATTACCATCGTAAACATACAAAATAAAACATAAGAATAAGGACAAAAACACAAAATAGAAAGCCGCTTATCGACGCTTAACTGAAATTAAAAATACGCTTTTTTCTCTTGATACGCCTGCTTGATGTGCTCGATCAACCGCCGCAGTTTTTCTGGCAAATACTTGGTAAAAGGATAAATCGCGTATACGCCGAGCTGCCGAGGTTGATAGTCAGTCAAGATAGCAACGAGCGTGCCTTTTTGCAGATCCTCATACACACAACAACGTGGCACATAAACAATACCGAACCCTGCCAACGCCGCTTTGCGCAAGGCTTGAGCGTTGTTTGTCGCGAAGCTGCCACTAATACGAACGCTCTTCTCCACGCCTTGTTTGGTAAAACGCCAGTCAAATGAGCCCTGCGCTTGATAAGTATACGCCAAGCAATTATGGTCTTTTAAGGCGTCTAACGTGCTGACTTCACCCTGTCGTTCAACGTAATGGGGCGAACAGCACACCACCCAATTCGATTGAATCAAGGGCTTAGCGATCAAGCTGGAATCTTCCAGTTTGCCGGTACGAATGGCCAAATCCAGCCCTTCCCCGACCAAATCAACGAAGTCGTTTTCCAAGCGCATGTCCACGGTAATATTGGGGTATTGTTGACAAAACTCCGCCACCGCTTCGGCTAACAACAATTCACCCGAAATCGTTGGCACCGACATTTTAATCGTGCCGGTTAGCCCTTGGCTAAACGCCGACACCGACGCAATGGCATCGCTGACTTGGCCTTCAATATTTTTGGCGTGAACGTAGAGGCTTTCGCCCGCCTCGGTCAGACTCAACCGTCTTGTCGTGCGGTGGATCAACTGCACGCCCAAGTCTTGTTCGAGCTTGCTAATGCGTTTGCTTAACGCGGGCGTCGACAAACCCGCACCCAATGCGGCTTTATTGAACGAGCCCGAATCCGCGACCGCCACGAACAGGGTTAAATCGGCTGAATTCAATGGGCTAGACCTCAGATTATTAAGACGTTTTAAGAAAGAGTTTATTATTTTATGTCGTATTTATTATAAATAAAACACAGTCTATAGTTAACCGATACGATAAAAGGAGCCATCCATGCGACTCAAAGACTGCCACAATTTCCAAGATTTTCGCACTCTCGCGAAAAAACGCCTACCCAGCCCAATTTTTAACTACATTGATGGCGGCGCCGACGACGAAACCACTTACCGTCGCAACACGGCCGCGTTTGAAACCTGTGACCTCGTACCCAGTGTGTTGACTGGCGTAAAAGACGTGGATTTGTCGGTCACCGTGATGGGGCAAAAACTCGCCCTGCCAATCTACTGTTCGCCTACTGCCTTGCAGCGATTATTCCATCACGATGGCGAACGCGCGGTAGCCAATGCCGCGGAAAAATACGGCACCATGTTTGGTGTATCGTCCCTTGGCACAGTGAGCATGGAAGAGATCGCCAAGCAAACCACCACGCCTCAGGTCTATCAGTTTTACTTCCACAAAGACCGCGAACTGAACCGCGCCATGATGCAACGCGCCAAAGACGCAGGCGTGCAAGTGATGATGCTCACTGTCGATTCCATTACGGGCGGCAACCGAGAACGCGACCTTCGTACAGGCTTCGCCATTCCTTTTAAATTAAATCTAAAAGGCATGCTGCAATTTGTCCTCAAACCCATGTGGGGCATTAACTACGTCACCCACGAAAAATTTCGTTTACCACAGCTTGAAGAACACGTGGACATGGGTTCTGGCGCGACCTCCATTGGCGACTACTTTACCAACATGCTCGACCCATCAATGAACTGGGACGACGTGGCGGAAATGGTGAAATTCTGGGACGGCCAGTTTTGTTTGAAAGGCATCATGAGCCGAGAAGACGCTCGTAAAGCGGTGGAAATTGGCTGCACTGGCGTGATTATTTCCAACCATGGTGGTCGCCAACTTGATGGTTCGCGCAGTTCCTTTGACCAACTAGCGGAAATCGTCGACGAAGTGGGCGATGAAATCGACGTCATCTTCGACAGCGGCGTACAGCGCGGCACCCATGTACTCAAAGCCTTATCCCTCGGTGCAAAAGCCGTCGGCATTGGTCGTATGTACCTTTACCCCTTGGCGGCCGCAGGACAACCTGGCGTGGAACGCGCACTGGGATTAATGAAAGCCGAACTCGAACGCGACATGAAACTCATGGGCAAAACATCGATTGACCAACTGAGCAGAGATAACTTGCGGTTTCGGTCTTAGCTTCAATGAATTGAACCGCTAGGCAAAAGAGGGACTAAATAATGTCCCTCTTTTAATCATTATGATCCAGCCCTAAAAAATATGCTCTTTCCCTTCCTGTGGTGTAGCGTAAATAGTACTCCCCACACCAGCAGAAAAATCGCCATCCGCACGGGCCACCAGCATACCTAAATCAGCCACGCTAATATGAAGAATGGCGTCAGCACCTAGATGTTCGATGTGTTTAATCACGCCTTGCCATTTCCCTTCTTCTAACGATAACGTCAAATGCTCAGGACGTATTCCGTAAAGATCCGCGTTATGTTCCTTGGCAACAGTGCCATCAAATAAATTCATTTTAGGACTGCCAATAAAACCCGCCACAAAAGGCGTTTTCGGATGATGATATAGCTCCATAGGCGAGCCAACTTGCTCAATATGACCCGCGTTTAACACCACAATTTTATCGGCCATTGTCATGGCTTCTATTTGATCGTGGGTAACGTAGATCATGGTGGCATTCAAGGTGCTGTGCAGTTCGGTCAATTCGATACGCATTTTTGAACGTAGCGCCGCATCCAAATTAGAAAGCGGCTCATCAAACAGGAAGACTTCTGGCTCTCGCACAATGGCACGGCCAATCGCCACTCGCTGGCGCTGCCCACCAGATAAATCTTTGGGTTTGCGATCCAGCAGGGATTCAAGTTGCAACATCTTCGCTGCAGCATTTACTCGCTCAGTAATTTCGCTTTTAGGGCGTTTAGCCAGACTTAAACCAAAGCCAATATTGTCTCTAACCGTCAAGTGTGGATAAAGTGCATAACTTTGAAACACCATGGCAATGCCACGATCAATGGGGTCGGACCGGGTGACATCCTTTCCTGCGATCTCAATCAAGCCACTGGTTGCGTCTTCCAAACCAGAGATAATACGCAACAAGGTGGATTTACCACAGCCAGAAGGCCCGACAAAGACGCAAAACTTACCATCCTCCACGTCTAAATCAATGCCTTTTAAAATTTTAACGCCATTAAATTCTTTGTGTATATTTTTTAATTTTACGGTAGCCATGGTTTTATCCTTTTACTGCACCTGCGGTCATCCCTTTTACAATTTGCTTATTAAAGAAAATAAACATAATCAAAGGTGGAATGGTGACAAGAAGAATGTTCATAAACAACAAGTTCATTTGCGAAGAGAACTGACTTTGAAAGTTATAAAGCGTTAACTGAACCGTGACGTTCTCTTTACCCGGCAAGTAATACAGAGGGTTGGTAAAGTCATTAAATATGGTGACAGATTGCACCAAGATCACCGTTACAGTGACCGGTTTTAACAGCGGCAATATGACCTTAAAAAACACCTGCCAAGGTTTGGCACCATCAATGATCGCGGCTTCATCTAAGTCTCTTGGAATGCTGGCAATAAAAGAACGAAACAGCAGTACCGAGAAAGAAAGACCATAGGCCACCTGTATCAAAATCATACCGTGCAGGGTTTTAAATAAGTGCAGTTCTTTCAGGAGCCAGATCGTTGGCACAACGGCGGGAGGAATCATTAATCCGGCCAATATCAAGGCGTAAATAAAGCCATTCCATTTCGATGGTCTTCTTTGTATGACATAACCAATCATAGCTGCAAAAATAACCAACAATGAAATAGCCCCAACAGTAATCACGGTTGAATTAAAATAGGCTAACAGCAACATGTAATTTCTTGCTTGAACCACCGCGACCAAATTTTCCCAGAACAACCATTCAGAAGGCCATGATAGGCCTAATTGAGACGCTTCTGCAGCCGATTTCACCGCCGTCAAGCCAATGAAAATAAAGGGGGTGACAAAGAGTAAAATCCCAATAGTCAGAGCAATAACACCATTGATCACTTGCTGGCGTTTCATAAATCCACCTCTCTACGGTTAAACCAATACGTTAGCGGAATCACAAGCAAAGCCACCAATGCAAACAAAATGATATTGCCCGCGGTAGAAAGCCCATAGAAACCAGCCTGATATTGTTTGTAGATAACCGATGCTAGTACGTCGGACGAAAATCCAGGACCGCCTTTTGTCATCGCCCAGATAATATCAAAAGAGCGTAGGCCACCAATCAAAGAAAGAGTCACCACGGTTACTGTCGCAGGACGAACCAAAGGAACCGTAATCCGGAAAAACATCTGCAACTTAGTGGCCCCATCGATACGTGCCGCTTCATAGTAATCGGAACTGATAGTCGCAAGACCCGCAATATAAATCAGTGTTGCCAGCCCAACTCCCTTCCAAATATCCACCAAGACAACAGAGAAAAGCGCCAAATTAGGATCGATAAGCCAAGCAGGGCCTTGAATACCAAAATAACTTAACCCTACATTTAGCATCCCTCTTGCTGGGTGCATGATCTCTGCGAAAGCGATACCGACACCTATGGTAGAGACCAAAACAGGGAAAAAGATCAAGGTCCTTAAGAAGCTTTGCCCGAGTAAGCCTGATGTTAATAAAACAGCCAGTAACAATCCCAAAACGGACTTAGCTATGGATGTAAGCACACCAAAAATCACCGTATTAACAACGCCAGTTATTAAAAAGGGCTCCTTCAAAAACTGACGATAATTCTCTAAGCCAATAAAGCGGGTTTCAAATAAATCCCAATGGGTCAAACTAAACCAAAAAGCGGCAACCGTTGGCACTAGAAATAGCACCAGATACACCAGCCCTCCTGGCAAAATAAACCAATATGGGTAAGATCGACTACTTTTCATAAATCCTCCAATCACCTCCTTGTTAGTCGCTTTTATACGGTACTAACAAGGAGGTAAAGCCCTTACCAATTTGGTAGATTCAGTTGTCTAGCCTGCTTCGCAACATCTTGGTCATAAAGCTCAGCCGCTGATTGCGCGTTTCGAATGCCCGATCCCACTTCAACGGTCAGTTGTTCAAGCATTGGACCTTTTATGGGCGAAAGGAACTCTAAAGCGGGAGCCGTACGGCCTTCTTCTTAAAAATAAGGCAACATGTCTTTCACGGCTGGGTACACATTATCCGGTAGGGTACAGCCTTTGATTAGATATGGGCCGTTGGCACCAATGGCTTTGGTAATGACATCACAAGCGTCGACCGTTGCGATGTAATTCAGGAAAGCTTTGGCTTCTTGCTTGTGTTTACTTTCTTTTGGAATGTAATACCCAGCCGGCATCCAAACCGTTAAACCATTTTTATCCGCGTCATCTCCGGGTTGAGCAAAGAACCCAACATCTTCAATGTAATCTGGTGTGTTCAGCTTAATAGAGGGAATAGCAAACGTCAGCATGGGATAGTGGGCCGCTTTACCCGTCGCAACCATGTTTAGGCCATCGTTATAAGTTGCCGCCCCATAATAGTCATTCAAATAGCCAGCTTCAGACACCTGCTGAAGCTTTTCAAAGCCTCTCAATGCCGCAGGTGTCGTGGCAAACTTAGCCTTGTTATTCGTATAATCCGTCGCAAAACTTGGGTTTTCTGCCTGCACATTAAAAAAATCAGAAAGGACAAGCAATTGTGATGTCCATGTATCTCGATACGTTTGCGCAATAGGCGCAACCTCTGATTTTTCAGCGATGACCGCAGAGTTGTCCATAAACTCTTGCCATGTTTTTGGCACTTTAAGCCCTAGCTCTGCATAAACACGCTTATTGTAAAATATACCGCCACCCATTGCGGTTTGAACCGGAACGGCATAAACATTTCCAGTAGCATCACTCACCGTACTGGTAAAACTGGATAAAATGTTCGAATAATTGGCAATATCATTGATCGGCTCAAGTGTTCTCGATGGCCGTAATGCTTGTAATAACGAGCCTGAGTTGTAGAGAAAAATGTCTGACATCTCTCCCGTCGCAAGGCGCGTCTTGACGATATTATCGCCCTCTCCTCCTCCGGGCCTTAACTCGACATCAAACGTGACATCTGGGTTAAGTTTACTGTAAGCGGAAGTCAGTGCTTGCGTTAAAGCTACCGTATCTGGGCTGTTGTCAACCAGTATACTAAGCTCAGTCGCCAGTGAGACAGACGAGCCCAATACAACCATCGTTGAGAAAATCAGTTTGTTCGCTTTATTTTTCATATTACACCCTCTTTTTAAATTTATTGTTGGGTAAAAAAACAGTCTTTAAAACCACAGGCTAAAGACCAAAGATCAGCTCATTTTTTCCAGTTAAATACACCATTTTACTCGCCACATCATTCACTCGTTGGCCATTCACCTGAACGTCACCTTTATGCTTGCTAAGAGGCAAAGTTCCCGAGCAACCCTCTGGTAAAGAAAGCGTGTAGATGGCTTTGTTGCCCTCCAGTTTCCAACTGGCTTCTATCCGCCCTAAACGACAATCATGCCACATAGAGACCTGACCTAAGGCGGGTAAAAAAGTAGGATCAATCAATACTTCTTGATAACCAGGAGCCTGTGCAACCGGACTGACGCCTGCGACGGACTCGAACAACCACTGACAAACAGCGCCATAGGCATAATGGTTGTAACTGTTCATATCAGGATCATAAATAGTGCCGTCTTGACCAATCGCATCCCAGCGCTCCCAAATGGTCGTTGCGCCACGCTCAACTTGATATAACCATCCTGGCACCTTGTTGTTTAAAAACACCTTTTCAGCCAAATCCGTCATACCAAGCTTGCTTAACGCTGGTAACAAGGCTGGCGTCCCAATAAAGCCTGTACCGATAAGATAGTCAGCGTCCACGATCACATCGTGAAAATATTGCTTGGCAGACTGGAAATACTGCTCTGGCACCAAATCGTATAAAAATGCCAGTGCGTAAGAGGTTTGATCATTGTGCGCAAGACGTCCCGTGTTGCTAAAATACTCATCGGCGAAGGCGGTTTTTATACGCGCAGCACGTTGTTCTAGTGCAGCAGAGGCATCCGTCTGAGCAAGAAGGTTCGCCACTTTTGCAGCTATGTCTGTGGAAATGTAGTGATAAAGAGTCGCCGCACAATCATCCGCAATGGTAGGCCGAGGTTTACGATTATCGCCAACTGGCTGCAACCAATCACCAAAGGTAAAACCATGTGCGCCCCATTTTAGGTTCGGTTTTATGATCGGGCCGTCAGAGATAGACCAAAGGTAATCCACCCAACGCTGTATGGCAGGAAAACATTCTTTAAGCACATCCACGTTGCCATAATGCAAATACAACTGCCAAGGCATCACGGTAATCACATCTCCCCAGCCTGTAGACCCCGCCCAATCACCGAAAAACTTATCGGGATAAAGTCGAGTCGGATCGGGAGAAAAATGCGAAATCGCGCCGTTAGGACGTTGGTCGTGCATCACATCACGTAAATACTTAATAAAAAACGACTCACAGTCGGCCAACCAACAAGCCGTCCCCGCGAACACCTGAGCATCGCCAGTCCAGCCTAAGCGCTCATCTCGTTGCGGACAATCGGTTGGGATTTCAATGAAGTTTGAACGTTGTGACCATAGAGTATTTTGTACAAGTCGATTAACCGCAGGGACATCACACTCAAATCCAGCCATGACTTGCGGAACCGAGGTGAGAGGAATCTGTTGAATAGCATGCAACTTGGCATTGCCTGTTATTTTCACTCTGGCGTAGCGAAAGCCCATAAAAGTGAAACGAGGTTCATACGATTCAATGCCATGTCCGCTTAATGTATATTGGTTTGCCACACGAGCTGCGCGGTAATTTCGGCGATCAAAACGCCCTTCACCGTCTAATACTTCCGCAAAATCGATGTACAGCTTTGCTCCTCTTTCCCCTTCCGCTTTTAAGCGGATAACACCGCTGCAATTCTGCCCAAAATCTACAATCAGATCGTCGTTTTCTTGCCAGGTTTTAAGAGGGGCGACCGCGGGTAATGCTTTCACTGCATTGGTTTCATGTTGCACCAATAACGCATTATCAAACTCGATTTTTTTCACACCATGGGAGACGACGAGCGTGTCTTCGCGCGCGTCATAATCTTCGCCAAAATAGAGACCAGATTGCAACACAGGAGTAACACCGGAACGCCAACTGTCATCCGTCTTACACACTGTCTCATTATCTACTTGAAGCTGTGCAATCACGCCAAGTGTGTCGCCCCAGCAATTTAAGATTTTGCAGTCTTCCCACATTATCTGCGAACGATACCAGCCATCTGCGAGCCAAATTTCGATTTTATTAATACCAGGTTGTAGGTATTCATTTACTTCATAGGTTTGAAAAGAAAGGCGGTCGTCATAACACGTAAGACCGGGGGTAAGGTAATCGTCTCCCACCTTACGACCATTCAAGAATACCTGGTACAAGCCTAGCGCCGAGACATTTAAGTGCACAGCACTGTTAATGGCTGGCAACACAAACTCGGAACAAACAAAACTTGAACGAGACCCAACACCGCCATCACATAATGGCGAGATCATATCGGCGTCCCAAGTTACCGCTAAACCACGTAGATGGGATGAAGCTTTATTACGCATATTAAGTAGTCCTTTTTGCTTATTTTTATAATGACTTTGTAAAAGTGTAGAACGTTATACAAATAATATGTAGAAACAAAACCTCATTTCAAGTACTTTCTATAAAATTTTAAAAAAAATACTATTTCCTTAAGTAAACGGCCTTACATGCAAATTGAAAAAATCATCAAAAAAATCACCATAAAGGATGTGGCGAAAGACGCCGACGTATCTGTGGCTGCCGTTTCCAAGGTGATCCGAAGTGCGTATGGCGTGAGCCCATCACTGAAAGAAAAAGTAGAGAAATCAATTAAGAAGCTAGGTTACAGACCAAACACCTCGGCAAGAGGCATGCGAGGTAAGACCTTTACAATAGGGGTGCTGATTGTCAATTTGGGCAATGCCTATTTGCCAAAATTGCTGGAAAAAATCAACGCGACACTCTCCAAATCAGGTTACAAAATGCTGATAGGCTTAGGGCAAAGCGAGCTGTCTATCGAGTCTTCACTTATAGAATCCATGATAGATAACAATGTCGATGGGCTCATTCTAGTCGCGCCTCACCTGTCTGATTCTGCGTTAGCCCAGTATGCTAAGCAGGTTCCTATGGCCGTTATTGGTCACATTGAAAATACAGCAACAAGCTTTGATACCATCAATGGCGATGATTTCTTAGGCGCAAGATTGGCCACTAAGGCGCTCGTCGAGAAGGGCATAAAAAACATAAAGATGATCAGTCAACCGCTACGAGAGTTTAATAAAGTCGACCTAAATCAAGAACGTGAACGCGGTTTTTTGGACACTCTAAGCGAAGCAAACTATAGCGATGTAACTGAAAAACTCATTTTTAGAGCATCCAATAACGAAGACGAACTTAAAAAAGAACTCGCTCTTTTTTTAGATGAACAAACGCTGCCGTGTGCGATTTTTTGCTGGAGTGACATTCACGCCATTCCCTTGTTAGACGAATGTATAAAACGCCAACTCACACCGCAAAAAGACGTTTTCATTATTGGTTACGATAATACGCCATTAGCGTCCTACTCTATGGTCAATCTCTCTAGTATTGATCAGCAAGCAGAACAACAAGGCGAACTCGCCGCCAATGCGCTTTTAGAACGCATAAAGGGCAGAGTCGCGCCTAAACACCTTCTGGTTGAACCGTCATTAATATCCCGAAACTCGCACTAGGGCTCATTAATAACTCGTTATGAAGCGCTCGAATCAGAATTAAAATAAGGCGTTTTTAGTGGTTTTAATGTCAAAGTTACCATTTCATCAACCGCCCTAAAGTTCACCTATATGTAAACATTAAGCCTTGAGAAAGTTCACTTTAATGTTAACACTTGAATATGAGGAATATAAATTTTTACATCACGGAAGATGGTAAGTCCCCAGTAGCCGAGTTTCTAGATTCACTTTCTAACAAACAAGCCCAGAAAGTTGCTTGGGTACTTCAGTTAGTTGAAGAACTTGATGCAGAGCCGTCCACTTACCTTAAACAGTTGATGGATACAGATAACATCTGGGAAGTGCGCATACAAGTTAGCGGTAATATATTTCGTTTATTAGGTTTCTTTGATGGCGACAACTTGGTCGTCTTAAATCACGACTTTCAAAAGAAAACTCAAAAAAGCGCTATATCTCGCATTGAGAACCATTCGGATGATGTGAAACTATCGACTCTTGAGCGCTTTGCTACTGCACTGGGTAAAAAACTAGAAATCCGTTTGGTGTAATGTTTCCATCTACAAGACTATAAAAAACCACATACAACGCCTCATGAAAGTTCGCACCGGTGTCGGAGTGAGACGTTGTTAATGGTTTTGTTATAGCCGAATTACATTTAGCTAAAGCGACAACTCCCCCACTAAATCCCGCCATTGCTGACGATACAGATTAAGCAGTGGTTTTATTTGCGAGTCACACAGAGCAAGGCTAAGACGGCCTTTTAGCTTTAAGCTTTTGTTCGAAAGCAATGCCGCGCCGCCGGAGGTGCCGGTGACATCGCGAGACGCGTAGATTTCGTTTTGGCTGCGCATGCAAGCCAATAAGGTGAGGAAGTTAATGTTATTGCTGAATGCGCCTTCGACGATCACGGTGTCGCTGCTGTCCATCAGATCCAGACAATAATCCGTCATCAAAGCCACGTACACATCCGCCAAAGCTGACTGCTGAGCGGGCGTTAATTCCAAACCACGGTTAATAATACGCCCTTCGCAGCGGGCAAAGGGCCCGCCGCCTTTGGCAAAGGCAGGCATCGCTAAAATGCCGTGTTCGAGGATGAAGCTAACGTCAATAAAGGTGGCTTTGCTGTCACTGCGCAGCTGCTCCCACTCACGCCCGCCCATAAAGCGAATCGTCGGTGTGGCACGGCCAAGGGCGTCCACATTGGCGAGCATGTCTTTGTCTTCTTGTAGCGAATCCAGTTTACCATTAATGGTGGCAATGACCGTCCAAGTGCCGCTAGACACCACAGTGAGTTTTTCCATCGGTTGCCCGATGTAGGGCACCAGAGACGCGTTAGAATCGTGTATGCCATTGAAAATAACGCAGCTTGCAGGCAAACCAAGTTCATTCGCTAATTCGGGCAAGATGGTACCCAGCTTCGCGCCAGTTTCCATCACCTCAGGAAATAATTCTGACCATTTTTGCTGTTCACACAAAGACGAGAATTGGCAGTTAGTCGGATTCCAAAGATCGGTGTGGCAACCTAACGAGGTCACTTCTGCTGCCTTGTTACCACTGAGCTTATAACCCCAAAATTGCGGATATAAGAGTAACGAATCAACCTCGGCGAACTCATCTGCAAAACGTTCTTGTTGCCAAAACAATTGCGTTCCAAGGTTCAAGCCTTGCGGCAATCTCGGGCTAAAAGACTCACTAAAGTCTGGACGTGCCGCATCGTACTCTGCTTTTAGCTCAGACACGCCATCGTATTCATAATCCAGTATCGGCAAGGCAAGTTGGTCACCCTTCATGCAGGCAATGGTTGCCCCATGTGTCGTAATCGCAATGCTGGCAATAAAATAGCGCGGGGCTAAATCGGCAAGGGTATCTTTGATCCACTGCCAAATAGAATCCACATCCACATGAGGATATGGCGACGCGTCAACGACGCCATTAACACGTTTTTCAATATGCAATAACGCGCCAGTTTGCCCGTCCATTAGGCAGATCTTAATGTTGGTTTTACCAATGTCTAGCACCGCCACCACACGCGTTTTATCTGGCTGCAACACATTAAAGCGAAACACTTCTTGCAGCGCATCAGCGACAGGTTCAAACGATGGTGTTTCGGTTTCCATGATGTCCGCCATGTATTCCCACCAACGCTGCATAACGGGATGATCGGCTAACGCGTCAGAGTCCAGATCATCCGCATCAAAGGTGGCATACAATCGGTTTGCGTTTTGGTCACTCTCATTAGCATCCAAGTGAATATAATAATTGCGGATGCCATGTTGCTTAAGGTGCTCAGCAAGCTCTGGCCAGAGTTCATCATGTCGTTTCTTGTATTCTTCTTCACAACCTTTGTGCAAATACATCACTGAGGCATATCTCATAACGCTTTTGCCTCTTTTCGTTTAAGGGAAGTTTTATACATAGTAATCAGTACGGGCAAACTTACGACCGTAATTAACATCACGCCAACGATGATCGTCATGACGATGCCCGGAATATTCAACAGCCCCATACCAAAGGTGACCAAGCCCATTAGGATCACCGCCAACACCACGCCAGCAATGGTGCCGCTACCGCCCAGAATACTCACACCGCCCAGCACTACCATGGTGATAATGCTAAGCTCCCAACCCATAGCAATACTCGGGCGCGTGCTACCTAAACGAGAAGTAAGCAGAATAGAAGCAACGCCAGACATCACACCGACCAAGGTAAAGAGAATCAAACGGTGTTTATCTACCTTAATACCTGAGTAATAAGACGCTGTCGGGTTATTACCAATCGCATAGGTGTAACGACCAAACGTAGTGCGATGCAGCAACCAATAAAACACCAAGGCAAAGAAGGCAAACAACACCAGCTCAAACGAAAATACCCAATAAACATAACCTTGCCCAAAGAACTCAAAGCCATCAGGATAGTCTCGTACAACTTGGTCGCCCAACAAGATATAGCTAATACCACGAAATAAACTCATGGTACCGATTGTCACCACAATGGAGGGAATCTTGAAACGCGTCACCAAGATGCCATTAAACAGACCACAAGCCGCGCCCGCCAAAATGCCAACCAATGCGACCGCATAAACGGGTGCGCCCATTTGTGCGACTAACCCCATCAAGGTACTGGAAAGCGAAATAATAGCCGCCACAGAAATATCAATTTCTTTGGCGATAATCAGCATCGCCATCGGCAAAGCGATTAAGGCTTTTTCGGTAAAGTTAAAGGTCGCATCCGATAGATTCCAAGGGTCTAAAAAGTAAGGGGATAAATAAGAATTCATCACGCAGACTAAAAAGACGATTAAGACCAAAAAACTTTCCCAGCGTAGCAAGCCCTGTAGTTTGCTGGTAAACATTGAATCCGGCGTTGCTGATTTTTTTATTGTTGTATCCATATGCGCCTCTAATTAGCTCGTATTTCGTCATTTGCATTGGGGTTACGTAAGATAATCCTCGCCTTATCTTTGCCTGATGTTGCATTGGCTATGACGGCGATAATAATGACCAAACCAGAAATCGCCATTTGCCAAAACGGTGAGACACCAATAATGGGCAAGGCGTTATTCACCACGCCGATAAACAAGGCGCCAATCACGCAGCCCACCACTGAGCCCAAACCGCCAACGATACTCACACCACCAATCACGCACGCTGCGATTACTTGCAGTTCAAAGCCATTGGCAACATCCACATAGGCAACCGCAAAGCGCGATACCCACAAATATCCACATAAACCAGATAAGGTACCCGACACTAAAAAAGCATAAAACTGCACCTTACCCACGTTTACACCGGAGTAAAATGCGGCCATTGGGTTGCCGCCTGCCGAATAAAAGTTACGTCCCCATACACTGAACTTCATTGCCCAGAAAAATAAGATAATGGCAGCGACGGCCATCCAGCCAAGCACAGGCATGGATAAAATTTCATAGCGGGGTAAGCCTATAAAAGACTCGCTCATTTGGTGAGAATTCACCCACGCACCGTCTGATAATAGAAACGTCGCGCCACGATAAATACTCATGGTACCAAGGGTAATCACAATAGAAGGCACTTTTAATAGCCAAACAAATAAGCCGTTAATCGCCCCTAACAAGGCGCCAATAAACAGCGATAAAAATATCAACAATGACATATGAAGCTCGGGGAAATATTGATTCACCATGGCGACAAACATGCCAGTAAAGGCCACGTTGGCGGCCACAGACAAATCAATACAACGCGTTAGAATGACTAACATTTGCCCCAACGCTAGCATGATCAGAATCGATGTGTCGTTAAAAATGCTGACACTATTCGATAGACTAATAAAATCAGGACTGATCACTCCAACACCAAAAAACATCGCCAGCACAATGATACTGAGCACGCCTTCACGGGAGTAAATTAAACGTTTTAACATGTCACACTTCCCCCAGTTGCAAGAGAAACCACCTTCTCAGGCGTTGCGTCAGCACGTGATAATTCACCGACAATTAGGCCTTCGTTCATCACCAATATACGATCTGACATACCAAGAATTTCTGGTAACTCCGACGACACCATGATCACAGACAAGCCTGAATCCACCAGCTCAGACATAAACTCATGCACCGCCGCTTTCGAGCCTATATCAATACCTTTGGTTGGCTCATCCAAAATGATGACTTTCGGGTTGGTGGCGAGCCATTTAGCGATAACGACTTTTTGTTGATTACCACCCGATAGGTTCATCACCTTTTCATCCCAACAAGACGCTTTAACCTGCAAACGCTCACAATATTGGCGAGCCAATGCCATTTCGCCTTCTTGGTCTATTTGTCCGTGTTTCGCTAAACGCTCCATCTGCGGCAAACTAACGTTCTGATAAATGGGTAATTCAAGCACTATGCCTTGTTTCTGACGCTCTTCTGGCACATACACAATGCCGTTATCAATAGCCTCTTTGGGTGAGTGAATAATCACTTCTTTACCATTCATTTTGACAGAGCCAGTCACATGATCCGTGGTACCAAACAAAGCCTGCATCACTTCCGTTCTGCCAGAACCTACCAGACCATAAACGCCAAGGATCTCACCTTTTTTAAGGCTAAAACTAATATCGGCAAATTCCGTTGTGTGACATAAGTTACTAACTTCTAAAAGTGTTTCGCCAATTTCTACGTCTTTTTTGGGGTATGTTGCTTCGATGCTACGCGCCACCATCATTTCCACCAACTGCGCTTCATTGGTGTCTTTGATAAAACCTTCCCCCACATAACTGCCATCACGAAACACGGTATAGCGATCTGCCAAGGTGAAAATTTCATCGAACTTGTGGGTTATAAAAAGAATCGCTTTGCCTTGATCTCTTAACGTATTTACCAGTTCATAAAGCTCGTGAATTTCATGATGAGATAACGCCGCTGTTGGCTCATCCAAAATCACTACTTTGGCATCAACAGACAAAGCGCGAGCGATACCGACCATGTGTTTTTGGCCAATACTTAATTCGCGTAAAATTTGATTAGGGTTCATGTGAGCATTGATTGACGACAAAATTTCTTGAGAGCGAGTCACCATCGCAGGCCAATCAATGGAAAAATGTTTGGTCATCGGGCCTTTTTTCATTGGGTAATTACCCAAAAAGATATTTTCGGCCACCGTCAGATCATCAAACAACACGGTTTCCTGATGGATCGCAGTGATACCTAAGGCATGGGAGTCATGAGGGGAGTGAAACTGCACAGGCTTACCATTAAAAATAATTTCCCCACCATCCGGCTGATAAATGCCTGTCATGGTTTTTACTAGAGTCGATTTACCTGCGCCGTTTTCACCGATCAAAGCGGTCACTTGGCCAGGATAAAGATGAAGGTCGACACCATCCAGCGCTTTCACACCAGGGAAAACCTTACTCACCTTTTTTAGACTAAAAATTGCATTGTTCATAACGGCTGCTCTTATTGTTATTCATTATGAAATTATTGAACAAGTAAAACCCCACCCTAGCCCTCCCCTTCATAAAGGGAGGGAACAAAAGCTCTTAGCTCCTCCCCCTGCTAAGGGGGAGGTTGGGAGGGGGTTAATAGCGACTAGAAAATTGAAGAGAATTCATCAACGTTTGAAGCATCGTATATAAAAGGCTTCGCCATTGCGCCGTCGCCATTTTTGTCTAGCTCAAGCGTGCCCATACGACCCATTGGAATTTCGGTTTTCGTGCCTTTGCCTTTCACAAGGTTGTAAGCCAGCATGGTTGCTGAATAACCAAGATCGATTGGGTTCCAGATAGCAAAGCTATGAATGGCACCACTGTGCACATGACCTGCTAATTCAGAAGGAAGACCCAAACCAGTCACGTACACTTTGCCTGTTAATCCCAAATCGCTAACAGCTTGCGCGGCCGCCAAAATACCAACCGTAGTTGGTGCCACGATCACATCTAGATCAGGGTGATTTTTGATCAAAGCGGTCGCTTCACGGAAACTTTTATCCGCCAAGTCATCACCATAAACTGTGTCAACCAGTTTTAAATTGGAGAATTCACCCAAGGATTTTTTCATTTCCTCGATCCAGATATTTTGATTAGTCGAGGTAGGGGTCGCACTCAAAATCGCAAAAGTGCCAGATGTTTTACCTTTCTGAGCCACGGCATCTGCCGCTAATTTCACGTTCATACGGCCGATGAGACTGTTACTCGATGGGTTTAAATGCACTTCTCGACCGGCTTGGCCCACACCAGAATCCCAAGAGATGACTTTGATGCCACGTTGTTGTGCTTTCTTGAGCGAAGGCACTAGGGCATCTGCATCATTGGCAGATACGGCAATGGCATCGACACGTTGTGCGATTAGCGAGTTGATGATTTCGATTTGACCTTCGGCCGTAGTGGACGTGGGGCCGGTGTAGATAATTTCTACATCACCCAGCTCTTTTCTCGCTTCTTCTGCACCGCGATAAGCCGCTTCAAAGAAACCAATCCCCATGGCTTTGACCAACAAAGCAACACGCACTTCTTCGGCTGCAATTGAATGGGAGGCGACTAATGTAGAACAAGCGAGAACCAGTGATTTTACTAAAGTACTTTTCATTGTTATCTCCAAGAGTGCGTCCATTTCCAACGGTTGCTAAAAGTGCGATTGTGGATCTGAGCCGCATATTATTGTTTTTGTTGTCCTGCAATGATTAAGCGACAGCCTGCCGACTCAATCATATCTTTACTCTTGTTATCGATACCGTCATCCGTAATCACGATATCAATATGTGATAGAGGGCAAATGATCATACTTGAGCGGTTTTGAAACTTTGTACTATCAACCAAAAGCACCCGCTGATCGGCTCGATTAATAAATTTCATTACCGCTTGTACGATCTGAGGATCTGTCTCCATCACACCATGAGAATTAACGCCATAAGCACTGATAAAGAGCATGTCTGCAAAAATGTGTGTGGTGATATCCGTTGGATAAGGGCTCAGGATAATATTTTGCTCCCGATGAATCTTACCGCTCGGCACAGTCACACTGCATTTGCTCTTTTTTACCAATTGATCGGCAATTACGAATGAGTTGGTAAACACCTGCAACTTCATATTACGCATATGCTCGGCCATGGCGGATGTCGTCGTACCGCCACTAATCATGATGGACATTTTATCCGTCAAAAGATCTGTCGCGGCTTTGGCGATATTGCGCTTTACTTCTGTGTTCAAGGTTTGACTCACAGAATAAGGCCGCCCAACCAAGCTTGCATCTGAAGGGGGGTTCAGCGACTCCGCACCACCTCGTACCCTTTTTAACAAGCCTTTCTTGTCTAATAATGCAATGTCCCGACGTACGGTGGCTTCTGACGATCCCAGCATTTCTACCAAGTAAGTCACTGTCACTACCGGACGCGTATCCACCTCAGACAAGATCACTCTATGCCGTTCAATTTCGTGCATAAATAATCCTCGAAATTTAATATAATTGTTTTTCAATCATTTTCAAGCATTTTCGTAAAATAATGTTTGAAAATGATTGGTTATGATCTAGTATGTACGCTATCAATCATTTTAACCCGCTGATTGCTCATAACAAATATAACATAACTTTCTCCTAACCCCTGTATTTAAAGGGTTTAGAGTCTTGTCGAGGTTTCAAATGAATAACAGTAGTACACTTCCAAATCGTTGGGACGATACCACCGCGGCGTCCATGACCGAACCAGAGAAGCTTCAATACCGATCAAACTTGCTCGGTTCTGATATGAGAGTGACCAATTATGGCGGTGGCAATACCTCCGCAAAAATCGAAATGAATGACCCTCTTAGCCGCAAAAAAACAACAGTACTGTGGGTAAAAGGCTCTGGCGGTGACATTGGTTCCATGGGGTTAGACGGTTTTTCCACACTGTATCTGGACAAGCTCAACCAGCTATTACCCTTGTATCGCGGTTTAGAATTTGAAGACGAAATGGTCGCTTACTTACCCCACTGTACGTTCAATCTAAATTCTCGTGCCGCCAGCATTGATACCCCACTGCATGCGTATTTACCTTACCTTCATGTTGACCACCTTCATCCAGACGCGGTGATCGCTATCGCGGCAAGCAAAAACAGCAAACAACTCACAGAAGACATTTTCAACGGCGAGATTGGCTGGCTTCCATGGCGCCGCCCAGGTTTTCAGCTGGGCATGGATTTACATAAAATCGCCACCGAAAACCCACACCTGAAAGGTGTCGTGCTAGAAAGCCATGGCTTATTTACTTGGGCCGATGATTGCAAAGACTGCTATTTACTGTCGCTAGACATCATCAACAAAGCCCAAAACTGGCTAGAGCAACAAAGTGTCGGCAAAGCCGCCTTTGGTGGCGAATTATTTAAAACCTTACCAGACGACAAACGCCAACAAGTGGTTTCGAGCTTAATGCCACTCATTCGTGGCAAAACCAGCGAAAAACAACGTCAAATTGGTCACTTCAATGCATCCGACGAAGTATTGCAATTAGTTAACTCTAAAGATCTAGATCGTCTTGCAAAACTGGGCACCTCTTGCCCAGACCATTTCTTACGCACTAAGATTCGTCCGTTTGTGGTCAATTACAATCCAGAAACAGACAATCTAGATGAGGTCATTGAGTCATTAGATAAAAGCCTGGCTGACTACCGCGACGATTACGCCGGTTACTACAATCGTTGTAAACGCGACAACAGCCCAGCTATGCGCGATCCAAACCCCGTCATTTATTTGATTCCTGGGGTCGGTATGCTGTCTTTTGCCAAGGACAAAGCCACGGCACGAATCGCTGGCGAGTTCTATGTTAATGCGATTAATGTCATGCGTGGCGCCGACAGCGTGAGCGAATACGTTGGCTTGCCAGAACAAGAAGCCTTCGACATTGAATACTGGTTATTAGAAGAAGCCAAACTGCAACGCATGCCAAAACCCAAGTCCTTGGCTGGTCATATTGCTTTGGTCACAGGTGCGGCTGGCGGTATTGGTCTTGCGACGGCAAAACGTCTCGCTAAAGAAGGTGCCAACATCGTATTGATGGACATAGACGAAGACGCTCTGCAAACCGCTCAGGCGAATATGAACAATGAGTTTGGCAAAGATTGCGCGTCTAGTATCAAGATGGATGTGACCAACGAAGACGATGTTATCCGTGCAGTGAAACATTGCGCTGTCGCCTTTGGTGGTTTGGATATCGTTGTTTCCAACGCGGGCATTGCCTCTTCCGCACCATTAGAAGAAACCACGCTTGCTCTATGGAATAAAAACCAAAGCATCTTATCAACGGGGTATTTCCTGGTTGCTCGTGAAGCCTTTAGTCTGTTAAAACAACAGGATATGGGCGGCAACATGGTATTTATTGCCAGTAAAAACGGCTTGGTTGCCAGTGCAAACGCCAGCGCCTATTGCGTTGCAAAAGCGGCTGAAATTCAGCTTGCTCGCTGCGTTGCCCTAGAAGGTGCACCACTGGGTATTCGTTCCAATGTGGTTAACCCAGATGCCGTTTTGCGCGGTTCAAAGATTTGGACCGGTAAATGGAAAGAGGAACGTGCCAGTGCCTATAAGATGTCTACAGATGATTTGGAAGAGCATTATCGTCAACGTAGCATGCTGAAGCTCAACGTATTTCCTGAAGACATCGCCGAGGCCATTTACTTTTTTGCGTCTGATGCGTCGTCTAAATCGACAGGCAATATTCTAAATGTCGACGCGGGTCATGCACCGTCGTTTACTCGTTAAAGACGCTAGATATTTATTCAAAGACCTTTGCACGCGCTATCGTCGCGCGAAGGTCTCGATTAAAAGAACAATAAAAAGGAATCACCATGAAACAACTTATTGATCAAAACTGGCTACAAGAGCAAAACGCCAAACAAGAAGCGGCGGTTACTAGCGATTACAATGCGCTGGCGGAAAAACTGGATCGCTCCGGCATCAAAATCGATACTATTTTAGAGCAAGCTAAGCAATTTACCGTTGCAGTTCCTTCTTGGGGTGTCGGCACGGGTGGTACGCGTTTCGCGCGTTTTCCGGGCAAAGGCGAGCCACGCAATATCTTTGAAAAGCTTGACGACTGCTCGGTTATTCAACTGCTATCACAAGCCACGCCAGCCGTGTCCTTGCATATTCCTTGGGACAGACCAAAAGATCCAAGCGAACTACGCCAATACGCTGAGCAATATGGCTTGCACTTTGATGCGATGAATTCCAACACATTCCAAGATCAAATCGGTCAGGAAGAATCGTACAAATTCGGCAGTTTGACGCACACCAACAAAGCCGTGCGTGAACAAGCCATTGCTCACAACATTGACGTGGTGGAACTAGGTCAAAAGTTGGGATCAAAAGCCCTCACGGTTTGGGTGGGCGATGGGTCTAACTTCCCTGGCCAACAACACTTTAAAAACAGCTTCACGCATTATTTAGAAAGCATTAAAGAAGTTTATAACAGCCTACCAGATGACTGGAACATGCTGCTAGAACACAAAATCTTTGAACCGGCTTTCTACTCAACCGTGATTCAAGATTGGGGCAGCAGCTACCTTGCAGCAAAAGAAACCGGCGAGCGTTGCTTGTCTCTGGTGGATTTGGGGCATCATGCGCCAAACGTCAACATCGAAATGATCGTCAGTCGTCTTGCGCAATTCGGCAAGCTAGGCGGATTCCATTTCAACGACAGTAAATACGGTGATGATGATTTGGACAGCGGTTCTATCAACCCTTATCAGCTATTCCTGATCTTCAATGAATTGACCGACATTCGTGCGCAAGATCCGTCTTACAGCCCGTTTTACATGTTGGATCAATCCCATAACGTCACCGACCCAATCGAAAGTTTGATGTACAGCGCCGCCGAAGTACAACGCGCCTTCGTGAAAAGTTTATTGGTAGATCGCAGCGCGTTAACTCAATACCAAGAAGCAAATGATCCAATGATGGCGCAAGCTAGCTTGAAACAAGCTTATAACTTGGACGTCGAGCCAATCTTACAAATGGCACGTTTACAAGCTGGAGGCGCCATTGATCCAGTGAGCTGTTACCGAGCAAGCGGCTATCGCGCAGCTGTTGCTAAGGCTCGTCCTGCAGATCCGAATAAAACTGGCTCAGGGATTGTATAAGCCAAGAGAGTAGAAACAAAATAGTTAAGAAAAACAAAAATATAGTCTTCCTCATAGGCTATATTTTTTTAACGAGATAAATTTTAGAAACAATGTTTTAATAAAAATATAAAAATATAAAAATAAATTTAGAAATCTATTTCAAATGAATATATTGTAATTTATGTTTAAGAAAACATGTCGCAATCCAACAATAATATAGGGATTAAAAATGCATGACCTATTAAAAGAAAAGAAACATGTTATTTCAAAGCCTCAAACCATAGAGGCAATCGATCTGTTGACTCAAAATCTTATCAATATTGAAGATACTACCGGTGACTTTCTGCTGCGCCTTGAGGACGGTCGAGTGATCGACACCAAAGGCTGGGCTGGCTGGGAATGGACTCATGGCATTGGTTTATATGGCTTATTCAAGTATTGGCAAATCACCAATAACCCAGACACCCTAAAAATCATCCAAGACTGGTTCGAACAACGTCTGAGTGAAGGCACGCCAACCAAAAACATTAACACGGTTGCGCCCTTTTTAACGCTGGCTTGCTTGCATGAACGTACGCCAAAAGAGTCTTGGCTGCCGTATTTGGAAGAATGGGCTGAATGGGTAATGTACGAAATACCCCGCGTGCAAGAAGGCGGCCTTCAGCACATCGTTTATAACAGCGTAAACCACAACCAAATGTGGGACGACACCTTAATGATGAGCGTCCTGCCGCTCGCCAAAATAGGCAAATTACTTAATAAACCCGATTATGTGGAAGAAGCAAAATACCAATTTTTGACTCATATACAATACCTAATGGATTCAAAAAGCGGCCTGTGGTTTCACGGCTGGACGTTCGAGGGCAACCACAACTTTGCCGATGCTTTATGGGCTCGCGGCAATAGCTGGATCACGATCGTCATTCCAGAATTCATCGAATTATTAGATTTGGCTGAAAACGATCCGATTCGCCGTTTCTTGTTGTCTACTTTAGAACGCCAAGTCAAAGCCCTAAGCGAACTACAACACAGCGATGGTCTCTGGCACACCTTGTTAGACGATAGCAGCACTTACCTAGAAGCGTCCGCCTCTGCAGGATTTGCCTATGGCATTTTAAAAGCCGTACGCAAACGCTATCTCTCTAGTGACTATTTACCTATTGCGGAAAAAGCCATCAAAGCAGTCTATGGCAACATTGACGCGCAAGGCGAACTGCAAAACACCTCTTTTGGCACCGCTATGGGTGACGACTTGGAGTATTACAAAAACATCAAAATTACCTCTATGCCTTATGGGCAAGCCATGGCGATTTTATGTCTTAGCGAGAGTCTACGTCGCTATATCTAGCTATTTTTTAAACAAGCAAAACCCACTATCAATTTCTTAAAAAACAACAAACATAAGAAGGATAAGAAAATGAAAACTAAATTATTTACCACAGCACTTACTCTAATAAGCTTAGGGCTAGCCTCGGCATCCGCTTATGCGGAGAACTTACGTTTTGGCTACGCGAGCAACGCGACACCAACCGTTGAAGCCATGAAAAAATTTGCCGAATTAGTGGATCAGAAAACAAAAGGCGATGTCACTGTTACCTTTTTTCCTGACAGCCAATTAGGTGGCGAACGTGAAATGGTCGAGTTACTACAAGCTGGCCTGCTAGACATGACAAAAGTCAGTGGCGGCCTAATGGAAAGCTTTGCTCCTGTGTATGGTGTCTTTTCCATGCCGTACTTATTTGATAGCCAAGCGCATTTCTACGATGTGATGGATAATCCAAAAATCACCACACCGATTTATGAATCATCGAAAGGCGAAGGTATTTTGGGGTTAACCTATTACGACAGTGGCGCTCGTAGTTTCTATACCTCAGAAAAAATCATCCGTAATGTGGACGACCTAAAAGGTCTCAAAATTCGCGTAATGCAAAGCCCAACCTCCATCAAGATGGTAAAAATGCTCGGTGGCTCACCTATCGCTATGGTAAGCGTCCGGCAAACCACACATTTTAATCCCTTTACAACTCCTTAAAGTCTGTTGTCTTTTAAATAGGAGCAACAGACTCATGTTTACCGCGTCATCTCAACTCAACGTCACCCTTATTTGTGGCCCTACCGATATGCGAAAAGCCATTGATGGACTCTGTAATATTGTCGCCTACAATCTTGAAAAAGAGCCTTGTAGCGAACAATTGTTTGTCTTCTGTGGACGAGCACGTGACAAGATCAAAATCCTGCAATGGTCAAACAATGGTTTTTGGTTACATTACAAACGATTGGAAAAAGGCCACTTCCAATGGCCGGGGATTGATGATGAACTCTTGTCCCTTCAGGTTTCCTCCAGACAACTCAATTGGTTGCTGGACGGCCTACCGATTCATTCTTCACAAGCTCATCCGCATTTAACCTACCGATATCATGACGAATAGCCCATTTGGTTGGTATAATCCAACCCATGAAAATACGCTCAGAAGACTTACCCAATGACATTGACTCGCTTAAGGCCAAATTGCTTGAGCAAGCTTTGCTATTGGATGAAAAAGACAGTCTTCTGGGTAAAAAGGATATTCTGCTTGCCCAATGGCAATCCAAGTATCAGCTTATTTTGGAACAGTGGCGTTTGGCGCAGCAAAAGCAGTTTGGCAAAAGCTCGGAAGTCTCGCCCGGCCAAGGAGAGTTGTTTGATGAAAGTGCGATTGAGGCAGCAGAGGCATTAACCGATGCCGAGCCTGAAACGCAAACCATCTCTTACACTCGTGCCAAGCCTAAGCGCAAACCCTTGCCCAAAGACCTGCCGCGCGAAATCGTTGTGCTGGACGCTGCCGAGTCTGATAAAGTCTGTTCCTGCTGCCAAGGGGCGCTTCATTGTATTGGTGAAGACCGTTCTGAAAAGTTAGAGTTTATCCCAGCCCAACTCAAGGTCATCGAAACAGTCCGCCCTAAATACGCGTGCCGTGAGTGTGAAAAGACAGGCACGCAGAACGCCATCAAACAAGCGGCTATGCCACCGAGTATTATCCCAAAAGGCATCGCCACACCGAGTTTGCTGAGTCAGATTATCACCGGTAAATTCCAATACAGCTTACCGCTCTATCGACAAGAAACCTTATTTAAACAATACGGTATTGAGTTAAGCCGACGAACCATGTCAGATTGGATGAAAAAATGTGCTGATGCCTTAGAGCCGCTTTATGAACGGCTACATCAAGAATTACTGAAACAGTCCGTCATCCAAGCCGATGAAACCACGCTTAATGTGATTAAAGAAGCTCGTTCAAAATGCTACATGTGGGTGTATTGCACTGGCAATGATGCCCCAGACAAACACAACCCGATCCCGAATATTGTCTTATACGATTACCAACCGACTCGAAGTGGGCAATGCGCCGTTGATTTTTTACAAGGCTTCGATGGCTATCTCAATGTGGATGGTTATCAAGCGTACGAATCGACCCAAGCCACGCTGGCAGGCTGCTGGGCACACGCACGTCGAAAATTCATTGAAGCCGAAAAAGGCATGCCAAAGGGCAAATCAGGAAAAGCGACCATCGCCATCAGCTACATCAAAAAACTGTACGCCATCGAAACGCTGGCCCAACAGGCCGACAATGCAGAAGCCGCATTTAAAATCCGTCAGGAACAAGTCCCCGAAGTCTTAGCGAACTACAAAGCATGGCTTGAAAAATCGGCTCAACAGGTGCCACCTAAATCCTTATTAGGCAAAGCCATCCAATACAATCTCAATCAATGGGACAAACTCAGTGTTTACTTGACTGATTGGCGCATCAACATCGACAACAATCGTGCTGAACGCGCCATTAAACCCTTCGTTATTGGACGTAAAAATTGGTTGTTTGCTAACACAGGAAGTGGCGCAAAATCCAGTGCCATGCTTTACAGCATCATCGAAACAGCGAAAGCCAATGGGCTTATCCCGTATGATTACTTAGTCAGATTGTTTGAAGAACTGCCGAGAAGAAAGGAAAATGATGACATGGACGATTTATTGCCGTGGAATATCAGGCTAACTTAAGTTTGAGAATAAAGAGAAAAACCTTCCCGCTGCATCCATGCAGCCTTGAATCTTCCTGAAAAGAGACAGAACCTCCATCCTGGAGGCGTGGGCAAATCCGTTCGCCCTCTGTCTAATAATTAATTTACCGATATAATCCCTTCCATGCAAGCCTGATGATAAAGAAACTCTTTTTCAAGGTGGTGATTACCGGACGCTTACTCGCTATGGGACAAGCTGACGTCTACTCGTCAATTCAACAAGGCGTACTAGATGGCGCGGAGAACAATGAGTTTGCCCTAACGATTGCTCGTCATGCCGAAGTCGCGAAACACTATTCTTATGACGTGCATTCTCGTGTGCCAGATATCGTGTTGATCTCGAAAGCAACCATGGATCGCTTAACACCAGACCAGCGTAAAGCGGTTAAAGAAGCGGCAAAAGAGTCTACTGAGTTCCAAAAGAAAGCTTGGACAAAAGCCGTTAACGACGCAAAAACTATGAGCGAAGAAAAATTTGGTGTGACCTTTTATTACCCAGATGTTAGTGAGTTTCAAGCGGCCGTTCAGCCAATGTACGAAGAGCTAAAATCAGACCCGGCAAAATATAAGGTTTATCAGGCAATCCGCCAGCAAGCGGAGTCAAAATAATGCCCAAAATAAGACGTTTCCTGGACATCTGTCTAGGGACAACGTGCTCTCTCTTACTCCTTAGCATGGTCGTGATACTTAGCTGGCAGGTAATCAGCCGTTATGTATTCAACGACCCTTCGACTTACACCGAAGAGTTACTAAGGTTAGGATTGGTCTGGTTGTCTCTATTAGGAGCTGCTTATTCTGCTGGCCGTGGTTCTCATATGGCCATTGATCTACTGCGCGATATTTCGCGCGGTAGATTTCAAAAACTCCTTAAGATGTTAGTCCCTATCAGCTTTATTATTTTCAGCATTTACGTAATGATTCTGGGCGGTTTACACAGCATGCAAATCGCTTCGAAACAACTCACCGCTGTACTGCAAATGCCGATGTCGAGTTTTTATGCAGCCCTGCCCGTTTGCGGTGTGTTGTTGATTTTGTACGCCATTTTAAATTTGATTGATGTCATCAGAACACCAGCTAATGAAGCACCTTTCGATGACATCAAAAAATCACTCAGTATGGGAGAATAGACATGGCAGGTGAAGCGAGCTTAGTCCTGATTATTACCTTTTTGATCCTGTCTCTTTTAGGGTTGCCCCTGGCGATTGCTCTAGTCGCATCGTCTTTAGCCGCTGTCACCATGATAGTGCCTGTCGACATGGCGCTGTTTACTTCAGCGCAAAAAATGGTCGCTAGCTTAGACAGTTTTTCCTTGTTAGCCGTGCCATTTTTTATTCTCTCTGGAGTGATTATGAACTCCGGTGGTATCGCCATACGTTTAGTCAACTTTGCGAAACTGCTCGCAGGGCGTATTCCAGGATCTTTAGCGCAAACTAACATCGCTGGTAACGTCTTATTTGGCTGTATTTCAGGATCGGCCATTGCCGCATCCACCTCCATTGGTAGCGTGATGGTGCCGATTCAAGCCAAAGAAGGCTACGACCGATCCTTTGCGGCCGCGGTGAACATCGCCTCAGCCCCAACGGGTATGTTAGTGCCACCAACGACAGCCTTTATCATTTATTCCTTGGTATCTGGTGGCACCTCCGTTGCGGCCTTGTTTTTAGGTGGTGCCGTCGCGGGTATTATTTGGGCCTTGGGCTTGGTGTTAGTTACCGTCATTATTGCCAAAAAACGCAAATACCCTTTGTCGGACAGAGTACCGTTTAAAGAAGCGATTCAGATTACACTCGATGCGATTCCCAGCTTATTCCTTATCATCTTTATCATCGGTGGGATTGTCATGGGTATCGTCACACCGGTAGAAGCCTCTGGTATTGCAGTGATCTACACCATGGTTTTAGCGTTTTTCATCCACAAAACTACGTCACTTAAAGCACTACCTAAATTTCTAATCGAGACATCACACATTACTGGTACCATCATGTTGCTGTTAGCGGCATCGGCCACTTTGTCTTTCGCTATGGCCTTTACTGGTATTCCAGCCGCAATATCGGCCTTGATTTTAGGCATATCTAACGACCCTATTATGGTCATGCTGATTATCAATATTTTATTATTGGTCATTGGTTGCTTTATGGACATTGGGCCGGCGATTTTGATCTTCACGCCGATCTTATTACCGATTGCCATGAAAGTGGGCTACGACCCTGTACACTTTGGCGTCGTTATGATTTTCAACCTAGCCATCGGCACTATTACACCACCAGTCGGAACAGGTTTATTCGTCGGCGCCACCGTAGCCAAAGTGAAAGTAGAACAAGTCATCGTCGCCCTCGCCCCCTTCTACTTCGTGCTATTGAGCTTACTTGCCGTTATCTCCTACGTGCCAGTCATCACCTTGTTTTTACCCAAGCTCTTTGGGCTTTGAATGAATAGCTTTGGGGTTTAAAACGGCTCATTGATTCAAAAAAACAGCATGGAAGCGTTTAAACTTTCATGCTGTTTCTCTTTAACAATAGAAGCGTTACGTCTCTACTTTCGAATACAGGTATTTCTGACAGCGGGTTTCGTCCATGCGTTTGACGACGAAGGCTAGAACCGCGATTGCAACGATCGAAAACACAATGCGCCCCCAGAATACGGTGGTGAAGTTGGCGCCAATCAATAACACCAACAAGGTGTCTTCTATCATGCTGTGCATTAAGTTAAGCAGCATCATGGCGATGAAGATGTCCCGTGGTGTGATGTGCCCGCGTTTGGCTTCGTTGATCAATAAGCCACCACCAAAAGACACGCCTAGAGTAATACCCACTATGGTTAAATTGGTCGCTTCACGGCTGATGCCCAACACCGATAAAATAGGGCGTAGCATGATGCCCATAAGTTTTTCGATGCCGAGCAGTTTCAGCAGACGCAGAAACGTCATCAGCACAGCAATCACCACGAAGAGCATCACCAAACTTTTCACCTGCTCAATCGCCCAATCTAAATAGCTGGCGTCGACCGTGGATTCAGGTCGCCATACCACTTCTGCAGGGGTATTTAATACCTCAAAATAATGATAATACTGATGCAATAGCCAACCCATGAGTAAACCGCCGCCAAGACGAATCACCAATGTCGCGACAATGCCCACGCCGGCTTTTTTCGCCACCGCCACTTCCACAGGCAGGGAATGCGCCAGCAACAGCAGAATACTCAGCACCGAGACCTGAGCGACGGTTAATTCGGTGTCTAGGCTCATGAACACCACCAGCCCAGCGTACATATTAGTCACCAAGGTGGTCGCCCACACCAAACCCATTTCACTGGGCAAACCGACGATCGACATCACGGGGCCGAGCCATAGACTCAACAGTTCAATGCCACCCAATTCTTCTACCACCTTAATCACGATGATCATCGGCACCATGATTTTATACAGCGTCCAAGTAACATCGAAAATCTCTCTGAACAAGCTATGAAACAACAGCCCTGCCCAACGCGTTATGTGTGTTTGCATGTTTCCACTCCCAACAAGAATCGCGCAAACTGTAAACGCTTATTAAAAAATGTCGCGAGCTTTGGGTATTTAATCGTTGTCGGAAGAGACATTAAGGTCACCTCGTCGTACACAGTCTATAACGCATTAAGAGCACCGCCCTTTTCAATCGCTTTTTGATAGCTCGGCATGGTGTTGACTTGCTGAATAAAGCGCGCAATATTAGGGAATTTCACCATGTCCAATCTTGTTGTTGACGCTTGCAGGGGAAAGCTCATTTGAATGTCGGCGGCACTTAGCTGCTCGCCCGTAAACCAAGTGTGCTTTGCCAAGGTGTCTTCGATAAACTGCATCTGTGGTTGCAGTCTTGGCATAATGAATTTTTCTTGAATTTTATCAGTTAACGCTTTGGCAATCGGTTTCACAAAAAAAGGCATCGGACTTTTTGGTACCTTCATCATTACCAGCTTCATCACCAACAAAGGCATCAAAGAACCCTCTGCAAAGTGCAACCAATAGCGATAATCCAGCACAGCTTGCCCATTTTTTGGCTTCAAACGTTGCTCTGTGTCGTATTGATCTAAAAGATATTCAATGATCGCCCCAGATTCCGCCACGGTGAGCTCACCATCGGTGATCACCGGAGACTTTCCTAAAGGATGGATCTTTTTGAGGGACTCAGGCGCCGACGCCGAATCAGGGTCGCGCTTATACTCAACAATGTCATACTCAACGCCAAGCTCTTCTAATAACCAAATAATACGCTGGGAACGAGAATTCTCTAAATGGTGAACGGTAATCATACAACCTCCTTATGGCTTTATCAGATACACAAACATCAACAATGCAAAGTAACAACAATGTGCAACCGCACTAATGCAAAGTAACATTGATACGGTGGAAGCTCATAAAAAGATGAGGTTATCTTGACGTTTTTCAGCCGTCCCGCCCCGGTAAAAAGTTCAACGACCCATCATTTAGTTCCATTATTAAATGGCAAATAACCACTTCTTGACAGTACAGCTTTGCACACAAAAAATTAAGAGTGTAGAAAAACTCTTGCCTCAAGGAATTTAAAGCCGGCGCTTATTTTCGTTGAACGCTTTAACATTGAGCGCAGTGAAACAGGACTCTTCTTGTTTTTGTGATCATGTTTGATGAGGTAGCCATATGTTGAGATACTATGTTGCATTGCTGGTTTTGGGCAGTATTTGGGGATCTAATTTTATTTTCATGAAATGGTCCACTGAGCTTATTTCCCCTATGCAGACCGTCATGCTCCGCGTTTTATCGGGCTTTATTCCTTTGCTCATCGTCGCGCTTTACCGCCGGCAAATCCACACCGGCCAGTTGAAATATTTGCTTCATTTCGCCGTCATGTCTGTCTTAGCAACGACGTTCTACTACTACGGCTTTGTGGCCGGCACCGCTTTAATACCAACAAGCATTGCTGGGTTGTTAAGTGGCACCATTCCTATTTTTACTTTTATCTGTGCATTTTTGTTTTTACGCCAAGATCGCCCCACATTTCAAATGCTGCTTGGGGTCATGGTGGGGTTTATCGGTATCGTTATCAGTACCAAACCATGGGAAGGCGCGGAAGGCGTTAATGTCGTCGGTGTGCTATGGATGTTAGCCGGCACCACCAGCCTAGGCATCTCGTTCGTGTATGCACAGCGCCAACTGTCCTCATTAAAACTGCCGCCAGTCGCTTTAGCCACTTGGCAAACAGGCTGCGCGTCACTGACGCTGCTGGTGCTAACCGATTTTAGTGGCATCACCAATGTCGCTGCGGATCTAAAAACCCTACTAGGATTGGTGATCGGACTGGGTATTTTTGGCACCGGAGGGGCTTTCTTTCTTTACTACTATGTTATTGAAAAACTGGGCTCGGTCAAAGCTTCAGGAGGCACTTACATTGCACCAGTGGTCGCGGTGGTTATTGGCGCTTTTGTGGGTGAAAAGATGGATGCCTCTATTGCACTGGCATTGATATTGATTCTAGGCGGCGTGATTTTGATTCAGACAGGAAAGCACAAAACGCCGCGTCCAGTAGACTCCCCAGTCCATTCAGCTTCCATTGATTAAAGTCGAGTTAATTCTTTCTGGCACCACGTCCAAACAGCGTCAACGGTAGGATGTGGTGACCGGCTTCGTTTTCGCACCAAATAGTAATCTGGCTCAACCGTGACTGTCTTTTCAAAAACGGGGACAAGTCGCCCAGCTTTAATGTCTTTTTCGACAAAAGCGAAGCAGGCAAGGGCAATGCCTTGACCCGCAAGCGCCGCATCAATCGCCAATGTCGTCTGATTAAACGTGGCCCCGGTGAGTTTTTCGGTGGTATCGCAAAAGGTCGGCCAGTGATTGTGCGCATCGATTAAAATAGGAAATTCTGTCAACTGCGCCAACGAAAGCGGTGGTGCTCGATTCGTAAACAATAACGGGCTGGCAACGGCTATGAGTTGTTGCGGAAACAACCGCGCGGCTTCCAAATGAGCAGGAAAGGTATTGCGCGTAAGTCGTATTGCGATGTCGACCTGATCCCTATCGAAATCCGACACCGATTCGGTCGCGACAGTACGCAGCTCTATTCCAGGCATCGAAGCGGTCAGTTCACTCAAGCGTGGAATAAGCACTTTTGCCGCAAAAGTCGGCGTAACGCTGATCGTCACAATATTGGGACGCGACTGAATGGCATGGGTCGCTTCACCCATCACCTCGAATGCGTGCGTCATGCTGACCAAATAAAGAGCGCCCTGCGTTGTTAAAGCCAAGCCACGGGGCAAACGTTGAAAAAGCGTTTGCCCCAAATGCGCTTCTAAGGCTCGAACTTGCTGAGCAACCGCCCCTTGAGTGACACCCAGTTCTTGCGCCGCCGTTCGAAAGCTCAAGCATCTTCCTGCCACTTCAAACGCCCGTAGCGCATTTAATGGGGGCAATTTTCTGCGTGGTAAGCTCATGCTCTCATTCCTATATTGCCGTTCATATAACACCAAATATAAGACCACTGTATCATTTTATAACGCTATCAATGTCGCTATTTTTTAACGCTACTGTCTGACCCATTAGTGACAAAGCAACGAGACTAAAAACGAACGTGCTGGCAGGCTTCTATCACGTCTTTCAGTTGCTGCTTGATAAAGGGTAATTTGCTGTCATCCAGTTGGTATTCAGCGCGTTTCGCCATCTCATCGTTTAAATACGTCGCTTGGGAAAGTTCAAGCTGGATGGCGTGAATACCCTCGCTCGGTTGGCCGAAGTGGCGGGTGATGTAGCCGCCTTTAAATCGCCCATTCACGACTTGTGTATAGTGGGGGCGCAGTACTTGAGTCACGATGCTGGCGATGGCTGAATCGCAAGATTCGCCGGCATTTGTACCCCAATTAAAGTCGGGCAATGTGCCGTCAAATAACATCGGGACTTGTGCCGCGATACTGTGTGCATCAAACAAAATCGCGTAGCCAAACTTGGCTTTTAATCGCGCGAGTTCTTGCTCAATAGTGCCGTGATAGGGCTTCCAAATGTGCTCCTTACACAAGGCTTTGTGTTCGTCGCTTGGCGCTTTCCCATCGATAAAAATCGGGCTTTCGTCGAAGAGAATGTCCGGAAACAAGCCTGTGGTTTTGGTCGCGTACAGCGGTTTGTCATCATAAGGTCGATTAAGATCGATCACATAACGCGAATAGTTTGCCTTGATAAATCCCACGCCCAATGATTCTAAAAAGTCATAAAGTTCGGGAATAAACCAATCCGTATCAGGCAGTTTTTTGGCCTGATCCGACAAGCCCGCTTGCACTTCTGACGTTAGATTCAGACCAGAATGCGGCATACTCACCAACAAGGGCGAATCGCCTTGTTTGAAGTCGAACGCTGGCACGGGCAACCCTATTTGGCTCATATTTTTTTCCTCAATGCCGTTTACCTTCATGGACTCTGGCTTTTACCAAGTTTCCACCCAGCCAATAGCTGAGTTCTCCTGGGCTTTCTACGTCCCAGCACACAAAATCAGCGACTTTGCCGACTTCCAAACTACCATGAGTATCGCTCATTCCCAGCGCTTTTGCCGCATGAATGGTCGCGCCAGCCAAAGACTCTTCTGGCGTCAGTGCGAACAAGGTACACGCCATGTTCATCATCAATCGAAGCGATAACGCAGGCGAGGTTCCGGGGTTGGCATCCGTGGCAATCGCCATTGGTACGTCATACTGGCGCAACAAAGCAATCGGCGGACGTTGCGTTTCTTTTAGGGTGAAAAACGCACCCGGCAATAACACGGCCACCGTGCCGGACGCAGCCATGGCTTTTACATCCGTTGCTTCAATGAACTCAATATGATCCGCCGACAAGGCTTGGAACGACGCCGCCATGCGAGTGCCACCTAAAGACGATAACTGTTCCGCGTGTATTTTCACTGGCAACCCGAGCGACTTGGCTGCACGAAAATAACGCTCAACCTGATCCGTACTAAACGCAATGCCTTCACAAAACGCATCGACCGCATCGGCCATGCCAAGCGTCACCAGCTTTGGCAATACTGTATCGCACAAGTAATCAATGTAGCGATCTTTGTCGTCAAATTCCGGTGGCATCGCGTGAGCCGCCAAGCAAGTCCGCTTAATGGTGACAGGAAATTGATGGCCCAATTCGGTGGCGACGCGCAGCATCTTGAGTTCACTATCGAGGGACAAACCGTAACCCGATTTGATCTCGACGGTCGTCACGCCATCGGCCATCAGGCTTTTTAAACGGCGAGATGCACTGGCGACTAATTCTGCTTCGCTGGCGTTGCGTGTTGCTTTCACCGACGAGGCAATGCCGCCGCCCTGCTTGGCGATGTCTTGATAACTCACGCCATTCAAACGCTGCTCGAATTCCCCCGCTCGGTTACCACCAAACACCAAGTGCGTGTGGCAATCGATCAAACCCGGCGTGATCCAACCGCCTTGCACATCATGCTCTTGCTGAGCCTGATACGCTGGCAAGCTGGCCGCTTCGCCAATCCAAACGATACGGCCACCCGATACGCCAATGGCGGCATTTTCGATCACGCTGTAGCGACCGTTTTTCATGGTCGCCACATGCGCGCCACGCCACAGGCTGTCGAGTCGTAATGGCGTATTGTTTGTCATAACCTTTCCTTTTCTTAAACCACTAAACTTGGCTATTTAATACTAGGCAATAGCCCTTCTGGCATGGTGTCGTTGTGTACCGCTTCCAACAACAAGTCATTGGCTTTCTCGATGTCCGTCGCGAAGTAACGGTCTTTGTCATAAAACGGCACGCGAGCACGCAATGTCGCACGCGCATTTTCTAAGCGCGGCGTCGATTTCAGCGGTGCGCGGAAGTCCAAGCCTTGTACCGCTGACAGAATTTCCACTGCCAAAATACCGCGTGTGTTTTCTGCCATGTCCTTCAAACGGCGCGCGGCAAAGGTTGCCATGGAAACATGGTCTTCTTGGTTCGCCGACGTTGGTAAACTGTCTACAGACGCGGGGTGCGCGTAGCTTTTGTTCTCGCTCGCCAAGGCTGCGGCGGTGACTTGCGCGATCATGAAGCCAGAGTTCACGCCGCCGTTATCCACCAAAAATGGTGGTAATTTACTTAAACTGCTGTCGATCAATAACGCCATACGACGTTCTGACAAGCTGCCGATTTCTGCAATCGCCAAGGCCAAATTGTCCGCCGCCATGGCAACGGGCTCGGCATGGAAGTTGCCGCCAGAAATGATGTCGCCTTCAGCCGCAAAGACCAATGGATTATCGGACACGGAATTTGCTTCCACGCACAATACGCTCGACGTGCTTCGGATTTGCTCCAAACACGCGCCCATAACTTGTGGCTGACAGCGCAGAGAATAAGGGTCTTGTACCTTCTCACAACCTTGGTGAGAATCGCCCAGTTCGCTGGTTTCACCCAATAAATGACGGTACGCCGCGGCCGCGTCGATTTGTGTTTTGTGACCACGCACTTCATGAATTCGAGCATCAAACGGACTGCGGCTGCCCAATGCGGCTTCCACCGACAAGGAACCACAAACAATGGCCGATGCGAACAAGTCTTCTGCTTCAAACAAACCTTCCAAAGCAAAAGCGGTAGAGGCTTGCGTGCCGTTTAATAGCGCCAAGCCTTCTTTTGGCGCCAAGGTAATGGGCTCTAATCCTGCAATAGACAAAGCCGCTTGACCCGAAATCACTTCGCCTCGGTAACGCGCTTTGCCTTCACCCAACAAAATCGTACTCATGTGTGCCAAAGGCGCTAAATCGCCAGACGCGCCCACGGAGCCTTTTTTCGGAATGCACGGATACACTTCTTTGTTGATCAGCGTTAGCAAGGCTTCGATCACTTCTAAGCGAATGCCAGAAAAACCACGCGCAAGACTGTTGACCTTCAGCGCCATGATCAGTTTAACGGTGTTGTCTTCCATTAATTGACCAATGCCGGCGGCGTGAGACAAGACAATACTGCGTTGTAGCTCGTCCAAATCTTCTGGCGCAATGCGCGTATTCGCCAACAAGCCAAAACCGGTGTTAATACCGTAAACCGTGCGGTTTTCTGCAATCACATCGTTAACCACTTGTGTGCTGGCGTGAATCGCTGGAATCGCACTTTTGTCTAAGCTCAATTTAACGTGACGACGGCTGATTTGACGCAATTCGTTTAGGCTCAATTGGCCTGGTTTAATCATTAATTCAAACATGCTGTTTCTCAATTTTTATTGTCAATTTAACGCCGGATAACGGTCGTATCGCCCTCATCCGGCCTACAAATATGTTATTTCTTAAGCGCCATAGGCAAATTTAACCCCTGCTCTTTCGCACAATCAATGGCAATGTCATAACCCGCATCCGCATGACGCATCACGCCTGTCGCTGGGTCATTATGAAGAACACGCGCAATACGTTCTGCTGCATCGTCACTGCCATCACACACAATCACCATGCCGGAATGCTGAGAAAAGCCCATGCCTACGCCGCCGCCGTGGTGCAACGATACCCAAGTCGCACCAGACGCTGTGTTCAATAAAGCGTTCAATAATGGCCAATCGGATACGGCATCGGAGCCGTCTTTCATGCCTTCGGTTTCACGGTTTGGACTCGCCACCGAGCCAGAATCTAAATGATCTCGACCAATCACAATCGGAGCCGACAATTCGCCGCTGCGCACCATTTCGTTAAACGCTAGGCCGAGTTTGGCACGTTGACCAAGACCGACCCAACAAATACGTGCTGGCAAGCCTTGGAACTGAATACGCTCACGCGCCATGTCCAACCAATGATGTAAATGCGCATCGTCGGCGATGACTTCTTTTACTTTCGCATCGGTTTTGTAAATGTCTTCTGGATCACCAGACAGCGCGGCCCAACGGAAAGGTCCGATGCCACGACAGAACAAAGGACGAATGTACGCAGGCACAAAACCGGGGAAATCAAAGGCATTTTCCACGCCTTCTTCCATCGCCATTTGACGAATATTGTTGCCGTAATCAAACGTCGGTACGCCCATTTTTTGGAAGTCCAACATGGCCTGAACGTGTTTCGCCATGGATTGTTTCGCCAACGTAACGATTTCTTTCGGCTGCGTTTGTGCTTTCTCGCGGTATTCCTCCCAGCTCATGCCGCTCGGTAAGTAACCATTTAGAGGATCATGCGCCGACGTTTGGTCGGTGACCATGTCTGGGCGAATGCCACGCTTTACCATTTCTGGCAGAATGTCGGCGGCGTTGCCACACAAGGCAATCGACACTGCTTCGCCTGCGTCTGTGTATTTTTTAATGCGCGCTAGGGCGTCGTCTAAATCCGTCGCTTGTTCATCTACATAACGCGTTTTCAAACGGAAATCGATGCGACTTTGCTGACATTCAATGTTCAATGAACACGCGCCCGCCAAAGTGGCGGCAAGAGGCTGAGCACCGCCCATGCCGCCAAGACCCGCGGTTAATACCCAACGTCCTGCCAACTTGCCGTCGTAATGTTGGCGACCGGCTTCAACGAAGGTTTCGTAAGTGCCTTGCACTATTCCTTGGCTACCAATGTAGATCCAAGAACCCGCTGTCATTTGGCCGTACATCGCCAAGCCTTTGGCATCCAATTCGTTAAAATGTTCCCAGTTCGCCCAATGTGGCACTAGGTTGGAGTTCGCGATTAAGACTCGAGGCGCGTTGCTGTGGGTTTTGAAAACGCCTACGGGTTTGCCAGACTGAACCAATAAGGTTTCGTCGTCTTCTAATTCTTTAAGCGACTCAACGATCTTGTCATAACATTCCCAATCACGCGCTGCACGGCCGATACCGCCGTAAACCACCAATTCTTCTGGGTTTTCGGCTACTTCAGGGTCAAGGTTGTTCATCAACATGCGCATAGGCGCTTCGGTGAACCAAGATTTCGCCGTGAGCTTGGTGCCAGTCGCGGCTTTCACTTCACCGGCACGGTAACGTTTTTGAGCAAGCGTTTGTTTTGTCATCGTCTTCACCTTATTAAAAAGCCTTTCTTCAAAGCCCTTAGAATTATGCAGTTTTAAAATCAAATGTATATACAACTAACCCAAAGATAAAATCTAACTTTTTAAGATGCAAGCCATTTTTTAAAACATTCCGACTCGTTCACGGAATCAACGCGGATATGCGGCGCATTAAAACGAAGAAAAACCCTATAAAACAAAGACTAATTGAATTAAGTACTAAGGCAGGCTGAGAATCCACAAAAACCAACTTGTATATACAATATAGTTTCTATTACACTCAAATGATAAACATTGACCTAGGAATGGATTGTGAGCAGCCTTAACCGAATGAGTTCCGAGACACACCACTATTACGCTGAACGCGCGTTACTGGCTTCTGGCTGGGCTGACAACGTGCTTTTTTCGGTAAAAGACGGTCAATTCCTCTCTTTTGAAGCCAACAGTAAACCCATGCCAGACTGCCATCTTTTATCTGGCCCAGTATTACCGACCGTCGCCAACCTGCACTCCCATGCTTTTCAACGCGTGATGGCGGGCGCAGCAGAAGTGAGCTTGAACCCAAGCGACAGCTTCTGGAGTTGGCGCGACTTAATGTACAAAATCGTGCAAAAGCTCACGCCAGAGGATGTGAACATCATCGCCAAACAGCTTTATATCGACATGCTCAAAGCCGGTTATACACAAGTAGGGGAGTTTCATTATTTGCATCACGGTGCAAAAGGTCAGCCTTATCAACAGCGAAGCGAAATGTCGAGCCAGATGATCGCCGCGGCCAATGATTCGGGCATTGGTTTAACCTTATTGCCTGTGCTGTATTCCCATTCTGGTTTTGGCGGACAAGCGCCCAACGCAGGCCAAGCGCGTTTCATTCATTCCACCGATTCTTACTTAGCGCTTCATCAAGAATGCCACGACCAATTAGTAAATCACCCACGCCATACACTGGGTATTTGCTTTCATTCTTTACGCGCAGTGACCAAGCCGCAAATTGACACCGTATTGCACTCCCTTGCTAAAGATTGCCCTGTTCACATTCATATCGCGGAACAGCAAAAAGAAGTGCAAGACAGCATCACCTTCAGCGGCCAACGTCCTGTGGAATGGCTGCATAATGAAATCGGCTTGAATGAGCGCTGGTGCTTGGTTCACGCTACTCATCTAACGGATGAAGAACGCCAAGCCATTGCGACCAGCCAAGCCGTCGCTGGACTTTGCCCGACGACAGAAGCGAATTTAGGTGATGGCATTTTCCCAGGTGTGGCCTTCGAGCAAGAAAACGGCCGTTGGGGCATTGGCTCCGACAGCCATGTGAGCCTTTCGATTGTTGAGGAGTTACGCACACTGGAATACAGCCAACGCCTACGCGATCAACAACGCAATCGTTTGCATCGCCCTGCGCAAAATAGTGTAGGCGATAACCTCTTCCAGCAAGCCGTACTGGGCGGCAATCAGGCTTGCGGCGTGTCATTGGGATTAAGCCAAGGCAACCGCGCCGACTTTATGGTGTTAGACAGCGCAAACCCCTTTATCGCCGCGAGCGAATCGAAAGACCTGCTCAATCGTTGGCTGTTCGCGACAAATGAAAACCTCATTAAAGACGTCTTCGTTGCCGGCAACCACACCATCAAAAACTTCCGCCACCAGCAAGAAGAAAGCAGCCGTTTGGCCTTCACTCAAGTCATCAAAAAGGCCATGAACCATGCCTAACGTTATCATCATCAAACCAGCACAATACCAGCGAATGCCATGGAAAAATGGCCTTGGAGAAACTCTAGAGATTCAAAAAATGGAAGACGATCAAGGATTACGCTTTCGCATCAGCCAAGCGTCGGTCAAAGCAGACGGCGTCTTTTCAAATTTTGCTGGATTGCATCGCACCTTGGTGTTGCTGTCTGGTAACGGCATGACGCTGGCACATTCCGGCAAACACACCAGCGTATTAAACAATCCATTAGACATAGCGCGCTTTTCAGGCGGTGATGAAACGCACGCCACCTTGCACAACGGCACCATTGAAGACCTGAACATCATGGTGCGAAACAGCGACACCCACGCCAAGGTGGAGGCATACACAGCGCCCTGCTCGTTTTCATTTTCAAACAACGACACCTTGTTCAGTGGTTTTTATGCCTCTGAGGACAGCGTGATTGAAATGGAAAACGCCGAGGCGGTCACCATCAAGGCTCACAGCATGGTGACTTTTTCACAAAACGCCAAGGCAACACTAACCCAAGGTCGTGGCGTTTTAGTGTGCATCAGCGGATAAAGTTAACTATTGACGTTTTGAAACACGTTAACTCACCACTTCCGCAACGCTGATAGAAACCGCCAAAGCCAATGGACTTGAACCCTCGAACTACCTCCAATACCTACTCGACCACATCGCCGACGCTAATACCCTAGAAAAACTCGAAGCTCTCTTGCCATGGAATAAACCGAAAGCGGATTAGGTTAACAGAGCGGATTGTGTTGTTTTAGGGGTGGATATAGTGACGCTTACACTCACTTGATGCCGTTTACAGTATTGAGGGGCTGATAAACCAGACTCGGCTTGATCTTCAATGATTTTTTGCCATTCAGAAGAAGAACGACGGGTATAAGGCTTAGTCATGAGTTGGACTCCGTTATCGGTTATGAGATGAAAACGGAGCCCAGTTTAGAGTGAGAAAAGATGAGATGAAGTAACGGCGTGGAATGAACGCTTACGTTGTTGATACGGTCATCTGTTTTAGACTTAAGCTGACGAAAGTGTATTAATATTCAATAATAGTTAAATCTTTTCCTAGCTTTTTAGCGGTCTTTATCGAATTGAGTGTCCCCTTCGACTTCCCGTCCCAGAAGGCAAATACTTTGTCGGCGCTTTCAATAATGTGTTTGTTACGGACAATACCTGCACCACGACCATAGAGCTTCCAGTCTGGTTTGAATACTTGGATTTCTAAGGAATAATCAGTGGCAAACTTTTCGGCTAACGTGTCGGCACCTTTTGCGCCACCAGAAATGATGACGGTAATGGTGTTGAGGTCTATGCTTGTCCTTAGGGCTTCTTCAACTAAAAAGTAGTCAGAGAAGGATCGGGAACCAATGATGGCTACTTTCATATATAACTCCGGTAATTTAGTAAAGTCAGGCTTTATCATTGCTTTATCATTGCTTTATCGTAAAGCCTTGGAGCATTATTGGCTTTTAAAGCGACATATTTTGACGTTTATAGAAGAGCCGCCAAAACGACAGACCAACGAAACCCTTGGTGTCTTGATACTTTCTATTTGGTGGGCAATGCGTCATATTGTGTCGCAGACAAAAACAGTAATGCAGCGGATAAACAGCAGGAGCTCACTATGGCAGATTCAGGCATGCGCCAAATTCTTATCTTGATGGAGCTACCACGCTGGCCCAAATATAAGACCACCAAGCAGTTGGTAGATTATCTTAAAAACCAAGGTATTAATGTCACAGCAAGAACAGTGCAGCGTGATATTCAAATGCTATCAGCCAGTGGTGCGTTTAGTATTATTGATACACCAGCAACAGGTCGTGGCAAAGAGGGTGTGGGCTGGGCTTTTAGTGAGCACTCCATTAATCGTGGCTTGCCAGTGATGGACCCATCGGCGGCTTTAACATTACTTATGGGTTATGAGCACCTCAAATGCTTAATGCCAGAAAAGGTGTTAAAGCATATTGAACAATACATAGATGAAGCCAAAGCTATTTTAGAAACCTTTAACCAAGCTAATTTTACCAGCTGGTTTGATAAAATACGCATTTTGCCAAACACGGTTCTAATGCCTGCCAAAGTGGATCAAGAAGCTGTTGGTGAGATTTATGAGGCTTTGCTTGCTAATACAAAATTCAAGTGCCGCTACAACGGCAGACCTGATCAGGTCGTTAGCCCCTTTGGCATTGTGCAACGAGCCAATACTTTGTACTTAATAAGCAAGTTTTTTGATTACGATGACATTCGTATTACAGCATTACAACGCTACAGTGATGTAGAGCTGCTAAATGAAAGCATTAAGCAAGACCCAAATTTTAATATAGATGGCTACCTTGACCGAGGCGAAATGTCGTGGCCTTGGGACAGAGATAAGTCGGACACTACGGTAAAGCTAAAAGCCAACATTCATAGCTACTTAAAATACCACTTAACAGAAATGCCGTTATCAACTGACCAAAAAATTCAAAACAACAAAGAACCCGAGAGCCACAAGCTCACAGCAACGGTTGTTGACAGCCATGAGCTCCGGTATTGGATTTTAAGCCAGGGCGATAAAATAGAAGTGCTATCACCCAAATCTATGCGCCAATGGATTGCGCAAATTGCTGGAAATATGAACACCATGTACCAGCACGATTGATCATCAACATAGGCGTCATATCTGCCAAAGATGATGACTAACCAGCAATTTTTTTGAAATGACGGACGTTATGGATACGCCACTTGATGTGCACCCCACTGTCTTTTACTCATGGATTCGCCTTGATCTTAAATAAACCCCATTCTGTTTTTCACTTCGCCTTTTAGGATTTGTTCTGCCTCTAGCCTTGAAATTAGATCGGCTAATGATGTAACAGGGTTAAAATTATTTTGTCTGCTTATTAAGGCAAAATCGCCAGGGGTTATGGCGTGCAGGTGATTTATTTGGTTGTTTAATGCGTTGTCCTTTAGCTCAATGTCAAAGCTTTGACAAAAGCGACCAAACATATCGGTCAATTGTTGTTGGTTCAAATAATCAAATTTTATCTTGGCATCAAAACGGCGAATTGAGGCAACATCTAACGTATCAATGAGATTGGTTGATGCCATAAAAATGCCTTCAAAGTTTTCCATTTGTGTGAGCATCTCATTCACTTGGGTTTGCTCCCACGATTGTTTAGCATTAGCTCGGTGTTGCAAAAGGCTATCAATTTCATCCATCAACAAGATAGCGCCCTCCTCCCTAGCGCACTTAAAGGCTCGGGCAATGTTTTTTTCGGTTTTGCCGACGTGGCACGAAAGTAAATCGGAAGCCTTTTTGCAAATAAAAGGTAGCTCCAACATCTCGGCAATGTGCTTACTAAGGGCCGTTTTACCCGTGCCTGGTGGGCCATAAAAACACAAACGACCTTGGCGAGAGGCTTTAAGGCCAGCAATCACGACGGCAATATCGACGCTGGTATTCAGAAAATCAGTGTTATAAGCCTGCTCTTTTATTGGATGGTAATGCACATTAATAGTGGGATGATCTTGGGCTTCAAGTGTTTGATTAATCAAGTTTGTAAATACAGCATCGGTGTTAACACTTGTGTCATGCCCTCTAATAATGTCAGTGACTTTGGCCGCATTGGCAACAACCGCAGGTGCAAGGCTATCGGCTTTGGCTAATTGCTTTACTACGTGTTCGCTTAAAAACTTTCCTGCATATTGGTTAAGCACTTTTTTACGTTGTAATTCCGGAGGCACAGCCAATTCAAACACCATGGCGTAACGCCTAATAAACGCTGGGTCTAGACCATTACGCGTATTAGCTAGCCAAATAGTGGGTGTGGCATTTTCCTCTAATGAACGGTTAAGCCAAGCCTTACAGCGCTGTGCCGTGCTTTGTCTGCTAAAACCCCCAGATTGACCATTTTGTGCTTCATTATTAAATACGTCTTCTGCCTCATCAAACAGTATTAACGCCTTGCGGTGTGATAAAAAGCTGTGCGCTGCTGATAACGCTCTCAAGCGTCTTTCACCACTGATGGGGTGACCATTATCATCTTCAGTGGTTACCTCAAATAAATCGGTTTGCAACTCTTGTGCTAGCACTTTTGCCAGCTGTGTTTTGCCTGTGCCAGCAGGGCCGTAAATATAAATATTAATGCCTTTTAAACCCTGTTTAATGGCTTGCTGCAAAAACGGTAACAAGATAGCCAGCTGCTTAACATGCTCATAATCACTGAGGCCTAAAGTGGTGGAAAGGCTTTTAGCAACCGTGCCTTTAAACAGCTCTGCAAGGTCAGTCTCACCGATTAATACAGCATCGGCAAATCTTGATGAAACCAACTCTAATTTTTCATCAAGCGTTGTTATATGCTCTTCTAGTTTTAAAATGCCCGAACGAACCAAGTTACTGTTAGCACTCAATGCCTTTTTAATGGCACTTTCGGGGATATTTAAAATAACCGATAAGGCATGATAGGCTTTAGAAGTCGATAAAGTGTAACTTAAATAGTCAACGCATTTTACAAGCAGTAGCTCTGTTTTAGTAAGAATACTAAAGCCAACCAGGCATTGTTCCACATCATCTAACTCAATCTGCGTACTCAAGCTTTTTAAGTTATTTTGTAAGTTTGAAGGCAATAAATTGCCTTCGCTTTGAAGCTCCATTGCTGCAGCGGTGGCAGAAAGCTCGCGTTTTATTGCTTGTGGATTAAACTCGATGACTCCTTCAATATAGTGACCCAAGCCCAAAAATTCAGCGATGCTATCGTCTTTAAAATGGTGCTTTTGCATAAACTGATTCACCGCCGATAAATTAACCAAAATTCTAAGCATCCAAAGCTTAATAATAGGCTCGGCATTTTTATCGCATTTATCAATAAAACCTAACGTTTTATAACTTTCCATCGTGCACCCCTTTGCTTGTTTTGCAGCATTGTAGGGATTTAACGCGACAATATATGACGTATTAAAGGTCGATTAAGTCGACTTCCTCATTTTTTAAGTGGAACTATCGGGGCTTGGATAAAAATGGCAACAAATTGAACATGCTGTTTGCTTGGGCCAATGTGTTTAAGATTAACCAGATGATACGAGCGGCAAAAGGGTAATCCGTTCAAAAAACATAGACAAGGTAGAATGAGCTTGTTTAGAGGCTAAAAGTAGTGAAACGGATAATTTGCATGCTTTTTTAAACCGACTTAGTGGACAGTATATCCAAAGGTAAAGCGCGTAAGCGCTACGAATTTGGTGTGAAAGCCAGTAGGAAGAATCCTTCATCATGGGAGCAAGATACTATCCTAGCAATCCGTATGATGTGCATACCTTGAAAGATCAACTCCAACAAGTAGAAACCCTCACTGGGCGAAAACCAGAAACCTGCTTGTTGATCGAGGGTACAAAGGGTCTGGCGTGGAAGACATTAACGTCTTGGTTGCAGGTCAAAACGCGGAGTCCCTAAGAAAGAGAGGCGCTGAATGGGAAAGTGAAACAGCGTAGAACCCATCATAGGGCATCACAAATCCGATGGAAAACTCAGGCAATGCGATCAACGTTATCTTAAGTGCCTGCGGTCAGAGCCTACGTAAGCTATTTAAGTGGCTTTATTGTACCCTATAATTTGGGCCATTTTTAAGACGATTATACCTGAAAATAACTTTTTTACTGGAAAGACCCAAAAATAGCATGGCGCTTCTTGCTTGAAACGCTATTATTCAGGGACAACTATTTAACTAAATCACATAAAACTCAGCGGCACTACAAATTTTTTGAATTTTCACTATATTTACATAAAGACTCAAGCATTAATAATATTATAATAATGACAACTTAATTGACTCCAAGAGACGACCCTTTAGACCTACGTAACTCATTTAGCAATTCCCTTACACTTAGTACTTACAGCACTAAGATATAGGTTAAATTCTTCAATCATTTTATTATGATGAGTTTCTATCTCTTCTTTTTTCCACTGTGTATTTTCATAAATATATTCAAGTTTTAAAGACACACCCTTGCCTTTATGTCTTTCTTTAAATTTGGCCTGCTTAACCGTAAAACCATCATCTGTCATTTCAGAGTTAACGCTTCCTGTTACTAGAGCTAAGTTCCCAAAAGTGTGCAATAAATCATCAGATATAACTTCTTTTTTGATCCGAGGATTTTGCGGAGTGACATGCTCAACTGAATTTTTAGCCGTCATTCTAAAATTATCAACTAGCTTACTGTCTTTACTTTTTAACTTGAGGTACAAAATGTATTCAAGTTTATAAAACCAATAATGCGGATATTGCGTCCCGTTACTATAGATTTGATTAAGACTTATATTCGCGTCTAATACTGCCTCAGTATACCAAGCATTCACTAAGTAGCGATGAGTTCGTTTAATTAAGGGAGCATTAGCCTCACTACACAGCAAATTATTATCAAGATGCTTTAAATACAGCTCTGCATTTTCGTTATTATTTTCTAATAAAAATTTAAGCAATGGAGTTAGCCAATACTGAGTTGTCATTTGCTGGGAATGATAAAGCATACTTTGTAATAAGGCAAAGTCTGGTGTCGAACCTTGACTGGAACGCTGCAAATAAGAGCATCTTGCAAAACTAATAGCCAACCCATTTGTGGATAACTTATCGCCCTTTTAGAGGCTGTTTTTTTACTCAGTTAAGCATGTGTTTCTATGCATTTTCTATTTTGACTAGGTCGTCATCGCTTTTCTCTCTTTATTGATCATAGCGGCTCGTTCTGTGACCACCCCAGAAGCACAATATCCTCGATACATGACTTATCTTTCTGCGATTTATTGCCGCAGTCGAAGCAGTTGATCGACACTCAGTACTAAAATGCCAAACATCAGGTGACTCATGACTTTTACCTCACCACGTACCCAGATGTGTCGACCTCCGAACTCATCCTTGAGTCGGCCATTGGCTCGTTCTGCGCCCGAACGTTCCCGATAACGCACCGTATCGGCGGGTTCAAATCCTTCTTTCTCGCCCCCTCTGGGGTTGTGATCTATCAGGGGCACATGCCCTAACTCTCTACTGTGCTCATGCAGGTCAATACTGCAGTAGGCGGCGTCCATCAGATCATAAAGGTTGGTCACCCTCGCCGCACTGATGTGAGACAGAGGGATGGCGGCACGGCTGTCATGCATGGAGGCTGAGGACAGCAAAGCGGAGATGGGGACGCCACAGTCTGCAATGTCTAGATGCAGTTTGTAGCCATTCCAGCTGTTTTTATAGCCTTGAGCATTGCATTTTGTGCCACGACGGCAATCAACCGGGATCTCTTTAAGCATCTCTTCTAGGCATTGGGTACGTTGCCGTGCCACATTGAATTTGATCGGGCGGTTTTCATCTTTGTCCTTGCGGGGCCGCCCTTTAAGCTTAGGTTTATCCGTGTCCACTTTGTCGATCTTTTGTGGACGTTCTCTCACCTTAATCGCCGTCCCGTCTCGGCTGATATGCCCAATGAGACGATCTCCAAAGTGCATTTTGATCAGCACCTCGTGGGCACGTTCGGCCAACTTATCTTTGGCAAACGTCTCGAACGCACGAGAAAAAGTCGAGGCTGAGGGCAGTTTCTTATGAAGCGGAAATCCACAGATTCGCTGTAATGCTTTGTCCATGTTTAGGCGTTCTATTAGATGCACCGTGGTGGTAAGCCCAAGCACTACCTTGGCAACAAACGCGTTGGCTAACCAAGCGAGTTCATGGGGAGGACGCCCCGTCCGATACGAAAAACGTGTCACAAACTCTTCGATGCGAGACCATTCCAAGATATGAATCAGTTTTTCAAGTTTTGGGGTCAACAAGCCTATTTCTTGGTGTAAAGCAGGAATCAATTGGCCTTGAACGATTTGCCAGCGTTGCATTATTTGTTGGGGCGTCGTAGCATTCATAGAGTGGGTATGTCGATGTTGTGTGAGAACGCTATCGTCGCCGGAAACGGCAGCCCACGTCTTCTCTTTTTTCGTTATTCCACGAATAGATATGGCTTATATCGACAGTTTTGCAATTACCTCAATAAGTATTGCCTTTACTGTTATTGACACGAAGTTTACGTATAGAATGAATCTTTTCTTCTTCAACCATTACCCACTTGATCACGTACTTATCGAACTGATAGCGTACTTCCCATAACAAACCGATAAAACTCTCAATATCTGCAGACTCCAATTTAACTGAACAACCTAGCCAATGCGTGTTAAAAATATTCAATAGGTCTTTGTCTGATATTTTGGCTATATCTTTCGATTCGTATTTATCACTATTTGAGAGATAAATACGCAACACATGCTGTAAAAGCATAGAGAAACTAATAATGCTTGATACTCTATCAGGTAAACCTGTCTGTTCTTTTTCATTAAGCTCTGATTCATCTTGCTTGAACGTTTCTGATTCATTAAGTATTTCTGCAAGACTTAGTTCATTCACTGCTTGTTGTTGCTGAAGCTCATTCAATACATCAAGAACATACTTTGATTTTGCAAGACGCTCTACACCTAAATCCTCTTGTATAAATAAGTCCACGGTATTTATTTTTGTTACTTGTCGAATATTACGCTCTACATATCCCTCCATATCTGAACAAGCATCCCACACGTAACTGTAACTATCTCGTTTTTCACGAGGCAAAAACTCTAATAACTTGGCTTTTAGTATTTCGTGGTGCTGTAGCTGAATGCCCCTATTGTTAATCACCTCAAATAACTTATTTAAATCGGTATTCTTTGGTACACGGGTTAATATGAGCTGAACTTTATTACGAATAAAATCAGATAATGTAACGACATCAAGTACCTGATCACCATCACCCTGTTTTTTATTAGATTTATAGTTACTCAAAAATGAGCGGATTTCATCTAGGGCGTCTTCAAGCTGGCGTCCCTCTGGCAAGCTAGCCGACTCACCGCGAGATAAGCGCTCGAAAAAAACAGTTACTTGTGGGCGAATAGCGAAACCAAGACGAGGTCGCACACCCTCTTCGGTGTGAACCTGTCGATATTCATTTAAAGATTCTCCTAATACCACGCTAAGGAGCCAAAGCGTTGTAAACCGTTGCTGACCATCAATTAGGTCAAACATAAACGTCTGTTTGTCGTTAATCATTTCACAACTGTCGCGCTCAATAACTAACGTGCCACCCAAATAAAATTCATTTTTATCTTCTTCATATGCTTGCACTATATCTTCAAGCAAAGTCTTTATTTGCTCTTGGCCCCACACATAAAGCCGCTGATATATGGGGATATTAAAAAAGTATTGTTGCTCTATTACATCGTTCAAAGTAATGAGGTCCGATTGAAAATTAGTCATACTGCACTCCCTGTACTAACAACACAGTATCAATATGAGACTCGATACTTTTGTCTTTTTTCGATAGCTCATCTAGGCCATAATAGTCTGCAACCGCACTAGCGTATCGCGACTGTACTTTTCTACCTTCCTTAACTTCCTCTTTCCAACCATTCTTTTTTGAGTATATAGCGCTAACATCTGAGCACTGCAAATAACTCACTACGTCTTCACCGCGATAGGCATAGGCAATTACATCCAGTAAATTTTGCTTTTTATCTTTTAAAAACTTGATAGGTGTTTCACGACGAATATCTTCCTGACCTAAACGAATGGCACCCAAGTGATGGTCTAACCACAATACAAACCGCAATAAACCCTGACTGCCTAAGCGATCAAAATAGGCCAACCAAGCCAAGCGGTACAAACTTTGTAAATAAGCAGACAGCGTTGTTACTACCTGATTATAAAACGTCTGAACTGCTACAACTTCGGCATTTTCACTGGGGTTATGCAGCAGGGTATTTAATAAGGCAGCATACTTCTCAGCATACAAAAAGAAACCTACACCACGACTAATGGGCTGACGCAAAGCCAAGGGTAAATACGCGGCGCTATTACCCATGTTTTGCAAAGTTGGCTGTAACTGGTATTCATTATTACTGGTTAAGTGTAATTTATGTCCCCATTGATTACTGCCTGCAGGGTATAACGCCACCTCACCTAACTGAGAAACAATACTTTGCTCGCCAAAATGACTCAAAAGCTCATCCTGGTTCTCTAGCTCTAGCACATGGCTACCTGTCCAGTTGCGCCCACGCCACAAATAGTAATGAAATAATTCAGGGGCAAAATCATTGTTTTTACTGCTTCTGCCCTGCTCCCCTTGAATCTGTACCTTTTCCCAACGTTTGGCACAATGGCTTTGTAATTGCTCAACCTCCGCTAGCATCCCATTTGAAATAGCACGTAAATGAAAGGCTTTTAATAGGTCGGTTCCGCCTAAAGGCACGCCTCTATTATTTTGAGTATCAAAAAAGGTAAAGGCTAAATCTTCTCGCTGAACTGAAATTACCGTAAACCTCAAGCGCTCAAAAATATCTGCTGACAGGCTATGCTCTTGCAACTGTTGCTGCATTATCTTTTTTGCCTGTTGGATATTCACCATGGAACGACTGGAACGAAAACTCAACTGCATGTGGCTAGGCAATTCACCATTTAACAAAAAATACAGTATCGCCAAGCTTGTCAGCCGCTGCTGCCCATCAATCACAAAGCGCTTACCATCTGCACCCAACTGATGATGAATAAGCAATGTCCCCATATAATAATGCTGCGGTTGATCTGTTACGGATCCACTGCTTGCATTTCCAATAGTCGCTATAAAGTGACGAAAATCGTTCAGTAATTGATTGATTTTTTTGTCGTCCCAGACATACGCACGCTGATAACTGTCTAGGGCTAATGGGTTATTACCATTGGCTAGTTCGGTAAAGCTAGCAATGCGTACCTCAACATCTTGTTGTTCCATATTCATCCTTATAAACTAATATTGGTATCTGATGTTCCATGGCTCACTTATTAGGACGCTGGCGACTTTATAGCCTCAGCACTCTCCAAACCCCAATACTACAGACAGTCTATTTGCGTATTGCTGAATAGTTTCTAAAGATTCATCAATGTGATCAAAACGATGCGATCCACCCTCGAATATCAACGTCTGTATATCAGGTAATAACCGCACAGTTTCTCTGTAATCAATAAGCTCGTCACCCTTATCTAGTAGCAGAAGCCCATGCTGCTTTTCCAGTGCCATTTGGTCGTATTCTTCTACTGTACTTTCTTCTAAGTGATAAGGCCTCCCATAGTAGTCAACGCCTTCACCAATGTACTTACTAAGAGTAGTTCTAGGGTTCATCGCTGGATTGATCATGACATAAGGAAGACCGACCATCAGACCGACTTCGGCAGAAAAATACCCGCCCATTGACGTACCAACTAGTAACTCAATGTCTTCTTGTATGATGACGCTTTCTAGCTGCGAAATAATGTCCGACTTCCTATCGGTATAGTCAATGTCTATTCCGTGCACAACCCCAATAGAAGACAGGCTTTTTACCTTATCCGATTGAGACTTAAACTTTGAACCAAATCCGTGGATGTACAATATGTTCATGAGTGGTTGTTCCATCTTTATGTTGTTAGCGACTGCTTAAGGTGACGCACCAGAATACTAGTCAGATTTTTTCGACTGATCCCACATAGTCAATAAGAACATCAAGCGCCCAAACACCCTCACCTTCATTTTTGTACCTGATGGCAATGTGATCGACTCCAGTTTTTTGCAGCACAAGCTTAATTGGTTATGCTTTAGTGCTTTTTCGCCACTAAAGTTAATCAATACGCCCATTTTCTTAAATATGCATTGCCAGTTTGAACACTTTGAACACTTTGAACACTTTGAACCAAGAAGGTACACAGTACGCTTTCCCGAGTCCCAAGATCCTGCCCAGTCATTGAGTAAAACAAGGTATTCATCAGGATGGCTTGTTTTCAACCTCAATAGTGCTTCGCCAAGCTCGTAAAATTCTTCTTGGCGCAAATGTTTTGCGGCAGCAGCTTGATCCATTGCTTGAGGAAACACCACATATTCATCTTGGGAGACCACACCATAAGAGCGATGAGTAACGACTTCTCTTAGTACTTTTTGGTAGACCACATTAACTTTATCGACCTGATATTGAGTTAAATCATTACGCTTCAATTGATAACTCGTTGTGTGATCATTGTCCGTATCGTGATCATCATCAACAGTACAATCTTCCACACTTTTCAGCTTCATTGAGTCAACGTACTCTAAATGCCTTAGAATTTCATCAATCTCTTGGAGCCTACTTAATTGTTCCGGTACCGAATCAACTTCTCTTTGACTCAACCGACGTTTTTCAAGGTAGTTGTCGCCTAAAGTAATTAAGCAGCGTCTTTGTGTTGCTCTGGATTTAATTCCACATCACCTATTGGCTGCCAGTTTCCTTCCGCCCATTTTTGCGCGATGACCAAACTGGCTTCAATGGTTTTACCCAGACCCACTTCATCCGCTAGTAATACGCCTCTTTCTAGGGGCGATTTAAGCGCAAAGCGCGCGGCATCAATCTGATGAGGGTTCATGTCTACACGAGCGGACGCAATCACTTTGGATACTTGGTTTTCTACTTTCCCTGATTGAGTGAGCCAATGGGCAAAGTACGCGCTTTGGTGAGGTGTAAACATAGGCTTCGTGAAGATCCCTAAACGTTTTACCGTTTAATTAAGTGTAGGATGAAATGGTGTTTGCTAGTTTACCGCATTTCTTTTGCCATACACTAGCGCCCAAAATGCCCAAACAATTGGAAACGCGACCCGGGATGAAGCAATCGCGCCGCGGTCACAATACTGTCACCCGCCCAAGTGCGACGTTTGATTTGCAAGCACGGCTCTGTGCTTTGAATCTGCAGGCGTTGGCATTCTATTTTGGTGGGTAATACGGCTTCAACCAGGTGCTCGCCTTCGGTCATGGGTGCCGCGGTCATAAGGTATTCATAGGGCGTGTGTTTGGCAAAATCGTGTTTATCGTAATCGGGAGCAAGCGAGGCATTGACGATGCGCTCTTCGATTTGTATAGGCAAGTTATTTTCAAAGTGCAGCACCACGGAGCGAAAGACTCGATGATTGGTACGAACGCCCAGCGTCATGGCTTCTTCCATGGTGGCTTTAGTCGATTCCAACACGAGCAATTCAGAGCGATGTGTATGCCCACGAGCCGCCACTTCTTCCGCTATATTATGAACCTCAAACAGCGCTGAATGGGCTTTTTTCTCTGCCACAAACGTACCCAACCCCTGATGACGTACCAACAAACCTTCTGCGGTGAGTTCTCGTAACGCCCGATTCACCGTCATTCGGCTGACACGAAGCGCTTTTACTATCTCGGCTTCCGATGGAATCCGCTGATTGGGCAACCAGTCGCTTGATGAAATTTTCAGTGAGATGGCGTGTTTTAATTTGGCATAAATCGGTTGGGATTCGTCTGCCAAATCGTCCAGCAGCTCAGCAAGGTTAGGCATAGTGACATCAGACACTGAAAGGTTCCATTGGGTAATGTGTGAATGTGTTTAGATCCGCCACAAAGAATAACGCGAGTAAGTGACCCTACACAACCCACTCATCTATACCTTTCGATCACGGCTCATGTTGATGTGGACTGAGTCACACCGGCATAAGCCATAACGCCACCAGCCAAGCAAACCCAATGAACAACGAGAAAATCACGCCCCAACGAGGTGTTGAGACTGATACAACCGTTTTATGATACGGTTTTTTACCGTTGACCATGGCGTGAATCAGTCGCTCTTTTAACTGTATTTCATGGTACAACACCGCAGCAATATGCACCGCTACCAGCCCAATCAGCACATCGGGCAAGATGTGATGAAGCGACGCCAGCTCACTCGCCCAGTCTTCTGGTATCAGGCCATTAAACGGACCAGACCAAAAAATCTCGTCACTGCTAAACAAGCCCGTGCCCCATTGCACCGTTAAGGCACCCAGCAACACAACGACCATTAAGCCACCCAGTGGGTTATGGCCTAAATGCGCCTGAGGCTTGCCTTTTAACACAGAAACCAAATAATCCGCGACCGCTTTAGGCCCCTTAATGAACTGGCGAAAACGCGCGTAGTACGAACCGTAAAAACCATACAAAATCCGCGCAATCACCACCGCCGACAGGCTGTAGCCCATATAAAAATGGTATTCAATGTATTGACCGTCCAACTTACCGCTCACGATCAGCCCCGTGAACAACAGCACCATCAACCAATGGCTCACGCGCACCGGCCAATCCCAAACCAATGTGGATTTCATTTGAGTCACTCTCCTTGAACCTAAAATACATGCGTTCGCCATTCTCTACGACATTAAACACTCTTATGTGAAAATCCAGCAAATTATTGGCTTAAGTGCGATTTTGTGGAACAGTTTGCGCTATGTTTGACGGACATATTTTAGTAACCTGTTCTTATAACAAGCCCCCTGAGCTCACCAGCCTAGACCACAAGGAAGACACACTAGGCTGTTTTCACGAACGCATACCCACAAACGAGTCTTTTTATGACAACACTTTATCAACAACATGTAGACGTTCTCATTCATCGATACGAAGACGCCATGGCGCATTTTGGTCTCGATGCCATCGTTCTGGCTTCAGGGGAAAAAAGCTACTATTTTCAAGACGATCACACTCACCCTTTTCACGCATACTCTGGCGCTCAGCAGTGGCTGCCTTTTACGCTTGGCGCCGAAACCTATGTCGTGCTTCAAACGGGCAAACAACCCACCTTGGTATGGCCGGTTCGTGATGATTTTTGGCATGCCCCCAATCCGGTACCGGGTGGTGACTGGCAAAAAAATTGGTCTATCATTCCCGCCAAAAAAAACGACGCATGGTTCAGCAACCTCCCAAAACACACCGCGTGGCTTGGACCACAGCCGATAACGGCCGCGGTGGTTTGTGACGGCTTAAAAGCCTATGTGGACTTTGCAAAAGCGGTAAAAACAGATTTCGAAATTCAAGCCATGCGCCGTGCCAGTGAACGCGCTGTAGCAGGACACGTAGCCGCAAAAGACGCTTTTTTGGCTGGTATGAGCGAATTAGAGATTCATTTGGCGTTCCTAAAAGCCAGCCAACAAACGGCGGCGCAAGAACCGTATCCAGGTATTGTTGGCTTAAATGAACACGCCGCCGTTTTGCATTATGAACACAAATCCATCGAACAAATGGAGAATTCTCGCACGTTACTGATTGACGCAGGCGCCTCTGAACACGGCTACGCGAGCGACATTACTCGCACCTTTGTCCGTCATGACGATGACTTCAGCGCACTGGTCAACGATCTCGACACCATGGAACAGAAACTGTGCCGCAGCGTCATGTCTGGGGTTAGTTTCCGCGACTTACATCAAGACACGTTAGTCGGTATCGCAACCTTGCTTCACGATCATAAAATTTGTGCATTGAGCGTTGAGGAGCAGTTAACCAAACGCATCCCGCAGGTTTTCTTTCCGCATGGTTTGGGCCATTTATTAGGATTGCAGGTTCACGATGTGGGTGGTCATCAAACCGATTCCGCAGGCACTTTGAGCAAACCAGACGAAAGCGCGCCTTTCTTGCGACTCACCAGAACATTAGAAAAAAACATGGTGGTGACCATTGAACCGGGTCTGTATTTTATTCCCATGTTAATAGAGAAAATGCAGGCCGAAATGGTGAATCATGGATGTGATATGGCTCGTATTCAGCACTTCATGCCCTATGGCGGTATACGAATCGAAGACAACGTTGTGGTAAAAGACGATCTTCCTGAAAACTTAACGCGTGAAACTGGGCTCATCTGATGGAAGTAATAAATATCGTTTATCATGTATGCTGCAGCACCATTTTCGCGCCATATAGATCATAATAACAGACCCCCTATTCAATATTTCTAGCTATAACGGATAGCTATCCGTTATAGCTAGAAATAATCAGTTGATGCTTTTTGTAGCTATTCATTCTCACACATTCTCTGAAATACATATATCAAACGGTAATAAAGTTGCTTCAGGGCGACCTTTTAACGGACGCTCTGAGTGAAGCATGTCATCAACCAAACGAGCCGATAAACACTGCCGAGGATGAGAGATGACCATGTTAATTAAACCGTCTAATAAAGCGGCACGCGTTTTGTCCGTAAGTTCATTGCATACCACAATCAAATCCTGTGCTTGCTTGACACTTTTCAATACATTTAACATGCCTTCTACACCACCAGTGCAGTACAGACCTACCAAATCAGGGTTGTGCTTCAACAATTCCAGTGTCGCCTCTTCTGCCAATGATGCATCTTCTAAGCTCACAATGGCTTCTACAATTTGGAACCGCGGCGTATTTTCACGACAATATGAGCGAAAACTGGCTTCACACAGCTCTTGGCATAAATAGCGATGACTCCCCATGATAATGCCTATTTTGCCTTCTTTCGAGCTTAAATGAGTAATCGCCCATGCCGCTGTACGTCCCGCAGAGCGGTTGTCGATTCCTATAGAACCAGCTCTGTCTACAGCCGTTACATCACTTAATAAAGTAAAGACAGGGATACCCATTGCCTGTGTTTCTTCAATGGATTGATTAACTCGAGGGTGATCCGCAGTGACAACAGCAATCGCATCCACTTGATGACGAAGCTGCTCAATGGCTTGTATTACCGCCCGCGGAGTTAATTCTTCTAAAAAGTGTATTACCGGTATAATTTCTGCTTGTTCATTTTCGGTACACGCAACTCGGAGGGACTCTGCTAATTCCCGATAAAATACACTCGCATAGCGCTGTAAAATAAAACCTAATTTTTTCTCTCGCCCTTGCCTGTCTAGCCGCATGCGTATCAAGTTAGCGCCATGAAAACCTAAGACTTGTGCGGCTTGCAGTACGCGTTCGATGGTTTTCACCTTCACTTTGGCTCGACCATTAATCACTCGGTCAACTGTCGCGACACCAACACCTGCTTCTTTTGCCACTTGTGCCAAGGTGATTTTACGTGATTTTTTATTTTTGATATTTTCTATCATTTTTTCACTCAAATTTTTTGATGTTTTGATAGCAAATCATATCATTTAGTTTTTTTATTTCAATATTTAGAGAATACTCCAAGTCAATCTAGTTGGCGGACAAAAAATGTACGCATCAAGATGCAGAATAACATTATAAAAACAACACTAAAAATGATAAAACTCTTTTTTATCAATTGTTTGGAGCATAAAAATGAAAAAAATCATCACCAATAAATTGCCTTTCTTATCTATATTCATCTCTCTAAATCCACTTTATCTCATTTCTACTCGCTCAAGTAACGACAAGATTTAGTTTGGCTTTAAAAGTATAAAAAGTCACACGTGTGTTGATTTTTTAATATAAAAACTATCATTTTTTAATCTTTTAGAGGCGTATTTATGACGTTGAAGTTAGGAGTTATTGGTATTGGTGCCATTGGAAAAGACCATATTAAACGCATCCACCATAAATTAAGCCGCGCCAGCATTGTCGCAGTGAATGATGTAAACCGAGAGCAAACTGATGCGTTTTTATTACAAGAGACCATTGATGCCGTGTATTTCGAAAGCGGAATTGATCTTATTCAATCAAAAGATGTTGATGCAATCCTCGTAACGTCGTGGGGACCAACGCATGAAGAGTTTGTATTGGCTGCAGTGGAAGCAGGGAAATACGTTTTTTGTGAAAAACCATTAGCCGTCACCGCTGAAGGTTGTCGTCATATAGTTGATGCGGAGATTAAAGCCGGGAAGCACTTGGTTCAAGTTGGTTTCATGCGTCGTTTTGATAGAGGTTATCGTCGGTTAAAACGCGTGATTACTGATCAAGAAATGGGGCTTCCCCTGATACTAAACTGCGCACACAGAGCACCAGCTGCACCAGGGTTCTTTGGTGACATGGCCATTAGCGATTCATTAGTACATGAATTTGATGTGTTACGTTGGTTACTCCAAGACGATTATGTTTCAGCTCAGGTCATTCAACCTCGTGGTACTCGACTTTGCGATGAAGGACTGCAAGACCCACACGTCATTCTGTTAAGAACCCGTGATGGTATTTTGATCAATATCGAAAGCTTTGTGAATTGCCAGTACGGCTATGACATTCAATGCAACATAATATGCGAATCAGGCACAGTGTCATTACCAGAACCAAGCAGCTTACAACGCCGCCACAATGCACGCTTATCCACTGAAATCATTGTCGATTGGCAAGAACGTTTCGTTGATGCTTTCGATGTAGAACTACAAGAATGGATCGACGCTACTTTAGCAGGCGAAATGAATGGCCCAAGCGCATGGGATGGCTATGTTGTCGCAGTTACGGCTGACGTCTGCCTCAAAGCCAAACATTCAGGAGCAATCGAAGCCATTGATATCCCTGAAAAACCCACTTTTTATCAATAACAAAACGCTATTTTACACATTGATGTGTTTTACAAAAAAATAACAAGCGAGTGATTATGAAATTATCTTTTTGTACCGACAGTCTTGGCCATTTGTCTTTTGAAGACATGCTAGACACCCTTCAATCCATGAATGTCGAGGGCGTTGAATTAACCACTGGTGGCTGGTCAAGCGCACCTCACTTAAACATGGAAGAATTACTTGCGAGCGAAGAAAAACGTAAGCAATACTTGGCCGCCATTGAGTCTCATGGGCTAGAAATTGCTGCTCTGAATGTATCTGGCAACCCCTTAGATCCAGGTACGCTGGGTAAGCATCATCGAGAAGTAACACACAACACCATGATTTTGGCTGGCCTTCTTGGCGTCAAGAAAATCGTCATGATGAGTGGCTTGCCTGCTGCAAGCCCAAATGATGAAGTGCCAAACTGGATCACATATACCGTTAGCTGGCCTCCTATTTTAAAAGAGCGCTTAGATTACCAATGGAATGACGTAGCAATTCCTTACTGGAAAGACCTCGTTGTCCACGCAAAGAGTAATGGTGTAGAAAAAATTGCCCTTGAGAACTTCAGCTCAATGTTGGTTTGGAATCCAGAAACCTTGTTCCGCCTACGAAACGCAGTGGACCCGATGATTGGCCTAAACCTCGACCCTAGCCATTTAATCTGGATGGGGGCAGACCCTATAGCCGCAGCACGCGCTCTTGGGCCAGCAATTCACCATTGTCATGGTAAGGACGTTCGACTTGAACGAGGGCTTGTCGATATCAACGGTTTGCTCGAGACCAAACCAGTTGAAGATACTGCAAACCGTGCTTGGAACTATGTGGCAGTAGGTTGTGGGCAAGATCTACAGTGGTGGAAAGCGTTTTTCTCTGTAGTTCGAATGTCCGGATACAACGATTGGGTATCACTTGAAATGGAAGACTTAACCATGTCCGTTGAAGCGGGCGTAAAAACCTCAATAGATGCGTTACACGCATCATTAAGTCGCTAATATGAATCAAAAAAACTAACAGGTTAACCATTAAGCTATTTTGCTTAACACCGTTAAATTAGAGGATAAAAATAATGAAAAAGTTACTCTTAACAACAACACTCGCAGCAACACTCATTTCTAGCACTGCTATGGCAGACAATTATAAGGTAGGCATCAGTCTTTTCAGCTTTGATGATTTATTCTTATCTGTCCTACGTGGCAGTTTAAGCTCATCCGCTGAAGAGGAAGGTATTGACGCCCAGATGGAAGACGCCAAAAATGAAATCGGCGTTCAACTCAATCAAATCCAAAACTTCATTGCCTCAGGTGTGGACGGCATTATCATAGATACGGTGGATTCTGACGCAACACAAGCGATGACAGAATATGCAGAAGAAGCTGGCATACCACTTGTTTTTGTTGGTCGTCGCCCAATAAATGTCGACTTTTTACCAGACAACCAAGCATTTGTGGCATCAAATGAAATTGATTCAGGCACGCTACAAACCAAAGAAGTATGCCGCTTATTAAATGGCAAAGGCGATGTCGCCGTCATGATGGGCACACTAGGTGACAATGCTGCCCAACAACGAACTAAAGATATTCATGATGTCATCGCGACGCCAGAATGTTCGGGGCTCAAAATAGTTGTTGAGCAATCTGCAAACTTTACTCGAACAGAGGGCAACGATCTAATGACCAACTGGCTAACTGCAGGCATCACATTTGATGCAGTAATCGCCAATAATGATGAAATGGCCATTGGTGCCATTCAAGCAATGAAAGCTGCCGATATCGATATGAAAAACGTTGTCATTGCAGGCATTGATGCTACCGCAGACGCCTTAGCAGCAATGAAAGCAGGCGATCTCGATGTGACCGTTTACCAAAATGCTGCAGCTCAAGGCAAAGGCGCAATGCAAACTCTACTTAAGCTGATGAAGGGTGAAGATGTCGATCAAAAAGTGTGGATTCCTTTTGAGCTCGTCACACCAAACAATATGAACGAGTACATCAAGCTCAACTAGCTTTCGATTTGTTCGCTTCCTCGAACAAGCATTGGCTGCACTCTTCAAAAGAAGAGTGCAGCTTTTTTTATTATACTAAGAGACCTTTGCATGAGCAGTCGATCTAGCCATATTGCTTGCCAAAGGTCTTTTATAAAAAATTCAATCAACGTCTTTATAGAAAACGGTCAACATCGTTAAAAATCAGTGCTCTTTAACTCATAAAAATGCCCACATAGTCCACTTGGACGGACTTTACTTGCTATCTCAGCATTCTCGTTGGATACGAAACGCCCGTTTTAGGTTGTAAGCCATACAAATTAAACTCACCCTAGCCTGATTGCGAGCCCGTCCTAGATAACGCGCTTTACCTAACCCATAGTGCAATTTCATTATCCCAAAGACATGCTCTACACGGGAACGAATACTGGAAAAATAACGGTTTTGCTTTTCTTGATCCTCGTTAAGAGGTCTATTACGATAAGCTCGATGGATAATGCATTCTTTGACCTTTTTTTGCTTCAATAACCTGCTGTGCTGGGCACTTTTGTACGCACTGTCTGCATACACTTCCCGCTCATGACCAGTGAGTATCGATTCAAATGGAATCGAATCGTGAACATTGCCTGCCGTGAGCATGACTTCTTTGACAAAACCATCCTCATCCACATTTGTATGGGCCTTAAAACCATAGGTGGTTTTACGTTTTCCATCGCTGCTTTGCTTAACGCTATAGCCTGCTTCTGGGTCTTGCGTGTTTTTACCCTCAGCATTCTTACGAGGACGAGCATTCTTCGCTTCTATCACGCTGGCATCTATGATGCTTATCTCACCTTGTTTGATGATCAGACTTTGTTCGGCTAACTGGGCATTGATCTCGGTCATCGCTGCGTCTAGTAATCCGTTTTTCTCTAGCAGATTACGGAAACGCCAAATTGTACTGTGGTCGGGAACGCCTTGATCTAGGCCGACACCGACAAACCGGCGAAATAATAAGTCGCGAGCCAGTGCTTTTTCCAGCGCTGGGTCACTTAGGTTGTGCCATGATTGCAATAACAAAGCTTTAAACATCATCAACGGAGGCCAAGCGCGTTCACCTTTTGTACGGTTGTGAATGTCACAGAATAATCGCTCAATGCAGGACCAATTCAACAAGTCATGAATCTCGTCAAATTCTTCAATAAACCGATTCGATGCTTGCAGCGCATCGGCAAAGCTCTGTTGTTTTAACTCTTTCCACGCCATTTTTTGATTGCTCTTCTTTGCTTTTGGTTATTATCTCATAGGATCGAAGGGGATTATTCGTGCAAAGGTCTCACTAAGCCTTTTTCCGCTTATTTATTCTATCCTTCCATTTACAATCTATAACTAAAGAGCAATAAAATGAGCAAAATATGGAATGGATTCAGTCTTTATAAACCTCGAAGCATCGGCTAAGGTTATGTTGGTTGTGAAACACTTGCTCAGAGAGCGATCATTTTTGATCGCTTATAATAAAAACATTCACCAAGCCAACGCCATCAACTGATGGACAACACAGAGGCCTATAATGAAAAAAACAACAATTACGTTACTAGCAGCACTATCCCTTTCTTCCACTTTAAGCTTTGCCGCTTACCCAAATAAAGATGTCCAAGGCATTATCCAATGGGGCGCCGGCGGTTCAACCGATACGGTCATGCGCTCTATTGCTCCTCATGTTGAAAAAGAGCTGGGGGGTGACATCATCCTAACGAACAAAACCGGCGGCGTTGGTGCAATTGCTACCAAATACGTAAACGCCAAAAAGGCGGACGGTTATACACTTCTAATGGGCGCTGAAAACCCACAGATGTACAAAATTCTTGGCCTTTCAGACATTGACTACAGCGACATGATCGCCATCAACGTCTTGGCGCGTGGCACGCCTATTATTGTGGCCAACAACGACGCTCCCTTCAACACCATGCAAGAATTTGTTGCCTACGCAAAAGCGAATCCAGGCGAAGTCAAAATCGGCTCAACAGGCCCAGGCGGTCTTACCTCTATTGTATTAGCAATGATTGCGTCTCAAGTTGATTTGGAGTACACCAGCATTCCTTACAACGGTGACGGCCCAGCCTTAACGGCGCTTCAAGGCGGTGCAATTGACGTAATGCCAGCCGTATTAGGCGCGACAATTGAGCAAATCAAAGCCGGCCGTATGAAAGCCATCAGCATTGTCGACGTAGAAGCCAACAAACTTTTACCAAACCTTGCACCTATTACAGACGCGCTACCCGGCATGAAATCTTACCTACCCTGGGGCCCTTTCTTTGGTGTCTTTGCTAAGAAAGGCACGCCAGATGAGGCCATTGAAAAATTGCAAGCCGCTTTCCAGAAAGCCGCATTCAACAAAGATTTTGTTGATCTAATGCAAAAACGCGGATTCACCATCATGAACATTTCTGGCCAAGAAGCCGATTACTTTCTTGAAGGCTACCGTTCAACGTCTTCTTGGTTGGTTCACGATGCGGGCTTTAGCAAATTCTCACCCGAAGAGTTTGGTATCCGTAAACCATAGTATTATGCCAGTACAACCCCTAAGACGCGTCGACTGACCGGTTCGTCGCGTCTCTTTTTTTGCTTTATCTGGAGTGATCATGTCCAGTCCGTCCCCTTTTGTAAAAACCCGTAAACCCGGCGAACGTATTTTTTGTTTGCTACTGGTACTGGGCAGTGTCTATCTTTTTTGGCAAGCGTTTAACATCTCTGGCTTTCGCTCATTGAGCTCACCAGGGGCTTTCCCCCTCGCGGCTTCGGCCGTCATGGTGCTGGCGTCTTGTGTTGCTTTTTTAAACACCTTGAAATTGCCCGCTGCGCAAGGCGTTCGCTTTGCCTATCACTGTTTTCCGCCAGTGGTCGCAACCATTATGGCGCTGATTTTAATTTATTCAGTGGTGCTTGAAAGCCTTGGTTTTATTTTATCCAGCTTTGTTTTTTTATTCGTTGCTATCCAATTTTTATATCGACGAAGCGTGCTAACCACACTCACCATTACCTTGCTGTCCCTGATTGTTGTGTACATTATCTTTCGTTTGGTTTTTCAGGTCGTGCTACCCGAGGGCATTGTGCCTGAGCGCGACATCTTATCCTCAATAAAATCGTGGTGGAGATAGTCGTTTTATGGATGCTTTACAGTATTTTGCCATGTCATGGGTGTCGCCTGAACTGCTTGGTTTAACCGCCTTGGGGACTTTTTTAGGCATTTATGTCGGGGCCATTCCTGGCCTTTCCGTCACTATGGCCGTGTCTATTCTGATTTCCTTTACCTTTTCATGGGACGTCAATTACGCCCTTTGCTTAATGGTCGGCGTCTATATGGGCGGCGTGTATGGCGGCTCTCGAACCGCTATTTTATTGAACATTCCCGGTGCACCTTCTGCGATTGCCACTGCGCTAGATGGGTATCCCTTGGCGAAAAAAGGCTTAGCCGGTGAAGCGATTGGCTTATCCACCGTGATGTCTGTTGTCGGCGGCTTTGTTGGTATTATTGTGCTTGCGCTTGCGGCACCAACGGTCAGCGAATTTGCCATCACCTTTCAACCACGTGATTACATGATGTTAGGTATTTTGGGCATCATGTTGGTAGGGTCTTTATCAGGCAGCAGCCTAGCAAGAGGCATTTTTGCTGGGGCATTAGGTCTGTTGATCGGTACGGTGGGTCTGGATCCTATGACCGCCGAGGAGCGCTTTACTTATGGCGTTGTTGAGCTATGGGACGGTATCAACCCGGTTGCCGTTATGATCGGTATGTTTGGTATTTCGGAGGCTTTACATCAGTTACACCACATGAATAAAGCGGTGGTGAAACAAAAGATTTCGCGCATTATTCCCAAATGGTCTGACGTAAAAAAATACCTGCCGTTGAGCCTGCAAACGTCTTTTATTGGCGTGATCGTGGGGGCATTACCAGGCACAGGCGGCGATATTGCCGCACTCATGGCCTACGACCACGCTAAACGCGTCACCAAAAATCCAAAAGTCCCTTTTGGGGAAGGCGCAAAAGAAGGCTTAATTGCGCCAGAAGCGGCCAATAACGCCGCGGTGGGGGGGGCTTACATACCAATGCTTACGCTGGGTATTCCGGGCGATGCGGTGACCGCGGTTTTCATTGGTGCTTTGTTTATTCACGGTTTAAACCCCGGGCCTTTGTTACTGATCGAGCAACCGCACATGTTTTGGTTTACCGTGGGGAACCTAACACTGGCGAACATTTTTGTACTGATTTTTGGCTTAACCGGCATCAAACTGTTTTCAAAAATTGTTGAATGCCCAAAAGGCATCTTGATTCCGCTGATCTTCTTATTATCGATTGTGGGCGCTTACGCCATCAACAACGCCATTACCGATATTTGGTGGATGTTGGCATTTGGGGTGTTTGGCTATTTTATGCGCCTATACGGCTTCCCTGTTGGGCCCGTTATCTTAGGAGTAATACTCAGCGCCTTGACCGATGAAAACTGGCGCCGCGCGATACTATCGGAGCGTGGCAGCGTAAGCGACTTATTCATTAACTTACTGCACAGCCCACTTTCTACCGTATTGTTTAGCATCATTATACTGATCCTATTTACCCAATCGCCTTTGTGGAGAAAACTCGTTAAACCGAGGATATTCAAAAACACATAGTTGGGCTAAACAAAAGAAATAAAAGGGCTCTGACCCTGAGGTATCCATAGATACCTCAGGGTCAGAGCCCTTTTTTTTAGCCCAATTTTATATGTTTATCATTGACAAGAAATTGAAAAGCGCTAATATGACACCGATGTCATTAAGGAATAATAATAAATGTCCACCATTTACGATGTTGCTAAGATCGCCAATGTGTCGCCAAAGACCGTGTCTCGGGTGCTCAATAACGACGTTCCCGTTGGGGAAGCAACTCGTGCCAAAGTGCAAGCCGCCATCGACCAGTTGGGTTATATCCCCAGCACGGCAGCGAGAGCAATGCGATCGAATAAATCAGGGTTAATTGGCGTCATTACCGGCGCTATTTCCCACAATACGGTTGTGGGGCCAACGGGGTTGCCTGATCTATTTATCGTGCAAGGCATTCAATCTGTTATTCAGGCGTCTAACAAAACCTTGTTGATTGCCGATACCGGCGACAACAGCCAGCGTGTCGAACATTTGATTCGCACCTTTCAAGAGCACCGTGTGGAAGGCATCATTTATGTGGCCGATTACCATCAGCAAGTAAATCTGTCGGTCCACCGTAAAGACATGGCGATCGTTTTAGCGAATTGTTTTGATACCAAACACACACCTGCGGTCGTTCCAGACGATGAAGGAGGTCAATACCATTTGGTCCAACGTCTTATCAAGACAGGGCATCGGCGTATTGCCTATCTCAGCCTAGATGACGCCATGGTCGCCACGGTGTTACGAAAACAAGGCTATTCTCGCGCCCTCCAACATGCAGGAATCGACATAGACCCAAGCCTTATCCTTTGCGCAGACACCGTACAACATATCGACAACAAGGCGTTGGTCGAGCGCGCGGTTGATCAACTACTGTCTTTAGCAAGCCCGCCTACGGTAATTTGTTGTGGTAACGATAAAATGGCACTAAAACTTTATGGAATTTTACGCTCTCGTGGCATCCGTATTCCTGAAGCCATTTCTGTCGCGGGGTACGATAATTATTTATCCATTACTGAAAGCCTATACCCTTCATTAACCACGGTGGATTTAGCGTATCGAGAAATAGGCGCCGAAGCCGCTCGGTTATTACTGACACAAATCCAAGACAAACAACCCGACCAGCAAAGCATCCCCATTCGAGTGCCCTGCCCTGTGGTCTGGCGACACTCAGTACTCGATCATCACCATGATGACACTTGCTAACACAATGAATGACGCATTCACCGAACAGCACACAACAAAAGACGAATCACATTAAAGACAAGTAAAAAACCAAAAAGACATCGATGTCTTTTTACCAAAAAAATGACACCGATGTCATTGCATTTATAACCTATCGTTACAACTTGGAGACGTTAACCATGAAAACAAAAACAATGAAAAACATGAAAACAACAATAGTAAAAAGCGCCCTACTGGCTGCTGGTATTTCAGTGCTCAGTATGGGATCGGTGGCCGCCTTTGCGGCCACCGATTTATCTCTGTGGTATCACGGTGCAGGCAATCCAGTCGAAGCGAAAATCATTGACCAAATAGTGGCCGACTTCAATAAAAGCCAAGCAGACTGGAAAGTCGCGTTACAAAGTTTCCCGCAGGAATCCTATAACGACTCGGTCATCGCGGCCGCCTTGGCGGGCAATCTACCAGATATCATGGATGTAGACGGCCCCGTTATGCCGAACTGGGCCTGGGCCGGGTATTTACAACCGTTAAAGATTGACAATGCATCAATCGAAAATTTCTTACCTGGCACAAAAGGCTACTGGGACGGGCAGCTTTATTCATTGGGATTATGGGATGCGGCAGTGGCAATGATCACCCGTAAATCGACCTTGATGAACGCCAATATCCGTATTCCAACCCTAGCGCAACCTTGGACGTTAAATGAATTTAACAGCGCGCTAGAGACCTTAAAGCAAACCGGGCAATACGATTACCCATTGGATCTGGGCTTAGCATGGAAAGGCGAATGGTATCCGTATGCTTTTAGCCCTTTGTTGCAGAGTTTTGGTGGTGACATTATCAACCGCGACACCTATCAAACCGCGGAAGGAGCCTTGAATGGCGACGCAGCGATTGCGTTCGGTGAATGGTGGCAAATGCTATTCCAAAAAGGCTATACACCGGGCAATTCACAAGACAGCGCTGACCGCGAAACCGGGCTTGTTGAGGGCAAATACGCCATTCAATGGAACGGCAACTGGACCGCTCTGAACATGCTAAAAGCCTTTGGTGACGATGTCTTGTTTTTACCTGCTCCAGACCTTGGGAACGGCCCTAAAATTGGCGCAGCCAGTTGGCAGTTTGGTGTGTCTGCTTCCACGCCTCACGGACAAGGCGCGACGGACTTTATTAAGTTTGCCTCTCAAGATCGTTATTTAACGGCCTTTTCGGATGCTATTGGCTTAATCCCTCCAACCAAAGCTGCCGCCGCCGCTAGCCAGTACTACAAAACCGACGCACCGATGGCGACCTTCTTTGAACTGTCTGCACAACAAGCCATGCTACGACCTGTGACACCGGGCTATGTGGTGGCGGCCAAGGTATTTGAAAAAGCATTGGCCGACATCGCCGATGGTGCCGACGTGACAGACACCCTCGACAATGCGGCCGATGAGATCAATACCGACATCCGTCGTAACTTAGGTTATGGCCATTAAACCAGCGAGTCGCCGATTACGCCTATGGGTGACGTTTAACGTGGCTCAACCGAGCTAAAAAAACGCCTAAAATGCGCCATAAATGTGCGCATTTTAGGCGTCTTAATGGGTTCATTGCCCAAAGGCCAGTTTACTATGCAAAAAAATGCTTCCTCTCTTACCCAGCACAACCGCAGCGGCTGGCTATTCGCACTGCCGGGATTTGGCTTGATGATGCTGTTTATTGTTGTACCCTTTATATTTGCCATCGTATTTTCAATGACAAATCAGCGACTCATTTCGCCCAATCCAACGCACTTTGTTGGCTTGGAAAATTACCGCCAATTACTCAGCGTTAATATGCTTGTACTCGACCCATTGAGCACGAATACAGGCGAGTTAAAACAGGATGCTGATGGCCATCTAAGTTATCCACGCCTGCGCACGTTTACTCGCAACAATCCAGATTACCCGCATTTACAAGGCATGAAAGCGTGGTTTTCCTGGCAATGGCAAACTCAGAAAGTGGTGGTTCTCGCCAGTGACCCCGTGTTTATGAAAGCCGTCGTCAATACGTTTTTGTTTGTGCTCGTGGTCGCGCCACTTCAAGGTGCCCTAGCCTTGGTGCTGGCTTTATTAATTAATCAGCGTTTAAAAGGCATCAATGTCTACCGAGCGATGTATTTTATGCCTGTCGTTGTATCCATTGTGGTGGTATCGATCCTGTGGCGTTTCATCTACGACGGTCAAAATGGCTTACTCAACAACGTATTAAATACCCTATCGTTTGGCCACCTCGCGCCCGTTGACTGGTTAGGCGACCCAGACACCGCCCTTGGCTCTATTATGGCCATGTCAATCTGGCAGGCGGTCGGCTTTCACATGGTCATCTGGCTATCCGGTTTACAAACCATTTCGCCTACCTTGTACGAAGCCGCCAAAATCGAAGGGGCTTCTGGCTGGCAAACCTTTCGCTACGTGACCTGGCCCGGGCTTAAAAACACCGCCATTTTAGTATTAATCGTGATCACTATGCAGGCATTTGCTTTGTTCGCTCAGATCGATGTGATGACCAATGGCGGTCCCTTAGACAGCACGCAAACCATTGTCTTTCAGGCTGTTGAGCGGGGTTATGGTAAGCAAGACATTTCCGGCGGATCGGCCATCTCGGTGGTGTTGTTTATCATGGTGTTGAGTATTTCCTTGTTGCAACGTTATTTTACTAGGGAGAGAAAATAGATGTCCTATTCCAGCTCAGACACACATCGACTGCGCTTGATTGTACGCTATACCGTACTGTCGTTAATCGCTCTGCTGTTTATTTTCCCCTTGGTGTTTATGTTGATGTCGTCGCTCAAACCCGACCATCAACTCTTAGCGGATACCGCGTCACTACGGGCTTTTTTGCCAGTTGGTGACATCAGTTTAAGCAATTATTACGGCGCGTTTGAGCGCGCCCCCATTTTACTCTTTATGATGAATTCACTGCTCGTGACCGGCGTGACCGTGGTACTGAGCTTATTTTGTTGCTCTATGGCAGGGTTTTCCTTTGTGTATTTAAATTGGCGCGGTAAAAGCATTGCTCTGTCGATTATTTTAGCTACGTTAATTGTGCCGTTTGAAACCATCGCTATCCCCATGCTGCTTATGGTATCCAAATTACCTTGGATCGGATTAGATGGCCTAACGTGGGGCTGGTTAAATTCTTACCGCGTGCAAGTCATTCCCTTTATTGCCGATGGTTTAACCATTTTCTTGTTTACCCAATACTTTAAAGACCTGCCGCGCGAGTTGATCGAAGCCGCTCGCGTCGAGGGCAGTAGCTGGTGGCAAGTGTATTGGCGCATCGTCATGCCTTTATCGGGTCCTGTCATTGCCACCGCTGCCATCCTGAAATTTCTCGTCATGTACAACCAGTATTTGTGGCCCATTATGGTGACACAGCAAGAACAATATCGACCGGTCTTGGTCGGCTTACAGTATTTTTTCCAACTCAATACCGCATGGGGAGAAGTAATGGCGTACTTAACGCTGATCACCTTGCCAGTATTAGTGTTCTATTTGGTATTGCAACGGGCTTTTATCGCCTCTATTGCCTCAACAGGCGTCAAAGGTTAATTTTTTGGAGTGACACAATGACAATCGCATTAAAAGATCAGTGGATTTGGGACAGTTGGTATTTTCGTGAAGGCGACACCTGGCATGGCTATTTCTTAAAAGCCGACAAGTCCTTAATCGACCCCGAACGACGCCACCTGAACGTCAGTCAAGGACACGCCACCTCAACCGACTTGGTACATTGGCAACATCAAGGCACCTGCTTTGCACCTGCGCCCTCACCGGCTTGGGACGATTCCACCACCTGGACGGGCAATGTGGTGTGTGACGAAACGGGGCTGTATCACTTATTTTACACCGGTACTTGCTTAGCCGAAGACAGCCTATACCAGCGCGTTGGCCACGCTACCAGCACCGACTTACATCACTGGCAACGCGTTGGTGATGGTCTGTGTTTGGATTTAATCGGTGAACAGGCCAAACACTATGAACACCAGCATCAAAAAGGCTTTTGGCATGACCGCGCCATGCGTGACCCATGGGTAATGAAAAACCCGAACGGCAAAGGCTGGTTAATGTTTTTTACCGCCAGAGCACCGGGAATAGAAGAAGCCAACGCAGGCGGCGCGATAGGTTTTGCCACTTCCGATAACCTAAACGACTGGACACTCCAGCCGCCGGTGTTTGTCGGTCACTTTGGACAACTCGAAGTACCACAAGTCTTCTCGATTGACGCACGTTGGTATTGCTTGTTTTGCACGTCGAGCCAACATTGGAGTGAGGCCTACACCGCCAGCCAAGCCGGCAAACTCGTCACCGGCAATCACTACCTTATTAGTGATAGCCCGACGGGGCCTTGGCAAGTGGCGCCGGGGCCGTTCTTCGACGGCGACACCCCCTGCCACCGGTACGCCGCAAGAATTCTCGACACCGAACAAGGCCACTGCATCCTAGGATTTCATGATCAGAATAATACGGGATTTGTGGGAGAAATCCTCGACCCTGTGGCCATCGAAGTCAACGCAGCGGGGCTATTAAGCATCAGCGAATCTAAACAGGAGAATCCATAATGGCCGACGTCACTCTACGCTCACTGGTAAAACGCTACGACACAACCGACATCATCAAAGGCGTCGACATTGACATAAAAGACGGAGAATTCACCGTGTTTGTCGGGCCATCAGGCTGCGGTAAATCCACCCTGTTGCGTATGATCGCAGGGCTGGAAGACATCACCGACGGCGAACTGGCGATCGATGGCATGACAGTCAACCACATGCAACCCAAAGACCGCAGCATTGCGATGGTCTTTCAATCCTACGCCATTTTCCCGCACATGACCGTACGGGAAAACATGGCCTTTGGACTCACCATCGCCGGTACCGCAAAACAAGAAAAAGACCAACGCGTTAACGATGCCGCGAAAATACTGCAAATGGAGCACCTCCTAGAGCGTCGCCCTAGCCAGCTTTCGGGCGGGCAACGCCAGCGTGTGGCCATAGGTCGAGCCATTGTCCGTAATCCTAAAGTCTTTTTATTCGACGAACCCTTGTCAAACTTAGACGCGGCGCTGCGCATGGATATGCGGATGGAAATCGCCAAACTTCACAAACAACTTGGCGCCACCATGATCTACGTAACCCACGATCAGGTAGAAGCCATGACACTGGCCGATAAAATCGTCGTATTAAAAGACGGCGAAGTACAGCAAATAGGCTCACCTATGGAACTCTTCCATCACCCCACCAATCGCTTTGTCGCTGGATTTCTGGGCGCTCCCTCAATGAACTTCCTCGACGCTGAGGTCTTAGCAATCAACACGCAAACCATCACAGTAGGCTCCTCTGTATTGGATCCGGTAGTATTACCAAAACCTGAGCAACCCCTAAAAATAGGCCAGAACATCGAACTGGGCATTCGACCTCAGTACCTGCAACCACAACAAGGCGAAATGTCGGGCTGCCTGCATGGCACCATATCACTCACCGAACGCCTCGGTACCGAAACCGTACTCGACGTAAGCCTCGCCAATGGCAAAAAAGTCATTGCCGCCATCGGCCAGGATCAAGTATTCACCTTAGGCGACACCATCAGCTTATCTTTTCAAGCAGAACGTGCTCATGTTTTCACTCGCTCCCACACTCCGCCTGGTAATGCATAGCGGATGCATTACCAGGCGGAGTGTGGGAACGAGGTATAGCGTGGGAACGAGGTTAAGTGCCCGTTATGTTATCATTCGTTTGGTTCGCTAATCGCACGCGTTATTGATTTGTGTAATAACATGATAGAAATCAATCACTAAAGGCGTTTTAAAAAAGTCAAACAAGACGCACCAAAAAAACTCACTCGGTGATTACCGCTCCTATACTGTGCAAAGCATTGCACCGTATAGGGTGAATAAAACGCTAGGTTTTCACAACTATGCCAAAGAATGCCGCTGCTATTTCATCTCTTTACAGTGCATCAGACTTAAATATTTCATACGGTTAATCATGGCAACATAATTGCTAGTTATGACACTTCCCCCTTTAGCAACTGCAACGACGTAGTGCTTATTGCAACGGAGTAAGCGTGAGTATGAATTTAAAAAGCCTTCAGATGTCACTTTCCCAAGAAGAGCGTGACTGGCTACCTTGGTTAGGAAACCAGGGGCGTCTGTCTCTTTTTTCCTCGTGTTATCTCAACAAAGACACCTACTCTAACGTAGAAAGAACGTTTGAAAACCTTGCCAACACGCGGGTCAAACTCCTCCAAAGCTGGGTCAATAATCAGTGGTCTCAGCTGGAAGTGCTATCAGACATTGTCACCAGTCGCTTTCCCACGGTAGAGACAGACGCCTTACAAGAGCGCTTTCATATTGTCGCTGATGTGTCTGAGTATTTTGTCATCGACACCCAAGGACGTGTACTGAACAGCACCCATCAATCTCGTATAAATAAGATAGATTTGCCGACGAATGCCATGCAAGCGGGTTTAAAAGAAGCATTTTTGCATGGCCCCTACATCGATCAGAATACGCTCGCTATCGGGCCTTCCAGTTCAAAGTTTCACGACGCTGTCACACTGATGTTTTATCTGCCCATTAGGCACAATGATGTCTGTGTCGGCGCGGTGTGCGCCCGTGTTCCCAACGATGTGCTAGGCGACCTTATTCAGCGAGAAGCGGGGCATATTTATAAAGAGTCTGGCGACAATTATTTGTTCATGGTGAAGTCTGTCTTTGATGTCAGCATAGCGCCAGGTATTGCGCTCTCTCGCTCGCGCTTTGAAGACAGCACCTTCAGCCATGGAGAAAATTTAAAGGGCGGTATTCATACCCAGTTCGGTACAGTAAAAGTGCAAAAACACACCGAATTTGAAATTCGTTTTACCGATCCTGCGACCAAAAACCTGCATCCGGGTGTGCGTGAAACCATCAAAAAAGGCCAAAATATCTTCGTGACCTACCCCGGTTATTCGGACTATCGTCATATTCCGGTCATCGGTAAAGGGGTGTTCTGGTCAAGTCCAACCGGACACTTTCCTAAAGGAGTTTTCATACTCAATGGGTGATTGGTCGCCATTCGACGAATGTAATCGCTCCAGATTGTAATATTTCACATAGGCCGCAACATCTTGCTTCATATGCTCTCTTGTTGGTTGTGCTACCTTGAACAACCAATCATGTTTTAAACTGCCGAAGAACCTTTCAACCACGGCATTATCCCAACACGCACCGACGTCACCCATGCTAGAGCGGCAATCAAGCCGTTTTAATAGGCTTCTAAAGCGTTTACTCGTGTATTGCGAACCTCTATCGCTATGAAATACTAAGCCCTTTGGCGGCTGTCGTAAGCGATGTGCTTTTAAAAATGCTTGCTCAATTAAGTCTGTCGTCATACGTTTTGACGTGTGCCAACCCACTATGCGACGACCAAACAAATCCATTACAATAGCAAGGTATAGCCAGCCTTCGCCTGTTTTTAAATATGACACATCCCCAGCCCACACCTGGTTCTGGCCTAACGGGTTAAAATTCATGTTCAATAAATTATCAGCTACAGCATCACTGTCTTTGCGCTTTGTTGTGACTTTGTAAGGGATACGCTGCTTAACGACTAACCCCAATCGTTTCATCAAGCCAATGACACTATGCCGGCTAACATCAAAGCCTTCTTTGCGAAGCTTTTTCCCAAGCTCACGGCTACCCAAACTGTCTCGACTATCTTCAAAAAGCGCCTTCGCCCTACGATGTAAATTCAGTGTTTGTGCACTGATAATTATCGCGGGACGTTTTCGCCAAGCATAGTATGCAGATTTGCTAACGCGCATCACTTTACACGATATGACAACTGGGTACTGCTTACCTAAACTTTTGATAAATGAATATTTTATTTCATTTCTTTTGCGAAAAACGCTGAAGCCTTTTTTAATATTTCGCGCTCCATTAGCAAGCGCTTATTGTCTTTTCTGAGCTGAGCGAGTTCAGCCCGCTCATCCTTCGACAACTCTGAATCTTCATTTTGTTGTTTAAACTTCGCTACCCAGTTATAAAGTAGCTTGTCAGTGATATTCAGTGAAGCGGCAGCCTCAACAACTGAGTAACCTTGCTCAATCACCAGCGCCACCGCTTCTTGCTTAAAATCGTTTGGATATTGTTTGTTAGTACGTTTAGTCATTTTACACCTCAATAATTGGATATTATCCTTTATTGAAGTGTCCGGCTAATTCAACCACAACAGGGTAACATTCCAGTTAAAGGGCAGTCCCGATACATGGGGCATGATGTGCGAAGGCGACTTGGAAGAAGTCTATCGCCGCCGCTCCATCAATCTTAAACTGATGAAAAGCTATCTGATTGCTTCCATCCCTGCACTCACGATCAGCACCGCTTTGCCCGCTTATACGGACCTCTCTATTTTAATAAATGGTGCCTTAACGCTCGCCAGTTTAGGCGTGAGCGCCTTTTTGTTTAACGCACTGAGTACCCAAAAAATAAGCGACAGCATGAATCAAATGACCGAAGTGATTCAAACCATCGCAGAAGGCGAAGGCAATTTAAAACAACGCCTTGACGATAAAAAACTCGCCAATGATGAAACGGGCGACATGGGGCGATGGATGAACAGCTTTATCGATACTCTGGACAACACCATGGGACAGGTGATTTCAGCCAGCCGCAATGTCAAAAAATCGAATGATTTTATGGTACGAACCAACGAAGAGGCACGCCAAGCGTCGCACTATTTGGAATCGACGGTAGAAAGCATGCTGGACGTATTTCAGCAGCAAATAGTCGAGGTGGAAAGCACGTCAAAAACTGCACAAGCCCTAAAATCCGCCATGGATCAGATCGTAGAAGACACTCACCAACGGCTACAGGAAGCGAAAACAGGCACTCAAGCGATACGTGACGTGGTAAGCGCGACGGCCGAGTCGGTTAAATCATTGGATCAAAAAACCAACGAGGTGTCTGGCATTATTCACACCATCACAGACATTACGAACCAAACGAACCTACTGGCACTGAATGCTGCGATCGAAGCCGCCAGAGCGGGAGAACACGGGCGCGGTTTTTCTGTGGTGGCCGATGAAGTGCGCAGCTTAGCGGCTAAAACCGCCGCGGCCGCAGAAGAAATTCAGAGCATGTTAGAGGGCATCCAAGAAGAGACTCGCAGCGCCGTCAGCTCCATGGAGAAAGGCGCCAGCGACGTGGATAAAAACTTACAAGCCAGTGAGCAAACCAACACTGGAGACAAGGTGCTCTATGATCTGGTAGACAGCATTTTTGATGCCATTGTGTTGCTCAATGACAGCAATCAAAAAAACACCCATACCGCACAAGAAATGAGCGCCGCCACCGAACAAATGCGCCGTTCAATCATGGCATTACAAAGACGCTCCTCACGAGTCGGGTTGTCCGCGATCAAATTAAACTCGCTGGTTCAGCCGTTCCAAGTGACCAGCAAATAGCCATAGGAATCCTAAACAACCCACTTCTGACATAAAAAAAAGCCGGGGGAAGTTTCCTTCCTCCGGCGTAATGTCCTCTCAAATATACCCCAAGAAATACCCCATTCCCCGCAATGACAATGGTTTATTTATTTTCTTGGCGCGCCTGAGAAGCAAGACGAACAAACGCGTTAGCTTCGCCATAGCGGCTGTAATCACCCACTCTTTGTACCACTTCAAAAAAGACCCCATACACTTCTTCCGTGTAGAAGTGGAAGAATTCGCCTTCGTCGTTACGGTCGTACATGATGTTATGTGATTGCAATTTTTTCAGCACGTCTGACGGCAAGTCAAAACGCGCTTCAATATCACGGTAATAGTTTTGTGGGATCGGCAGCTGTTTTTGGCTGTCGATGTTTTTCGCAGCGGCAAATATATCGTCACAGGCGAAGGCAATTTGATGTACGCCAGAGCCTTTGGATTTTTGGATAAAGCGCTGGGCCGAGGCGTCACGAGCATTGGTCATGTTCAGTGGAATACGCACACGCTTGTCTTTGCTGAGTGCTGTACGGCTCACTACCAGGCCATGAATATCGGGCAGATCTTGGCTGGCGTCGATGTCAAAGCCAAACACAGATTTATAAAAGAAAGTGGCCGACAAAAAGTCTGTATTAGACACGGTTTGACCAATGTGGTCGAAGCGCGTTAAGCCCACACCCGTTTCGCCCTTAATGCCTTGCACCGGTTTAAAGTCGACGTCAAAAAAGCGCACGGCGGCATCAGCCGACACCAAATACACTAAACTGTCACCGATGCCGCGCACCGCCGGTATGTTCAACTCACCGGGACCGGCTTGATTATCAAAGCGCTCCACGCGATAACGCTCAGCCAACGACAAGGTCGCTTTGACATTGTCCGACGCAAACGCCATGGCACACACAGACACACCGTGCTTTTGGTAATGCTCGTGCGCTTGGCTCTTAGGCTCCCGATTTAAGATCAAATTAATATCGCCTTGACGCATCAGGCTGACGTTTTTTGAACGATGCTGATGCGTTTCTTGAAAGCCAAGTTGCGCCAGTGTGTTGGTCAAAGCTTCGCCGCTTTCGCCTTCAATCGCAAATTCAATAAATTCCACATCGCTGATTTGTGGTGCCACAATAGGCGCGACTTTTTCTTCGCGCTTGCTGATGGTTTGATCGTCCAACCAAATTAAAGAACGCATCCCGTCGATGGCTTTTTCTAAAGGAGAAGAAGAGCGGAATTCATCGTTAAAAATCTCATGAGACAAGTAATCGTTGAAACCCTTGTCTTTAAGCACTTGTAAAAACTCAACCACGGGCATGTCACCTTGACCGGGGAAACAACGGAAATGGCGGCTGTATTGCAGTACATCCATTTGCAGACTGGGCGCATCGGCCACCTGCACTAGGGCAATTTTGTTCAGTGGAATCTCATCGCGCAATACGTCCAGCGTGTTGCCTCGGGAAAACATGTGAAACGTGTCTAAGATGATGCCCAAATTGGGGTGGTCAACTCGCTTCACCAGATCCCATGCTTCGTGATAATCCTTAATGTGAAACCCCCATGCCAGCGCCTCGTACCCCAACATGATGCCTTCTTTTTTGGCGATTTCTGCCAAGGCAAATAAATCCGCTGCACACACATCACGATCCGCCGAAGAATAAGGCTGCACATTGCTGCAAAACAACAGGCGATTTGTACCAAGCTCGTGCGCCACGTCGATTTTGTGTTGCAACATTCTGGCTTTTTGCGTGCGCATCGGCTCAGGCATCCCTTCCATGTCGCGAAAGGGTTGAAGGGCGATGATTTCTAAGCCCAAGTCTTGCGCCATGCGGCGTGCGTCTGCTGGCGAACCGTCGAACTGAGTTAGGTCATTTTCAAAGATTTCGACACCTTGGAAACCGGCTTTCGCCGCCGCTTCGAACTTTTCTCTTAGCGTGCCAGATAAGGTAACCGTTGCGAGTGCTGTTTTCATTCTTACGCCCTGTCTGTCTGTATTTCATAACGAAAATGATATATGAGAAACAAAACGTTTTTTTGTCTCTCTGTTGCCTGTGTTTTCGCTCTATACTGAATAGTATTGATGCTAGCACAAGATTTTTACCTTGAACGCTCTATTAATAATGAAATAAAGCGCAAAAAATATATCGAAAAAGGAATACGTGGTGTCTGTTCAACGCCTCACCATAGGAGTGTAATAGCCTCATCACTCCCCGTTCCATCAAGATTAAAACCGTGTTCACTCATTGGGAGACGCCTTTATGTTAGAAAACCGTATTAAATATCGTCATTTACAATGTTTTTTAGAAGTGACTCGCCAAGGCAGCGTGGTACGGGCGGCTGATGTGTTGGCGCTGACCCAACCGGCTGTATCAAAAAAGCTCAAAGAATTAGAAGAGATCTTAGGCGTTCGACTGTTAGAACGCAGTAAAAAAGGCGTCGAGCTCACCCCGTTTGGTAATGTGTTTTTAGAGCACGCCAGCACCAGTGTGGCCGCCTTGCGAGAAGGCACTGAACGAGTTGCTCAGGCGCAACAAAAAGGCATCAGTCGCATCAGCATTGGCGTATTGCCCACCGTCGCCACCAGTATTTTGCCCGAGTCTGTAAAACGTTTTCGTACCGGCGGCATAGATGTGCGACTGCATTTGGTGTCCGGACCAAACGCCTTATTAATGAGCCAACTGCGTGTTGGTGAGCTAGACTTGGTCGTGGGACGCTTGGGCGTGCCTGAGGCGATGTCGGGCTTATCATTCCAACATTTGTATTCAGAACAGGTGGCGTTTACCGTTCGCCCTAATCACCCTTTGTTAAGCAAAGAGCATTTCCAAATCAGCGACATTGCCGATTACACCGTGCTTTATCCACCAAAAGGCTCGATTACCGCGCCCTATGTAGACCGTTTTTTACTGTCGCAAGGCGTCAGCACACTGACCGACCGAATTGACACTGTGTCGGATTCATTCGGTAAAGAGTTCATCCGCAACAACGATGCCGTGTGGATTATTTCTCGCGGTGTGGTCGCAAGGGAAATTGCCGATGGCGAGCTGGATGAACTGCCGATCGACACCAAGGAAACCCTCGGTGCGGTCGGTCTCACCACTCGGGCCGATTCGGTTCCTTCAATGGCATTGAAGTTGTTTATGTACGCCATTCGCGATACGGCGCAAACCCTAGACAGCTACTACAAACCCATCGATCATCACCATAAAGACGGACCCGCCATTTAAATTTAGGGGATTTAGCCCTCAATACGGAAAAACGCGAATGCTAACTATTGTTGCTATTACGACCCCTATTTTCATTATGATGGTGTTGGGATTTTTAGCGGTACGGGTCAAACTGGTTCCCAGTGACACCATTGCTGGCATGTCAAAAATCGTGCTGTATTTCACACTACCAGCGCTGATTTTTAGCACCCTGGCCAGAATGGAATTTGACGAGGTCATTGTACCCACGTATCTAGTAACTTATGCCGTCGGATCCATGTTGACCCTATTCATCGGCTTATTCATTAGCGTAACCGTCATGAAACGCTCGCTCACTGAAAGCACACTGAAAGGCCTAGGAATGGCCAACTCAAACTCGGCATTTTTTGCCTATCCGGTTATGTTATTGGCGTTTAGCAGCCCACCTACGGCGGCATTTGCGATGTCACTGATCATCGAAAATATGTTGATTTTACCCTTGGCGTTCATCATTTTGGAGGCGAGTTCGTCCAGTGGACAGGGTCTAAAACCCGCATTAATGATTTACACGGTGATGAAACGCTTAATCAAAAATCCACTGATCATCGCCGTCACAGGCGGGGTGTTAGCGTCGACCTTTCACTTAACTTTACCGGCGGTGATTGATCGCGTTTTAGTCATGCTGTCTGGCGCTTCGGCCACACTCGCCTTAATTGTATTAGGCGGTTCTTTGGTGGGCACCAGCTTAAAAGGCAACGCTAAAGACATCACTTTTGTGGCCTGCGGCAAACTCATACTTCACCCAATGATGATCGCGATCGTGGCTTTCCTCATGCCAGACATGGACAGAAACTTAGTGCTCGGTGGCATCTTAATCGCGGCCGTACCCATGATGAGTATTTACCCTATTATTGGCAACCAATACGGCTACCGCTCTCTTTGCGCGAGTATTTTACTGGTCACCACATTAGCGTCGTTTGTCACCTTAGCGGTGATACTGTCATTAATGAGGCTGTCTTAACCCCATTAATGACAAGACCGTTGTGTTGATTTACATTATTGATTTACATAGAAGCGCCAGTAGGCACATCCGTGTGAGCTTTCGCCGCGCTGATGACTTGCTTCATGCCGGCCATGGCATTGCAGGCGCGCTCAATAGGCGATTGCTGTTTTGCGTAATCGAAGTTTGGCACCTCTAAACTCAACACGCTTCCATCCGGTATGGCTTGTAAAAGCGATACCAAATCAATCTCCCCATCACCTGGGTTAAGTCGTGCTTGACGAGCAATGTGAATCAAACCTTCTGTAGAGGGGTCAAAATTCGCCATGGCATCACAAAATTGCACATAATGAAGCCATTTCGGATCGATCGTCTTCACATCCAGCGGGGTCATGCCGGCGCGGTGATAATGCAAGGCATCGATCAATACACCACCGTTGGATTGATTCGCGCCTTCCACCACTCGCAAGGCGCTGGCGATGTTAGGCACCTTGGTCCAGGGCATAAACTCCAAATCCGCCGTCATACCAAAACGTCCAGCCATATCACAGAACAAGGCGTAGTTTTCGATGAGACGCGCTTCGTTGTCGTCATCACCGGCGACCAACACATTTTTCGCACCAAGCCTTGCCCCACGCTCTAAAAAGCGCACCGTCTCTTCCACGCGAAATCCCTCACCTATACGCACAATTTCAATATCAGCCAATTGAACTCCGGTGTCTTGCATCGCGGCTTGCGTGTCTCTTAGCTCCTTGTCGTCGGTCATCAGAGGGTACAAGCCTTCCGTCGCAGACGGCAAAAGACGAAGGCCAACATGTGAAAAACCCGCCTGCGCTGCGATCTCGACCGCACGACTTGGCGCCACATCAAACAGGGTTAAGAACGCCAAAGAAAATGAATACGCCATGGCCAGTACCTTATTTAAGGGGCGAAAATGCCATTGGCATTGCCAGCGTTGACGTCATGTTTGGTGTCAACCAATCAGGGCCACCTTTAGGAGGCCAAACGCCTTCTGCGACGGTTTTGGCTCGTATTTCAGCGCGTTCGTTAGCGGATTTATAAGGCCAAATTTGCGTAAAACGAGGGCCGCCATCTAAGGAATACATCGCTATTGTTAACGCAGAATACTCGGTACGAGGGGGCACGGCTTCACGCCACTTTTCGATGGTCGGTGCCAAGCCGTTAAGTTTAGTATGATAAGTCCGAATTTCGTACACAGGGCCAAATTCACCGGTTTCAACCGCTGGCATAAAGTCCAACGGAATATAGCTGTCCATGTGCAGATCCACCAGCAAGTCGCCGCAGTTGAACGGATCACTGGACAGACGAATGCGCTTACGTTCTTCGATCAGATCTTGCTCGGTGTCATAGCCACGCAAAATATACACTTCGTTTAAAGGGCCGACGTCAGCAAACCATGCCCCCAACAGCGTACCTTTTGCTTCTGGCGCTTCCAAAAACGCTTGAATGCCCGCCGCGGCTTTTCCAGCACCAAAAATCACGGTTTTCAGCGTTGCAATGTCATAGTATTTCATCAGTATTTTCCTTTTTTTGAGTCGTTTCTGCTGACACAGAGACGCGATCGCCCTGCGCTAAATGATTCGCCACACGATAACCAAAGGTCATTGCGGGGCCTAACGTAATGCCGCCACTGGGATAGTGACCGCCAAAGATGCTCGACATATCGTTACCAACGGCATACAGGCCCTCGATCACGCTTTGATCCGTGCGACAGGCTTGGCCATGTTCGTTGGTGTCGATACCGGAGAAAGTCCCCAAGCTGCCTGGTACGATTTTGACCGCATAAAAAGGCCCCTGCTCTAACGCGGCCAGACTCGGGTTGGGGGTCTGTTCTGGGTCACCTTGAATTCGGTTGTAAGGGGAAGCGCCGCGTTGAAACTGGCGATCTATGCCATCTTTGGCGTCTTGGTTGAAACGCACCACTGTTTCTGTCAGAACCCCAACGGGTAGGCTCAATGTGCTGGCCAGTTCGGCGAGTGTACGCCCCTTCTTTAAATACCCCGTGCGCTCAAAATACGACGTCGGAAAGGGAAACGGTTTTGACCAGCCCAGCCCCCAACGTCGCTGCGCTTTATGATCGGCTACTAACCAACAATATGGTTGACGGTCTTTAGGGCTGGCATCAAACAAGGCGCGCATAAAGTCATGGTACGAATCGGCTTCGCTGGTGAAGCGTTTACCATTTGGTAAAACGGCGATAATACCGGGCTTAGCTCGTTCGATTAAATGCGGAAAATGAATAGGCTCTTTACCGTGCGGCACCAAAGACACTGGGCTCCATGCACCGGCGTTGGCTAAGTCGTTACGAATGCGTGCGCCAACGCGTTGCGCCATGGTAATGCCATCCCCAGTGTTGTCTTTCGGGGCCGCAGAGAAATGACCAAACGCCGCATTGCCGGTGAATTGTTCGGCTTGACGCTGTTTATCATGGGGGAAACCGCCCGCGGCCATTACCACGCCTTGACGCGCGGATAAAGAATATTCGATGCCATCAATCTTTACTTCCACCCCAGAAACACGGCCACAGTCATCGTGGGTCAAGGCGGTGACCGCTGCGTTGGTTTGGAGCCTTACGTCCAAATCCAGAGCGCTTTTCAATAAAGCGCCCACTAACGCATTGCCGTTGACCAGTTGTGTGCTGCGACCAAAACGCACCTTATCCATCAAATGACGCGTTAAGCGCTTAATAACGTACAAAAAAGAAGAGACGCGTCGTGTGGCATTAAAAAAGTGACGAATATCGGCACCGCTCGCAATGCCCATGCCCCACAATGAAATTACGGACAAGGGCGGACGCACATGGTGCTTCCAAGGCCCCAATTGACGACCATCAAACGGCGCCGCCGCTACTGAGCGCCCTCCCTGAGCATGCCCAGCAGATTGATGAAAGTCAGGCACGAGATTGCCATCGATAAAGCGCAAAGCGGTGTGCGTTGCGAAAAACTCGACCATGTCAGGCCCTGTCTGCAAAAACGCGTCGGCGCGAACGTCCAATGTATCGGCATGCATTTCACTGCACACATAACGACGGGGCGCCTCGACGTCTTCGTAAATACCGGCTTCAGTCGCCAGTGGGTTGCGCGGAATCCACAACCATCCTCCAGACCAGGCAGTGGTGCCTCCTAACCCCTCGGTTTTTTCCAAAACCAAAACCGATAACCCCAAATACGCGGCTCGAACTGCAGTGCTTAAACCACCGGCCCCAGAGCCAACCACAATAACGTCGTATTGCTGTGAAAGAGGAGAGGTTGTGGGTAACTTTCTTGCCATGCTAGGGCCCTGTCTATCGTTAATATTTACTCCCGTTTGGAGAAATATAACGAGGCTCTGCTCGCATCTCCTAGGGCTGTTGCGGCCTGACGTAAAGGGGCTACATATGTTTCCAGTACGTCTGGCGTCACTCTTACAGAGGGTCCGGCAACACTGACCGCGCCGATGGGCTCACCACTGTCAGGGTTGCACACCACCATGGCAATTGCCGCCATACCATCCAAATAACTGTCATGATTCACCGCGTATCCGCGTTCGCGCACCGCTTTTAACACCGCTAACAAGTCGGCCACCGTGATCGGCGCAAACACGCCAGGCGTTTCATCTTTGAACAAACCTTGGCGCATCACCAAGGAGATCGCCTCTTCATCACTCATGCGGGCTAACCATGCCTGACCGCCCGCAGAAGACGCAAGATGCACGACTTTGCCTTGGTCTTGACCTGGCTGATAACGCAAGCCCGAGGTGGAGCCTTGCGACACACCAACCCAGATCAAATCGCCATTATCGGCAAGAGACAAGCGCACCAATTCGCGAGTCTGCTGAGCCAGTTCATCCAAGATAGGCTGGCTTATATTGCCAATGCCTGTTTGCCCGAGAAAGGCCAAACCCAAGGACGCCAACTTGATGGTTAGCTCGTAATCTCCCATGCCGCGAACTTGACGCACATACCCCAAGCCTTCTAATTCTTTTAACAATCGATGCACGCCGCTGAGGGGCATATCCAGCGATTTTGCGATGTCGCTTACGGCACTGCCGATAGGCTGATACGCCAAAAACTCCATTACAGAGAGCGCTTTTGCTAAGGCACTGCTCATTTCACTGTCTCCTAAGTTGGTTTAAGTGTCGCTAAAACACGACTTAGCAGTGATTCTATTCACACTAACAAAAAAAAACCACAATGGAAACATATTTAATTATTGAAACTGTTTCAACTTTATGAAATAGTAAATGCCATAAAGACAAAAACACAGGGAATCATTCATGCGTCAACTCAACCCTTATACTGGTTTAAAACAGTGCTCTGATCTCACTCAATACGACATTATTGTTTTGGGGGCAGGAGCAGGTGGCATGGCGGCGGCGCTGTTTGGTGCAATAGAAGGAAAAAAAGTCTTATTGGTTGAGCGAACCCATTTTGTCGGTGGTACTACGGCATTATCCGGTGGCACAACTTGGGTCCCCATGACGCGCTATTTGCATGACACCGCCATGCAAGACAGCAAAGAAAAAGTGATGAATTTCCTAGATCATGCCGTTGGCAATCGCAGTAAACACTCTTTAAGACGCGCTTTCGTGGACCATGGCGCTAAGGCCATCGACACTTTAGTGGACCATACAGAAGTACGCTTTCGGGCCTGTGCTTATCACCCAGATTACTTGGCGGATTTACCCGATGCGTCGCTCAATGGCCGTGCGTTGGAGCCGCTACCCTATGTGGGCCAACGGCTAGGTAAGGCGCTAAACTTGCTGCGTCATCCCATTCCTGAATTTACTGTATTGGGCGGTATGATGGTCAACCGCGAAGACATAGGGCATTTGTTATCACGCTTTAAAAACGCGGCGTCTTTTTTATACACAGCACGCGTTGTGACGCAATACGCCATCGATCGCGCTCTGTACGGCCGCACTCGTCGCAGTGTTATGGGCCATGCTCTGGTCGCCAGAATGCTGCAATCTCTGTTAGACAAACACATTGATCTACTGGTCGATACCGAAACACTCGCTATTGATAACGATTCCAGCGCTCACGTATCGCAGCTGACACTTCGCCAACACGGTGAAAGTCGCCGACTGATCGCCAAAAAAGCCGTTATTTTGGCATCAGGCGGCTTTGCACGAAACCCAGAAAAACGCGCGGCATTACTGCCGTCTCAACTCCCAAACGATTCGCCTTCAGCGGAAGGGCACAGCAGCGACTTGCATGCGCAAGTCGAAGCTCTGGGGGCTCACTACGGCGAAGGTCACGATCAAGCGGCATTTTGGGCGCCGGTTTCCACACGATTACGAAAAGATGGCAGCACGGCGGTGTTCCCTCACTTTGTTTTTGACCGCTCCAAACCCGGCACCCTGTGCGTGAATGCGCGCGGTCAGCGCTTTGTCAATGAAACCGTGTCGTACCATGAATTTGGCAAAGCCATGCTGAATGGCGGACAAGACACGACCTACGCGTGGATCATTACCGATGCAAAAGGGCTGGAGAAATACGGCTTAGGCATGGTGCGTCTGGGGGGCGACAATCCTCACCCCTATTTGCAAGACGGCTACCTAAAAACAGGCGACAGCATCGCTCAATTAGCACAGCAAATACAGGTTGATGATGTTTTGTTAACGAACAGCATCCACAGCATCAATGAAGCCGCCAACATCGGACACGATAAAGCATTTGGCCGTGGCCGCACCGCGTATCAAAAAGCCAATGGCGACCCAAACCACCAGCCTAATCCAACGCTGGGCGCGCTCGATCAGCCGCCTTATTACGCCGTCAGGCTTCAACCTGCCGACATTGGTACAGCACAAGGGTTAGTGGGCAACGAACATGCGCAATTATTAACGCGTCAAGGCACGCCCATTGACCGCTTATACGCTTGTGGCAACGATTTGCATTCCATTATGGGCGGCACTTATCCCGGCCCTGGCATTACCATTGGCCCGGCCATTGTGTTTGCCTATCTCGCCATACAGCACGCGATTCGCTAAATAAAACAGGAGTTCCATACAATGACAGTGATTACCGGTGACACTCGGTTGTTTCCTATTTTGGGCGATCCCATCGCCCAAGTGCGTTCCCCAGAGTTTTTAACGCGCATTCTGCAACGTCGTCAAGAAAACGGCATAGTGACGCCCATGCACGTTGCTCCTGAGCACTTCACTCAGGTTATGGAATCTTTGCGGTACACACAGAACGTGCACGGCATTGTCATCACCATTCCACATAAAATTCCGGCTTTAGCGGCTTGTGACAGCACATCTGAACGGGCTCAGTTTATCGGCTCAGTGAACATCATCCGCAAGCAAAATGACGGCCTGCTGTATGGTGATAACGTCGATGGCATTGGGTATCTTGATGGGGTCAAAAAAGAAGGTTTTGAGGTGAGCAACACCCGCGCCTTATTAATTGGCGCAGGTGGCGCGGGATCTGCGGTGGCATTTGAAATTTTGCAGCGTGGTGCCGCATATTTGGCGATTTTCGACCTTGATCAGCAACGCCTTCATTCTCTGATCGAGCGCTTAAACATGCGCTTTCCAAATCGGGCAGGGGTGGGCAATCAAGACCCTACAGGCTTTGATTTTATTGCCAACGTAACCCCTGTAGGCATGCGCCCAAATGATCCGTATCCAGTAGACATTCACAAATTGCATAGCGGCCAGTTTGTTGCCGATGCCATCACGAAACCCGAGGTTTCCCCCATGATAGAGCACGCCAGAAGTCTAGGCTGTTGCACCATGGTGGGCGCGGGTATGTTCAACGCTGAGGCCGAAATACTGGTGGAATTCATGCTTAAAGATCCTGAAAAAAACACATAAAAACACCCCGCAGAAGGATCAACCTCTTCTGCACACAATGCCCAAAACGGGCCACACTCTCTGGAGGTTATGATGAAAAAAACAATAATTGGCGCCTTAACCGCACTGACATTGTCAACCACCGCTTTGGCGGCGTTTCCTGATAAAGACATTCAAGGCATTATCCAATGGGGAGCCGGCGGCTCCACAGACACAGTGATGCGCTCGATTTCACCCCACGTGGAGGCCGAATTAGGTACCGACATTATTTTGACCAACAAAACCGGTGGCGTGGGAGCAATTGCGCTTAAATACGTCAACAGCAAAAAAGACGACGGCTACACTCTATTAATGGGCGCAGAAAACCCTCAAATGTACAAGGTATTGGGGCTGGGTGACACCGACTACAATGACATGATCGCCATCAATGTCTTGGCCCGTGGCACTCCTGTTTTTGTCGCCAGTAACGAGGCACCATACAACAACATGAAAGAATTTACCGACTACATTAAGGCCAACCCAGGGACGGTAAAAATCGGTTCAACTGGCAACGGTGGTTTAACCTCGATCGTGATGGCGATGCTCAAGTCGCAGGTTGCTCTGGACTACACCAGCATTCCCTATAATGGTGACGGTCCAGCATTGACGGCCTTGCAAGGCGGCGCCATTGATGTAATGCCAGCGGTATTGGGTGCAACCATCGAGCAAATCAAAGCAGGCCGTATGAAGGTCATTGGCTTGGTCGATAAAGAAGCCAATAGACTGCTGCCCGGCATCGCGCCCATTACAGACACTTTTCCAGGGTTAAAAAGCTACCTGCCTTGGGGTCCTTTCTTTGGCGTATTTGTGAAACAAGGTACACCAGACGATGTGGTCAAAACGTTACAAGGCGCTTTTCATAAAGCCGCTTTTCATCCCGACTTTGTTGATTTAATGCAAAAACGCGGCTTCACCATTTTGAACATTTCAGGCGAAGAAGCGGATTACTTTTTGAGCGGCTACCGTTCTACATCTTCCTGGTTGGTGCACGACGCCGGTTTTTCTAAAAAATCCCCAGAAGCATTCCATATTCCTCGTCCTTAACTTGGCAATCAGCGCCGTGTTGTACGGCGCGAAAAGCATTAACTAAAGAAGTAGGCTCCACTGCTTCGCTCTTAGCGGGGAAGACACTCCCCGCTTTTTTTGCCCTTTTATCGGAGAGTATTGATGCATCAATCTACCCGTCGTCGGCCAGGTGAACGCTTGTTCGGCCTGCTCGTTTTGATCGCCAGTTTATGGCTGTTTTGGCAAGCATATAGCATTGCGCAATTTTCCTCATTGAGTTCATCTGGTGCACTGCCTCTTGCTGCCACAGCGATCATGGTCGTGAGTGCTTGCTTGGTTTTAAGCCACACCATGCGCCTCCCTTTAACACCAAATGTTCGCTTTGTACGTCATGTGTTCCCGCCTATCGTTGGCATTGTCGTGGCGCTCATTTTTATGTTTGCCATCATGCTGGAACCCGTGGGGTTTCTTCTTTCGGCGACGGTTTTCTTATTTCTGTCGATGACTTTTTTGCATCGCAAAGGCTGGGTCGTCAGCCTCGTCATGACATGGGCATCACTGGTTTTAGTGTATTGCGTATTTCGCCTGATTTTTAAGGTTATTTTGCCGGAAGGCATCATTCCTGAACGCGAGCTAATGGCGGCTGTATCTCATTGGTTTAACGCATTTTTCTAGGATAATACGATGGAAGCTTTGTCATTTTTCGCCATTTCTTGGGTGTCTCCTGAGCTCCTTGCGTTGACTGCGCTTGGCACATTTCTGGGCATTTATGTGGGCGCTATCCCAGGCTTATCGGTCACCATGGCGGTGTCCATTCTTATCTCATTTACTTTCTCATGGGATGTCAACAACGCCCTATGTCTTATGGTAGGTGTGTATATGGGAGGCGTTTATGGCGGCTCCCGTACGGCCATTTTACTGAATATCCCTGGGGCACCCTCTGCTATCGCGACGGCGCTCGATGGCTATCCGCTGGCACAAAAAGGGCTGGCCGGAGAAGCCATCGGGTTGTCAACCGTCATGTCGGTGATTGGGGGATTTGTGGGCATTATGGTGCTTGCCGTTGCCGCGCCCGTAGTGAGTGATTTTGCCATCAGCTTTCAACCAAGAGACTACATGCTACTCGGTGTGTTAGGCATCATGCTGGTGGGCTCCTTGTCTGGAAACAGCCTTGCAAAAGGCATCTTAGCAGGGGCATTTGGGATAGTGATTGGAACCGTCGGCTTAGACCCGCTGACCGCAGAAGAGCGCTTCACATTCGGTGTTGTTGACCTGTGGAATGGCATCAACCCCGTGGCAGTGATGATTGGCTTGTTTGGCATTTCAGAAGCCCTGACACAGCTTCATTATATGGACAAGATTACCGTCAAGCAGGTTATTCATCGTATTGTGCCAAAATGGAAAGACGTAAAACGCTTTTTGCCCTTAAGTTTGCAGTCGTCCTCTATCGGCGTCATTGTCGGCGCATTGCCTGGTACTGGAGGAGACATTGCCGCTTTAATGGCCTACGACTATGCAAAACGTACCACAAAAAATCCCGACGTCCCCTTCGGTGAAGGTGCAAAAGAAGGGCTAGTTGCACCAGAGTCTGCAAACAATGCCGCCGTGAGCGGTGCCTACATTCCTATGCTAACCCTCGGAATTCCTGGCGATGCCGTGACGGCGGTATTCATCGGCGCCCTGTTTATTCATGGGCTCAATCCAGGACCACTATTGATGATAGAGCAACCCAATATTTTCTGGTTCACGGTAGGCAACCTCACCCTAGCCAACCTCTTTATTCTGGTGTTTGGTCTCACTGGCATTCGACTATTTTCTAAAATTGTGGAGTGCCCAAAAGGGCTGCTCATTCCCATCATCTTCTTGCTGTCAATTGTCGGCGCTTATTCGATCAACAACGCCGTTACCGATGTGTGGTGGATGCTCGCATTTGGCGTCATTGGCTACTTCATGAAACAATACGGCTACCCTGTGGGACCTGTAATACTGGGCGTTATCCTATCGCGTTTAATTGACGAAAACTGGCGCCGCGCCATCTTATCAGAACAAGGAAGCCTCTCAGGCTTTTTCGGTGAAGCCCTCACCAGCCCGTTGTCCTGTGTGCTCATGGTCACTATCATCGGCTTATTTGTCTCACACACCCCACTGTGGACAGGTAGGAACAAAAACAAAATCTAACGCCCATTGCACAATAAAACACCAAATAAGAAATAAAAGCCTATTTGGTGTTTTAGGACTAAAGCGCACCCCTCCCTACGCGTTCAGTTTATGCACTAGCCCTTGAATCCCCAATACATACCCTTGCACGCCCATACCAACGACGATGCCGGTGGCAGCGGGGGATATATAAGAGTGATGACGGAAGGCTTCACGCGCGTGTACGTTGCTGATGTGCACTTCTATCACGGGGACGTCGGCACCTTTTATAGCGTCGTGCAGTGCAATGGACGTGTGGGTGTAGGCGCCAGGGTTGAACACGACACCCAACACTTCGCCTGTTTTAATACGTCGGCCTGCTTCGTGGAGGAGATCCACCAGCACACCTTCGTGGTTTGATTGATGGCATTCCACTTGGTGACCCAGTTTGGCAGCCGCTTCACGGCACAGAACTTCCACGTCAGCCAAGGTTTCATAACCGTAGGTGGCAGGCTCGCGGGTGCCCAGTAAGTTTAAGTTTGGGCCATTCAATACCATAATGATCGACATAATACACTCTCCTAAAAAATGAAAACCTTGCGTTTGCGCTGTTACACCAAAAAATGCAATAAGGCGGTCAAGGTAAAAAACGATAACACAGTGGTCACCAGCAAGCTGCTTGCGCAGACGTTTTGCTCTCCGTATTGCCCACCCACAATCGGGTAAATGCTGAACATGGGGACGCAAGCAAAAATCATGATGGCAATGTTTAAATCGTTTGGCATGGTAGGTGTTAGCCTTAACAGTGAGGCCACTACCAATGGAAAAACAATCAATTTAGACAACGCCACCAAAGACAGCGGCCCTATGCGACCCTTAATAGACAACCCCACCAAGGAGCCGCCAATGACGATTAACGCGGCGGGGGCCGAGCCCATGGCAAGCACATCTAATCCCTGCGCTATAAACGCCGGCAAGGTGATGCCTAATGACGCAAAAGCGACGCCGGTAAAAACGGCGACAATGATGGGATTGGTGACGATGCGTTTTGCTACAGAGAAGGCAAGAGGCTTACCATTAGCGCTGCGTTTGCCTAACACGGCTTCAATAAAGATCAGTCCCGCCGGAAAAAGAATGACATTTTCCACCATGATCACCATGGCAAACGCGTGCATCATAGGATGGTCAAATACCTGCAACAAAATAGGAAAGCCGACAAACGCGCTGTTTGACATGCTACCGCCTAACCCATGAACACCACTGATCGCCCAAGGTTCGCGAAACGCGAATCGGCTGATCAACACAGTGAACACGAAAGCAAACATGCCTCCTGCGGCATACAGCATCATGTATTGGGGATGAATCAGCTGACCAACATCCATGCTGACTATTTTAGTGAACACTAACGCCGGCAAGGCAAAATACAGCACAAAACGACTCAAGCCTGGCAATAATTCTTTTGGGATAAAGCCCAAACGCCCACCCAAATAACCGAGCAGTATGAGGAAAAAAATCGGGGCTGTTATGTTGATTACCGCTTCCATGTGATCCTACTTTTTCTGATGAATGACGAAGTCTGTGTGATATTGAGACAATGGCAGCTTAATGGTTATTCCGCTAGGCGGGCTGGCGAATTTTCGCGGTAGACGCCATCGCTGTGGTCAAATCGGTGTCGGGCAGAGCGAGACCTTTATCAATATGTGAGTTCAACAGCGCAAGAACGGCGTCGATATCGTCATCCAAGAGGGCGGTTAATAACGCCTGATGATCGTCCATGGAGGCGCGTCCACGAAAAGGGCGACGGTGCAAAGCCAATACCTGATAGCGCATATAAAGCTCAATCACCGAGGCATGATAACGAATAAGTTGCTGAGAACCGCAATGAGATACCATAATGACATGAAAGTCACGATCGGCTTTTTCCCATCGTTGAACCTGTCCGCCCTCGTCTTCCATCATGCGTTTTTCGATACAATATAGCCGAAAATGCGCACTGATCAGCGCCGACTTCCACCCCATGTGCCCTTCGGTATTTTCCATGGACTTACGCACACCGGACAGCTCCAACATTTGCCGAAGCTCCAACAGTTCGTATAAATCAGCGCTGGACACAGGTTTGACCGTAAAGCCTTTTTGATCTACAAACTGAACAAAACCATCGGACACCAGACGCATCAGCGTTTCACGTAACGTGTTCACACTGGCGCTGTATCTCAGTCGTAGCGCATTCAGCTTTAACTTTTCTCCTGGCGACAAAACGCCCGTCACTATGTCTGAGCGAAGTTGTTCATAGACAGATTGCCCTACTAATTTACGGTCGTCGGTACTGATCATGGAAACAAGAAGCCTTTTTTACGGTTCGTTTACTGAGCGGTTTGCACCAGCAAACTAAAAGACGCCACACGGCGCCTTTTAGGGTGACTTATTCTATGAGTTTATGTGCTGTGCAACAATGCCTAGATCACAGCCTAAATCAATGAACTTACCACGTTGTATTTTTCACGGAACTGATCCCAGACCGGCTTAACGTCGGTGATTTTTTCACCGGTGAAAATCTCAAACGCATCAATCGCTTGGTAAAAGAACAAATCAAAACCCGAGACAATTTGCAACGATTTACGGTTGGCTTCCACCAAAAACTCAGTGTCCATAGGGGTGTAAACCGCATCAAAGGCCCATTTTTGGCCATAGATCAAGTCCGCTGCAATCGGCATACCTGGGGTTTTTAAGTGCCCAACCGGAGTGCAATTTACCAAACCGTCAGCGTCGGCGGCAGCGGCAGCAATGTCTTCTTTGGCCACCACCCGGGCAGAGTAACCAGCGCGATTAATGGCGTCGACTAAAGACTGCGCACTGGCTTCACTCAAGTCCGTGACCAGCACTTCCGTCGCGCCTACTTCAAATAAAGCAAAACCAATGGCCCGGCCAACACCACCCGCGCCTATCATCAGTACTTTTCCGGCTGGCAAATCGCCAACGCGACCTTTATAACCACGAATAAAGCCCGTGTAATCGGTGTTAAACGCGCAAACCTTACCGTCTTTTAATAACAAGGTGTTGGTCGCACCGACTTTTTTGACCGCGTCGTTTACTTCGTCGGCGCTGTCTATCGCAATTTGCTTATAAGGAAAAGTAACGTTCGTTCCGACAAAACCCAACGCGCGAATGTCCGCCAGTTTTGCATTAAAAGACGCGGCAGAACTCTCTTCCGGCACTTGCAATTGGTAATCCACAGGAAGTTGCTTCAACTCTCCAAGCATCATATGCAAGGAAGGGGAACGAGACGCCGCGATAGCCTGACCGATTAAACCGATATGTAACATAGTATTGCCTCCGACGTATGCCAAAAAGGAATGTCATCGCCTTGATAAAAAAATAGAAGGACAAACAAGCCATACTTAGCATCAAGCCGTCATGGCTCATAACCCAGCCTTTTGTTCACAAAGCCTTAGTGTATGGTTACGCCGCGATGAGCAGATTGAAGATAAGAACGCTTCTTTATCTAGGATAGAAGAAGCGTATACCAAAACGCGTATTTTGTTGTATGACAATTTGACCTGTATTTTGAATGAAAAAGTCATATCAGAATAGGGCAGATGAAACGTTATAGGCTGTCGCTGGTGGCCAATAATTGCAAGCCGGCGCCGGTGTTCGATATAGGCAAATGATAACTACGGTGCAACTCTGTTAGTGGCCCTTGAAGTGCGCCACGCATCGCTAGCCACATATTCAACTCAACGCCTTGCGAACCACCTTGCTCAACTAAATCAAAGTTGCTCAGTTTGGTTAGCGCTTCTGGCTCATTGACTATTTTGTCCATGCAATACAAATCAAACGCTTTATTGATGAAACCAGCACGCTGGCCATCTAATTGATGAGACAACCCCCCGGTTCCAAACACGACCACGTTTTGATCGCTGTCGTAGGAGCGAATAGCATCACCAATGGCTTTGCCAAAAGCAAAACAGCGGCTGGGTTTGGGCATGGGATGACGCTCGCAATTAATCGCCACCGGAATCACCTTGATATGACCGTATTGATGCCCTGGCCACATTAAGGTTAAGGGTACGGTTAAGCCGTGATCGACCTTCATTTCCTGGCACACGGTAATATCAAATTCAGCCTCTATGAGTTGGTTCACAATGTGCCATGACAATTCGGTTTCGCCCGTGACCGGCGGAATTTGCGCAATCCCCCAGCCTTCATCAGCATTGTGATACTGAGCCGCCGCGCCAATAGCAAACGTTGGCTTACGGTCGTGGAAAAACTCTAAACCGTGATCGTTATAAAAAATCACCGCAATGTCAGGTTGTTGTGCGTATAGCCACTTTCGAACCGGCGGATACGCCTCAAAAAAATCTTTCCAGTACGGCGTTTGCTCCAACCCTTTGTCCATCGCCATGCCAATGGCAGGAATATGCGAGGTAGCAATGCCACCCATTAATTTGGCCATTATTTTTCTCCCTGTTGCACTAAAAATGCTTTAAATTCATCGGTCGTCATGCCAGTTTGCAAGCCACCCACATCCTGAACGTTTAAACCCAAGATACCGGCGAATTTCGCCAAGTAATAAATGCTGCCACCGGCGTCGAGCAACGCGATCACATTGCGCGCTCGAACCGCGTGTTTTTGCTCGTCGTTGAGCTCAAATTGTTCACAATAGGCTTCTTCATTGGCCAAAAACGCCGCCCTAGCTTCGGCCTTGTTAAAGGAGTAACACATTTTATTTAGGGGATAGCCTTTGGTTGCCATCGGACCATCGAACATAATATTGCCGGGGATGGGGGTCATTTCACTCATCTTATACCTCGCTCTTGTGGCGCACTTTCTTAATGATTTGCACGTCAATCGGAAGTGAGTATAGGAATAAACAGCCAGTACAAACCTTGATCTACATCTAGTATTTTCTATTTAAAAAATAGAATGCCAAATTTTAACTGAATGTTAAGAACACCAATTTATTGCCCTATATAGCAAAAAAAACATCATTAATGCTTGTTTTTACTTCCTTTGATATTCGTTTTTGATATAGTTTTTAAAAAATAGGAAGCCACATGGAAATCGCCATTCCCAACTTACGACACTTACGCGTCTTTCTTGCCGTTGCTGAACTAAAGAGCATCACCCGTGCCTCTGAACATATTTTCTTATCCCAACCGGCCATTACCCAAGCCATCGCCAAATTAGAAGGCGTGTTGGGCGCGGCTTTATTTGAACGACACTCAGACGGCATGTACCCCACCGCCTCTGGCGAGGTCTGGCAAAAACGCGTCGGCCGAGCGGTGGATTATATCCAGCAAGCCACTCAAGAGATTGTGAAAGACACCACCCCCAAAGAGCGCCCCCCGAAAAACCTCATTGCTCTGATCAGTACCACGCAATTGCGTGCTCTTATTGCGGTCAGCGAGGCGCAAAATTTCAGTATCGCCAGCCGTCAATTGGGGGTATCTCAGTCTTCAGTTCACCGCGCAGCACGGGATCTTGAAAAACTGTTAGGCGTGGTGCTTTTCGAAAAAAACAGCTTGGGGACCAGCGCCACCAAGGCGGCACAAACCTTATCAAAAGCCACAAAGTTGGCCTTTAGTGAATTACGCCAAGGCATTTACGAAATTAACGCACTGCAGTTTAAAGACGTCAGCACCATCACCATTGGCAGTATGCCGTTGGCACGCATGACCATCTTACCCAAATCTATTTTGCAATTTAACGAACGTCATCCAGATGTGAACATCAATGTCACAGAAGGCCCGTATGCCGATTTATTGCACCACTTGCGCCAAGGCGACATCGACATTATTTTAGGCGCATTGCGTTACCCCACACCGGCCGACGATGTGGTGCAAGAAGAGTTATGGTCGCCCCCGTTGTCTATCGTGGGACGAAAAAATCATCCGCTTACACAGCAAGCGCATCTCAGCGTTCAGGACCTGACCCGTTATGCTTGGGTAGTACCTGCAAAAGGCACCCCTACCCGACAAGCCTTTGAAGCGCTGTTCCAAGACGCCCATGTTGCCTTACCAACGCGCCTGGTGGAATCCAGCTCACAGGTATTGATCCGTGAACTGCTGCTCGAAAGTGATCGACTTACGCTCATTTCTGCCCATCAAGTAGAGCGAGAAATTAATATTGAATTACTCACTGCATTAGACTTTTCACTTGAACATACTAGACGCCCCATTGGGCTTTGTGTGCGCAAAAGCTGGCTTCCCACGGTGACACAATCTCATTTTCTTAGCGTACTACGCAAAATATCTGAGCACTTTCGTTAACGACAAGCTATGACTCATTGCGAAAATTGAATGGCTTATGCGGTTTATGGATTATCCCCATTAGATGACGAATGCTAGATTTGTTGTTAATTTAAAACTTGGGTACGCCCCCCCCCCTTTACACTCGCATGGTTAGGAGTAAATTAATGAGAATTTGCATCGCCGGCGCCTCTGGCGCTTTTGGCATGAAACACATGGACGCCATTGCTGCAATAGATGGCGCCGAAGTCGTGTCTGTCGTTGGCACAAAAATCGACGCCATCAAAGCTTTTGCCGAAGACCGTGGCGTTCTTCATTACACAACCGATCTTGCGGAAAGCTTGGCCCGTGACGACGTCGACGCGGTTATCCTAGCGACGCCGACACAATTGCACGCCGCACAAACCATTCAATGTCTTGAAGCGGGCAAGCACGTCATGTCTGAAATCCCCATGGCTGACACCATTGAAGACGCACGCAAGGTCGTTGAGGCGCATAAAAAAACGAACCTTGTTGCCATGGCAGGTCACACGCGTCGCTTCAACCCTTCTCATCAGTGGATTCACAATAAAATCGAAGCGGGTGAATTAACCGTTCAACAGATGGACGTGCAAACTTACTTCTTCCGCCGCTCCAATAAAAATGCTTTAGGGCAAGCTCGCTCTTGGACAGACCACTTACTGTGGCACCATGCCTGCCACACGGTCGATTTGTTCCAATATCAAACGGGCGCAACCGCTAGCAAAGTACAAGCGCTACAAGGCCCAATCCACCCAGATCTTGGCATCGCTATGGACATGAGCATTGGCATGAAAGTACCATCTGGTGCGATCTGTACGCTGTCATTGTCTTTTAACAATGACGGTCCATTTGGTACGTTCTTCCGTTATATCTGTGACAACGGCACGTACTTAGCGCGTTACGATGATTTGTTCGACGGCAACGACAACAAGATTGATTTGTCTGGTGTGGCCGTTTCTAATAACGGTATCGAACTGCAAGACCGTGAATTTATTGCGGCGATACAGGAAGGTCGCGCGCCTAATTCCTGCGTCACCCAAGCCATCGAGGCAATGGAAACCTTGCACCGTTTAGAAGAATGCCTAGAAGCCTGAGTCGAATAGCCAAGCAACAAGACGCTAAAGTGACTCAACAACACTCAAACAGGGAGCTTCGGCTCCCTGTTTTTTATGAAGGATTTTTTAATGTCAAAACAGACTCAGCTTACGCACCCACACCTTGGCCTTGGTTGCATGAATGTGTCCCATGCATATGGCGCGCCATTAGAAGAAAGTCAAGCCATCGAAGCCTTGCAAGCCGCCTTTGAGATGGGCTACCGCCATTTTGATACGGCCACTTTATACGGTGGAGGCAATAACGAATTACTCGTAGGCAAGGCCCTAAAAGACCGTCGCGATGATTTCTTTCTCGCAAGCAAATGCGGTATGGCTATGGTCAATGGTAAGAAGGAAATAAACGGTCGACCTGACAACCTGCGTCAGCAATGCGAAGACAGTTTAAAACGCTTGCAAACCGACCACATCGACTTGTACTACTTGCATCGCTTGGACCCCACCGTACCGATAGAGGAAAGCGCCGGCGCGCTCGGTGACTTGGTCAAAGAAGGTAAAATCGGTGGCATTGGCTTATCAGAAGTGTCAGCGGATACCTTAACTCGTGCTCACAATGAATTCCCGATCACCGCCATTCAATCCGAATATTCTTTGTGGACCCGTAACCCAGAAATTGCTGTGCTCGACACCTGCAAACAACAAGGCATTACCTTCGTGGCCTTTAGCCCCTTGGCGCGTGGTTTTTTAACCGGTGCGTTAAAAGACGTAACCGCGTTAGACGCCAAAGACATCCGCAACAACATGCCTCGCTTTCATGCCGAACATTACCCAAACAATCTTGCCTTGTTAAACGATTACTTTGCCCTTGCAAAAGACATCGGCTGCACCCCAGCGCAACTTGCCTTGGCATGGCTACACGCCAAAGACGACAACATTGTCTCGATCCCTGGCACACGCTCTGTGCAACACATGCAAGACAATTTTGCCGCGACCCAACTCAGACTAGACGCAAAACACGTTAACGTGCTGGACGACATGATCAACCAAAATAACGTGCATGGAACACGATACAACGCCACACAACAAGCGGAAATAGACACCGAAGAGTTTTCTTAATCGCACGATTTCAGGCGCTCATTATGCTTGATCTCCCTCACCCGATCGAATCGCTGCCATTTTTAAGGGTTCGAACGGGTGACGTCTTGTTGGCTAAATCACTTGTTTGTGTATCTAGGTTCCTACTTATAGATTAGACGTGCTTTGAGTTCACTGACACACAAGACAATTTCATCATTACGGCCGTCTTCTTTAGACCCAATTGTGAAAAACACCGCACCTCGCCTCGACCAAACGCGAACGTCGTGATCTCGAACAAAACGTATAGCATTACCAAATCACACCATTGTTTACACTTTACTCACATCTTCACCAGCACACTTACTTTAAAATCATTCGAATGTGTCATCGACCTAATAAAGTAAAGAGTAAGAATCTATGTTTTTCAAAGCAAAAGCGGTCCCACAACCCACTATTTCAATGGACACAGATATTATTCAAGCCATGAGTAATTTTTGTGCGACTATTTACTTCCTACCAGACGGTACGATTCTGGATGCAAACCCTCATTTCCTTGGCGCCGTTGGATATTCACTAGAAGAACTAAAAGGCCAACATCATTCGATGCTGTGCCCAGATGAAATTCGGAACAGCAATGATTACAAAGACTTTTGGCCGCGACTGGCTTCCAACAAATGCCAACAAGGTATATTCTTACGCCAGACAAAAGACGGCTCAGACCTTTGGCTAGAAGCCACCTACTTCCCCATTAAAGTCGGCGGTGAAGTGGTCAAGATAATGAAAATAGCGTCTGACATTACGCAAGCAAAACAAATGGCGGATAACCAAGAAGCCGTTTACAACGCCATTGATCGTTCGAACGCTATGATTGAATTCGCACCAGATTGCACGGTAATGACCGCCAATGACAACTTCCTCGCAGCGATGGGCATTGGCTCCTTGAAAGAGATTGTCGGCAAACACCACAAAAAATTCTGTAAAGATAAGTTTTACGAAACCAACCCGAATTTCTGGGCAGAACTTGCGAATGGTGAATTCAAAACGGGCCAATTTGAACGAATCAATAAGCAAGGCGAAACGATCTGGTTAGAAGCCAGTTACAACCCTGTTTATAATCACCTCGGAAGAGTCGAAAAAATCATCAAAGTGGCCTCCGACATTACCGAGCGTATTAATGGTCAGCAAGCCATCCAACATGCGGCCGAAGTAGCGCACTCAACTTCTGTAGAAACAGCACAAGTATCGGAAAACGGCGCGAAAATTCTTCGTCAAACTGTAGAAACGTCGAATCACATTATCAGTGAAATCGAAAACTCCACTCACTTAATCGAACAACTCAACAAACAATCCGAACACATTGCCAAAATTGTTTCAACCATAGGCTCTATTGCCGATCAGACCAACTTGCTTGCGCTAAATGCGGCGATAGAAGCCGCACGAGCTGGCGAACATGGCCGAGGCTTTGCGGTCGTGGCGGATGAAGTCAGAACTCTGGCTTCTCGCACTAGCAAATCCACCATTGAAATTGAAGAAATGGTCGCTCAAAACAGCAACCTAACCCGTCAAGCTAAGACAAGCATGATCAAAGTCAGCGAACGTTCTGGTGAGAACGCGATACTTATAGAAGAAGCCTCTGGCATTATTAATGAAATATTAACGGGCGCAGAACACGTCGCCAACACCATAAATACATTACTCGACGTCGATATGAAGTGAGCTTAAAAGTGCTTTAACACCATTTTCACGGCAATAAAAAATCCGATGCCTAGTATCAGACATCGGATTTTTTGTGCTTACCTTTCCAAATTAGCGGCGACGGTACACTCACTCAGCCGTTGGCATTTCGTGTTCCAGTAGCATTAACCCAGAGCCAGTATTGGAAATCGGCGCGTGGTAGTTACGGTGTAATTCCGTCACTTTGCCTAATAATGTACCGCGCATGGCGATGTGCATGTTGAGTTCCACGGCTTGGGCGCCGCCTTGCTCGACAAGGTCCATGTTGGTGTATCGGGTTAGGGCTTCTGGGTCGCTGACGAGCTTGTCTAGGCAGTCGATGTCGAAGGCGCGGTTGATAAAGCCTGCGCGCTCGCCGTCGAGTTGATGGGACATGCCGCCGGTGCCGAATACGACCACGTTAATGTCTTTTTCATAGGACTGTACTGCGCGGCCAATGGCTTGGCCTAAGGCATAGGTTCGCCAAGGCTGAGCCATCGGATACTGCTCACAGTTGATGCACACCGGAATGACTTTTACATGGCCATATTGGTGACCTGGCCACATCAAATTCAGCGGTACGGTTAAACCGTGATCAACTTTCATTTCTTGGCAAATGGTCATGTCAAAGCCTTCGTCGACAATGCTGTTGGCGATGTGCCAAGACAAGTCTGATTCGCCGGTGACGGGCGGAATCGTTGGAATGCCCCAGCCTTCGTCGGCGTTGTGGTATTCATCTGCCACGCCCATAGCAAAGGTGGGCTTTTTGTCGATGAAAAATTCCAAGCCATGGTCGTTATAAAAAAGAATGATAACGTCGGGTTTTTTCTCATTTAGCCAGTCGCGTACGGGGGGATACGCATCGAAAAAAGGTTTCCAATACGGGGTTTGTTCCAATCCATTTGCCATAGCATTGGCAATCGCGGGGATGTGAGACGTGGTGACGGCTCCGATAATGTTCGCCATTAGATTTCTCCTCGTCCGTTTTTCTCAAGCATTGCTTTAAATTCATCAGTACTCATGCCCGTTTGTAGGCCACCAATGTCTTGCATATTTAACTTAAGTAAGCCGGTAAACTTAGCCAAATAATAAATACTGCCGCCTTCGCGCAACAGCCCGATGACGTCTTTATTGTGGATCGCTGTTTTTTGCGCTTCTGTGAGATTGTACTTGTCACAGTAAGCCTCCGGGTCGGCACTGAATGCATCCCGTGCAGATTGCTCATTAAATGAGTAACACATTTTGTTTAAGCCGTAGCCTTTTTTGGCCATTTGACCATCAAAAAGGTAGGTGCCCTGAAATTGTCGATCTGTGTACTGACTGGACATGTTGTGGGTAACCTCTGTTTGTATTTGGTTAAATTACTTGGTTTAAGCCCAATACAATCGCATTGGATTGTCCACCAGCAAGGCTTGCTGTAGCGCTTTTGTTGGTGCGATATGGGGAATGACATCCACAAGGTGACCATCATTTGGCGCTTCTACTTTCATGTTGGGGTGTGGCCAATCTGTGCCCCACAAAACGCGATCAGGGAACTGCTCAACGAGGGTACGGGCAAACGGGTACACATCGGAGTAATCCGGCGCGTGCTGGGTCAATCGCTCGGGGCAGCTCACTTTACACCAAACATTGTCATTGTCGGCCATGAAGTTCACAAAGCGCTTGAAATCAGGATGATCAACGCCATTTTTCACATTCGGCGTGCCCATATGATCAACCACTATGGTGGTGTTCAACGCTTTTAGGAAGGGAATCAATTCTTCCAATTCTGCTGCTTCAAAATACACCACAATGTGCCAACCAAACGGACGAATCTTGTCGGCGATGGAGAAAAACACTTCTTTTGGGGTGCTGTCCACCAGACGCTTAACAAAATTAAACCGCACGCCACGAACCCCCGCTGCGTGCATTTTTTCGATGTCTTCGTGGGTGATGCTATCGTCCACAAAAGCAACGCCGCGCGCTAATTCCCCTGCGGTTTCTAGTGCATCGATCAAGGCGGAATTGTCGGTGCTATGACAAGATGCTTGCACGATCACGTTGCGCGAAAAACCCAAGTGATCACGCAATGCGAACAGCTGCTCTTTTGACGCATCACAAGGGGTGTATTTACGCTTCGGGTGGTAGGGGAATTTATCCACCGGACCAAAAACGTGACAGTGCGCGTCTACCGCTCCCGCTGGAGCAACAAACTCAGGCTTACTGGGCGCCGAGTGAAATGGAATATAATCTTTGTCCATCATGTTCAAATACCTATTCAATAATTCGTTGTATCGTCAATACTCTCGTATTCGCATTCGCACATTAAAGACCGTTAGCGTGAGCAAAGACCTGCCCATCAAACAGTTTTCTCGTGGTGCGTAAAATCGCGGCAGAGCCGACGTTGCCTTGCTCATCCTGATCTAAGATGACTGTCATGGCACCAATAGGATGCTCAACATCCAAAGTCATACGCGAAGCAGGCTGATAACTCGCTACTTCATTCGCAGGCGAGCCTTTCAGTACCGCCGCTGTTGCCACACTCACCGCACCCAAGACGCCAATAGACGCGTGACAGCGATGGGGAATAAACGTACGGGTGGAAATCGCGCCACCGTTTGTCGCCGCGCTCACCATGGTCATTTTCGGTACCGATTTGTCTTTCACGTCGCCCAAGTTCATCATCGGGCCGACCTGTAATCGAATCGATTCTAACTTTGCACGTAACGCATCATTGGCTTCGAGCTCTTCACGAGACTCTCGCCCTGTGATGCCCATATCGACCGCGCGCATAATCACTACCGGCATGCCGTTGTCGATGCAGGTGACTTCCACGCCATCAATCACATCGACCACATTACCGGTTGGCAACAAGGCGCCGCAGCTGGAGCCCGCCGTGTCTTGAAATACAATCGGCACCGCCGCCGAAAAGCCAGGCACACCATCAATGCGAGCCTCCCCTTCGTACTGCACTTCGCCGTCTTTAACCAACACACGAGCAACCGCGATTTGTCCGGTGTTTTCCATGAAGATTCGAACCGAGGTTTCACCTTCAAGACCGTTCACCAAACCACGTTCAATCGCAAACGGGGCAATGCCCGCTAAAATATTGCCGCAGTTTTGTGCGTCGGTGACAATCGCCTGATCAACAAACACCTGCAGAAACAAATAATCGACATCAGCGTCATCGCGTTCTGACTTTTTCACCACGGCGACTTTAGAAGCAAGAGGATCTGCACCACCGATGCCGTCAATTTGACGCTCATCCGGCGACCCCATCACGCGCAATAAAAACTGCGCGCGCGCCTCGATATCCGTCGGCAAATCCGCCGCCAAAAAGTACGCGCCTTTTGACGTGCCGCCTCGCATCCACATGCACGGCGCACTTTTTAGGACGCCAGATGCGTTAGACATACTTAAGGCCTTTTTCTTTTAGGCGCGGTCGCATGTCATAAATGTCCAAACCCAATTCGCCGTTCGCCATGCGAACGCGTTTGGCTTCTTCGTTTGCCATACGAGCACGGGCAAGTTCAAGCACCTCAACGGCATTTTCGCGGCGTACTACCACCACACCGTCGTCATCGGCCACAATCACATCACCCGGGTTTACCAAGGCATCCGCGCACACCATGGGCACATTTACCGAGCCCACGGTTTCTTTAATCGTACCTTCCGCAAACACGGCTTTGGACCATACTGGAAAGTTCATTTGACGCAAATCACGGGTGTCACGTACCCCGCCATCAATGATCAAACCCACGACTCCGCGAGACTGGGCCGACGTCGCCAGTAAGTCACCAAAGAACCCATGGTTAGACGGCGATGTCGGTGCGAACACCATCACGTCACCCGCTTGGCATTGTTCAATCGCCACGTGCATCATCCAGTTATCGCCAGCGGCGCCAGAAATAGTGATCGCTGAACCCGCAATGGTTTTATCGATTTGAATGGGGCGCATATAGTGAGCCAGTAAGCCCACGCGACCTTGGGATTCATGAATGGTCGCCACACCGCATTCTGCCAATCCGTCGATCACAGCTTGGTCGGCACGGTCGATGTGTTGTACTACTATATTGTTTCGCATTGTCAGTTCCTTTCCCTTTAATCAAGAGCGTTACGCTGTAAGCCTAGAAAACACACGACGAGCATTGCCCTCAAAGATGGCCTGCTTTTGCTCAGCGCTTAGTACGGTATTGTTGTCGATGTAGCGTTTTGTGTCGTCAAAGTAATGGCCACTTTCTGGGTCAATACCGCGCACCGCACCAATCATTTCAGAGGCAAATAAGATATTTTTGGTTGGAATAATATCCAATAGCAAATCGATGCCTCGCTGATGATAAACACAAGTATCAAAGTAAATATTGTTCAATACACGCTCAGCAAGATCAAAACCTTGATCTAATGCCATGCCACGGAAACGGCCCCAGTGATAAGGCACGGCGCCGCCACCATGGGGAATAATGATTTTCAATTCAGGGAAGTCTTTAAACACGTCGGACATCATCAACTGTTGAAAGCCGGTGGTGTCTGCGCCCAAATAATGGGAGCCCGTTGTGTGGAAACAGTCATTGCAAGCGGCACTCACGTGGATCATCGCAGGAATGTCGTATTCGCACATTTTCTCATAAATTGGGTAAAAAGAGCGATCCGCCAAAGACTTGTCTTGCCAGTAACCACCACTCGGGTCGGGGTTTAAGTTAATGCCAATAAAGCCCATTTCCTCGATAGTACGCACGATTTCAGCGACCGATTTACCTGGATCAACGCCTGGAGATTGAGGCAATTGAGCGACTGGCGCAAAGTTATCAGGGAAAAGATCACACACACGACGGATTAAATCGTTTTGATGTTCCGTCCAATATTGGCTGGTGAATTCGTTGCCAATGTGATGTCCCATCCAGCTGGCACGAGGGGAGAAAATGGTCAAATCAGTGCCGCGCTCTTGCTGTAAACGCAGCTGATTGTTGATAATACTGTCGCGAATTTCGTCATCAGAAACAACGACTTTGCCTTTTTCTCCGACAAATGCAGGGTCTTTGGCAACAGCGGCTTTTTGTTTGTCGCGGTATTCACCAACGCCTGCAGGCGTGGTGGTGTAATGTCCATGGCAATCTATAATCATCTTAGGCTCTCTATACGGATCGTATTTAGCGTCGTGACGACGACGCTAAAGTCATAAATTGAAATCACTTGGGGTGTTGACTGTTAGGTACAAATTTATACATCAACATCCCGTTCACTTTTTAACACGCTGGCTAATGCTGCAGCCACTTCATCACTTTGTGCAAAGAGTATTCTTTATCTAAAGACAAGTTGGCTATTTCAATTTGACCTAAAGGGTATTGCATTTTGGTATAGTCATTTTTTATCTTGAGAGATCCACTTACTCTTTTGCTTTATTTAACAGGCATATTGGCCTATCAGCCATTCAGAACGCACACATCGATAACACTTTATCTTGTTGATAATTATAACTTTTCACAGAAAAATCGGTCGTTTTTATATTTTCATATTCCATTTTCGATATACGTAAGACATTAAAAATTCATTTCTAAAAAAAGCAAAATTACGACATTTTGGTGGGGTGATTGAGGAAAACAGAGCAAGTATCAGACAAACATTAAAAGAGTGCGGCCACACGCTGCACGGAATTTATCTTTTACGGGTCTATTGAAAAAAGTATAGGGTATTTTATAAATGATCCTATATTATTCACTTGTTACAAATGCAATTTTCGAATAAGTAACCGTCTGCTTAACCGTCATGTTTAGGCAGAAAAACACAAAAATAAGACCATCGGGACCTAAGATCTCGAGCTTGGAGAGACAAAATGAATTTGAAAAAAATCACCGCTGGATTAATCGCTGCCGGCGCAATCAGTGCCGCAAGTGCCGCCGATCTAACTCTGACCATTGGTCACGTAGACCCACAAGATTGGACCACCTCTAAAAAAGGCGCGGCAACTGAAGTCTTCAAAAACTTAGTAGAAGCCGAATCTGGCGGTCGTATTGAAGTCAATGTTTACCCTTCAGGCCAGCTGGGTGGTGAAACCGATCTTGTACAATCCGCTCAAGAAGGCACGCTCAGTATGGCGATGGTGTCTGGCGCATTTGCAAAAGTCTGTAAAGAAGCCGCTGTGTTAGAAATCCCTTACTTATTCCCTTCTGCGCCAGTAGCATGGGAAGTTCTGGACGGTGAATTTGGTAAAGCCTTGTCAGAACATTGCTTGGCACAGAGTGGACTTCGCACGTTAGCGTATGGCGAAACAGGCTTTCGTAACTTTACCAACTCAAAACGCCCTGTTGCTGAGCCGAAAGATCTAAAAGGTCTAAAAATTCGCGTTCAGACTTTGCCTTTGTACGTCGAAATGGTGAAAGCCATGGGCGCGGAGCCAACACCTATTGCATGGCCTGAAGTACCATCAGCGCTAACAACCGGCGTGGTAGACGGCCAAGAAAACCCAGTCAGTGTGATTGAAGCAAACAAATTTTATGAGTTTCAAAAATACCTAACGTTAGATGGTCACGTATACGGCACAGATTTCTTGCTGATGAACGAAGACATTTATCAGTCTTTGAGCGACGCGGATCGAGCCATTATTGAACGTGCGGCAAAAGTGGCCGGTACCTTGGGTCGTGCCGTTCAGCAGTTTAATTCTGCTAAAGGGTTAAAGTCTCTTGCCGCTAACGGCATGGAAATTACCACACCAACACCAGCACAATTAGCTATGTTCCGTGATATTGCACAACCTGCGGTAATTAATTGGTTAAAAGGTGAAGTTCAACCTGAGTGGATCGATCGTGTCCAATCATCAGTCAATATGGTTAGCAACAACCAATAATCTCAGCGTGTAAAGTACACTAACCGAAAGCAAGATTGCTTTCGGTTCGTTTTTTTTGGTCACATCACAACCCGGAAAGCTCACCATGAAGCGCCTCTTTAAAAATACCCTCGCCGTCTTGACCGGCACCTCTCTTTTCGTGATTTTTAGCGTTATTTTGGTAAGCAGCTTGAGCCGCTACTTATTAAATTCGCCGATCCAATGGAGCGAAGAAGTCGCAAAATACGCCATGATTTACGGCACTATGTTTGGTATGGCCCTGTGTTACTTAGAAGGTCTACACATTCGCTTTACGTTTTTGGAAGACATGGTTTCCGCTCGTATTCGTCACTTACTGCACCTTGTATCGGACCTTGTTGCTCTCATCAGCGGTGTTGTCATTGTCTATTCTGGGTATCTTTTTATGATGAAGCGAGGCGCGATAGAAGCGCCAGGCACTGGCATTCAAATGTACTATTTTCATGTGGCTATGGTTATTGGTGGCGCCTGCCTTACCATTGCCGCGCTCATTCGTCTGGTTGAATACTTTCAGCCCTCCACATCAGCGAAAGGACCCTCTTCATGCTAGGTCTCGGAATTTTACTTATTCTTTTAGTGATCGGCAGCCCCATTGCCTTTGCCATTTTATTGGGCGTTGTAGGTCATGTTTACACCCTTCCCTTTAACGTGAGTTTGGTGGCTCAGCGTATTTTTAGTGGGCTCGACTCGTTTTCTATTTTGGCCATTCCACTGTTTGTTTTGGCGGGTGAGTTGATGAACGAAAGCGGCATTACTGGCCGTATTATTAATTTTGCCAATGCTTTAGTCGGCCACATGAAGGCGGGGCTTGCGCATGTAAATATTTGGGCATCGGTCATCTTTGCAGGTTTGTCCGGTTCAGCGGTCGCCGACACCTCAGCGCTGGGTCGCGTGTTCATTCCAACCATGGAAAAAGAAGGCTATCCTCGTGCGTTTGCCGCGGCATTAACGGCCGCATCGTCGGTGATTGGCCCGATGATTCCCCCAAGTATTCCGGTGATTATTTATGCACTAATCACGACCGGCGTGTCAGTGCCTGCGTTGTTTCTTGCTGGTGTTACGCCAGGTTTGTTCTTGGCGGTTGGTTTGTCTATCTATGTGTATTTTTTTGCTGGACACTACGCGCCACTGAAGGCAAAACTGTCAATGAAAGAGCGCTGGAAGGCCTTTGTTGACGCATGGATTCCACTTTTCATGCCGGTGTTTATTGTCGGCTCTATTTTAACCGGTATTGTTACGCCCACCGAAGCGGCGGCGTTTGCGGCGGCGTATGCTTTACTAGCCGGCATATTCATTCTAAAAAGTCTGCACTTATCCAGCTTGCCGCGAATTTTCATGCGCGCGATGCGTGATTCGTCGGTGATATTGATTGTGATTGGTGTCGTCGCGGCAGCAAACTGGTTACTGACTTTTTCAAGAGTGCCGCAAACCGTTAGCCAGATGGTGCTTGAGCAAGTTTCCAGCCCTTGGATGTTCTTGATTTTGGTCAACGTTATTTTATTGGTAGTGGGGCTTTTCCTTGAAGGCATCGCGGCCATGTTGATCCTGTTGCCTATCTTGCACCCCATTGCGATGAGCTTAGGGATTGATCCGGTTCACTTTGGCATTGTGGTTATTTTCAATCTTATGATTGGTCTTGTTACGCCGCCAATGGGGATTTGTCTGTTTGTGTCTAATTCAATAGCCAATGTGGGCATCGCGGCGATTTCGAGACAGATCATGCCGTTGTTCTTAGTCGAGCTGGCGGTGTTGATTCTGATTACTTTTGTACCAAGTACGGTTACATTTTTACCGAATCTGTTTGGTTATTAACTCTAAGTAGCGTGCTCAGATCCACAAAAAACGACGCTTAATGCGTCGTTTTTTTGGGGGGTGTTTTGTTAAACCATCAGGTATTAAGCAGGGCCCTGACACGAAAACTCACAGCTGACTCAATACGTATTCTGCAGAGCTTACCTTGTATTCTCCCGGCTCATCCAACCACAATTGCTGTACGATCCCGTTCGTTACTAACATCGCATAGCGGCGGCTACGAATGCCCATTTTGGCCGCGGAAATGTCCAGTTCTAACCCCATTGAACAGGTGAACTCGGCTAAACCATCCGCCGCCATAACCAAGTTTTCCGCGTTATTGACCTTGCCCCAAGCGTTCATTACAAACACATCATTGACCGAGACACACACAATATCGTCGATGCCTTTGTCTTTTAACGCATCACAATGCACAACGAAACCAGGCAGATGGCTCGCGCTGCAGGTCGGTGTGAACGCCCCTGGCACTGCAAACATCAACACGGTTTTGCCTGTAAAAAACTCGATGACATCCACCGTCTCAGGGCCTTCATCGCCCATTACCTGAAACGCACCATGAGGCAACATATCACCAACAAGAATCGACATAAACGGTTTCTCCAGAGAATTAAGTGGTGCTGATTTTAACGCAACCTTCGTGAGAAAAACCATCAAACAATCTTAAATTGACTAAGAAGCTGTTTCTGATAGGAAGCCAGTGCAGACAACCCTTTACTGTCTTTCTCACTTTTATCTGAGCCTAATGTTGCTTGCTCTGACATGTGCGCAATGTCTAACACACTTTTTCTGATGTCTTGTGCGACCGCAGATTGTTCTTCCGCTGCGGTGGCTATTTGTGTGCTCAGATCTCTGATGTCTGCCATACTATTTTGCAAGTCAACAAATGACGCCCCTACCGAGCGCGCATCAATCACACTGGAACTGGCGCTTTGGCGGCTTGCCTCCATACTGTCCACCGTTTTCGTCACACCTTGCTGTATTTGTGCAATCACGTGCTGGATCTCTTCGGTTGAGCTGTGTGTTCGAGTGGCTAATGTGCGAACTTCGTCAGCGACTACAGCAAAGCCTCGCCCCTGTTCGCCCGCCCGAGCCGCTTCAATCGCGGCATTAAGGGCCAATAGGTTGGTTTGATCTGCAATGGCCTGTATGACATCTAATATACGATCAATACTTTTTGAATAGTCATCAAGTTGATTAACGACCGTCGTTGAACGCTCTATTTGTCCAAGGGTGTTTTCAATTTTCTGAATATTCGCGTCCATTTTCGCTCGGTTTTGACTGGTCTTTTCATCTACGGATTGAATCTGATGCAAAATAATTTCGGAGCTTTTTGCGACTTGATCCACCGCGGCCACCATATCAGACATAGACGATGCCACTTGGGTGGTTCTCTGATTCTGCGAATTCATCAGCTGCCTAGACTCACCCGCTAAGCACACATGGCTCAGTGCAGAGTCAGCCACGTCGTTGGAAGCCTGTTCAATGTTCGTCATAACACCTCGGAGCTTGGTAACCAATGCATTAACCCACATTGAAAGCTCACCAAATTCATCCTTGGTGTTCACCTGACTGCACTGTGTAAAGTCGCCTTCTGCAATTTGCCCTAGTATGGCTATTATTTCTTTTAACGGCACTCGAATACTGCGGCTAACCCACAATGTCACCCCTGCTGCAATGACCATAGAGACGACCAAAACACTGACAATAACGAGGGTCGAGACAGAAGCGACCTGGTTGGCCTCTACCTTTGCACGAGCACGCATCAAATGCGTCTCAGACAAAAGTAAACTCACGGACGCATTGATGCTTTCCATACTGTCTGACAACGCTCTCGCCAACACTTCAGATTCCTGCATGAGCTGCGCATTTTGATAATGCTGGGCAATAACACCATTCAAGGAAGTAATACTGTTGTCGATTTCACTCACCAAATCATTGATATTATCGTCATTGAGATAGGTCTGTTTGTCCTTTAAGCTCGATATAACCGACCCCATTTCAGTGCGCAGCGCCTGCATTTTATCCAAACCACGTACATCAAAATAATCATTGACCGAAACCTTCAAGCTTTCTATTTGACTGTGCATATAAGAAGCGGCAAATTGCACTTCCGGCGTGTCGCCATCCGCTACAAGCATGTCTAAATCTTCGCTGGCAAAATGGATAACATCTTTTAAATCAAGCTTTTCATTCGGAAGCATCGCTTGGAGTTGCAACATGGTTTTGTGGTTAGAAAAAGCCACGTCCGTGTAATCAAAAAACCGTATCGCTTCCTTGCTGATGCTGTTCACCGTGTCATTCATGACGGGCATGTCTTTTAGCTGCTCAGATAATACCGCTGATATTTCGCTAAATTCTTGTCGATGCGCTGCAAATCGCAATGACAAATCTTCCAATGAATCCGGTGTTTTACTAAGTAAATACTGTAAAACAACAGCATTGGCCAAGCTCAAATCGTCTTTTAATGCGTTGCTGTTCATCGAAATATCCGCCACGCTTCCCGTTGCAATCTGCAATCGATTTTCAACTTTATGAATACCCATAAAGCCCGACGCCGCCATCACTAATAACAACAGCAGTAAAATACCAAAGCCAAGTAAAACTCTTTGAATAACCGACAAAGACATAATAAACCCCTAAATAATTTCTAGCGCTGTGCTGGGTAACGCAATCAGCCGCTGAAAGTTGGCCCAATAGACAGAACAATGATTCAATGACACTAACACTTTGTTTGTTTGAATTGACATACTAAAAGCGTCATTCCTGTTTCTCCCCCTTACAACCCTCTTCGCCCTGGGTTGGGCATAGATGTCTTTCAATCTACTGATCTGGTAAATTACACCTCCTATTTGTTAAATCGACTTATGCTTTATGGATTGCCCCCTTTACGAAAAAATCGCCAACCAGATTGAACATCAAGTTCATGAAGGTATTTTCTTACCCGGTGCAAAAATCCCTTCTGTGCGTAAATCTAGCAAGCAAATGGAAGTCAGTGTGGCGACGGTGTTGCAGGCCTACAGTTTGCTAGAAGATCGAGGCGTGATCAAAGCACGCCCTCAAAAAGGCTATTTTGTTCAAGAGACTCAGTTACAACATGCTAACGTAGCAAAAATCGAACCGATTCAAAACGATGACTCGATTCATGCACTTCTTAGACGTTTATTGCATGTCTCGCAAGACGATAAAGTCATCCAATTTGGTGCTGCCATACCCAAGAGTCAATTTTTACCCATACGCCAGTTGCAGCGTTCTGTCGGACGCTTAATGCGCTTAGAACCTGAGCTTTGTGTGGCCTATGAATTTACCCCAGGCTCACTGAACTTACGTCGCCAAATTGCGATCAGAATGCTGGACAGTGGTTGCCAACTTCAGCCCGATGACATTACCATCACGCTTGGCTGCCAAAATGCGCTAATGCTGTCACTGCAAGCCGTGGCAAAGGCCGGAGACACCATCGCGATTGAAAGCCCCGCCTATTATGGCGTGCTGCAAGCGATTGAAACGCTCCAACTTAAAGCCATAGAAATTCCCTGCAACTCGTCGACTGGCATGGATCTGGATGTGTTTGAATCCGCCGCCGCTCAATGGGACATAAAGGCCTGTGTGATTACCCCTAACAATCAGAACCCAACGGGGGCCACACTCACCCAATCGGCTCGATCACGCCTCATAGCGTTATCTATTGCCCGAGACGTGACGCTAATTGAAGACGATGTGTATGGCGAACTAAGCTATCGAGATAAGCGTGAACGTGCGCTCAAAGCGGACGACATTCATCACCGGATGATTTATTGCAGCTCTTTTTCAAAAAGTATCGCGCCAGGGTTTCGCATTGGCTGGGTGGTTGGAGGCAAATTTCAAGAACAAATAGAGCATTATGCTTATGTTCAATCATTGGCCATCCCCACACTCACACAAACGGCCATTGCCAATTTTTTAGAAAATGGCGCGTACGATCGCCATTTACGTAAAACGCGCCTCGCTTACCAAGATAACTTGGCGCGCTGCCAGGCGCTTATCCAAGAACACTTTCCAAATGGAACCCAAACCTCGCGCCCACAGGGTGGCTTTTTATTATGGGTCACACTGCCCAACTCCCTCAACGCAATGACACTGTACAGCCAAGCATTAGAACAAAACATTGGCCTACTGCCAGGTTTGGCTTTTAGTTTAACCGCGCAATTTAGTCATCATTTTCGTTTAAATTACGCACTTAATTGGGACAATAAAACAGACGCCGCACTAAAAGAGTTAGGTCGGCTTTGCCAACGGCAAAACAACGCCTACATAGCCACCAGCGAAAACGCTCAAGACTAGAGCCAGCAACGCCTCCAAGTTGATTAGTCATATAAGTAAAAGTTATGAATTTAGTGTCTCACATCTTAAAATTCGTCTGTACAGAAAGGGCAAAAAGCGTACAATTCGCTTTCTTTTTTAAACACTCTGCCTTCTTGGCCGATAACATCAATATCTACATTAATAGCTGGCTTGTTGCGATGGAATTTGTTGCCCATCCGAGAGACCTTCCTTTAGCGATTACGTTAATAGAAGATCAGCCCTTTCCTCCCACTAACGAAGAAAGAGCTGGGTTTGTCGGTATCACCTATGTCACCCTTCGTCCTTTTGATAATGGGCGCTCGGTCAGAATTACGCTGGAAGAAATAGATCCGAATTTTTGTGTATCTGGCCGTATCGTCTGGTGCAACAAGGAAAGTGATGGCTACCATGTGGCGATTGAATTCCCAACCAAAGAAGAATGTTACTGCGTTCGAATGATCGAACAGCTTTCTCAAATAGAACATTATCGACGCCAAGCAAAAATAGACGGGCGACGACTCAACTACAATGAAGCGGCCGCAGAATGGATACAAAAATTCGCAGCCAGTTTCCCAGCGTTTTCTATTTAATCTCTTTCATACAAAATACGACACAATCAACCATTATGACGACCACACTCTCTCAGCACGATATTGATATTATTACCCTACAACTAGGGCGCGCACCCAATGGTATCAGCGCGATTGCGCATTACTCGCCACAAGGCATTCCACAAGTCTTAAAAATGGAAACTTGGGTATTCGAGCAACCTTTCCCGACCTTATATTGGCTGTCGAGCAAAGCCATCGATAAAGCGCTCGCTAAAATAGAAAGTAGCGGCTTTGTAAAAGAGCTAGAACAACGTATTCAAGACGATGAGGTATTACGCGAAGCTCACCACGCATCTCATCGCGACTATATCGCCAGACGATGGGAAGCCATGACCGACGAACACAAAGCCATCTTGGAAGAAAAGGGCTTTAAACCCCTCTTTGATAAGCTGGGAATTGGCGGGATTGCGAATTGGGATAAAGTGCGCTGTTTACACATGCAATATGCCCATCACTTAGCGGGCGATAACGTCATTGGTCGTATTCTTGATGAAGAGTATGGCATGAGAGCCATCGCTGATGCCGAGTCCTGATTGCGATTGACTCGTTATAAACCAGTCACATCGATCTAAAACATAAAGAGGAGACGACATTACCGTACTTTGACTACTTTGCGGTTTTCAGTGCGGCTTTTAATTCTTCTGGGCTCTTCACCGCTGGCAATATGCCTCGAATACGATTAAACGCCGCCTGTGCAATCGCAGCACGCTGCGCATAAGTTGTGAGCGCACCTCCGGTCCAACCCGCTAATTTCATCATGTCGTTTTTAAAGCTGTTGCCATTGACCCCGTGACCACCGAGCGCCATGAGCGCATCTTCTATTTCGAGGTAGCTCGGACGCTCGCCACCAAACTTCATAAAATCCTCTTGCTGCACTTCAATAAATTCTTTTGGCATTATTCGATCCTTACCTTTTTTATTTAGGATTGAAGTTAGCCATAATTCTGTTGTCGCACAAGCGAAAGCATGTAGTGAATCGTAAAGCACCTAATCCCGTGTGCGAACGCGATCCACGGCTTTTTGCCAGCCCTGGTACAATTTGTCACCCGTACCCTTCTCCATAACAGGCTCAAAGCGCTTGTCGGCTTTCCACAGGGTTTCTATGTCGTTCAAAGACTTGTACATACCAATGCGCAGGCCCGCCAAAAATGCCACCCCCAAAGCGGTGGTTTCCGTCACACAAGGGCGCTCTACGGTGATTTCCAGTAAATCGCTTAAAAACTGCACCATCACATCGTTAATAACCATGCCACCATCAACACGCAACGAACGGAACGTCGCGCCGTCTTGTGCCATAGCCCCTACAAGATCACGTGTTTGGTAGCAAACGGATCGCAACCCCGCACTCACAATGTCTGACACGCTGGTGTCTCGAGTTAAACCAATCATGGCACCGCGTGCATCAGGGTCCCAATAAGGCGCCCCCAATCCAGTAAACGCCGGCACCAAATAGACCGAATCGTCGTTTAATGCTTGTTTCGCTAAGCTCTGGGTTTCCTTGGCATCGGAAAATAACTTCAAGCCATCGCGAAGCCACTGAATCGCGGCGCCCGCCACAAAAATACTGCCTTCTAACGCGTAGGTTACCTTACCATCTAACCGATAACCCACTGTTGTCAAAAGCTTATGTTCTGAGCGAATGGCCACGTCGCCCGTGTTCAATATCATGAAACACCCGGTGCCATAGGTGCTTTTAACCATACCGGGGGTGAAACATGCTTGGCCGATCAAGGCCGCTTGCTGGTCACCGGCCATGCCATTCACCGGAAGTGCGGCGCCGAGCCAAGACGCATCAATGACACCAAAGTCCGCACTGCAATCCATCACCTCAGGAAACAACACATCACCAATACCCAAAAGATCAATCAGCTCTTTGTCCCATTCTTGCGTATGGATATTGAACGCCATGGTACGTGCTGCGTTAGTGGCGTCGGTTTTATGAGACTTTCCATTGGTTAAACGCCATAACAGGAAGCTGTCCACCGTACCAAACGCCAACTTACCTGCTTGCGCTTTTTCACGTGCCCCGTCGACATTGTCTAACACCCAGCGGATTTTCGTCGCTGAAAAGTACGGATCAATCAACAACCCCGTTTTTTGCTGCACGACCTCACTCAGCCCTTGTTTTGTCAGCGTTTGACAAAATGCACTGGTACGACGGTCTTGCCATACGATGGCGTTGTAGATGGGCTTACCGGTTTCAATGTCCCACAGAATCGTGGTTTCACGTTGATTGGTGATACCGATGGTTGCTATCGCTTCTGGCGCTATGCCTGTATCCTTGAGGACAGATCGACACACCGCCAAAGTGGACTCCCAAATCGCTTCAGGATCATGCTCTACCCAGCCATCATTGGGGAAGATCTGCAGAAACTCTTGCTGAGACTGGCCGACACGGGCGCCTTTATCATCAAATACAATAGCCCGAGAACTGGTGGTGCCTTGATCAATAGCAAGAATATAATGCGTCATACTGGATTCTCTTTGACATCATAGCCACTCAAAAAATAAGCGGCTTAATTTTTTTGTTTTTTGAACATGAATCTTCGAATTCGAATTCGAATATTCTCTATTAAAAACCAATGGGCACTTGTTTAGCAAGCAGTAACCTTTTTTAGGAGTAAAAAACAATATGAGACCTTTGCACGAATAATCCCCTTCGATCCTATGAGATAATAACCAAAAGCAAAGAAGAGCAATCAAAAAATGGCGTGGAAAGAGTTAAAACAACAGAGCTTTGCCGATGCGCTGCAAGCATCGAATCGGTTTATTGAAGAATTTGACGAGATTCATGACTTGTTGAATTGGTCCTGCATTGAGCGATTATTCTGTGACATTCACAACCGTACAAAAGGTGAACGCGCTTGGCCTCCGTTGATGATGTTTAAAGCTTTGTTATTGCAATCATGGCACAACCTAAGTGACCCAGCGCTGGAAAAAGCACTGGCTCGCGACTTATTATTTCGCCGGTTTGTCGGTGTCGGCCTAGATCAAGGCGTTCCCGACCACAGTACAATTTGGCGTTTCCGTAATCTGCTAGAGAAAAACGGATTACTAGACGCAGCGATGACCGAGATCAATGCCCAGTTAGCCGAACAAAGTCTGATCATCAAACAAGGTGAGATAAGCATCATAGATGCCAGCGTGATAGAAGCGAAGAATGCTCGTCCTCGTAAGAATGCTGAGGGTAAAAACACGCAAGACCCAGAAGCAGGCTATAGCGTTAAGCAAAGCAGCGATGGAAAACGTAAAACCACCTATGGTTTTAAGGCCCATACAAATGTGGATGAGGATGGTTTTGTCAAAGAAGTCATGCTCACGGCAGGCAATGTTCACGATTCGATTCCATTTGAATCGATACTCACTGGTCATGAGCGGGAAGTGTATGCAGACAGTGCGTACAAAAGTGCCCAGCACAGCAGGTTATTGAAGCAAAAAAAGGTCAAAGAATGCATTATCCATCGAGCTTATCGTAATAGACCTCTTAACGAGGATCAAGAAAAGCAAAACCGTTATTTTTCCAGTATTCGTTCCCGTGTAGAGCATGTCTTTGGGATAATGAAATTGCACTATGGGTTAGGTAAAGCGCGTTATCTAGGACGGGCTCGCAATCAGGCTAGGGTGAGTTTAATTTGTATGGCTTACAACCTAAAACGGGCGTTTCGTATCCAACGAGAATGCTGAGATAGCAAGTAAAGTCCGTCCAAGTGGACTATGTGGGCATTTTTATGAGTTAAAGAGCACTGATTTTTAACGATGTTGACCGTTTTCTATAAAGACGTTGATTGAATTTTTTATAAAAGACCTTTGGCAAGCAATATGGCTAGATCGACTGCTCATGCAAAGGTCTCAATATGGGCCAACTTACTCGCCAAGACAAAATTGTCGCCATCGTAAAAGAAAAAGGCTACGTCACGATTGACGAATTGGCGAGCCAATTTGCCGTGACACCTCAGACCATTCGACGCGACATCAATGAGTTGGCAAAAGCAGATCAGATTCGCCGACACCACGGTGGCGCCAGTTACGACTCCAGTACCACAAACGTCGCCTACGCCACTCGGCAGATTTTACAACTCGCCGCCAAAGAACACATTGCGAAACGTATTGCCGCTGAAATCCCTAATAATGCCTCATTATTCATTAACATCGGCACCACCACAGAGACCGTAGCGCGAGCGCTCCTTAACCATCATGGCCTTCAGGTCATTACTAACAACCTCAATGTGGCCGCCATTTTGAGCGTAAAAGAAGACTTTACTGTGATCATCGCGGGTGGCACGGTTCGCGCCAGAGACGGCGGCGTTATGGGAGAAGCGACCATAGATTTTATCAATCAATTTCGAGTCGATTTTGGCATTATTGGCATCAGTGGTATTGACCCCAACGACGGCTCATTACTGGATTATGACTATCAGGAAGTCCGAGTGGCACAGAGCATTATTTCCAATTCCCGTACCGTCTTTTTGGCGGCAGACAGTGGCAAATTTGGCCGTAACGCCGTCGTTCGATTAGGCAACATTACGCAAGTTGATCGCTTATTTACCGACGAACACCCCCCCAAGGCCATTACCAATCTGATGAAAGAACACAAAGTTCGATTAGAACTCTGTACGCCTAAATAGCACTCGGTTACCAAGTTCCCAGCTAGAAAACACTGAGTTGCCTTGTTTCGCGTTGCTCGTCTGTTCAAATTGTCATCAAAACTTCCCCAATCAATATTGTCATTTTGAGTCGAGAGGTTTATTATCGAACCTAAATGTTCACTTTCGAACATAATTGCATTGCATTTTATTCATGAGGCTCAGTATGAATCACCCCCATTTTGATGTATTTGTTGTTGGCGGCGGCATCAACGGTACCGGAATTGCGGCGGATGCCGCAGGCCGTGGCCTTAATGTTGGATTATGTGAAATGGGCGACCTGGCTCATGCCACCTCTTCCTCCAGCAGCAAGTTAATTCACGGCGGGCTTCGCTATCTTGAGCATTATGAGTTTCGTTTGGTGAAAGAAGCGTTAAACGAGCGCGAAGTACTGTTAAGGGTTGCGCCGCATTTGGTCACGCCCATGCGCTTTCAAATGCCCCATAGGCCGCATTTACGCCCTGCGTGGCTTATTCGTATAGGGCTGTTTTTATATGACACACTGGGGAAAAGAGAAACGCTACAAGGGTCTAACGGTGTAAAATACGGCTCAGACAGTCCATTAAAAGCCGATATCACACAAGGCTTTGAATATTCAGACTGCTGGGTAGATGACGCCAGACTGGTGGTCATCAACGCCATGAGCGCCCAACAAAATGGGGCGTCTGTTTTTGCCCGCACTCGCTGCATTTCTGCCAAACGCGTGGCAAACAAGTGGCATATTGTATTGGAAAACCAACAAAACAAAGACACATACGAAGTAACGGCTAACGCTTTGGTCAACGCGGCTGGACCTTGGGTATCCACGTTTATTGAAACCAAGCTAGAGAAAAAAGCACCCTATGGTATTCGTATGATTAAAGGCAGCCACATTGTTGTACCAAAACTGTATCAACACGCGAATGCATTTATTATGCAGAATGTGGATAAGCGTATCGTGTTTGCCATTCCATATCGTGACGATTATACCTTACTCGGTACCACAGATGTGGAGTACAAGGGCGACCCAAACAAGGTGGCAATCAATGAAGAAGAAACACGCTACATTTTAAACGTCGCGAATGATCACTTTAAAAAAACACTTTCTCCTGCCGATGTCGTATGGAGCTACTCTGGGGTTCGCCCGCTATTAGAAGACGAATCTTCCGACCCCTCCGCGGTCACACGCGATTATACATTGCACCTAGAAGATCAAAATAATCAAGCACCACTATTAAGCATTTTTGGTGGCAAGATTACGACTTATCGCAAACTGGCGCTGTCGGCCATGAACAAGCTTGCGCCTTACTTTGGCACCTTAGGCGAGCCATGGACACACAGCAAACCCTTACCCGGAGGGGATTTGGGAATGTCATTGGCGTCGTTTGCCATGAAACTACAACAGGACTACCCCTTTATTGGTGCACCTTTGGCCCGCCGTTTTGCCAACAGCTACGGCACCTTAACGCACACGTTTTTAAAGCAGACCCGTACCGCTGCCGATCTTGGCCAACATTTCGGCCATCAGTTGTATCAAGTCGAAGTGGATTATTTAATCGCTCACGAATGGGCTTATTGCGCCGACGATATACTGTGGCGTCGGACTAAATTGGGCCTTGAATTCACCCCTGAGCAAGTGAACGCGTTAGACGCATACCTCACCACCCAACGCGGATGATAAGGTCAACTTAACAACACGATAAACGAAAATGCTCTCGAAAGCTTGCCTAGATGATTGTTTGGGCGAGTTTTTTTTGCTTTACTGACACCCTATTAAACGCTCGTCTACCCTCGCTATTAATACAGGAACTCACACGCAATGGACGTTATTTTTTTTGATCTCCCCATGTGGGTGTACGCGGCGCTGTTTGGTGCGGCTTTTTTGGCTGGCGTGATTGATGCGATTGCAGGAGGGGGCGGATTAATTACCGTGCCGGTATTATTGGCGGCGGGCTTATCACCGGCGGAAGCGCTGGCTACCAACAAACTACAAGGGTGCGCTGGAACGGTTTCAGCCTCGTATCACTTTGTTAAAAAAGGGCAAGTAAAGCTGGCTGATATGCGACTGCCCATACTAATGACGGCATTGGGGGCCGTGGCGGGCACGCTATTGGTGTCTTATTTAGACAGCGGATTATTACTAAAAGCCGTGCCTATTATCCTCATCGCTGTGGCTATTTTCTTTTTCTTTTTGCCTAAGGTCCAGCCTTATATTGCCAGCCGTTTTTCACTCACTCATGTGCAGTTTGCGGTCATTATCGGCACGACGATTGGCTTTTATGATGGCCTAATTGGCCCAGGAACGGGGGCCTTTTTTTCTACGGCGTATTTATGTTTGATGGGGTTAACCGTGGTGTCGGCCACCGCCCACACCAAAGTTCTCAACGCAACCAGCAACGTAGCGTCGTTAGCGGTATTCATTTTTAGTGGTCACATTATGTGGGTGTTGGGCATTGTCATGGGAATAGGTCAATGGGTTGGCGCGCAAATAGGCTCTCGTTTGGTCATTACAAAAGGCGTCGCTTTAATTCGCCCTATGGTGATTATCATGTGCTTGGCCATTTCCATGAAATTACTGTTCCAAGCCTAAGGCTTAACGGCCTTAAAAAAGCATCAAAAAAATGGTGACCCAAGGTCACCATTTATAAACAAACAGCAATTTACTGGTTATTGAAACCTTATCATTAAGCGGCTTTGGCTTTTTCTTCTCGTTGCTCGGCATTATTAACATTGGATTGAGTCAACTTTTCCATCAAGCGAACAACCTGACAGCTGTAGCCGTATTCGTTGTCGTACCAAACATACAATGTGGCTTGATTGCCGCGCACTTTTGTAGACAAAGCATCCAAAATACCCGCTTGCTCAGCACCAATAAAATCTGAACTCACCGCATCCGCTTCCTCGCTGTAACCAATTTGACCCGTCAACTCCGCGCTGTTTGACGCTTTGCGTAACAAGGCGTTAATGTCTTCAACGGACGCCGCAGAAGTCAGATTCAAACTCAATACCGCAATGGAAACATTGATCACAGGCACTCGAATCGCACTGCCACTCAACTTACCTTCTAGGGAAGGAATCGCTTTGGATACCGCTTTCGCTGCGCCCGTTTCCGTCATCACCATGTTCATGCCAGCCGCACGGCCGCGGCGATCGCCTTTATGAATGTTATCAATCAAGTTCTGGTCATTGGTGTAAGCATGTACGGTTTCAACATGGCCGGATTCAATGCCGTATTTCGCTTCTAAAACAGACAAGATCGGAGCGATGGCGTTTGTTGTGCACGACGCGGCAGAAACAATGCTGTCGCTGTCTATTAGGTCAGCGTCATTCACGCCAAAGACCACGTTTTTCATTTGCTTACCTGGTGCCGTCAAGACAACACGTTCAATACCAGGACGATTCAAGTGCACACTCAAACCTTCATGATCGCGCCAGCGACCTGTATTGTCTACCAGCAAGGCGTTATTGATGCCATGAGCTTGATAATCTACTTCTGCAGGGTCAGCCGCATAGATCACTTTTACTGGCAAGCCGTTAATGATAAGGGATTGATTTGCGTCATCCACTTTCACGAGTCCATCGTAAATGCCATGTACAGAATCGTATTTGAGCAAGCTCGCGCGTTTTGCTAAATCGTTATCACAGGCTTTACGCACCACAATCGCGGCCAATGACATCCCCGGCGTGGTATGCCCTAACGCACACATGCGACGCGCCAATAAGCGGCCAATGCGGCCAAATCCGTACAATACAACGGGCGTTTCTGAGCCGTCATTAGCGTGTGCCGCCAAAACAGACTCTACATCTGCTTCAGCGATTAATGACTCTAATTCAACCACTGAATGAGTGGTATCACTGGCCAACACGCGCTCTAACATTTGATAGACTTGGGCAAGATCTAATTCTGGGTGTTTATCAAACGCCGCCATCAGACCTGTCACAGAATCCGCCATTAAGGTGTTGCCTGCCAACTGAACTTTAACCGCTTTTTCACGACCCAGTCTGCCTAAAAGTGGAATCATCGATTCTGCTTGTGAAAGTGCCTGTAACCACGTGTTTGTCATTTCCTGCCCCCGAAAAAAGACTCTGTTGTATCAATGTGTGCGCAGTTTAGCGACAGATCAGGACAAAAACAAATTGTAAGAAGACTACAAAAAACCTTTTAAATCGGGCGTTTAGGGTCTTTTTTTATGGAAATAACAAGATAAAACGAGATGGTTAGAAACTTTACTACAAATCGATAGAATGAAATGCAGCGCTGGCTGTTGCCACTGCATTATGTGGTAATTAGACAACCAAAACAGATAATAACTTTCATGAATTATTTTATAAGTGACGCTTTCTTTCCGCTAAAATACCCAAAAAACAAAAGGATCCAAAAATGAGCAACGGGCGATAGACAAGATCAACCCGCATAATACCCCAATAAACTAACGGCTGACTCCACAAGGTTAGTAGACCATAGCCAAACGTACACATCAAAATAAACGCCACGACACGTGCAATAAACACCCAAGAAGAGACGACTTTTTTAAGGTAACCATTTACCTTGTCACCATACACCACCAAACACGTCGCGACTAATGCCAAGGAAATATCATTGACATAGGGCTGAATGACATGGGCAAGGCGCAAGTTTAAATCCAATAGAAACATAGCAAAATATCATTAAGAAACGGTTTATAGGGGAGAGATCCGACCTGTTTTTTTGGCTAAGGCCTGAACGTCTATTCTACCAGAATGAGGCTTATTTTTGACGACTTCTGGCGGCTGGTTTGCGTACTTTATAGACACGTAATACGTGGTGTTCTGCAGCTCAATCACAGTACCATCGGTGAAGCGCCATGTTGAACGACCGATACCCTCGTTTAAATGACCCTGAGTAGGTGTACCGTATTTGCCTTCTAATAACTTACCTACAGCGCGACGCTTTTCCATACTTTGAACCACACCAGACAAGAGAGCCTCACGAACATAACCCGCTTTGCTTGAATAAATTTCGGCATTCGTCACGCCTAAAATACCCTCATTTCCCAAGCTATAATTTGTTATACCTTCTTTATAAGAGGGGTAATGGCTCATTCCCATGTCGGTCATCTGTTTTTCTAAACTCGACAACATTAAATTATTTAATGGCAACCCAAACAACTCGGCCGCGTGATAAGAGTGCGGCTTCCTCAAGGTTTCCGCTTTTACAATCGTTATCATACACAGTACGGTCATTACAAATAATACAAAACCCACTCTTGGCATTCACTCGTTCCTTTGGCGTTTTAGCATTCGGTTTGACAGGCAAAATGAGTCAAACCTGATATATAATATCCTATTCTCTTCTTCATAGATGAAAGAAGTATTAAATTATTATTAATCGAGGTAAACAATGGCTCTTGTAATTGGCATTACGGGCGTATCGGGCAGTGGAAAAAGCCGCCTATGCTCTCTTTTGGCGGAAGGCCAAGACGATAAGATCACCATATTGTGTCAGGACAGCTTTTATAATGGCTGCGGCAGTATCGACCCCGACGTGTACAACTTCGATGATTTAAGCTCCCTGGACCTTGAAAGTTTGACATTGGCAATACACAACTGCAAAAACCGCCAACAACCTAACGAGATCCCTGTATATGATCATTCTCAACACAAGCGTGTTGGCTATCGTAACCTCGCCGCCACGCACGTGGTGTTAGTAGAAGGGCATATGATGTTCCAAGACGCGGGCATTCGTGACGCAGTGGATTACTTGCTGTACGTGGATACCGACATGGACATTGCAGTAGTGCGACGATTAAAACGCGACATTGCAGAGCGTGGCCGCGATGTGAACGAAGTGACCAGCCGCTATATGCGTCATGTGCGTCAAGCAGCACTGAAAACCATTGATATTCGCAGCAAAGCGGACTTTATTATCCCTAACAACAAAAGCTTCACCAATGCCGCTAACTTGTTGCGCAATCACATTGATTATTTACTCAAAGAAAAAGGCGCTAAATAAGCGCCTTTCTGTGTTTTACTGTCGTAAAATCAACCCGCGTTACTTTTTGATATCATCAAAAAAACGCTTTACGCCATCAAACCAGCTTTTCTGCTTGGGAGAATGATCCGTACCTTCCCCCATACTTTCTGCCAATTCAGTGAACAAGGCTTTTTGACGAGACGTCAAATTCACCGGCGTTTCCACCACTGCCTTACAAATCAAATCGCCCACTGGACCACCACGCACAGGCTTAACGCCTTTGTTACGCAAACGGAACAATTTACCCGATTGGCATTCCGCGGTGACTTTTAAGCGCACACGACCATCAAGAGTTGGTACGTCAATTTCGCCACCTAATGCGGCTGTCGTAAAGCTGATTGGCACTTCGCAGTACAAGTTTGCCCCATCGCGCTCAAATATCGCATGAGGTTTCACCGATACTTGAACGAACAAGTCACCCGATGGGCCGCCATGAGTTCCAGCTTCGCCTTCACCTGTGAGACGGATACGATCACCCGTATCCACACCGGCAGGGATTTTCACACTCAAGGTTTTGTATTCTTGCGTACGACCTTGACCATGACAATCATTACACGGATCAGAAATCACTTTGCCTTGACCATGGCACTCTGGACACGCCTGTTGAACGGAAAAGAAGCCTTGTGACATACGCACTTGACCCGCGCCACCACAGGTACCACACGTCTTTGGTGAAGAACCTTTTTTTGCACCAGAGCCATCGCAGGTTTTACAACCGACTAATGTTGGTATACGAATTTTTTCGTCGCATCCCCAAACCGCTTGCTCAAGGTCGAGTTCCAGTGTGTAACGTAAATCTGAACCGCGACGGGTACGACTTTGACCGCCACCGCCGCCACCGCCGCCACCGCCAAAAATATCGCCAAACACATCACCAAAGATGTCGCTAAAGCCGCCAGCTCCGGCTCCGCCGCCGTAACCGCCGCCACCTTGACCGTTTACGCCCTCGTGACCAAATCGGTCATACGCCGCGCGCTTATCTTCAGAAGATAGAATTTCATAGGCTTCCGCCAATTCTTTGAACTTTTCTAGGGCTTCTGGATTGTCTGGATTTTTGTCTGGATGGTACTTATTCGCTAAAGAACGATAAGCTTTTTTAATGTCTTTCTTATCCGCGTCTTTGGCAACACCAAGAACGTCGTAATAGTCTCTTTTGCTCATCGCAGGCATTCCTGAATTAAAAGATCTACATTGAAAATGTCTAAATTTATAAATCTGAACGTATAAATCTGAACTTATAAATCTGGATAACTAACGTATTCATTATGAAAATTTGTAAACAGCAAAGCACGGTGCTAAACCGTGCTTTCTGTAAACAGCCCCAACTAAAGGGCTATGAAATAAGGTTTAACGCTTATTTTTTGTCGTCTTTGACTTCTTCAAACTCAGCGTCTACTGCGTCGTCTTGCTTCTGACTCGCTGCGTCACCGGCTGTCGCTTGTGCGCCAGCATCGGCATTAGCATACATCTTTTGAGCCAAAGAGCCTGATGCTTGAGTCAACGCATTGGTTTTCTCTTCGATCTTCTCTTTGTCGTTAGACGTTAGCGCTTCTTCAAGCTCAGTAATCGCTGTTTCAATCGCTGTTTTCTCTTCTTCTGTTGCTTTATCGCCCGCATCAACCAGTGTTTTGCGCGTCGCGTGGATCATGCCATCAGCCGTGTTGCGAACTTGTACAAGCTCTTCGAACTTACGATCTTCTTCCGCGTTGGCTTCCGCGTCTTGAACCATTTTTTCGACTTCTTCATCGCTCAAACCAGAAGAAGACTTGATCACGATAGACTGTTCTTTGCCTGTCGCTTTGTCTTTCGCCGATACGCTCAAGATACCGTTGGCATCGATGTCGAAGCTTACTTCGATTTGTGGCACACCACGTGGAGCGGGTGGAATGTCAGCCAAGTCGAAACGACCCAGTGATTTGTTCTGCGATGCTTGCTTACGCTCACCTTGTAGGGCGTGAATCGTTACCGCATTTTGGTTGTCGTCAGCCGTTGAGAACGTTTGCGATTTCTTAGTAGGAATCGTGGTGTTTTTCTCGATCAAAGCCGTCATAACGCCACCCATTGTCTCGATACCTAGAGACAGAGGGGTTACGTCTAGAAGCAATACGTCTTTTACATCGCCAGACAATACCGCACCTTGGATAGACGCGCCGATCGCAACCGCTTCGTCTGGGTTTACGTCTTTACGTGGCTCTTTACCGAAGAACTCGGTGACTTTCGCTTGCACAAGCGGCATACGAGTCTGACCACCCACCAAGATAACTTCGTTGATATCAGAAGCGGAAAGCTCAGCGTCTTTTAGTGCTTGACGGCAAGGCTCAAGCGATTTCAACACAAGCTCTTCAACCAAAGATTCCAATTTAGAGCGTGTCAATTTCACGTTCAAGTGTTTAGGGCCAGAAGCATCTGCTGTGATGTAAGGCAAGTTCACTTCAGTTTGAGAAGAAGTAGACAATTCAACTTTGGCTTTTTCACCCGCTTCTTTCAAACGCTGTAGTGCCAACGGATCGTTGTGCAGATCAATGCCAGACGATTTTTTGAATTCAGACGCTAGGAATTCGATAACGCGCATATCAAAATCTTCACCACCTAGGAAAGTGTCACCGTTGGTAGACAATACTTCGAATTGCTTCTCACCATCTACGTCAGCGATTTCGATGATAGAGATATCGAATGTACCACCACCAAGGTCGTATACCGCGATCGTAGAATCGCCAGCACTCTTATCAAGACCGTACGCCAACGCCGCCGCTGTTGGCTCGTTGATGATACGCTTTACTTCAAGACCGGCAATTTTACCCGCATCTTTCGTGGCTTGACGCTGAGAGTCGTTGAAGTAAGCAGGCACTGTGATAACCGCTTCGGTGACTTTCTCACCTAGGTAATCTTCCGCTGTCTTCTTCATTTTTTTCAATACTTCAGCCGAAATTTGTGGTGGCGCTTTTTTGTCGCCCTTCACTTCTACCCAAGCATCGCCGTTGTCTGCTGCAATGATTTTATAAGGCACCATAGAGATGTCTTTTTGAACAACGTCGTCTTTAAATTTACGACCGATCAAACGCTTAACCGCATACAAGGTATTAGTCGGGTTAGTAACCGCTTGGCGCTTAGCCGATTGACCGACCAAGACCTCACCGTCTTCCGTAAAAGCAACAATAGAAGGGGTGGTACGATCGCCTTCCGCATTTTCAATTACGCGAGCTTTTTCGCCATCTAATACAGCAACACAAGAGTTCGTTGTGCCTAAGTCAATACCAATGATTCTACCCATGGTTTGTATCTCCAATAAATTCGTTTGTTCAATGATAATTCTGTATTTGGGTACGCTTAAAATTTTTTCAAGCGTCCAGTGTCAAAAAAATGACAGTATTTTTAAGCCGCGCTTGAAACCACAACCATAGCAGGACGAAGTAAGCGACCACTTAGGGTGTAACCCTTCTGCACAACGTCCATAACAGTGTTGGCTTCTAGTGCTGGGTTAGGCACCATCGTAATGGCTTGATGCAATTCTGGATTGAACGGTTCGCCATGTGGATCAACGACAAGCACATCGAAACGCGCGAGCGTTTCAAGCAAATCTTTCAACGTTAATTCAACCCCTTCACGGACTGAATCGGCTTCGCCTGTAGCCGGAGCAGAGGCCAAGGCGCGCTCAAGGTTATCGGCGACGTTAACGATGGATTTGGCGAATTTTTCCAAACCAAACTTGTGTGCCTTCTCGACGTCTTGTTCAGCACGACGACGCACGTTTTGAGCGTCGGCATGAGCACGCAATGCGGCTTCTTTATATTGAGCCACTTCTTCTAATGCTTTCGCCAATTCGTCGTTTTCAATCGCCTCTTCTAGAATACCTTCAGCAGGCTCTAAAATTTCTTCGACGGCGTCGTTTTGCATGTCGCTTTTCACATCGTGCTCCGTGTCTACATTAGGATTTTTTTGCTGCTCACTCATTATTTAACTCCAAATTACAGAAACAATTCTTTGCTTGTGCTGGGTATATGGGGTCAGCTTTTAACCTTTCAACACTGTAGACGCATTAAATTTGTGGATTAAATACACAGAGCAACCCCGTCAACTCAACACAACAAAAAAGTTGTTTTTAGCGTGCTTTGAGAGGCGAAATAAAGTAGCCAAAAGCAGATCGCTGAACCATTTTCTAAGTTCAATTTCATTAAAACGTGAATTATTCAGCCAATCTAAGAAAAGCGTCCTACTATAAAAGAAGGTAATAGTGCTATTGTGACCACACTAAAATGTAAGCATAGCCGTTTAAAAGCCCTCTTTTTCTCGAAACCGGTTACACCGACGATGATCAAAATCACCATTAACAGAATAAGGAAGTGATGCTGTGCTAAGCCCAAACAAGATTCTTATCAGAAATAATGTCAATATAATTGGCTCCGGTGAAACAACGCTTATTCTTGCTCATGGATTTGGCTGTGATCAAAATATGTGGCGTTTTTTAACCCCAGAATTAAGCAAACATTTTACAGTTGTGCTGTTTGATTATGTGGGTTCTGGCGCATCAGACATTTCTCAATACAGCCCTCAACGTTATCAAAATCTCGAGGGTTACGCGGACGATGTTATTGAAATATGCCACGCACTGGAACTGACTAAGGCGATCTTTATCGGGCATTCTGTTAGCAGCATTATCGGTGGCATTGTAGCCACCAAACAACCGTCGCTTATTGCCAAGCTTGTTATGGTGTGTCCGTCTCCTTGTTTCTTAAACATCCCTCCCGATTATCGGGGTGGGTTTGAGGAAGAAGATCTTTTAGAACTGTTAAATCTAATGGATAAAAATTACATTGGCTGGGCGAATTATTTGGCGCCTCTTGTTATTGGAAACGCTCATTCTGATGAATTAGTAGGAGAACTGTCCGGTAGTTTTTGCTCCACAGACCCCATTATTGCGAAGAACTTTGCTGCAGCGACTTTTTTGTCTGACCATCGAGATTTGCTTAAAAACATCCAGCAACCTTCACTCGTATTTCAAAGTCGCAACGATGCGTTGGCCGCGATATCGGTTGGTGAATTTGTTGCCAACGAAATTCCGAATAGCTCATTAGAAATCATATCGGCTGATGGCCATTGCTTACACATGACACATTCTGACAAAATAATTGGCTCCATTTTGAATTACGCGCAACCACAGTGACACAACCATATTATGACAGACCATAATTCTGTAAGGCATGCCACCCATCACTCTGCTGACAGGTTCCCAAATGGGGCCTTAATAACCAACGCATCTAGGACGATTATCTATGTAAACGCGTACTTCACAACCGAGTTATTATGGCAAACAACGGATATTATTGGTAAAAACCTTGATGTATTGTTTACAAAGCCCTCCAGTATTTTTTTTCAGAGCTACATTGTCCCTACGCTTTCACATGAGAGAATGTGCGAAGAAATGCAACTCACTATTTTTAACGCTAATGGCAAAAGGATCCCCATTACAGTAAACGCAACCGTTAAAGAAAACGGCTGTATATACTGGAGTTTTTTTAATTCATCAAAACGAGACCAGCTCTACGACGAACTGATAAAAGCCCGTGAAAAACTGACCGAAGCATTAGAGAAAGTGAATATACTGGCCTCCCTTGACGACCTCACGGGGTTGCTAAACAGAAGGGAAATGAAACACAAAAGTGCCCACGCGATTGAAAAAGCCGCATCACAGGGGCAAACAGTCACTTTATTGTTGCTGGACATCGATCATTTTAAAAAAATCAATGATTCTTATGGTCATTTAGAAGGTGATAGAGTGTTAATGGCGCTTGGCACCTTACTCAAAAAATCAATAGAGCAGCAAAATAACATGGAAAAGATGGGCCTTGTTTCTCGTTTTGGCGGCGAAGAATTTTTGATTTTGCTTACCAATATCACCGAAGCTGATGCGCTATCGTTTTGCAACCGCTTACATCGCTCAATGGCTGACATTGTTGTTGGCGGTGCTCCTTTAAAAGCCAGCATAGGAGTGAGCACCTTAACACC